>NZ_JANYUK010000001.1:0-739163 GCF_025106035.1 Citrobacter sp. XY323
CAGAAGTGAAACGCCGTAGCGCCGATGGTAGTGTGGGGTCTCCCCATGCGAGAGTAGGGAACTGCCAGGCATCAAATTGCAGTAAACCGGGATGAATAATCCGGGTAGTGACAAAGAAATTCGGTGGAGCGGTAGTTCAGTTGGTTAGAATACCTGCCTGTCACGCAGGGGGTCGCGGGTTCGAGTCCCGTCCGTTCCGCCACTTATTAAGAGCCCTGAGCTGACGCTCAGGGCTTTTTCTTTTTCAGCGATTTAATTATTGCTGAATCCGCAAAAATCCTCTGCATTTTTCACTCTTTTTCGGCAAAGAACTGATGGTCATAATCCTCTCAGTTAACGAACATAGTGATTAAAAAGAGGAATTCTATGACTATCCCTGCATTCGGTTTAGGTACGTTTCGCCTGAAAGACGACGTGGTTATCGCTTCTGTCAAAACGGCGCTTGAGCTGGGCTACCGTGCTGTCGACACTGCGCAAATCTATGAAAATGAAGCGGCTGTTGGTCAGGCGATTGCCGAAAGTGGCGTACCGCGTAACGAGTTGTACATCACCACCAAGATCTGGATTGAAAATCTCAGCAAAGACAAACTGATCCCAAGTCTGAAAGAAAGTCTGAAGAAACTGCGTACGGATTATGTTGATTTGACGCTGATCCACTGGCCATCTCCGGGCGATGCGGTATCCGTTGAAGAGTTTATGCAGGCGCTGCTTGAAGCGAAAGAGCAGGGGCTGACTCGCGAAATTGGTGTCTCAAATTTCACTATTCCGCTGATGGAAAAAGCCATTGCTACAGTAGGTGCAGACAATATCGCGACCAACCAGATTGAGCTGTCTCCGTATCTGCAGAGTCGTAAGGTGGTTGACTGGGCTAAAGCGCACGGTATCCACATCACCTCTTACATGACGCTGGCTTACGGTAAGGCGCTAAAAGATCAAGTGATTGCACGCATTGCCGCTAAACATAACGCGACCCCGGCGCAGGTTATTCTGGCATGGGCAATGGATGAAGGTTACTCCGTGATCCCTTCATCTACCAAGCGTGAAAACCTGGCAAGCAACCTGCTGGCGCTGGACCTGCATCTGGATACTGAAGATAAAAAAGCGATCGCGGCACTGGACTGCAACGATCGTCTGGTCAGCCCGGAAGGCCTGGCCCCTGATTGGGATTAATTGCCCGACCCTCTGTACCTTTAACCCTCTTTCACAGCTCCTTCGGGAGCTGTTCTTATATACTCACTTAAAAAGTCTATAAATGCCCGAATGCGTGTACTGACCGCACGATCGCTGTAGTAAACGGCGCTGAAAGGCATTTCTACCGGCAGACGTTTATCGGCCAGCAGCTCCACCAGTTCTCCCCGCGCGATCTCTTTATCAATCATATAATCTGAAAGACATGCGATGCCGTTGCCGCTCAGGCAAAGCTGCTTTAACGTTTCCCCGCTGTTGGAAGAAATCCCACATTCGACTTCATGGAGCTGTCCGTCGCTACGGGCAATCGGCCAGGTATTGAGTGAAACGGGTTCGGAAAACCCCAGACACAGATGCTGCTTTAACTGTTCGACGGTCTCGGGCTTGCCAAAACGGGCAATATAGTCCGGTGAGGCAATAATCTTACGATAGCTGGTAAACAACGGACGCGCACGCAGGCTCGAGTCAGTCAGCGTACCTGCTCGTATCGCGACATCCACTTTTCGTTCAATAAGATTGATGAACGTTTCTGAGGAGACAAGAGACAACGTCATCTCAGGATATCTCTCACGGAACGGTCTGATTAGCGGCATCAGGAAATGCAGCATCACCGGCGTTGCCGCGTCGATACGCAGCAGGCCGCGCGGGGTATTGCGCGACTCCATGATTTCCGTTTCTGCTGCTGCCATCTCTTGCAGTATCTGCTGCACACGCCTGAAGTAGCGTTCTCCTTCTTCAGTCAGGCTTAGCTGTCGGGTAGTTCGATTAAGCAGACTCACACCCAATTTCATCTCCAGCTTTTTTACTGCCCGACTGACTGCGGAATTAGCCTGACCGAGTTGTTCTGCCGCCCGGCTGAAGCTGCCGCTTTCCACAACGGCCACAAAAATCGCAAGTTCTTCAGAGGTTGCTTTCATTTTTGCACCTGACGCAAAATTATATTGAGATTTTGGATATTTTTGTTATTAAAGCATCCCGGCATACTGCGTGTCATCTGATTACTGATGTTACGGAGTTATTTATGCCTCTCGCTTTATTTGCACTAACAATAAGTGCCTTCGCTATTGGCACGACTGAGTTTGTGATTGTTGGCCTGGTGCCGACCATCGCTCAACAACTGGCGATCTCGTTACCTTCTGCCGGGATGCTGGTTTCAATCTATGCGCTGGGTGTGGCGATTGGCGCACCAGTGCTGACCGCTCTGACCGGAAGCCTGCCACGTAAACAGCTGCTTGTCGCGCTGATGGTCCTGTTTACGGCGGGGAATTTACTGGCATGGCAGGCACCCGGGTATATGACACTTATTGTCGCCCGTCTGCTGACAGGGCTGGCTCACGGCGTATTCTTCTCGATTGGTTCCACTATCGCGACAAGTCTGGTGCCAAAAGAAAAAGCGGCTTCCGCTATCGCTATTATGTTCGGTGGCTTAACGGTGGCGCTGGTCACGGGCGTGCCGCTGGGTACGTTTATCGGCCAGCACTTTGGCTGGCGTGAGACTTTCCTGGCAGTATCAATGTTAGGCGTGATTGCGCTGATTAGTAGTCAACTGCTGATCCCGGCTAACATTCCTGGTCGAGCGGCCGCCAGCATTCGCGACCAGGTGAAAGTGCTGACTCATCCTCGTCTGTTGCTGATTTACGCCGTTACGGCATTGGGCTACGGTGGTGTGTTCACGGCTTTCACCTTCCTGGCACCGATGATGCAGGATCTGGCGGGCTTCTCCCCGGCAGCGGTGAGCTGGATCTTACTGGGTTACGGCGTATCAGTCGCTATCGGCAATATCTGGGGCGGTAAGCTGGCGGATAAGCATGGTGCGGTTCCTGCGTTGAAATTCATTTTCGCCGCGCTGTTTGTTTTACTGATGGTCTTCCAACTGACGGCTTCCACGCAGTACGCCGCGCTGGCTACCATTTTGGTGATGGGGATCTTTGCCTTCGGTAACGTACCAGGGTTGCAGGTCTACGTGGTACAGAAAGCGGAACAATTTACGCCCAATGCTGTTGATGTGGCGTCAGGGCTGAACATTGCAGCGTTTAACATTGGTATTGCACTGGGTTCCGTGATTGGCGGACAAACGGTCGAGCATTATGGGTTGGCGCAGACACCATGGATTGGCGCACTTATTGTTCTGGTGGCTTTCCTGCTGATGGGGCTGAGCGGCCGTCTTGATAAGCCCACGCACGTTGCTCTGGGGTAAATCATTGATGTAAGCGCCCACTTACAAAACAAACTGCAATTGTTCGTTGAAAGTGAGTGCTAAAATCCCTATAACAGAAGAACCAGTCCGGCTGCGGACTGGTTGACGTTACAGAGGTTTGAAAGTCTAAAGTGCGAAAAAACACCTATGCCATGCGTTATGTTGCCGGACAACCCGCCGAGCGGATTTTACCGCCGGGCTCGTTTGCGCATATTGGCCAGGCATTACCCGCAGGCGTACCGTTGAGCAGTGAAGATCGCATTCGCGTGCTGGTATGGAATATTTTTAAACAGCAGCGAGCAGAATGGCAGTCGGTGCTGAAGAATTTTGGCAAAGACGCGCATCTGGTGTTATTGCAGGAAGCGCAAACCACACCAGAACTGGTGCAGTTTGCGACCACTAACTATCTCGCTGCCGACCAGGTTCCCGCCTTTGTGCTGCCTCAGCACCCCTCTGGCGTTATGACACTCTCCTCCGCCCATCCAGTTTACTGCTGCCCATTACGCGAGCGTGAGCCTATTTTACGGCTGGCGAAATCGGCGTTGGTGACGGTGTACCCGTTGCCTGACACTCGGTTGTTAATGGTGGTGAATATCCACGCGGTTAACTTTAGCCTTGGCGTTGATGTCTATAGTAAGCAGTTACTTCCCATTGGCGATCAGATTGCTCATCACAGCGGTCCGGTGATTATGGCCGGCGATTTTAATGCCTGGAGCCGTCGACGGATGAATGCGCTGTACCGCTTTGCGCGTGAAATGTCGCTGCGCCAGGTGCGCTTTACCGACGATCAGCGCCGCCGCGCGTTTGGTCGTCCTCTCGATTTTGTGTTCTATCGCGGTCTGAACGTGAGTGAGGCCTCTGTGCTGGTCACCCGCGCCTCCGACCACAACCCGCTACTCGTTGAATTCAGTCCCGGCAAACCTGAACAATAACGGTGTGTCAGGTCTGCCGTAGGGCAGGCCTGTGATGGTTGCCCTTCATATTTCACAACAACCGAAGGACAACACAATGACAACACGCTCTCATCATGACAACGTCGAAAAACAGTTTGGCTCTCAGGCTAATGCCTACTTAACCAGTGCGGTGCACGCCTCTGGTCGTGACTTGCAACGTCTGGGGGAAAGGTTGCTGGCATTTCCGCAGGCCCGTGTGTTGGATATGGGATGCGGAGCGGGGCACGCCAGCTTTGTGGCCGCGCAATACGTAAAGCAGGTAGTGGCATATGATTTATCGTCGCAGATGCTTGACGTGGTCACTGAAGCGGCAAAGGACAGAGGTCTGGAGAATATCGCCACACGGCAGGGTTATGCTGAAAGCCTGCCGTTTGAAGATAACGTATTTGACGTGGTGATTAGCCGCTATTCCGCGCATCACTGGCATGATGTCGGGCGTGCGTTGCGAGAAGTGAACCGCGTTCTGAAGCCCGGCGGCGTGCTGATTGTGATGGATGTGATGTCGCCAGGCCATCCTGTACGTGACATCTGGTTGCAAACTGTGGAGGCGTTACGCGATACCTCGCACGTACGCAACTATTCCAGCGGAGAATGGCTGTCGTTAATCAATGACGCCAATCTGATTGCCGATACCTTGTTAACCGATCGTCTGCCGCTGGAGTTCAGTTCGTGGGTGGCGCGGATGCGTACGCCTGCAGCGTTGAGCGACGCGATCCGTGTATACCAACAAAGTGCTTCTGCGGAAGTGAAAGCCTATTTTGCGTTACAGGAAGATGGCTCGTTTACCAGCGACACGATAATGGTTGAAGCACATAAAGCGGGATAAATAAAAAAGGCACTGGGGGGAAACCAGTGCCTTCATTTCTACAATGCTATCAGGAGTCCGGCATACCGTTGTTTTTCACAAACAACGTTAGCTGATCGCCTGGCTGCAGATTGTTCGTATCGCTGTTCCAGCGCATCACATCCTTGATGTTAACCCCGTGGCGTTTGGCAATGCTCGAGAGCGAGTCGCCTTTACGCACACGATAGGTGATGCTATCGCTGTTGTTCGCCAGTCGCTGTGCGCTGGTACCAGCGCCCACCGTCAGATTTTGGCCTACTTTCAGCGATGACCCGCGCAGATTATTCCACTGCTTAAGGTCATTGGTGCTCACGCCAAGACGTGAAGCGACGCCAGAAAGCGTATCGCCAGAGCGAACTTTGTAGCTGCGGCTGTTCAGCGGCGTGTTATCCGCAACCAACGTTGACTGCACGGCTGCAATTTCGCCTGAGGCCAGAGACTCACGCAGCTTCTCTGCATGCTTCTTTGGCACCATCACATATTGCGGACCGCTGGCACCCAACGTGGAGCCTTTCACGCCTGCATTGAAGGTTTTCAGCTTGCTGACGGAAATACCTGCCATATCGGCAACCTGAGCCATTTCAACCGGGCTACTCAGGCGAACACGTGCCAACGCGCGGCTTTCGTCTGTTGTTGGCAGACGCACGCCATAGCGTTTGCTGTTTTTGAGTATATCGCTCAATGCCAGCATTTTTGGCACATATAGCTTCGTTTCCTGAGGCAATGGCAACGACCAGAAGTCAGTGGGTTTACCACGGGCTTTGTTCGTTTTAATTGCCTTCATGACACGACCTTCACCGCTATTATAAGCAGCAACGGTCAGCAGCCAGTCGCCATCAAACATTTTGTTCAGACGCTGCATCATGTCCAGTGCGGCGGTGGTGGAAGCCACAACGTCGCGACGTGCATCATAATTGCGGGTCTGTTTTAAACCATAATTGCGCCCCGTGCTCGGAATGATCTGCCAAATACCTGCGGCATTGGCGCCAGACGTTGCGTGAGGATCAAAAGCGCTCTCCACTATGGGTAGTAGTACCAGTTCCATTGGCATGTTACGTTTCTTAACCTGCCCGGCTATCCAGTACATATACGGCTCTGCCCGTAAAGTTACATCGTGGAGATAGCTCTTATTGCGTAAATACTTCTGTTTCTGTTCGCGAATCCGGTTGTTTTCCGGAATTCCCATCTTTAGCTCGTCACCAATGAAAGCCCACAAATCTTGATCAGCAGCGATAGATGTTCCGTCGTCCATCCATCGCGCCTGACTTGTAAACTTTCCTGCTTCCCCTTGACCAGCTGCAGAAAGGCTCTGTGCGTGTTGTTGGACGTTACCAGTATTCTGGCACCCAACAAGCAGGACAGAGGCGAGTAATATCGCTTTTGCCTTCATGTGTGTGTCAATAGTTGCTTAAAAGACGACCGATCATAACGGCGAAGTTTTCAAAAGGCAACCCGCAATTGTCAGAACGTATCTTTCTTTGACCTTAACCAGGCAAAACGCTCTTCAGGTTGTTGCAATATTGTTTTTTTATTTATTTCATTAATTAAATCAATATCTTCTGTTCTTAAAAAAAGATTATTTCGTCGCTCATTTTTCAGAATTACGGGCAGTGTCATTTGTTTTTTTACGCGTAACTCATTAACTTTACGATAATATTCATTTATGAACGGATCGTGCGGAAGAATGCTTAAGGCAAACTTCATGTTTGCTAATGTGTACTCATGTGCGCAACAAATCAATGTATCGTCAGGAAGTGCGTTTAGTTTTTTAAGTGATTGATACATTTGAGATGCTGTGCCTTCAAAAAGCCGACCGCAGCCACCGGAGAAGAGCGTGTCGCCGCAAAACAGGTAAGGGTGGCTAAAGTAACAGATATGTCCTAAAGTGTGACCCGGCGTAGCAATTACCGTAAATTCATGCCCCAAAACGAGTGCAATATCGCCATCTTCGACTATGTGCGTCGTTCCCTTATCTTGCGTTTCAGCCGGTCCGTATACCGCGATTTGTGGGAAATGTTGCAGAAGTTCTTTCACGCCGCCCACGTGATCCTGATGATGATGTGTCAGCAGAATGGCCTCGGGAACCCAGTTATGTTCTGCAATAGCTTTCAGAACAGGTGCTGCTTCACCCGGGTCCACAATCAGACAATGTTTGTCATTATTCGACAGGACCCAGATGTAATTGTCCTGAAATGCAGGAATACTGTTAAGATTCATAGATTACCTCTCAATGCGTAACGGAAGGTCGTGATGAAACCGGCAAGGATCCCTCAAACTGTCATAGCGCCCGTTAGTTGGGATGATTTGCCCTGGGGCGAACACTATCGTCAGGCGCTGGAGCATCAGCTTAACCCGTGGTTCGCAAAAATGTACGGATTTCATCTGCTTAAGATTGGTAATTTAAGCGCAGAAATCAATTCTGAAGCGTGCGCGGTTTCTCATCAGGTAAATGTTTCTTTGCATGGCGCTCCCATGCAGGTGACTGCCGATCTTTTACATCTGCCCTTTGCCGATAAGTCCGTGGATGTTTGTTTGTTGGCTCATACGCTGCCGTGGTGTTCCGATCCACATCGCTTACTGCATGAAGCCGATCGCGTGCTTATTGATGACGGTTGGTTGATTCTGAGCGGCTTTAACCCGGTAAGTCTGATGGGATTGCGTAAACTGGTGCCCGTATTGCGTAAAACATCGCCCTACAACAGCCGGATGTTTACCCTCATGCGGCAGTTGGACTGGCTCTCATTGCTGAATTTTGAAGTACTGCACTACAGCCGTTTTCATGTCCTGCCCTGGAACAAGAAGGGCGGGAAAATGTTAAGCGCCCATATCCCTGCGCTGGGCTGTTTGCAACTGGTGGTTGCGCGTAAGCGAACCATTCCGCTTACGCTCAACCCGATGAAACAAAATAAAAGCAAAACGCCTATCCGCCAGGCCGTTGGCGCAACCCGGCAATACCGTAAACCAGACGTTTAAGCCTCAGCCTGATACCCAATATCATCCTGAGTGGGACGCATTGCAGCAGCGCGCGCAAGCTCATCACAGCGTTCGTTTTCCGGATGGCCCGCATGGCCTTTAACCCATTCCCATTTGATTTGATGTGGCCCCAGCGCGGTATCCAGACGTTTCCACAGATCGACGTTCTTCACTGGTTTTTTATCTGCTGTTTTCCAGCCGCGCTTCTTCCAGTTGTGGATCCACTGCGTAATGCCCTGGCGCACATACTGGCTGTCCGTGCTGAGTATCACTTCACACTGTTCTTTCAGGGCTTCCAGCGCAACGATTGCCGCCATCAGCTCCATGCGATTATTGGTGGTGAGGTTGTAGCCTTCGCTAAAGGTTTTTTCGCGCCCGCGATAGCGTAAAATCGCCCCATAACCACCTGGCCCTGGATTTCCCAGGCAAGAACCATCGGTGAAAATCTCTACCTGTTTAAGCATCTCTGGTAGACTTCCTGTTTTAGCAAATCGAAATCAAACGATAAGTCTGACATAAATGACCGTTATGAGCACTGGAATTACACGACAGATCGTCCTCGATACCGAAACCACCGGTATGAACCAGATTGGCGCCCACTACGAAGGCCACAAGATCATTGAGATCGGTGCGGTTGAAGTGGTGAACCGCCGCCTGACCGGGAATAACTTCCACGTTTACCTGAAACCGGATCGGCTGGTGGACCCGGAAGCGTTTGGTGTACACGGAATCGCAGACGAATTCCTGCTTGATAAACCTACGTTTGCCGATGTGGCCGATGAGTTTCTCGACTACATCCGCGGTGCGGAGCTGGTCATCCATAACGCATCGTTTGATATCGGCTTTATGGATTACGAATTCGCTAAGCTCAGGCGGGATATTCCGAAGACAAACGAATTCTGCAAAATTACCGATAGCCTGGCGCTGGCGAGGAAAATGTTTCCTGGCAAGCGCAACAGCCTTGATGCGTTATGCTCACGCTATGAAATAGACAACAGTAAGCGAACCCTGCACGGCGCATTGCTCGATGCCCAGATTCTGGCCGACGTTTATCTGATGATGACCGGTGGGCAGACCACGATGGCGTTCTCGATGGAAGGTGACAGCCAGCAGCAGAATGATACGGGGATCCAGCGTATTGTGCGACAGTCCAGCAAACTACGCGTTGTTTTCGCCACTGATGAAGAGTTAGCGGCCCATGAGTCGCGCCTTGACCTGGTGCAGAAGAAAGGCGGAAGTTGCCTCTGGCGGGCATAGTTTGTACGTTTTCCGTATGGAAATGACCATTCGGGTGATTTTTGCAGCAAACGATTAAAAAACGTGAGAAAAAGCGTTGACGAGGCGTGAGGCAATCCGTAATATTCGCTTCGTTCCCAAGCGGAACACAACGCGGAGTGGTAGTTCAGTTGGTTAGAATACCTGCCTGTCACGCAGGGGGTCGCGGGTTCGAGTCCCGTCCATTCCGCCACTATTCAGAAAGCCTGAATCAGAAATGATTCAGGCTTTCGTCGTTTTAGCCCGCCAACAATAATAATCTCATCATCACACTTTATCGACCACGTCCGTGCTATCGGGCAGGCAACACATCAGGTCATCCTTAACCCGACGCATATCCAGGGGCAGATCAACCTGCGAAGTGATTCATCACGCAGGCGAAGCGGGGGGAAAAGTTATCGCCGATAAGCACCGTTTCTTCATTCAAGTGCTTTAGCATATACAGCTTGTCGGCACGTTCGTAAGCGTCGAAGAAGAGATAATCGACAGCATCCGTTGCTTCATCATCGGGGGATTTTTCACGTCCGTTGGGAGTGAGCATGAAAACACCGGCGGTATGGCCGAGTGGTCGGGCATAGCGAAAGAACAGTTTTCGGTTCACAGCAAACTCGCCATCATCACTTTTGAGTTTCCCTTGTACTGACAATGAAAGGTGTCCGGAGTTGTAGCTGGTAATCAGCATTATTCCATGGAGTACCTTTTTTGTATCCTGGATGTCGAGTATCGACGTGAATTCCGAGGAGCAGGAAAAACTGATTTCTTGTTTTTTCGCATTCCCGGCGATAATAAAAAAAGCGATAGCCGCCAGCCCAAAAATGGCAATCACGACTGACCATAGTAAAGGAGAGTGATCGCTTTCTTGCTTCATATCATTCCTCATGATGGCGATACTGGCTGATGCAATGGTAATAGCCGAGGTTCAGCCCGCATTCAGCGGCAAACGACCACTCAACCAGATTATGGTTGCTCGCCCAGGTATTGAGATACAGATCTTTTGGGTACGAACAGTCGGGGTTAATGCCCACGGACTTGAAAATATCCAGCGCTTTCTTTTCGGTTATGGTATCGGTGAGGGCGTTTCCTAATATATGTACACGGCATTGTTCATAGTCGATAGTCCGCAGGATAGTCGCGTCCGTCATGGCGATTTCATTGGGTATCCATGTTAACCACGCTGTCGCCAGCACGGCGATTCCGGTAATTAACGCGGTTATCGCCACAGGCCAACGGCTTTGTTTCTTTTTGTTGAGCGTCGATGCAACATTGGCAATTCTGGCGGGAGCTTGCGCTTCTTCCAGTTGCTGAATATTGATATTAACGTCGCCCATCCGAAATCCCATCCGCGGAATTGTGACGATGAGTTCTGCAGGATGACCCGTAGACGTTATTGCTTTGCGCAGAAATGAAATGTGCTGATTGAGATTCGCATCCGTCGCTCTGGCGCCATTATGCTGAAAAACATTCAGCAGAATTTCATCACGCGAGGATATCTCTTTACCATTTTGCAACAAATAGAGCAGTAATTGTGTTGCCACATTATTCAATGTGGCCATTTCACCAGATGCCAGGTCTTTTAGGGTATTTTTATGTGGTCTGAAAACTAAGCCATCACCAATAATTACGGATTTAATTTTGTTTATTGGTATATGAGAAATCACTGATGTCTCCTTTAAAGCAGGATATCTCGCATTCGAGTGGGTGAAGCAATAGCATAACATAATTCATTTATAAAAAATGGTTGTACCATAGATCGCTTTATTAATATTTATATAACAATATTTTAATATCTCTTATAGAATCCTCTTTTCTCCTTCCTCTCTTTCACTATCTTATTGTCATTACTCGATTTTGATATCCAATTTCATTTTTACAAAAATTTCATAAATACATTTTGCCTGTTGTTCTGGCTAAATAAAAAAATAGTTGATAGATAAAAACTCTATAAAAATGCTGAATGATAGATATTAACACTGGCTATATCGTGATTTCTGGCGGTTTTTTAGGTAAACGATCGCTCTGCAGACAGTGTGACAACATGATTCCCTGAGTTTGATTAATACCGGATTTTTGCATTGTGTCATTTTCCCGTCGACTTAATATAAGCCCCGAAACAGCGTAAACAACTGTGGACGGTATTTCGGATGGAATACCAATGAAGTTCAAAATACGGGGCGGCTTGAGATGGATTGTTTGCAAGGATATGCGCTACCGCCACCTGCAGATCAGGATTCCCGGACATAAATTATCTGCGGAAATAGATCTTCGGAATAACTAAAAAACAGATATAAGGTTAAGTAGTAATATGAAAATGAAAAACGTGGCTGTGGCCTGTGCGCTGATGGCGGGAATGACTTTTACTGCCTCTTCTGCTTTTGCTGCAAAAAATGTCGAACCGACTAACGGTAAAATTCACTTCACCGGTTCTCTGGTTAATTCCGCATGTGGTCTGGCACCAGAATCCAGCCCGGTACAGGTTAATTTTGGTGAGATCCCAACTTCTCAGTTAAAAGACAACCAACGTGCTGGCGTTAAGCATGCCAAAATCGTTCTGCAGGGCTGTGATACGACCGTCGCGAAAACGGCCACTGTGACCTATACCCCGGCAACGATTGATACAGACAACAACGCGCTGGCTGCATTCACGTCTGGTACTGCAAAGGGCGCGGGCATCGGTATGATTGACAGTGGCAACCAGGACGTGGAATGGGGTCAAGCCGCCTCTCAGGTCAACATTACCGATGGTGAAACCGACATTGATTTCGTCGCTTACCTGCAGGCAAACAACGCATCTGCCGCGGTAACTCCAGGTGATTTCGAATCTACCGTTAATTTCCAGATCGACTACCAGTAACGATCTGCAGCAGGCGCATTAACGCGCCTGCTTAACCCTTCCTGCGAATAACTGAAAGGAAATGCGGTGATGCCTGGATGGCGAATTTTACTGCTTTTTATCTTCATATCGCCTGCATGGGTTTTGGCTGACACCAATCGTCTTGTCAGTACCCCCGGCAAAATGCGCATGCGCGGAAATATTATTGAGGCTGCCTGTTATGTCGATCCACGCGACCGGTCGCTACTGGTTGAATTTGATGATCTCTCAGCCAGAGATATTTCCGGAAAACCAGAGAAAGTATCAGCGCATGATTTCAGCATTCATTTGTTGGGATGTTCATTAGGGGATTCTCAACATCCCGGGAATCTGTTTCAACGCGCCAATATTACCTTTTCTGGCGCACCGGATAGTGACAATCCTGATTATCTAAGCGTGCAATCGGAAACTGAAAATTTAGCGATAGAAATATATGACAGCAACGGACAGCAAATTCATCTGGGTGAGCCATCACCGGACTATGTGCTTAATCCAGGGAAAAACACGCTCAATTTTACGGCTTATTTGATCTCCCGCGACGGAAGAATGACATCTGGCGAATTTACTGCGGTCACGCATTTTGTTGTGAATTATCTCTGAGCTGCACTGCAATTCGGGTATCTGAAGGTTTGCGAACGAAAATGATCACGCTGAAAACAGATAAAAAACGTCTGGCGCTTTTTATTGCTCTGGTCTGTGCCTCTTCATGGGCTGAAGCGGATGAGGCCATTGAATTTAATACCGACGTACTGGATGCCAGCGACAGGCACAATGTCGATTTGCAGCGTTTTTCCGAAGGCAACTTTGTGACTCCCGGAGAATATCTGCTGGATGTTCGTATTAACAGCCAGGAGATTCCACAGCAGTCGATCCGTTATATCGTCGATCCTGCCAACCCGCATAAATCCATGGCATGTCTGACCCCGCAACAACTCGAATTACTGGCGCTCAAAGAAGAGGCGCTGGCCTATATTCATCCGATTAGCGCGACCTGCTATGACATTTCCCGCCTGCCGGGTGTGGCGTTGAATAATAGCGCAGGCGTACTGGACATTATCGTGCCTCAGGCGTGGATGAAATATACCGATCCAGACTGGACGCCACCGGAGCGCTGGGATAACGGCGTCGCGGGGCTGATTTTTGACTACAGCGTCTCGGGCCAGGCCACACATTATGAACAGGGCGGCGATCGTTATCGCTCTCTGTCTGGCTATGGGCAGACAGGTTTTAACCTCGGCGCGTGGCGATTTCGTGGCCAGTATCAGGCCAATTACGCTTCGGATGATAATCGCGGCCGTATCGACTGGGATCAGATCTATGCCTATCGACCGTTGCCGATGCAGGCTGCAAAACTGACGGTCGGCGAAATCTACCTGAATTCCCAGGTTTTTGATTCGGTGCGTTTCACCGGGGCTAACCTCGCCAGCGACGAGCGTATGTTGCCACCAAATTTGCAGGGCTACGCACCTGAAGTGCACGGCATCGCCCGCAGCAATGCGAAGGTTACCGTCAGTCAGCAGGGCCGTGTTATCTATCAAACCACCGTTCCTGCAGGGCCATTTAATATTCAGGATCTGCACGGTTCGGTACGCGGCACGCTGGATGTTCGCGTCGAGGAGCAGGATGGCAGCGTACACACTTTTCAGGTCAATACAGCCGATATTCCTTACCTGACGCGCCCAGGCTATGTGCGCTACAACGCCGCGGTCGGGAAGCCATCGCGTTATAACCACGACGTTCAGGGGCCTGCGTTTTATAGCGGTGATTTTTCATGGGGGGTCAGCAATGCATGGTCGCTGTACGGCGGCGCGCTGCTGACTGGCGATCGCTATAACGCCTGGTCGATGGGGATTGGGCGGGACTTGAGCTGGCTGGGGGCGCTGTCGGCTGATGCGACGCAATCCGTGAGTCGGGTAAAGCATCAGGCTGAACAAAAAGGCATGTCTTTTAAGCTCAGCTACGCCAAAACTTTTGATGAGTACAACAGCGCCATCACCTTTGCCGGTTACCGTTTCTCACAGCGCAACTTCCGCACTTTCTCGCAGTTTCTCGACGAGCAGTATGAAAATAACAACAGTGCCGGCAACGAAAAAGAGATGTACACCATCACCGGCAACAAAACCTTCTTTGCTGACGATCCACTATTAGCGACCACGCTGTACCTGACCTATACCCACCAGAACTATTGGGATCGCGGTTCCCAGGATCGTTACGGATTATCGATGGGGCACAGCTTTTCATTTGCTGGCATCCAGGGGATCAGCGCCAACGTTGCGGCTTACCGCTCTGAGTATCAGGGCAAACGAGACGACAGTCTTTCGATTTCAATCTCGGTGCCATGGAGCGATGGCCGCTCAATGGATTACGAATTGCAGAACAGCGGCAACCAGACCAGCCAGATGGTTTCGTATTCCGATAACCGCGACCGTAACAATCCGTGGCGTTTGCGCACAGGGGTTTCCGGTGAAGGGCGTACGGCGTTTGATGGCTATTACAAGCACCGCAGCATGATGGCGGAACTGGAATCTAACGTCAGCTGGCAGCAATCACGTTATTTCTCCGTGGGTGGCACGATGCGCGGCGGCTTTACCGCGACGCGTCACGGTGCGGCGCTGCACAACAGCCAGGCGTCGATGAATACCGCCAGAGTGATGGTTGATACCGACGGGGTGGCGAACGTGCCGCTGAACGGCGAACAGGCGCACTCAAACCGCTTCGGTATTGCCGTCGTACCGGACGTCGTTAGCTATCACAGCTTTGATACCCGTATCGATGTGGACGCAATGGACGAGGACATTTCCGCGACTAAAGCCATCGTGACCAACACCCTGACGGAAGGTGCGATTGGCTACCAGCATTTTGCCGTGGCGCAGGGGCAAAAAATGATGGCGCTGCTGCGCCTGAAGGATGGTTCGGTACCGCCGTTTGGCGCCGAAGTGTTTAACGCTAACGGCGTTAGCGTCGCCATGGTAATGGAAAACGGTATGGCCTGGATTGCGGGTGTGAATCCGGCTGAGCGTCTTTCCGTTGCCTGGGCTGGCCGTGCGCAGTGCCACTTACAGGTGCCACAACAAATCAACCCGGAAGGTAACGTGCTGTTGCCTTGTGAATAATTTCAATAACCTGAATGAATTTTGTCATGAATAATCAAGCTTTTTACTCCGTGCAGCGTTGGCTTAAACCCGTGGCCTGTGGCCTGCTTTTGATTGCAGAGATCAACACCTCATGGGCGGGTATTGCGCTCGACCGTACCCGCATGATCATCACGGGTGATGCGCGCTCAGTCAGTGCGAACTTAACCAATACCAGCCCGAGCATTCCGTTTCTGGCTCAGTCGTGGGTGGAAGATGCTAACGGAACAAAAATTACCTCGCCGCTGATGGTCTTACCGCCGCTGCAACGAATTAACGGCGGGCAAAAGGGAATTGCCCGCGTGACGAAAACCAGCGGGATCAACGCCCTGCCGCAGGATCGCGAGAGCTTGTTCTACCTGAACGTACGTGAAATTCCGCCTAAACCGGATAAGCCGAACGTGCTGCAACTGGCGATGCAGTCGCGCATCAAATTGTTCTACCGTCCGGCCGCCATTGTGCCGGAAACGCCGGGTGCCGTGTGGCAAAACCAACTGGTCTTTCACAAGCAGGGCCAGCGCTGGAGTGTGGATAACCCAACGCCTTACTTCGTCACCTTAATCGGCTTAAGCCGCAAGCCAGAAGCGCAGGGAGGCGGCAGATTGACCGACTTCCCCGGCGTTATGGTCTCACCAAAATCCTCTCTCGATTTCAGCGTCACGGACGGCAGCGTCAGCCAGTTCAGCATGATGTACGTGAACGATTTTGGCGGTCATCCCGAACTGAAATTCAGCTGCACAGGCAATGTATGTAAAGCATTGCCGATGGAGCAACAGCCCCGGTAACAGGAATCGTAAATGAAAAAGATGCTTTGCGCCCTGCTGATGGCGGGCATGGCCTGGCAGGTTCAGGCCACCAGCGGCCGCCAGGATATGAGCAACGTGTCCGGTGAGTATGGCAACGTCCGCTTTCACGGCCGGGTCTACGTGTCGCCGTGCGTGCTGGATATGGCCTCACGCGATCAGACCATCAATCTTGGTGATATTTCCGCCAGTCGGTTTCGCCAGGGCGGCGATCGCAGCGAACCGGTATTGGTCACGCTGTACCTGAACGGCTGCTTAAAGGGCTCTGGTCATACCCTGAGGGATTTCCCCGGGCAGACCAGCGAAATGCCTGAGCTGGCGCACAGCACGGTGGAACGTGGCGTTTCGATGACGCTGATGGCCGAAGGCGCGCCGGAAAACAGTGACCTGGGGCGTATTCGTGGTGATGTGCGCGGCGCGGGCATTCGGCTACTGACCGAGCGTAATCAGCTGATCCATCTGAACCAACCGCAACGGATGTGGATCCTCAAACCAGGCGATAACGCCATTCACTTTCTGGCCACGCTGGAATCTTTTGGGCCAGAGGTGACTGCCGGAGAATTTAACGGCCTGGTGAGACTTAAGCTGGAGTATCTATGAGCGTATTACGCAAAGCGCTGTTGTGGGTTGCCCTGGCTGGCTGTCCACTGGCCGGGCAGGCATTTACACAGGGGGAAGGTGAGCCGGAGGGCGGGTCGCCGCATCAGTACGATATCGAACTGAGTTCGCTGGATGTCAGTAAAAACCACGTGGGTGGCAGAACGGATCCGTTTACCTGGAATCTGGGCAGTTGGTATGTGGTGAATTTCTATTGCGAGCAGGCTGACATCTCCCGGTCGCCGATTTACTACACCACCACGACTACGATGCCGCCTTCAAATCAGGGGGCGAACCGTTTTCGGCTAAATGAGTATCTGGATGTGGAAGTGCAGGTGTGGGTTGCCGGGGGCTATAAACAGTATGTTCAGGCGCCTTTTACCAACGTTTCAAACCGCAACAGCAATAACACTTGCAAAAAGCGCAAGGGCTACACGCGCGCCACTAACGTTGAAAGTGGTTCAAAAGGGAAAGTGACGTTTATTGTCACTAAACCCATTATCAACGGCATCAATATCACTTCCCAATCGCTGGTGGAGGTAGCCGGGCGCATGGGGAGCGCGGGACCTACGCCCACTACGGCGATTTCCCGTGTGGTGATTAAATCCGGGCTGATTACCGTACCGGACAAATGCACCTTCAACCGGGGAGACAAAATCAGTATTGAGTTTGGCGATCTGCCAGGATCCGCTGCCCGGCTCAATGGCACTAACTACAGCAAGTCGATCCCCATTCATGTTGTTTGTGAAGGCGGCAGCTTCGATCAGGGCGCGCTGAACATTAATCTTGGCGTGCAAACTACCACGGCGTCAGGCTCGGCGGGGTTCAACGATCATCTCCTCGGCACGCTGAGCGGCGGACAAAAGCGCGACGATCTCGGCATTATGCTTAAAGACGAGAGCGGTGGCACCGTCGTGCCCAATCAATTCTATAACGTGAAAGGTTTTTACCAGAATCAGGGCGACTGGAATCTCACCGCTGCACCGGTGGCAAAGCCGGGCGTGGGAAGCGTTAAGGAAGGTGAGTTTGAAGCCTCTGCCACCGTTGTTGCGCAGTTTCAGTAGGGGGATGCCATGAGATGTTCGGCGTTATTCGCGATCGGCGTGTTACTGCTTGGCGGCATGGTGCAGGCCGACACCAAACTGGTCGGCGGTGATATGTATTTTCACGGCACTATCAGAGCGCTGGCCTGCAGCCTGGCACCAGGAGGCGACAAAATCGAGGTCGATTTCGGGCAAATCGCGACGCAGGATCTCTATCTTTCGGGGCGCAGTAAGCCGGAAAAATTCAGCATTCAGCTACGCGACTGCAACCCCGAGGTTTTTCGCGGGATCTCGGTCACTTTCAGTGGTAGTGAGGATGCTGAACTGGACGATCATCTGGCGCTGGATAGCAGTGAACAGGGCGGCGCGACAGGGATCGGTATTGGGATGAGCGAAGAGGACGGCACGGCAATTCGCCTTGATGAGAGCATGTCAGTCAAAGAGATAACTGCAGGCTCGATGACGCTAAATTTTTGGGCGTGGGTCGCAGCAGAGCCGTCGGCGATAAAAAATCAGTCTCTCGAATACGGTCCGTTCAGCGCCAGCGGAACCTGGACACTGAACTACCAGTAGCATGATGAACGCACTGAATCGTATTGCCCCGCTGCCTGCGCAGAAATTATTGCTCGTTATTAGTCTGTTTTTCTGGTGTGGGGGAATGCATCTCTACTGGCTGAATAACGGCGGCAGCGGTCTGTCGTTGCCGCTTAATATTACGAGCTGGATTTATGCCGTTGTGCTGGCTGCAAGCGCATCAGTGCTGGTGCCTCGACAATGCTGGCGCATCACTGTCCCCGCCACGGTTTTTTCGATGGGGGCGCTCATCCTGACGCTGCTTTGTCTGCTGACGCCTGGCGTCTGGCAGTTCGAGGCGCAGCTGGTCGCAGGGGCGTTGCTGGGAGGCGTGCTCGTCTATCTGGTGACATTGCAGATTCCGCTTGCGGCAAACACCCTGACGGTACTGCTGACTCTGCTATGGGGGGCGTGCGTCATCGAATGTCTGGCGTTTTTGTATCAGTACTGGCATTTGCCGGGTGTTGATTACTGGGAGTTTGCCTGGCGACGCGGTACGCGGCCCTACGGTATTTTTCAGCAGGTCAATCTGATGGCCAGCTTCACTGCATCTGGTGTGCTGCTGTCAGCTCCGATCTTTTTACGGCTACGCGACAGATATCGAATTGTCATCGGGATTGCTCTGGTGATGATGGGCTTTGTGCTGCATGAATCCCAGTCGCAAACCGGCTATGTGTCTGTGGTGGTAGGTGAAGTCTTGCTGCTGGTGGTTTTCCCGGCGCAACGCCGTATGTTGTTGCTACTTCTGCTGCCGCTGGCGTTAGGCATGGTGGCGGGCACGCTCGCTCGCCATTTTTTGTCCGTTGCTACAGTCGATCACCTGACCACTTCCCAGGTGCGCTGGACGGTGCTTAAAACGTCACTGGCATTATTTGCCGAACGCCCGTGGACGGGGTGGGGCGTGGGCAGTTTTGCCGCCGTGTTTCTCGAACGTGCGGGGCCGTTGGGGCTGAGCAGCATCTCGCATCCGCACAATGAGCTGGTGCTGTGGCTGGTGGAGGGCGGCCTGGTTGGGCTGGCGGGGACGCTGTGCTTTATTACGGGAGGCTTCTGGCTGTGGATGCACGGAAATCGCTGGCGTCGCGCTTGTCTGGTGGCGGCGCTGCCGGTGGTTATTCATATGTTGACGGAATACCCCGTCAGGCAGTCAACACCACACTGGTTACTGCTGATCCTGCTGCTTCGTTGTGCAGATAGCCCGCTAAAAGTGGCTCGCCTGACGCTTACGTCGACGTCGCTGATTCGTGCGCTGGCATTGATCTCGTTTTTAACCTTCACGCCATTGTTGCTTCTCTCACTGCACACGCAACAGCAGTTGACGCTGGCGGAGCGACAATCAGCGCAGTGGCGTCTGGCCGAGTCGCTCCCGGTAGGAGGCTGGCTCCTTGCCCCTCGCTACCGGTTTGATGTTCAGATGGGGTATCTGCAACGGTATCAGCGTACCCGGGACGCTCGCTGGCTGGAAGCGGTTCGCCGCTGGGCGCCTGACTATGTGCGTGTTCACCCAGACCCGAATGTCTCCTTCACGCAAATCTTGCTGGCGTTACAGCAGCGCGACCTACCTGAGGCGCATCGTCTGGCGACGCGCTTTTACCTGACATACCCGAACGATCGCCGTATCCCGTGGCTGCAGGATGCACGACGTCCTTTCAATCAAAAAATGGAATGATATGAACAGATTCAGCGAACAGACCCGCCATGTGCCAGAGCTTCCCCGCAACGCCGAGCTGCTGCGGATCACCGGGATCCGTTTGCAGCGCATCCATTTTTTTGATGATGCATCGCTGGATGTCTGTGAGGTGTTAAGTCAGGTACGCACGCCGCTACCGCTCGATCTTTTTTTCAAGCACCTTTCCATCACCGCAAAACAGCAGCTATTTCTGTGGCAAATGCGGCAGGTACTGGCACTCTCAGGAAGTTATTCGCTGAATTTATCCGTCAGGATGCTGACCTGTCTGTCGTGGATTGCGCAGCTCGCCCGGCAGGCGCATCAGGGGCGGATTGTTATCGAAATACAGGATCCTGGCACCATGATGCGACTGGAAAAGGCAGAACAGCAGGCCGTATGCATTGCCGTTAAAACCCTGGTGCGTCACGGGTTTCGCGTGTGGCTGGATGATGTTTCGCCTGAGCTATTTTTTGTCTGGCGACTGTCTGGCATCCGTTTCGATGCCATCAAAATTGAAAGCGGAATGTTTCATCAGTTCAGGACGTCGGAGTGGCAGTTGAGGGTACTGGTCAATCAATTTCGCGGGCTGGGAGAACGGGTTGTGATCGAGGGGGTGGAAACGCCGCAGGATTACGCCATTTGCCGTATGAGCGGCGCAGATGCTGTGCAGGGATTTTTGTTCGAGCAGGAAGTATTACCGAAAAGCCTGAATCATTGCTGATTCAGGCCATGGTCATTATTCGCTCAGCGTCTGTGCGATATCTTTTTGCACCTGCTGGCGCTGTTCTGGGGTCAGTACTTTGTTCAGGTCGAAATAGTATTTCACGCGGTAATAACGCGCCTGCTGTTCGATATTGCTGAACGCGGAAAGCTGTTTTTTGACGGCGGCTTCATCCCATTTCCCGGACTTGATGACGTCAATCAACGCGCCGTCTTTAACATCCTTCACCGATATCTGGCTAACGTTGGTTTCAAGCTGCTGGTGCAGTTTTTTAATCTGCGCAACCTGGTCAGTGCTCAGTTTAAGGTGCTGAACTACCGGGTCCTGAGCTGGTGCGGGTACATTGGATACGTTTGCTGCAAGCGTGCTAAAAGAAGCGCCAGCCACGGTTGCCGCCAGCAAAGTCATGCGTACGAAGTTCTTCATTTCGGGATCCTGATAAGGGAATTATTAACATTGTCTGTCACTCGCTGGTGACGAGTGATTATCCTTTGCAGAATACGATGCCCGAAGCACGTCGCCACGCGAATTTGTTTTGCGGTTGGTTACGGAGTGAAACAATCCCGCTACGGAAAACGTTGTGCAGCGGGAAGAAGGCGATATCTACAGCGTGAACGGGTCAGCGTCCTGCCAGGCGGGGAATTTCTCGCGGTACTCGCGCAGCGCCGAGAGTGACAGTTCAGCGTCAATGCGCGTAGCCTGATGCGGCTCGGCGGTGGCAATAATCTCCCCTTGCGGATTAATCACCCGGCTGTCACCGCGATAATGATGGCCGTTACCATCAGTACCTACGCGGTTACATCCTGCTACATAAGCCTGGTTCTCAATTGCCCGTGCGGTGAGCAGAACCTGCCAGTGTAGCGAACGCGGCGCCGGCCAGTTGGCGACATACAATGCCAGGTCGTAATCGTTGCGGTTGCGCGACCATACTGGAAAACGCAGGTCATAACAGACCAACGGCAGAATGCGCCAGCCGCGCCATTCAAAAATAACCCGCGCGTCACCCGCCTGATAATGTTGATGTTCATCCGCCATGCGGAACAGATGGCGCTTGTCATAGAAATGGACATTACCTTCGGGTTCGACCAGCAAAAAGCGGTTTACCGGGCCACGTTCAGACAAGAGAGCGGCGCTGCCTGCTATAAGGGCGTTCGTCTGTTGCGCCTTAGTGCGCATCCAACTGACAACCTCTTCCTGCGGCAGCGATTTGCTTGCCGCTTCCATGGCAAATCCGCTGGTAAACATTTCAGGTAACACAATGACATCACGTCCGGTGACGGTTTCCAGTTGGCGGTCGAAATGGCGCAGGTTAGCCGGACCATCCATCCAGACCAAAGATTGTTGCAAGAGAGTAATCTTCAAACCAGACACAGTACCAAACTCCTCGTTGTGGGCTTAAGTTAACTCTAACATCTTATTCGCGGAGTGTGTGGGTGGGGGACATCTTGAAAGGCCATTTTCCAGAAACCGCTGATTTGCATTTATCAGTATCTCCAACCACCATTTACAGGCAGAATAATGCGGGGATCGGCCAAGGAGGAAAAATGCTAAAGATATTAACCACTATCGCTACGATGGTCGTGGCAACAGGTGCAATGGCGCAAAGCGATATTAACCTGAGCACTCTGGCGAAAGATGATGCGACAAAAGCAGCGTACAGCCAAATGGTGGAAGGGAATAAATTGCCCGCATGGATCAATAAAGGGGGAACATCTTCCCCGACGCAGACGGTGAAGCTGGGTGGCGAATCATACCAGGTTCTGAGCGCGTGCAAACCGCATGATTGCAGTGCAGAACGTATTGCGGTGCTGTGGTCAGAAAAGTCACAGCAGATGATGGGGGTGTTCTCAACGGTTGATGAGAAAACCTCACGAGAGAAACTAACGTGGCTGAACGTGAGCGACGAGCTGTCAATCGATGGTAAAACGGTACTGTTCGCTGCGCTGAGCGGGAGCCTGCAAAATCATCCTGATGCGTTTAACTACAACTAATGTGTAAGCAAAAAAGCGGAGCTTCAGCTCCGCTTTTTATTTCGCCGATATTCAGGCCGCTTCGATTTTACGCACTTTCTCTGGCAGCTTTACCGGCTGAGTCGCCAGCGCCTCGGGTTCAAAGTCATCCACGTTGATGCTACGCAGACGGCTCGCTTCGGCTTTCACCAGAATTGCGGCTTCGTCTTTATCAATCAGCCCTTTAGCCAGCGCATTGTGCGCCAGTTCATCCAGGCGGGTAAACGGCAGGTTTTTACCCAGCTCTTTGCAGATCCGCTGGTGGATAGGGTCGGCTGCAATCACATCCAGCAAAGCCTCTTCCAGCAAACCTACCGGGTTATGCTCGCTCGGCGTCAGGTATTGACCGCGGCCAAGGCGAGAACGGGTGGCGCTCGGAACCTGCAGAATCTTCGCGACTTTATGATCCAGCTTGTCAGACGGTGCATGGTAGTGGCGACCGGTAGGGAAGATAACCACATTCAGCAAGCCCGCGACCAGTCGGTTCGGGAAGTTTTTCAGCAGGTCGTCCATCGCCTGTTCCGCTTTGTACAACGCATCCTGAACGCCCCAGTGAACCAACGGCAGGTCTGCTTCATTACGGCCTTCATCGTCATAACGCTTCAGTACCGCAGAGGCCAGATACAGCTGACTTAATACATCGCCCAGACGCGCGGAGATACGTTCACGGCGCTTCAGGCTACCGCCCAGTACGGCCATGGAAACATCTGAAAGCAGTGCCAGGTTAGCGCTCAGACGGTTCAGATGCTGGTAGTAACGTTTGGTCGCATCGCCGGTTGGCGTGCTGCTGGTTAAGCCACGCGTCAGGCCCAGCCAGAAGCTGCGCACTTTGTTACTGCCGACGTGGCCGATGTGTTTGAACAGCAGCTTGTCGAACGCATTCACATCGTTACTCTGTGCCGCAGCCATCTCTTCCAGAACGTACGGATGGCAGCGAATCGCCCCCTGACCGAAGATCATCATGCTCCGGGTCAGAATGTTGGCACCTTCAACGGTAATGGCGATAGGCGCGCCCTGATAAGCACGGGCGAGGAAGTTGCTTTCGCCAAGCATAATGCCTTTACCGCCAGTAATATCCATTGCATCGATGATTGACTGCTGTCCACGGTGGGTACAGTGATACTTCACGATGGCCGACAGCACCGCCGGTTTTTCACCCAGCATAATACCGTAGGTAATCAGCGACGCCGCTGCATCCATCACGTACGCGTTACCCGCAATACGTGCCAACGGCTCTTCAATACCTTCCATCTTACCGATAGAGATTTTGAACTGGCGACGAATGTGCGCATACGCGCCGGTTGCCATTGCGACCGATTTCACGCCGCCCGTCGAGTTAGACGGCAGGGTAATACCGCGTCCCACGGACAGACATTCCACCAGCATGCGCCAGCCCTGACCGGCCATTTTTGGGCCACCGATGATGTAATCAATCGGCACGAAGACATCTTTGCCCAGCGTCGGACCGTTCTGGAACGGCACGTTCAGCGGGAAGTGTCGACGCCCAATTTGTACGCCTGGGGTTGACGTTGGGATCAGCGCACAGGTAATGCCAAGATCTTCTTCACCACCCAGCAGTTTTTCCGGGTCGGAGAGTTTAAATGCCAGACCCAGTACGGTAGCGATAGGCGCCAGCGTGATATAACGCTTATTCCAGGTCAGGCGCATACCCAGCACCTGCTGGCCCTGCCAGTCGCCCATACAAACCACGCCGGTATCAGGGATCGCGCCTGCATCGGAACCCGCTTCCGGGCTGGTCAGAGCAAAGCAGGGGATCTCCTGACCACGTGCCAGACGCGGCAGGTAATGATTCTTCTGCTCTTCGGTGCCGTAATGCTGCAGCAGTTCGCCAGGGCCTAAGGAGTTAGGTACGCCAACGGTGATCGCCAGGATCCCGGAAACGCCGGAGAGTTTCTGCAGAACGCGAGCCTGAGCATACGCGGAGAATTCCAGCCCGCCGTACTCTTTCTTAATGATCATCGCGAAGAAGCGGTGTTCTTTCAGATACGCCCACAGTTCCGGCGGCAGATCCGCGAGTTCATGGGTGATCTGGAAGTCGTTCGCCATGCGGCAGGCTTCTTCCACCGGACCGTCAATAAACGCTTGTTCTTCAGCTGTCAGATGCGGCTGAGGATAGTTATGCAGTTTTTTCCAGTCTGGCTTGCCCTGGAACAGGTCGCCTTCCCACCAGGTTGTACCGGCATCAATCGCCTCTTTCTCAGTACGCGACATCGGCGGCATGACTTTACGGAAACCGCGGAACACTGGCGCAGAGATCATGGATTTGCGCATTGGCGTAAAGTTAAACGGTACGAGGAGAATGGCCAGAGGAACCAGCAGCCAGATTGACCACAGGCCAACCACGCCAAGCGCAGCTGTCCAGGCGAGCAAAATTAAGCTGCTGAGGAATAAGCTCACGCGGTGATAAAACAGAACGCTGAGCAGAACAACCGTAGCGATAATACTCAAAATCATCATAACGAAAAGCTCCCTTGCTTGTAGGAGGTCTGACCACTTGTGATGATATGGTTGTAGTGGATGTAAATTCTTTTAGCAATGTGTTTACAAAATAATTACAACAAAGCTCACATTGTTGCTGTTTTAACCGGCACAAAAAATCAAAAGCCGCAGCCATTCCTGTGGCTTGTACTTCTCGCTGGTAGCGCTATCCGGTACACTGCATCTTGTCATTTACATTCATGCTGAAGGATATCCTCATGTACCAGGATCTTATTCGTAACGAACTGAGCGAAGCGGCGGAAACGCTGGCTAATTTTCTTAAAGATGACGCCAATATTCACGCCATTCAGCGCGCGGCGGTCCTGTTGGCAGACAGCTTTAAAGCTGGCGGTAAGGTACTTTCTTGCGGTAACGGCGGTTCCCATTGCGACGCGATGCACTTCGCCGAAGAGCTGACCGGACGTTATCGCGAAAACCGCCCTGGCTACCCGGCGATCGCTATTTCTGATGTCAGCCATATCTCCTGCGTCAGCAACGATTTCGGTTACGATTATGTCTTCTCCCGCTACGTTGAAGCCGTGGGTCGCGAAGGCGATGTCCTGTTAGGCATCTCTACTTCGGGTAACTCCGGTAACGTGATTAAAGCGATTGCCGCAGCGCGTGAGAAAGGGATGAAAGTCATCACCCTGACCGGTAAAGATGGCGGCAAAATGGCGGGTAGTGCGGATATCGAAATTCGCGTGCCGCACTTTGGCTATGCTGACCGTATTCAGGAAATTCATATCAAAGTGATCCATATCCTGATCCAGTTGATCGAAAAAGAGATGGTGAAGTAAGAAGGCTATTTTATTTGCCATTTTGAATCCGGGCAGTGCCCGAAATCCTCACGTACTACGTGTACGCTCCGGTTTCTGCGCGCTGTCCGAATCTAAACTGGCTGCAACAATTACGCCTTCCCGCTTAAAGGCGTTTGTGGAGGTGATGTATGTGCGAACTGCTCGGGATGAGCGCCAATGTGCCAACCGATATCTGCTTTAGCTTCACCGGGCTGGTTCAGCGCGGCGGAGGTACCGGGCCGCACAAAGACGGCTGGGGTATTACGTTTTATGAAGGTAAGGGCTGCCGTACGTTTAAAGATCCGCAACCCAGCTTTAATTCGCCTATCGCCAAACTGGTACAAGACTATCCCATCAAATCCTGTTCCGTGATTGCCCATATTCGTCAGGCGAATCGTGGCGAAGTGGCATTGGAAAATACCCATCCATTTACGCGTGAACTGTGGGGACGTAACTGGACGTACGCTCATAACGGACAGCTCAGCGGCTATAAATCGCTGGAAACCGGTAATTTCCGCCCGGTTGGGGAAACCGACAGCGAAAAAGCTTTCTGCTGGCTGCTCCACAAGCTAACTGAACGGTATCCGCGTACGCCTGGCAATATGACGGCAGTGTTTAAATATATCGCGATGCTGGCAGGAGAATTGCGTGAGAAGGGCGTCTTCAACATGCTGTTGTCTGACGGGCGTTATGTGATGGCTTTCTGCTCGACCAACCTGTTTTGGATCACCCGTCGTGCGCCGTTTGGCGTGGCGACACTGCTGGATCAGGATGTGGAAATCGATTTTAGCTCAGAGACCACACCCAATGATGTGGTCACCGTGATTGCCACTCAGCCGCTAACCGGCAATGAAACCTGGCAAAAGATTATGCCAGGCGAGTGGGCGTTATTTTGTCTCGGGGAGCGTATAGTTTGATGCCAGTTGCGGCTGAACCACTTCGTGACTCAACGGCTTGCTGATAACGTAACGGCCATCGACGACGGAAACGGTCGGTGGCTTACGCGTTTGTTCAAAGTAATCGTAGCCAGGCTTTAGCTGCGCCCAGAATTCTTTGTAATACGAGAACTTATGGCGCTGCATGTTGGCATCGGTCATGCGGAATGGATAAATGCTAACCTGCACGCTGGACTGCCCAAACACCAGTGCGCCGGTGACAAACTGGAAAATCTCATCAATGCCGTTGTCGGTCATTGCGTAGCAGCCAACGGAAACGCAGGCACCGTGGATCATCAAGTATTTACCTTCATAACCGTGTGCGCGGTCGTAGGCGTTAGGGAAACCAATGTTAATCGCTTTATAAAAGCGGCTATCCGGTTTCAGCTGCCCGCGCTGTACGCTGTAAAACCCTTCCGGGCTTTTGAAATCGCCCTGACGCTGTTTCGGACCTAAGCCGCCGGAATAATTGCAGATCTTATAGCTGTCGAGCAATTGATACTGTTCGCCCATCTTGACGTACAGATCCAGCGTTCGCTCTTCTTTGAAGATCTGGATATAGACGGGGGAGCCCATTAATTGCTGCTTATATTCTTTGCTGACAGGCGTAGTCGGGCTGCTGCTGCTCAGCAAACCGGCAAATGAAACGCACGGCAATAAAAGCATCGCAAGAAAAAATGCGATTTTACGCATACTGCTTATTCCTTGATAAAACGATTACACACGCCAGGACGGCAAAAAGAGTTCCCAAATCGGATAAATCTGGATCTGGAGCGCTCACATTATCACCCAGAGAGTTTTTCGCAAGTCTCTCGTGCGGCGTTTACACTTTAGATTTTCTTTATACGGAAAATTGTGCTTAAAGGCAGTCAGACACTGACGTATTTTGCGGGTTAGCGCACGTCATTAAGTCTTCTGAGTGCAGAATTCCTAATATATTGAATTTAAAAAATTAATAATTTAATAATCGAATATTAAAATGGAATGCCCGGCAATAGCGGTAGACTGCGGCGAACGTGTTTGATTAGGTAGTGTTGTTTTCATGTCTTTTGTCTCTGCGCCCCGACGCTTTTTGCCGGGTCTGCTGTCTTTGTGTGTTGTGTTGTCCTCGCCGTCTGTCGCCAAAGTTCAGCCCCTCTTATCTGACGCCCATTTAAGCTATGCGGCGCAATTACGCATGCGTAACCGCGCCCGGCTGCTGAAGCAGTACCACGCGCAGGTAAAAAAGCAGGCAAGTTATGTGGTAGAAGGTAATGCGCAAAGTAAAAGCGCGCTGCGCCAGCAAAACAGGACGCTGATTAAACAGCACCCGGAGTGGTTCCCGGGGCCACTAAAAGCGAGCGATCAGCGCTGGCAGGAGCTGGTTGAGAATGACCATTTTCTCAGTAGCGATCATCTGCACAACATAACCGAAGTGGCAATCCACCGTCTTGAGCAGCAGTTAGGTAAACCCTATTTGTGGGGCGGGACCAGCCCGGAACAAGGCTTTGACTGTAGCGGGCTGATCTTTTATGCCTACAACAAAATTCTGGCAGCAAAATTGCCACGTACGGCGAATGAAATGTATCACTATCGGCGGGCGACCATCGTCGCTAATCGCGACCTTCGTCGTGGTGATTTATTGTTCTTTCATATTCACAGTCGGGATATTGCCGATCATATGGGCGTCTATTTGGGGCAGGGACAATTTATTGAATCGCCGCGTACGGGAGAAACGATTCGGGTGAGCAATTTATCCGATGACTTCTGGCAGGATCATTATCTCGGCGCTCGTCGTATTCTGACGGAAAATACCATTCTGTAATCAAAAAGGCGGTGCGAATGGCACCGCCTCGTCAGGGGTTAACTCAACGCCCCCATAATCTTTAATTCCAGCTCATCCGGAACTTCGTTATATGACAACACCTGTAAGCCTGGTGCAAACAGGCGCGCATAGCGCGCAAGCAGAGGACGTAGCTGCGGTGCGACCAGCAGTACCGGCTCTTTACCCGCGGCTTTCATCTGTTCTTTAATCTGCGGCATATTGGTCTGGAACTGATTCAACATATTAGGATCGACCGGTACGCTATCGAGCACCACTTTGCCGCTTTGCTGAGCCTGATTCACTACATTAGCCAGCAGATTCTCCAGCTCATTATTCAGCGTGTAGACCGCCAGCTCATCTTTGCGCACAAACGGATGGGTAATGCTGCGACGGAGCGCCAGACGCACATCTGCCGTCAACAGAATATGATCTTTAGTGACGGCGCTACTGGCGACCAGTACGGTGGCAATGGTAACGATATCGCGCAGCGGTACGCCTTCGACCAGCAGCGCCCGATAAACCTTCAAGAGCTGGCTGTAATTCAGCGCCGCGCTCAGATCTTCCGCCAGACGGGGGGCCATCGAAGAGAGGCGGTTATGCAGTTGGGTAATATCATCGTAGTTAAACAGGTCGGGAATAAAGTTGCGAATGACCTTATTCACATGCGTCGCAATGACGCTGGCACTATCAATGACCTGATACCCCATATTTAGCGCTTTGGCTTTTTGCGCCGGTACAATCCACGTCACCGGCATACCATAGGCCGGATCGTGGCCTAAAACACCATCGATCTCGCCATACGTTTCACTGGAGGGCAGCGCCATCAACTTATCTGAGGGAATATCGGCCTCATCAGCCTTGATCCCATTGATAAAAATGGCGTACTGGGTCGGTTTTAGACGGAAGTTTTCGCGGATGCGAATTTCCGGGAGCAGCACGCCGTTAGTGTCTGAGATAACCTGCCGTACACCGCGAATACGTTGAGTGAGCGGATTCCCTTTGGATTTGTCTACCAGCGATACCAGCTTGTACCCCAGGCTCAGGCTGATTGGCTCGATCAAAGGAATAGTTTCCCAACTGACCTGTTGCTCGGTGGTTTCAACGATGGTTTTGGTCAGCGTCTCAAGATTTTTCTCTTCAGTTTCAGCCACCTTCGGGCGCTTGCTCATACGCCAGGCGGTGAAACCCATCAGGGCGCTGAACACCAGGAACGGGAAGTGCGGCATTCCCGGTACCACCGCCAGTACAAACATAATGCTGGTGGCGGTATAGAGTACGGAGGGGCTGGCCAGCAACTGGCTACGCACGTCTGTGGCGATATCACCGCTGTCGCTCACGCGTGTAACGATAATCGCCGCCGCCGTCGACAGCAGCAGAGACGGGATCTGGGCGACCAGACCGTCGCCGATGGTCATCAGTACGTATTGCTGGAAGGCGGCTTCGGCGCTTAAATCGTATTTAAAAATACCGATACAGACGCCGCCTATCAGGTTGATGGCCAGGATCATCATCCCGGCGATGGCATCACCGCGCACGAACTTCGACGCACCGTCCATTGCGCCATAGAAATCCGCTTCGCCCGCCACATCTTTACGTCGCGCCTGCGCCTGGGCCTGATTAATCAGGCCTGCGTTCAGATCGGCATCGATCGCCATCTGCTTCCCGGGCATGGCGTCCAGCGTAAAGCGGGCCGAAACCTCGGAGATACGCTCGGCACCCTTGGTAACCACGATAAAGTTGATTGTGAACAGCGTCAGTAAAGCTGACCGCGAAAATATCGTGGCGGCGCTGCATGGTCAGTCAATCTTTAACGGTGGCGGTATGGCGCCGTTAAATAAGCTGGGCAAGCAGCCGATAGCGCCGGGAGCGCAGAAGAAAAACGTCACGCGCAACAAACTCGATAAAACCGTCAACCCGCAGGAGACGGCAAAAATTACGGAAGAGAACGCGAAAAAGGCGCTGGATGTGAATGAAAAAGCGGTGCTGCTGAAACAAAAATCAGCCCGCGAATTGGGCGAACTGGCGACCGACATTAACGTTATCGCCCGCAATGCGCATATGGAAACTAACCTGGAGATGGAGATTGTTCCTCAGGGGCTGCGCGTACTGATTAAAGATGACCAGAATCGCAATATGTTTGAGCGCGGTAGCGCCAGGATTATGCCGTTCTTTAAATCGCTGCTGGTTGAACTGACTCCCGTGTTTGACTCGCTGGATAATAAGATAATCATCACCGGGCATACAGACGCGATGAGCTATAAGAGTAACATTTACAACAACTGGAACCTCTCCGGCGACCGCGCTTTGTCGGCGCGACGCGTGCTGGAGGATGCCGGAATGCCGCAGAATAAAGTCATGCAGGTCAGCGCGATGGCGGACCAAATGCTGCTGGATGCGAAAAACCCGGAAAGTGCCGGGAACCGTCGCATTGAGATCATGGTGCTGACGCAAAGCGCTTCCGATACGTTGTATCAATATTTTGGCCAGCAGGGAGAGAAGGTTGTGCAACCGCTGGTGGATAAGCTGGACAAGCAAAAGCAGGTGACTTCTTTACGTCAGCAATCTGCTCCCGTCACTCATTAATTCTGTTCCCGTCCCCCACGCAATGTGGGGGCAATTTATTCCTCAGGAAGGCAATGTGATAGATGTAACCCATATTATTCCATTGGAGATTCATACTGATAACGTCACCGATGTAGCCTGTCAGGGGGCGCATTTCGACAAGGTCTCAGGTATCTGGTACACCGAACCCCACGAGCTAAACGGGGCGCTTCGTGACTATGTCTACGACACCGACAATTTTAATATTGTCGCGCCGTACTATCTGGTGATTACCTCGAAGATGCACTGCTGGAGCTGCCACCAAATTACCCGCATCCATGGCGTGATGTTTACCCGCTTTATTAAGAAAAATCAGGATGGTCAGGGCTGGCAGTCGGTCAGGCGTAACAGCTTTTTGTTCCACATTAATTCTCTGCCTGAAGAGATAAAAAAGAACATCAAAGCCAGCAATTACTACCTCGATAAAAGTAAAACCACCGGGCTACGTTACTGGATGAATCACTGTGAAATTTGTGGTGAACGTCTGGGCGACTACGAGCTTTTCTGCGTTGAAAATGATGCCTTCCGCCTGATGACAATCGAAAAACTGCTGCGGGCAAATGTTCGCAAAGTGAATAAACTGTTTGTCAGCACGGCGGGGAATCCCGCAGAACACACGAAAAAGGATATTGTGCGTTACCTGTGCGATGCCCGCTTCGTCATGAATGGTCCGGCGTAAGGAATAATCATACTTCTCACACTATAAAAATACTGTATACTTAAACAGTGTTGTGGGAGGCGAGTAATGCGCAAAATCATACATGTTGATATGGACTGCTTTTTCGCAGCGGTGGAAATGCGCGATAACCCCGCTCTGCGTGACATTCCCATTGCCATCGGCGGCAGCCGGGAGCGCCGGGGGGTTATCAGTACAGCCAATTACCCGGCGCGCAAATTTGGCGTGCGTAGCGCGATGCCAACGGGAATGGCTTTAAAGCTATGCCCGCATCTTACCTTATTACCCGGTCGCTACGAGGCCTACAAAGAAGCCTCCCGCCAGATTCAGGCGATTTTCTCCCGCTATACCTCGCTGATTGAACCCCTGTCGCTGGATGAAGCCTATCTGGATGTAACCGACAGCACCCACTGCCACGGTTCTGCCACGCTGATCGCCCAGGAGATCCGCCAGACGATTTTTAACGAGCTGCAGCTAACCGCTTCTGCCGGGATTGCGCCGGTTAAATTTCTGGCAAAAATAGCCTCCGATCTCAACAAGCCCAACGGGCAATATGTGATTACCCCTGCCGATGTTCCTGAATTTCTCAAAACGTTACCGCTCGGCAAAATTCCCGGCGTCGGCAAAGTCTCCGCCGCGAAGCTGGAATCAATGGGATTGCGTACCTGCGAGGATGTTCAAAAATACGACCTGGCAATGCTGCTCAAACGTTTTGGTAAGTTTGGTCGCGTGCTGTGGGAGCGAAGCCAGGGCATTGACGAGCGGGACGTTAACAACGACAGACTGCGCAAATCCGTCGGCGTGGAGCGCACGCTGGCGGAAGATATTCATGAGTGGTCAGAGTGTGAGGCGATTATTGAGCGGCTTTATCCCGAACTGGAACGGCGTCTGGCCAAGGTAAAGCCGGATCTCCTTATCGCTCGCCAGGGGATAAAACTCAAGTTTAATGATTTTCAGCAGACCACGCAGGAGCACGTCTGGCCGCGCTTAAATAAAGATGACTTAATTGCGACGGCGCGTAAAACCTGGGAAGAACGTCGGGGAGGGCGAGGCGTGAGGCTGGTGGGATTACACGTCACGCTGCTGGATCCCCAACTGGAAAGACAGCTGCTGTTGGGGCTGTGACTCAGATGGATTGCCGGATAAGCGCAGCGCTATCCGGCATTTAGCGCAGGATCTTACTTCGCCGGAATCGACTTCAGCAGTTCAGTCAGCAGCGTCCAGTAGTGACCAACGCTTTCGATATGAACCTGTTCATCCGGGGAGTGCGGACCGGTGATGGTTGGCCCGATGGAAACCATGTCCATTTCCGGATACGGTTTCTTGAACAGGCCACATTCCAGACCGGCGTGAATGATCTGGATGTTTGGCGTTTTGTTGAACAGACGCTGGTAGGTTTCGCGAACCAGGTGCATAACCGGAGAGTTAGCATCCGGTTGCCAGCCAGGGTATCCGCCTTTGGCCTGGGTTTTCGCGCCAGCCAGTTTACCCAGTGAATCCAGCATGCTCACCACGTAGTCTTTACCGCTGTCGATCAGGGAACGGATCAGGCAGTGAATTTCAACGTTGTCGTCAGTCATGGTTACAACGCCGACGTTCAGGGAGGTTTCTACCACGCCTTTGGCTACGTCGGAATTGCGGATAACACCGTTCGGGGTGGCGTTCAGCAGACGTACGAAGCTGTCGCGAGACTGAGTGGTCAGCGCGGCTTTGTCGTGAGTCACGGCATCCAGCAGCAGAGCCAGGTTCTTCTCTTTGGCTTCCAGTTCGTTTTTCAGGATTTCCTGGTAGGTGTTGACCAGCGCTTTTAACGCATCAACTTTATCTGCCGCCACGGCGAGGGTGGCAAAGGCTTCACGCGGAATTGCGTTGCGCAGCGTACCGCCGTTGAAATCAACCAGACGCAGATCCAGCTCTTCAGCGTGACCCGCCAGGAAGCGTACCAGCAGCTTGTTAGCGTTACCGAGACCAACGTGGATTTCGCCACCGGAGTGACCGCCTTTCAGGCCTTTCAACGTCAGCTTAAAGCTCTGGAAGCCAGCCGGGATTGCTTCACGGGACAGCGGCAGGTTAGAGGTAAAGTCGATACCGCCTGCGCAACCCATATAGATCTCACCTTCTTCTTCAGAGTCGGTGTTGATCAGGATATCTGCCTGCAGCCAGTTAGCCTGCAGACCAAACGCGCCATCCATACCTGCTTCTTCGGTCATGGTCAGCAGCACTTCGAGCGGACCGTGCACCACGTTGTCATCAGCCAGAACGGCCAGTGCGGACGCCATGCCGATGCCGTTATCCGCACCCAGCGTGGTGCCACGGGCTTTTACCCATTCGCCGTCAATATAAGGCTGGATAGGATCTTTAGTGAAGTCGTGCACGGTGTCGTTATTTTTCTGCGGGACCATATCCAGGTGCGCTTGCAGAACGACCGGCTTGCGGTTTTCCATTCCTGCGGTAGCGGGTTTGCGAATCAGGATATTACCGACCTGATCGCGCTCGACGTGGAAACCTTTCTCTTGGGCCCAGCTCAGAATGTGTTCAGCGAGCTGCTCTTCATGGTAGGACGGATGAGGAATAGAACAGATTTTGGCAAAAATATCCCACAGCGGTTGCGGGGATAACTGAGACAGTTCAGACACGTTGAGTCTCCTTGGCGATGTCCTACAAAACTTGCTTGCAGGCCACAGGGTTAGCAGAATTAAAAACATCACAAGTCAGGCTTGCGCGATGCGATTGAGAATACCACTTTCTCCGCTGACGGCTAGCATAAAGCATGCAAAAAGAGGCGCGGATTCCGCGAAACACTGGTTTTTAGTGCGTCAGATCTCTATAATCTCGCGCAACCTATTTCCCCCTCGAACACTTTTTAAGCCGTAGATAAACAGGCTGGGACACTTCACATGAGCGAAAAATACGTCGTCACCTGGGACATGTTGCAGATCCATGCACGTAAACTGGCAAGCCGCCTGATGCCTTCTGAACAATGGAAAGGCATTATTGCCGTTAGCCGTGGTGGTCTGGTGCCGGGCGCATTGCTGGCGCGTGAATTGGGTATTCGTCATGTCGATACCGTATGCATCTCCAGCTACGATCACGACAACCAGCGCGAACTGAAAGTGCTGAAGCGTGCCGAAGGCGACGGTGAAGGTTTCATCGTAATCGATGACCTGGTTGACACCGGTGGTACCGCCGTAGCGATCCGCGAAATGTACCCTAAAGCGCATTTCGTCACTATTTTCGCTAAGCCGGCAGGTCGCCCGCTGGTGAATGATTATGTTGTTGATATCCCTCAGGATACATGGATTGAGCAGCCGTGGGATATGGGCGTAGTGTTCGTTCCGCCGATCTCGGGTCGCTAATCTAAAAAGTTTTCAACGCCCGCACTGTCGGGCGTTGTTCTTTTTGTGCTGTGTCAGGTTACACTATGCCTTAGTGAGTACTCATGGAGGCTGCAATCATGTCACAGGCTAACCTCAGCGAAGTCCTGTTTAAACCCCGCTTCAAACACCCTGAAACGTCAACGCTGGTTCGTCGTTTTAATCACGGCGCGCAGCCGTCCGTACAATCGACCCTGGATGGCAAAACCATCCCGCACTGGTACCGCATGGTGAACCGCCTGATGTGGATCTGGCGTGGCGTCGATCCGCGCGAAATCCTCGAAGTGCAGGCACGTATCGTCATGAGCGAAGCCGAACGCACCGATAAAGAGCTTTACGACACGGTTATCGGCTATCGCGGCGGAAACTGGATTTACGAGTGGGCGAAGCAGGCGATGGACTGGCAACAGAAAGCCTCTATGGAAGAGGATCCGCAGGTGAGCGGACGCCACTGGCTGCATGCTTCCACGCTCTACAACATCGCTGCTTATCCGCACTTAAAAGGCGATGAGCTGGCAGAGCAGGCGCAGGCTCTGGCCAATCGCGCCTATGAAGAGGCCGCACAGCGTCTGCCGGGCACGCTGCGTGAGATGGAATTTGCCGTTACCGGCGGCGCGCCGATTACCGGCTTCCTGCATATGCCAAAAGGCGACGGTCCGTTCCCGACGGTGCTGATGTGCGGTGGCCTCGATTCCATGCAAACGGATTATTACACTCTGTATGAGCGCTACTTTGCCCCGCGCGGTATTGCCATGCTGACGCTGGATATGCCGTCGGTTGGGTTCTCGTCAAAATGGAAACTGACCCAGGACTCCAGCCTGCTGCACCAGCACGTATTAAAAGCGCTGCCGAATGTTCCGTGGGTGGATCACACCCGTGTGGCGGCCTTCGGCTTCCGTTTTGGCGCCAACGTGGCGGTACGCCTGGCGTATCTGGAAGCATCACGTCTGAAGGCGGTGGCCTGTTTAGGGCCGGTGGTTCATGCGCTGCTTAGCGACCCGCAGCGCCAGGCAAGCGTCCCGGAAATGTACCTTGACGTTCTGGCCAGTCGTTTGGGAATGCACGACGCATCTGATGAAGCGTTGCGCGTTGAGCTTAATCGCTATTCATTAAAAGTGCAGGGCCTGCTGGGCCGACGCTGCCCGACGCCAATGCTGTCGGGGTTCTGGAAAAACGATCCGTTTAGCCCGGAAGAGGAGTCGCGTTTAATCACATCTTCATCTTCTGACGGTAAGCTGCTGGAGATTCCATTCAACCCGGTGTATCGCAATTTTGACAAAGGGCTGCAGGAAATAACCGGTTGGATCAATCAGAGATTGTGTTAAAAGTTTGCTAAATTTTATCGATTTGGTAAAACAGGTGCTTCACCTAAGGAGATCGTAATGACGTTACCGAGTGGGCATCCGAAAAGTAGATTGATCAAGAAATTCACCGCGCTTGGCCCGTACATCCGGGAAGGGCAGTGCGAAGATAATCGGTTTTTTTTCGATTGTCTGGCTGTTTGCGTCAATGTGAAACCCGCCCCAGAGAAACGCGAGTTTTGGGGCTGGTGGATGGAACTGGAGGCGCAGGAAAAACGCTTCACGTACAGCTACCAGTTTGGCTTGTTCGATAAAGACGGGAACTGGACTGCAGTGCCGGTGAAAGAGACTGAAGTGGTAGAGCGACTGGAATACACCTTACGTGAATTTCATGAAAAATTACGTGGGTTGTTAACGTCGCTGAATCTGGCGCTGGAGCCTGCTGACGATTTTAACGATGAACCGGTTAAATTAACGGCATAATGAACAGTAAAATGCCGGATGGCGGCGCAACCCCATCCGGCATTTTTTTATGCTACATCAGAACTGATAAACCATACCGACAGCAACGATATCATCATTGTTGATGCCCAGTTTATTGTCGCTATCGAGCTGGTTGATTTTATAATCGACAAACGCGGACATATTTTTGTTGAAATAGTATGTTGCGCCAACGTCGATATAATTGACCAGATCCTCATTGCCTACGCCTTCAATATCTTTCCCTTTTGACAGCACATAACCCAGTGACGGACGCAGACCAAAGTCAAACTGGTACTGAACTACCGCTTCGAAGTTCTGTGTTTTATTGGCGAAGCCGCCGGAAATTGGCGTCATATTGCGCGTTTCAGAATAGAACGTCGCAATATAAATATCGTTAGCATCATATTTTAAACCGGTCGCCCAGGCTTCTGCTTTATCGCCAGTCCCACGCGTTTGCAGATTCTGCTGGTTGGTACGATCGGAGTTGGTATACGCACCGCTCACCGCGAAATCGCTGCCGCCAAAATCATAGGTAACGGAAGTACCAAAACCGTCGCCGTTTTGTTTTTTCACATCGCGGTCCTGATTTTTCCCCTGGTATTGCAGGGTGAGATCCAGACCATCCACGACGCCGAAGAAGTCGGTGTTACGGTAGGTCGCCAGGCCGCTGGCGCGTTTGGTCATAAAGTTATCGGTCTGCGCGGAGGAGTCGCCGCCGAATTCCGGGAACATATCGGTCCACGCTTCCACGTCGTACAGCGCGCCGAGGTTACGACCGTAATCAAACGAGCCAAGGTTTTTTAATTTCAGACCGGCAAAGGCCAGACGGGTTTTTTGCTGGTTTGAGTCGCTTTCGGCTTTATTGCCGGCGAACTCTGCTTCCCAGCGGCCATATCCCGTCAGTTCATCGTTAATTTGCGTTTCGCCTTTAAAACCTAAACGGATATAGCTCTGGTCGCCGTCTTTGCTGTCATAATCCGTCATGTAATGCATGGCTTTTACTTTGCCGTACAGGTCCAGTTTATTACCGTTCTTGTTATACACTTCCGCTGCCTGTACGGATGCCGACGCAGTAATACCCATCACCACTAATGCCAGAGTGCTCTTTTTCATTTTCATTCCTGATTAAAAGTACGCGCTAATATTCACTGGGTGTGATCCCCGTTAAAAGACAGGAGGGTTTTTAACGTCTGGTAATGAACGTTTTATGACAAAGTAAGAATATTTTTAAAAAAGGATGTTTTTTTGTTTCTGTAATAAATGCGTCAAAATCTGCCGCTACGCTTGCTGATCCTGCGCAATAAAATTTCATGCTTTGTGCGCTGGTTGTTGGCAACCGGGGCCAGTCCTGCTAAAACGTTCGTTTGATATCATTTTCCCCAATTTTGAATGGCAGAGAATCATGAGTGACAGCCAGACGCTGGTGGTAAAACTTGGCACCAGTGTGTTAACGGGCGGATCGCGCCGCCTGAACCGCGCCCACATCGTAGAACTGGTTCGCCAGTGTGCGCAGCTCCATGCCGCAGGGCATCGTATTGTTATCGTTACCTCGGGCGCGATTGCCGCCGGACGTGAGCATCTGGGTTACCCTGAGCTCCCGGCAACGATAGCCTCGAAACAGCTGTTGGCGGCGGTAGGGCAGAGCCGATTGATTCAACTATGGGAACAGTTGTTCTCGATTTACGGTATTCACATCGGACAGATGCTGCTAACGCGTGCGGATATGGAAGACAGAGAGCGCTTCCTTAACGCCCGCGATACGCTACGCGCGCTGCTGGATAACAACATCGTTCCTGTCATTAATGAGAACGACGCCGTAGCGACCGCCGAAATTAAAGTCGGTGATAACGACAACCTTTCAGCGCTGGCGGCGATTCTGGCCGGGGCCGATAAGCTGCTGCTGCTGACCGATCAGCAAGGGCTGTTTACCGCCGATCCGCGCACCAACCCGCAGGCTGAGCTGATCAAAGACGTTCACGGTATTGATGATGCGCTGCGCGCCATTGCCGGTGATAGCGTCTCGGGTCTGGGAACCGGCGGTATGGGGACTAAACTGCAGGCCGCTGATGTTGCATGCCGCGCCGGGATTGACACCATTATTGCCGCAGGCAGCAAGCCGGGCGTAATTGGCGACGTGATGGAAGGCGTTTCCGTTGGGACGCGTTTCCATGCACAGGCCTCTCCGCTGGAGAACCGTAAACGCTGGATCTTCGGCGCACCGCCAGCCGGGGAAATTACCGTTGATGAGGGTGCGACCGCAGCGATTCTGGAGCGTGGCAGTTCATTACTGCCAAAAGGCATTAAAAGCGTGACAGGCAACTTCTCTCGTGGTGAAGTGATCCGCATCTGCAATCTCGAAGGGCGCGATATTGCCCACGGCGTTACCCGCTATAACAGCGATGCGCTGCGCCGTATTGCCGGACATCACTCACAACAGATCGACACCATCCTGGGCTACGAATACGGTCCGGTTGCTGTCCATCGCGACGACATGATTACCCGTTAAGGAACAGGCATATGCTGGAACAAATGGGCATTGCTGCCAAAGCTGCGTCATACAAGCTGGCGCTGCTCTCCAGTCGCGAAAAAAACCGCGTACTGGAAACGATTGCTGATGAGCTGGAAGCGCAAACGGAAAGCATCCTCAGCGCGAACGTACAAGATGTTGAGCAAGCGCGAGCCAACGGCCTGAGCGAAGCGATGCTCGACCGCCTGGCGCTGACTCCGGCGCGTCTGAAAGCGATTGCCGACGATGTGCGTCAGGTATGTAATCTCGCCGACCCGGTCGGGCAGGTGATTGACGGCGGTCTGCTGGATAGCGGCCTGCGTCTCGAACGTCGTCGCGTTCCGCTAGGCGTAATTGGCGTGATTTATGAAGCGCGTCCAAATGTCACCGTTGACGTTGCTTCCCTGTGCCTGAAAACCGGTAATGCGGCGATCCTGCGCGGTGGGAAAGAGACGTACCGAACGAATGCTGCAACCGTGGCGGTTATCCAAAAGGCGCTGGAAGCCTGTGGTTTACCCGCTGCAGCCGTGCAGTCGATAGATAACCCGGACCGCGCGCTGGTCGCTGAAATGCTGCGTATGGATAAGTACATTGATATGCTGATCCCTCGCGGTGGCGCGGGTCTGCATAAGCTGTGCCGTGAGCAGTCGACTATCCCGGTCATCACCGGCGGCATTGGGGTCTGTCATATTTATGTTGATGATAGCGCGGAGATCGACCCGGCGCTGAAGATTATCGTCAACGCCAAAACCCAGCGTCCGAGCACCTGTAACACCGTAGAAACCCTGCTGGTGCATCAGGATATCGCTGCGCGTTTTCTGCCTGCGCTGAGCCAGCAGATGGCACAAAGTGGCGTCACGCTGCATGCCGATGACATCGCGCTGGCCACATTGCAGGCAGGGCCCGCTAACGTGGTTGCGGTGAAAGCCGAAGAGTATGACGACGAGTTTCTGTCGTTGGATCTGAACGTGAAAATCGTTACCGATCTGGACGATGCTATCACCCACATTCGCGAGCATGGGACCCAGCATTCCGATGCCATCCTGACGCGCACCCTGCGTAACGCCGATCGTTTCGTGAATGAAGTGGACTCTTCTGCCGTGTACGTTAACGCCTCTACTCGTTTTACCGATGGCGGCCAGTTCGGACTGGGGGCGGAAGTGGCAGTGAGTACGCAAAAACTGCACGCGCGCGGCCCAATGGGTCTGGAAGCACTGACCACCTATAAGTGGGTTGGCTTCGGTGACGACACGATTCGCGCGTAATTGAAAACGGGCGATGCCATAATAGGCCTATGATTTTCAGGTCTGTTAAGGCATTGCTCGGTTAATTCTACCTTTTACCCCGCTACCGCATTTGTTTTCTATCCTGCGTTTTATCATCATCCGCATCAGTCTGGTTTTTAGCCATGCGCTCCCTGGCGTTGAAAGACGACGTATCACAGAATTTTCCCTGCCAGCATGAATTTTCTGGGTCTGCGGCTCACGTATTGTTCCTATGGTCTAATCTATTAGAATCAGTCTCATTTTTATGAGGAGTAGTTGCGTGAAATCGGATATTCACAAACATAGCATTCCTGTTGTGCCACTCGGCAACCCGTTTCCCCCCCGCCATTGTTCACTGTGTCCAAAGGGCGCGGCGATTGATCGTGATAATCAATACCGATTAATAGACAAAAGAAGGAAGTTTAAAGCGGGGGAGATACTCGCCCGGCAGGATGGAGCCGCGGACATGCTTTTTGTTATTCACGAGGGGTACTGCACGTCCAGCGTGGAATGTGGTGATAACGATTTTATCAGTCGCTTTTATGTTCCGGGAGACATCATGGCGCTGGATGCTGTTGAGGGGGGGAAGTATCTGACAACGATCAAGGCTGCAACGGCTGCGGAGGTATGTCATATCGATATTGCGCGGTTGTTCAAGGCAGCAGAAAAGGAGCCGTCGGTTGCAGCGGCAGTCATCAAGTTTCTCTGCAGGGACAATGGATTCATTGTTGAAAAACTACGGCGTTATGCCAATAAACATGCTGAGGCCAGAATCGCCGCTTTCCTCGTGGAGTTTTACGAAATGCATTTACGTATTGGCAGGCCAGAAACGACGCTTCGCTTGCCATTCTCGCGGGAGGAAATTGCCAGTTATCTCGATCTTAAAATTGAAACCGTTAGCCGCTCATTAAAATCCCTCGAACATCAAAAGTTGATTAGCTTACATCGGGTCCGTACGGTAACAATTAATAGTTATTTGGGGTTAAAAGGTTTCAGCTAACGCTATCTTTGCCGTGCGTTATTTATCTCTTGATATTCCAGGAATATTCATTTTATATGGAAAATTCCTGGTTTTATTTATGTGGAATAATTATCAATTCGAATGATAATCCTACAGGTCAGCGCTATTTTTATAAGAATATTCCCCCTTAAATAAATATTTCATGAGAATTTTCTTGTGAAGTTAAAAAATTAGCATGATTGCAACAAATAATAAACATTATAGAGAGAGTATGTGGATGTTAATTATCTTTATGTTTTTTAAGGGTTTTACTCCTGGGCTATTTGTATGATCTTTTTGATATTTATCAAAAACTTAAAAAAGATGAATTGTTTGGTTTTTATTGTTTGTGTGGATAATAATTCTAAAAATGTACATATTTTAAGTAATTATATCTTAGGAAACTTCTTAGGTAATGTTTTTTATAGGAAAATTCTTAGTTTTTTGTAATTTTTACGTTTTAGGGTTTGTTGAGATGTTACTTAATCCAAATGATAATTTTCTGGCGCGGCAATTCTGGCTCGCAATTAATGGAACCGCTGGAGTGACTTAATAATAAGACTCGGTGGTGAGTTTGTTCTTAGGAGAAGATAAAATGAAAAAAATATTATTAGTAACATCTCTGGCTTCTGTATTTGTTGCAGCAAATGCAATGGCAGATGTTACTGCTTCTGCAACAGCCTCGTGGGACGCGACGGCAACGAAAGATACCACCAGCATGTTGGTTGTCACCCCGCTGAACTCTTTAACTTTCCAGTATGCTGAAGGGCTGAATGCCTTCAACTCTCAGGACGGTGCTTTTGATGTGACGATTCAGGGTCAGGAGACGGCAACTGATTTTGAACTGACTGCTCAGATTATTAGTAACACTCTGATCAACGCCAGTGGTGATGCTTCTACCCTGAACGTAGGGGTGGCATGGAATGGCACTGCGCTGACTAATTCATCAGATACTGTCCTTGTTAACTCCAGCTCCACTTCTGGTCTTGAAAGCTTGATGGCTGATGGCGCTTATAACGGTGCCGATCGTGTCAGCGATCAATCCAACTTCAAATTCACCATCGCGTCAGCGACTTCTGATGGTAGTCAGACAGTAGCAGATTACTCTGCACTGCCAGACGGCTATTGGACTGGTGATGTAAAAGTACAGTTCAATGCAACCTGGACGACTCCGTCTGCCTAAGTAATAAAAAATTCGGGAGAATTTTTTCTCCCGAATTTATCAGGAATGGTGTCATGAAAAAATATTTACCGGCAGCGATGTTGGTAGGGTTAGTAGCATCTTTTCCCGGATGGGCAATTAATGTTGGTGAAATCACATCGATCATGACTTCTGCTGAGAGTTCATTATCGAAAGAAATTATCAATACGACAGATGCGGCGCGTTATGTCAGTGTTTCGGTAAAACAATTGTCATCACCTTTGGCGGGGGGAATCGAAATAAAGCCCGTTAATTCCGGAGAATTACTCTCTACACCTGCCAATCTTATTCTTCCAGGTCATGCGAAGGATGTTTTTCGTTTCTTTTATAAAGGACCTGCAGATGATGTCGAGCGTTATTATCGTCTGCAATGGATAGATGAGCCGGTCACCGAGAGCGCGGAAACCCGGGCGAATAAAATGGCTGTTGCAACAGCGTCGGCTGAAATTGGCACTATCCTGGTAGTCGCGCCGCGCAAGGAGCGTTTTGAATATAGCCGAAATGGCGATGTTATTACCAATACCGGCAATGTATCGTTTCGTGTGATCGCTTATGGGGCTTGTAAAGATAAGGCTCGCGAGCGGGGGCGAGGCTGTCGCGAACGTTATTACATTATGCCGGGTACAAAAATAAAATTACAGTTTACCGACATTAGTAATAGCCGTTCACGCATCGGTATCTGGCACGGTAAGCAGTTTATTACAGTGAAGTGATGGTCAATAGCAGGGATAAATAAAATTACCGGAATGTAAGGATGCAGATGACAACAACAAATATTGTCGGCGGTAGCATTTGTCTTTTTCTTGCGCTGACACCAGGATTTTCACATGCAGCCCCAGTAAAAGTGGGTAATTACGTTATCCCCAGCGCTTTCGCCCGTTCACTGGAGCAGGGAATGACGGTGCCGGTATATATTCGTTACAACGAGACTGACGAGAAAAGTCAGCAAAAAGTTGCCGATGCGGTGATTTCCCTTGTTGATGGCAATATTACGGTTAAAGCCCTGACTCTTGCTGAATTGCCCAATAATGCCGTGTTATCTGGAAAAACCCGCGCGTTGGTGGAAAAAATTCGTGATGTGAAGTTTCACGATAACACCAACATCGAGCTATCGAATGATGCTCGTCTGCAACTCAACGTCTCCTCATTTCACCTGGAGATGATTGTCAGCAAAGATGCGTTAACTGAAGCGATTGTCGCACGCAGCAGCCTGCTTGGACCTTCCAGCGTGGAGACTCTCTCTAACGTCCTGAACTATAACTTTGGCACCTACTACAACGATTATCATAACGGCAGCAGTACCCGCAGCTATCTGACGATGGACAATACAACATCGCTGCGTGAACACCATGTCAACATTAACGGTTCGTTCTACGGCATAGGCGACAGCAACAGCACCAGTAAACTCTATCGCGCGATGTATGAGCGTGATTATGACGGATATCGACTGGCGCTCGGGATGCTCGACACCTGGAATGTCCAGTCTATTGCCAGCCTGAATGCGCTGAATGGTGGGAAAATTTACGGCGTAAGCTACGGAAACAAAGGAAGTACGGTTGTTGAGAATACCTCGCTTTCGCTCACGCCAATTACCGTATTTTTGCCAGCCGCTGGCGAGGTTCATGTATTTCGTGACGGGCGTTTGCTCAGCGTACAGAACTTTAATATGGGCAGTTATGAAATTGATACCAGTCGTTTCCCGTATGGTGTTTATGACGTCACGGTAGATATCGTGGTCAATGGCCGGACAATTAATAGTCGTATCAGTCGGGTTAATAAAATCTTTGCCCGCCAGCAGGCAGCCGGAATTGATCAGCTCTCATGGCAACTGTTTGGTGGCTCACTGGATTATGACCGTGTGAGTTATAAGCGAAACCACTATCAGGATTTAGGCAATGAGCAGACCTGGATTGCCGGCGGTGCCGCATCGGTGACGCTGGCGATATTGTCGGGGCTGGGCCTGAAATCTACGCTCTACGGTTTTGGCAACAATACGGTTAATGAAACGGATGTTACGCTCAATGTGAATGAATACGTAAGCATTGGCAATCAGACGCTGGTAGCGAACGATTCGTCATGGCGAAACATCAGTAATATCAATCTCAATATCCCCGAGGGATATGGTTCCCTTTGGGCATCTCGTGAAGACAGTAAAATTGGCGACTGTCTGCCCATGCAGGAGCGTGACAATTATTCCATTGGTGGCACTCTTAACCTCGGGAAGTTTATTCCTCATGGCGGCTCGCTTACCGTGAGCCAGACGGAGAATCGCTACTCGGGAAATAAATACCGTAACCTGGACTACAGCACGAACCTTTATTCAGGCAAGTATGCCACGGTTGGGTTGCGCGCAGGTATTCAGCGTTATTACTACAACAACCGGAATGACGATGGGCGACAGGAACGTTATGTCAGCCTGGATTTATCGTTGCCGTTGGCGTCCTGGATGAGCATGGGCGTCTCCCGGGATCGCTATGGCAGCACTCAGGGTAATCTCAGCGCGCGCAAGCAGTATGCTGAAGGCCCCATTAAATCGGTCGGATTGTCGGCTTCGACACGCCTGAGTGGCGAGCAGTATTACGACAATAATTACTCGGTAAACGGCAATCTGAGTTATGACACGAAATATAACGCCGGCACCGTATCGGTAACGCGTTCTGCGGACAACTCCACCAATATGAACTTCTCTTCTCAAGGTTCCCTGGCGTGGGCAGGAAAAGATTTCGGTCTGAGTAAAGAGAGGCAAAGGTCAGGCATTATTGTGAAAACCGATTTGACCGGCGAAGGGAAACTGGCTGCGAAGATTAATAACCGAAATTATCTTCTCAGCGGTAAATCAAATTTCATTGCACTGCCGCCTTATGCTCAGTACAAGCTGGAGATCCTCAATGATAAAAACTCTGAAGACAGCTTTGATATTGTTTCAGGGCGCAAACAGGAACTGACGCTATATCCGGGTAACGTGGGTGTTATCAACCCTGAAGTGAAAAGTATGGTCACCGTATTCGGGCGTATTCGTTATCCCGATGGGCAGTTGGCTGCAAACACCGATATTCATAATCACATCGGTAAAACGCGTACGGATGAAAAAGGGGAGTTTGCTATCGATATCGATAAGAAATATCCGGTCATCACGTTAATTTCAGCCAATGGCAGCCTATGCGAAGCCGATCTCGATTTGGAAAAAGCACGCGGCGCAGCGTGGGTTGGTGATGTGAAATGTTCCACGCAAACCACGATGGCGCAGAGGTAATAAAATGAAAGTATTAATTAAAGTAGCTACTGTAATCTGTGCCGTGGGGAGTTTCACGCCTGCGCCTGCTTTGGCTTTAAATGCAGTATCTTCCGGCTCAGTCAGTAATAACTATTTGTTTATTGAAAATGCCATTGATAGTGAATACTTTATCACCCCCTCCGCACTCGATCCGCGTTTCAGCGGTTCAAACACATGGATAAAATACGGTACCTCTCAGGTGAGTCTCGGGTATTTAGGTTTTGTCATCTGGACTGCGCCAGGAAATTATTATCAGGACATGTGGATTGATAATTCCCCGATTAACGGGCCTTTTCGGGGGATCCGTTGTTATAGCGGCAGCCAGTGTCCATCAACTGGATTTATTGCCGGGCAAGGCACTGATAAAAACGGCTTTTATCATGCGCAGGTAGGATCTGTCGCAGGCGTTATTGGTGGCGCCTACGGATTCGCTTCCCTGACGGATACTGCCTATGAGTACTTTCGCAATGTGCCTACCGGTAGCAGCGAAACCTATGTGTTCAACCGTTGTTATACTTCCGTAGATTATGATTATTCTTCCGGGCAACGTTGCAAAGATCAATCGAAAGGATTATGGAATTACGTCAATTATACGTTAACCAAACGTGGTCATCTGTCACTGGTATCGACTAATGCATTTCAGGAACTTTGGGTTGCCAGCGACGGTACGCCGAGCATCACCAAAGACTCTGGTTATTGCGAGCTTGGCGTGGTAGGCAGCGAAGATGGCGTGATTTGCAAAATGGTAAATTATAACCTGCAACAAACCGCCAATCTGACCGCCTCTCTGACGTTTCGCGCTTATGTCGACACGGCGATGCTTGGTTTTACGCCTGGACCGGCCACCGTGAAATACTCCGGGAATGGTTCAAACTGGTATAACTATGGTACTTCAACTGCTTATTACAACGTTTTCACGACCTCTGGAGAGTACATATATATTTTTCTGTCAAAAGTATTCCTGAAAAAACTCGTCGATTCAGGAATCAGCATTACTAACACTCAACCGTTTACCTTCGGTTTTTATAATGGCTTAACACCTGAGTCAGGGCACTACCAGTTTACGCCTTCGCTACAGATCAATATTGTGCCGAAGGAGTATGGGATCAGTATCGTCTCTTCAGACAACACCGCTTCTGCGAGCGGCAGTGGCACGATTGGCGACGCCGCTCCTATAGAAATAGATTACACCGTGACAGTCTCCGGTCCTCGTCAGGCTGATAGCATTACCGCGCAAGTTATCGGAGAAAGTACGACAATAAACAGTGTGCCTTACTGTCTGTTTACCTCCCCTCAAGGCGGGCTGTCAGTCCCAATCCCCGCCTTTCTGCAGTACAACAGTCAGTCGGGGGGCGTGGTGAAGAAACGAAATAGCTGTAGTGAAGCAGCAATCAATATGAGCGATGCGCAGTGGCAACAGACGCCCTGGGACGCAAATAACAATGACGATGGAAGCTATTATGCTACTGATTTGAAACTGCTTTTCCCAATGAATGATTCACGGTCGATGTTAACTGTTTCCGGAACAGATTGGGAAGGTGTCGTCAGTGCCAGTGGAGAGATAAAAGTCACGGCGAATTGGGTGGGAGTGACGCCATGAACCGCTGCCGTTTGGTGTTTAGATGGGTATTTATCTTACTTTCCGGGTTGACTATATTCTCCGCACAGGCTGTCTACCTGGAGTCGACCATTTATGAGATGCCATCGGATAAATCATTTATCAGCAAACGGATCTATAACGATAGCCAGAAACAGAATTTGTACAGTATTGGCGCAGTAAAAATTGATAAGCCTGGACCGGGAGGTGAAAACAGAAGTGCCATTGCTGAAGGCGAACTTCTGTTTACGCCGCTGAATTTTTCACTGGCTCCGCAGGCGAGTGAGTTTTTTAAGATTTTCTACCGTGGACCGCAGGATGATAAAGAACGCTATTACCGAATTCTGTTTCGTGAAATGCCGATAACGCTGTTTACCGAGCGTAATCAAGGGAAAGGAGGGCAGGCTCTCCCGGTGATCGCTATGGACACCATATTGGTTGTTCGCCCGAGAAAAATGAATCTGGCCTACACCATTGATGAGGCAAACGGAACACTGAAAAACACCGGGAATACTTTTTTTAAAATCATCGTACACCTGGGGTGCAACTCAACCGATGATGAAGCCACCATGCGTTATGTGTTGCCGGGTGAAACCTGGCGTAGTAGCGAATTGAAATCAAAAAACCGGAAATTTATCGTTGCATTGCAGAAATACATACCAGTAGGTCAGGGGTGCTTCAAACTCAATCAATAGTAAGCATTAATTCTGATCCGATATGTCATGGTTAGATATCGAACCTATACTGTAACTGTCTTTATACAATGCAGTAATCAGCTCGGCACAGATGAAATTTTAGTCATTTGCACTCAACGTCACGGTAATTAAGAGTCAGGTAGTATGAACAGTATAATTAATGAACAGGTTGAGTATGATTCCACCAGAAAAAGCCTGAAACATCGCGATACGACAATAATTCTTTCGGCATCTACCGCGAGACTACTTGAGCTATTCATTGCCCATAAAAATCAACAAGTCCACCGCGAGTTTATCATTGAAGAAGTGTGGAAAAAGCATGGCATGGCCCCATCGGGTCATAGTCTTAATAAAAGCATCAGTATTTTGCGAAAAGCATTTAGTGAGCTGGGGGCGGGTAATCCCATTGAAACGCTGCCCCGGCAGGGATTTTTGTTCCATGCTTCGATCAGCGGTGAATCGTCATCTTCCTGTGAAGATGAAACTGTGCGTTCGGTAACTGAGACGGTGAACTCATCCGTAAGACCAAAACGTAAAAATATTATTCTTTTCATTTTATTATTTGCATTTCTTGGAAGCGCCATATTTATCTTTTCAGCTCTTAATTCAAGATCCAAAAATTTTATCTATATCAGGGCAATAGATGATTGTGAACTTTATACTGCCGATGACAATAATGCTGATAAAACAAAAGCATTTTTATCTTCTGATATGTGGCGAAAAGTAAATGCGGCTTGTCATGATGGCAAGAAAACAATTGTTTTTTATGATGATAATAATTTATCAGCCGGCAATGATCTTAGAGTGAATTTGCTTGGGGTTTGTACGTTAGAGAAAGGAGGGGTTGTCCGTGAATGTGAAAATTTTGTTTATTAGTGGGGCAATCTTTCTTGCAGCGATAACAGCATATTTTTTATATCGCCATCAAGAACCTGAGACGCTGACCTGCTCGGCAAAAACTTACCTGCATCTGGAGGCGCAAACTCAGGGGGTAAAAATTGAAGGTGAAGTTCTGCTGGTTTTTCGTATTTCTTCTGCTACCGAAGGGCGGGTATCTCAGGTAGGAAGCCTCAATATTCAGGGTAAAAATTATGCTGTAGATCGTAATGTTATCCTGAATTTTATTGGTAAAGATCGTGATGGTTACCTGCAGACCCGTCGTGTAGCTATTGTTAAAAATAAAAATGATAATGTTCCTGATGACGTTACCGAACAACTCATGTCACGACAGGAAATTTTTTATTATAAGATTATCCATATCGCCAAAAATGTCTATGCGATCAGAGATCTGCGACGTACGTTAATGGTTTGTCGGGCAGCATAAGTAAAAATAATATGTTATCCTTACGGTTTTAGTAGTTTTATATTTTGTCGTTTTTAGTGTTCATGGTTTTTTATTTTGTCTTACAGTGAAAATGAGCAATAGGATTTGTATTGATGAAGAATTAGGATTTTTCCTTTTTCAATAATTAAAATGGCCTTAACATTTAATGGTAATATTCATATGGATAAGCGTGATTATAAATTCTGAAACTGCGTGAGATGACTTATGGATAAAGTTATTTCGCGGACTGCATTGTAATTTCTGGAGGCTAAAGGTGTTGTATATTCTCTCGTGTATAAAACGAGGGACCTGCCATGCCATAAATTTAAGTTGGTGGTAACTATGAATACGAAAAAGGTTTTTCTGCTCAGTTATGATATTTTTCTTTTCTCAGGGATAAAAGCGTGGTTGCCAAATCTGGTGTTGGTCGATGCGCGGGCATTTATTTCTGGTTCACAGTCAATTATTCCACGGTATCCATCCTGTTTACTGGTGATCGATAACCGGTTACCATTATTCCAGGTCAGGAAGTGGTTTCAGAGAAATAGCACGCAGTTTATCAATATAAACTGTATTGTTCTTCGGATGAATGAAAGTCGTTCTATTAATCGGGGGTATGAGGAGTATGCATTCATTAATGGACGGGAACTATCGGATCAGCTGATTTCTCAGTTGAGAGCCAATCTAATGGCACCCAATGAGGTTGTGGAAGTCACTAAAGGTTCAGCGATATTTACTTTTCATTTGACTGAGTTTGAAGAGAAAATGCTGTATGCATCTTTCACAAAGGAAAAATTGCACGATTTTTGTCATGCTAACTCGATAACAATTAAGTCAGTGTATCGATATCGGGAACGCATTACCGCTCGTCTGGGATTTTCTCATTTTAATGAAACTATCATTTTTTTAACCAGGAATAATCTATTGCATGAAGGTTCCTCGACGAACAGTCATTCTGGTAGGAATGTAATATACGGCGAAGCATATGATGTCTCAGATTCTGGTCGACTGAGTATGGCAATAAGGAATGAAGAAATCATTCCTTATTTTCAACCCATCGTAAATATAAACGAAGATGTCTGTGGTGTTGAGGTTTTGGCTCGTTGGCCACAGGGGGATAATTATGCTATTTCTCAGCGTGAGTTTATACCGCTGGCTGAAAAATGTGGCTTAATGAATGAGTTAACGAGCTATTTAATGAACGCCGTCGCGCGTAATCTGGTCGACGGAAGCGAGGATTTCAATAAAACTTTATTCGTCTCTTTTAATGTGAGTCCATCAGGTTTAAGTAACCCCGTCTTTTATTGGGAGTGTCTTAATTTTATGGAAATAACGCAAAGGCTACCGATAAAATTGATGATTGAAATAACTGAAAACCAGACTCTCACTATTACTCCTGCAATCAAAGAACTGATACGATCGTTGCGAAACAGAGGGGTTCTGTTTGCTTTAGATGATTTTGGGACGGGATACGCTAACCTTTGTTATCTCAATGAGTTAGACCTGGATGTTATAAAAATTGATAAAACGTTTATCAAAGCGATTAAAGAAGTTGAGCAACATATCCCTATGCTCGAGTCAATCATTCACCTTTCCGAACTCCTGGGGTTACGCATGGTGGCGGAAGGCGTTGAACATGGCTATCAGCAGCAATGGTTGGGGAAAAATAATGTTGATTACCTGCAGGGTTATCAATTTTTACCGCCAGTGACGTTTGATGATTTTATGCGTTACTACAAGCAGTCTTTAGATTTTTTTGAATCAGCGTCGGATTCTACTTTCTCAACGTAAAGCCTTTCGGGAACATCAGGGGCGGATGCCTCTGATGCAGGTATTTTTGTCGAGGTGAGTACGACAACTCCCGCCTGTCTGGTGAAGGCGACAGTCTGTTGTGAGTGAGGCATCGTTTGTTTATGTATCTAATACGGGGTATTTATAGCGGTATCAGCGTTAATTAAACCGATTCCAAGGTGAGTTCCTGGCCATGCGTCATTTCCTGACAAAATTAAGAGTCTGGTTTCCGCCGCCTCTTATCTTAGTACTTTTTCTCGTTGCGGATGTGCTAACGGCGAGTCCGCGTTTCACATTCGGCGGGGTGAATATCGTGATAAGCGCATTGCTGGCCGGCGTCAGTCTGTTGGTGATATTGCATACCGCGTGGCAGATGCGGATGAAACGTACGACCCTGAATCTGCTGCATGCACATAAATCGACCACGCTTGTTACCGACGGATGTTATGCCTGGAGCCGCAACCCGATCTACCTTGGTATGAGTGGACTCCAGTTGGCCTTTGCTCTTTGCATCGGTAGTCTGACTGGAGTACTGGCTGTGCCGGTGTTTATGCTGGCGGTTGCCAGATTGCATATCGACTTTGAAGAGGAACAACTGCGAAAACATTTCGGGCTGGAGTGGGAGCGCTATGAACAACACGTTCGCCGCTGGTTATAGTAATACCCGACCACGTATAAGCATGCCTGTAACGACACGATTCGTGCGTAATTGAAACCGGATGATGCAAAAATAGGCGTTTGATTCGCAAGGCCATTGACGCATCGCCCGGTTAGTTTTAACCTTCTACCCCGTGCTCACATTCGTGGACATGTCCTTTTCAGGGCCGATATAGCTCAGTTGGTAGAGCAGCGCATTCGTAATGCGAAGGTCGTAGGTTCGACTCCTATTATCGGCACCATTTCAAATTCTTCCAAGGTCTACCGAAATCAACTCAAAGCCCGTATATTGCGGTTTACAGCCCGTATCTTATCTCCTGTTATCAACTGGACTCAACCGAAATCAAGTCACAGTTGGGGGCATAAGTGGGGGCTCTCTGTGTTCGGTCCAGGGAGATGCCCCCAATGAAGCTAAATGCGCGACAGGTAGATGCAGCTAAACCCAGAGAGAAGGCCTACAAGCTGGCAGATGGTGCTGGTTTGTATCTTGAGGTTGTTCCCTCTGGTTCCAGATATTGGCGGATTGTAGTGGCATACTGAATTAGGTCACTACCAGTTTGATTTGAGATGCAAGTGCTGTTGCCATCAAAGCATTTGCCTCGATGACGGTTTTATCTGTGGTCAGGGCGTCCGGTAGCCCACACTGATGAGGCAAGCATGTGTTGATCTGCGCCCTATCTATGGTGTTATTCGTAAATAGGGCGTAGTAAAGGTATCAGCTGTTTTTATTTTTTAAAGTATTTTCTCTCAGCGTTAAAGTAACAGATATTTTGTATCATTCCCCCTGCTACCGACAGTTGATTCGTATATTCCCCGCGCTCAATTAAATCACCGACAAAATTACATAAAATACGACGAAAATACTCATGTCGAGGGTAGGATAAAAAGCTTCTGGAATCGGTTGTCATGCCGATAAAGTGACCTAATAGCAGAGCGTTGCCAAATGCTGTAAGTTGGTTTTCCATGCCGACTTTATGATCGTTATGCCACCAGGCAGGGCCAGGTTGCACTTTTGCCAAAGCTTTGTCGCCCGGGAAATTCCCCGCCAGTGTTGCCAGAGCTGAATCCAGTGTTGGATTAAGGCTGAATAACAGAGTATCAGGCAGGCTCTCCTGCTGTTCCATACGATTGAGCAATAACACCAAATCATCCAGACATGGGCGGTCGGTTGGCGAATCGTAACCGCAATCGCGTCCGAGATGTGCCAGCATACGGCTATTCACGCTGCGCATGGCGCCGATGTGAATTTGCATGGTCCAGTTAAGCTGGGCATAACGGGAAGCCAGAAAGCAGAGCGTTTCGGTTCTGAATTGAATCACTTCCTTCGCGCTTAACGGGTCGCGATTGAGCGCTTTTTCAAAAATATGCTCCAGCTCTGACGGCGTGGCCGGAATATACCGCATCAGATCTAAGCCGTGGTCCGACATTCGGCAGTGTTGCTGGTGAAAGAAATCAATACGATTACTTAACGCCCGGCAGTAATTCTGGTAACTATCGAGCCTTATGCCTGACCGGGCCGCCAGTTTTTCAACGTAATCAATAAAATTCTGGTTATCTATAGCCAGCGCTTTGTCGGGGCGGTAAGTCGGAAATACGCCGATGCGGAAATCGTCCTGGGCGGCTAAGTGTTGATGGTATTTCAGGTCGTCGACCGGATCGTCGCTGGTGCAGACATAGTTAACATTGGCCCGTAGCATTAATTTTTGTGCTGAAAAGTCGGGGGAGGCTATTTTTTTATTACACTGCTCCCACAAATATTCCGCTATTTCAATGGATATCTCATCTTCAATATCAAAAAAACGCAGTAATTCTAAATGACTCCAGTGATAAACCGGATTTCCGATGGCTGAAGGTAATACCTTACAGTAATGCATGAATTTACTTTTATTGTCGCCGTCGCCCATTATGAGTTTTTCTGCTACACCACCAAAGCGCATTAAACGCCACTTATAGTGATCTCCGCCCAGCCATAATTCGGTAATATTATCAAAACGCTTATCAGTCGCGATTTGCTCCGGGATAAGATGGCAATGAAAATCAAATATCGGCATCGGTTCGGCGTAATCAAAATATAACTTTTGCGCCGTTAAGCTTCTCAATAAAAAGTCTTTTTTTATAAATGACATAAGACTTCCTCCTCATAAGAATAATTTATTAATTCAACTTTTTTGTTTAAATTTGTGCGCGCTATTTACACCCGTCATACTTAAAGCTGCCTGTGCGTTGGCTGCCCGTACTTGTCCCAGTCGCTTACCTGAGTAAAATCCTGGGACTCGTGTGGTTGCAGCCTTCAAATAACTAAAATTATTCAGGGGTATGATGACTTATTGGTTGTTCGCTTTGTGTTTAATAATATGTACGGCGACAACGGACAGTAAACAGCATGCCCAGATATAACCAAATACATAGGTGGGTTTACCCTCGGCCAGCGTCACTAGCCAGGCGCAGATAAACGGGGTCGGTCCGGCGATTAGCATGCCGTTTAGTTCTCTTGACAACGCAACCCCTGAAAACCGGTAGCGTATCGGGAATAAATTTACTAAAAAGGCGCCCTGAGAACCGGATGTCGCGCCGTAGCCGATGCCGTAAAGAATACACATACCGAGGATAACGAAAGCCAGATTTTGCGTATCAAGAATCGCGAAAAAGGGAATGCTAAACAGAGCGATAAAAATACAACCTAGCGAGTAGACTTTCGCCGCACCCACTTTATCGGAAATACTCCCCATAATAGGCGTGCCGATAATGCCGGCGATAGAGCCGCATATAAGTGCGATCAGGCTGTCTGTTCTCGTCATGCCGAGGGTATTTACCATGTAACTGATACTGAATACGCTCAAGATATAGGAATTTGCCTGATGTGCCGTGACGCTGAGAAAGGCATAGAATACTTCTTTCGGACTATTTTTTAATAACTCAGATAGGGGGACTTTCTGCGTTTTCTTTTTCTTCTCGGCTTCGGCCATGCTTTTTTGGTAAGCCGGCGTCTCATCCAGATTATGCCGGATGTAAAAAGCGAGGATAAAAAGTACTGAGGAGGCTAAAAATGGAATGCGCCACCCCCAACTGAGAAACGCGTCTTCCGGTAATTGCGAAACCAGCAAGAAGGCACCTGTCGCAAGCATAATCCCCACAACGGTCGACGCATTGATGATAGAGGTATAGAAAGCCCGGCGCTTAAAGGGAACATATTCCCCGACAAATGTCAGCGCCCCCGCCAGCTCGGCGCCAGCGCCAAATCCCTGGAGCAAGCGTAACAGCACCAATAGCACGGATGACCACACGCCGATATGAAAATAGCTCGGCAGCAGGCCCAGCGCGACGGTTGTTAATCCCATCAGGACGATAGAAAATATCAGGGCGGGTTTTCGTCCCCATTTATCGCCGATGTGAGAGATGATCACCCCTCCCAGCGGTCTGGCGAAATAGCCGACGGCAAATGTCGCCAGCGCGGCTAATAAGGCGGACGACGGCGAAAGGGAAGGAAAGAAGAGTTTGTTTATGACTAAGCCTGCCGCCGCACCATAGAGCGCATAATCGTACCATTCGATAATCGTACCTACCGAACCAGCTACGACGACTTTTCTTATCGTTCTGGTATCAGCTTCTGGCTGTATACCTTCTTTATATACTATGTCTGTCACAATAATTATCTCCAACTAGAATTGTTATGCGCCTAATAAAAGAGATTTTTCAGCCAGAGCAATGACGAAGCGGCCGACTGTTATTCTCAACGAGGTAATTTCAATTCATACGGACTATTTACTCTCATTATTAATTTACCATTCCCCTGGTGCTGAAAAATGCGCTGCACAAGGGAGGATGCCCAAGTCACTCTCACCTTCGAGGCTATCATCACGCCGCCCACTTACCCTATCAACCTGCATGACATGGTGGGTGGTTGTATTAGCATCATTTCTTTTCAGCTCGTGATAAAGGTCACGGCAGTTTTATTTAAATAATGTCGCCGCAGTACATCCTCTGGATAGGACATGCAAAGCGGTAACGCCTATTCTTCTATTTTGAGCTTGGCAATCTAAAGTTATATTAATAATGGAGAATTATTTTACCCACCTTATTCAATGTTCATTTTCACACCGCGCGGGTATCAATACGTCTCTGCTTTGATATTTATAAGGAATAAAATATTCTTTATGCCCCTGTTCTTCACTTTTACTTTTTTTCCCAGAGGCGATCACCATAACCAATTCGGCTATTTCTGTTGAAAGCGCCTGTTGGGAGAGTGCTCCACTTAAAAGACGGCCTGCATCCACATCCATATCTTCCGACATGTTGGCGTAAGTCTGGCTGTTACCGGTTATTTTAATGACCGGTGCGACGACGGAACCGACTACGCTGCCGCGTCCGGTAACAAAAAAGATAATGTGGCTGCCGCAGGAAATAAGCGCCATCAGCCCTTCATTATCATTGGGGTTGGTAATGCCGAATTGCATCCAATGAGGGTCCGGGGTGGAATCAAGCAGCCATAACCCTTTTCCTTTCGGACTACTGCTGACTTTCAGTATTCCCTGAATAGGACGGGAACCGCTTTTTATCACTGCGCCCATGCTTTTTTCTTCAATAGTGGACAATCCGCCAGCGAAATTACCCGGGCTGACGGAGTATTGCCTTACCGATTTACAGTAATCCAGCGCCTTATTGTAAGTGGCGATGATTTGCTCCCTGGCAGCTTCTGTCGCGGCCCTTGCCGACAAGATATCAATCAGACCAATGGCTTCGACAATCTCTTCAAAGATCGCGGTACCGCCGGCATCAATTAACCAGTCGAAAAAATTCCCTACCGCCACATTGCCCGCCAGGCCGCTGGTATAATCGCTTCCGCCGCATTCGCTGCCGATGATGAGATCGGAGAATCCCATCGCCACGCGTGGCGTATGACTTAATTCGTCCTGAATGCGTTTAACGTATTTAACTCCAAGCTCGATACTGCTTTTTGTGCCGCCGGCCTGCTGAATGAAAAACCAGTTTGTCGGTTTGCCTTCTTCTTTCGCGATATTACTGAGCCACTCCGGCTGAATATATTCGCACCCCAACCCAACGGCGAGAACGCCGCCGACGTTGGGATGGCGAATCAACGCAATAAGCATTCTTACGGCATATTCGTTATCGGTACAGCCTGAAAAGCCCACGACCTCCACTTCGGAATCGTTAATCTGGGCGACGATTTTGTCTGCGATGAAATGGGCGCATTCAACGGTATAAATGACCAGTGTTTTATTACGGATGCCTTTTGCTCCACTCTGGCGTTGGTAACCCTGCCAGCTTATGGTTTTCAGACTATCTGATTCATTCATATTTAATATCCTTTGGCGCGCCGGTGACGACATCCAGACTGGCGGAACGTCGATCGTAATTGCTGCACATTACGTGCAAATGCACCCAGTCTCCTGGCCTGATATCCTGCGTGGCCGTGCCGATGCTAATACCATATTTAACGATCGGCGCGCCTTGGGCGATAAAAGATAGGGCAATCTTATGGCCGATATGAATCTCTTCATTTGCATCGATTACCCCCTCTTCGGCACCGCGAATATTCGCCGTTTCTCCGTGCTTAAACGATGTCAGCGCGGTTGCAACGTTATCGGTTGCATTAATTTTGTATACCACATTGTCCATAGTCGCTTCCGGTTTAATAACTGCCAGGGATCGGCACTGTTAAAGACATAACGGTTGGCATCCCTCCCTTAATAACATCGACCTCCGTGCCTGATGGCGAGAATTGCCCTGTTTTCAAAAACCGATGAGCGCGCCGCCATCGACAATCAGTACATGGCCGCTGACGAATCCCGCGGCGTCGGACGCAAGATACGTCGCCGCCCAGCCGATATCATCCGGCTTACCGAATTTTTTCATCGGCGTACGGCCGAGGATCTTGTTTTTACGTTCATCGTCGCCCTCAATGGCCTTACGCAACATAGGCGTATCGATCCAGCCGGGGGCGATGCCGTTCACCCGGATGCCGGCGCCGGATAACTCCGTCGCCAGACCGCGGATCAATCCCAAATAGGCGGATTTTGCCGCCGCATAGCCAGTGACGTAAGGCTGGCCGAGGAACGAGGTCATGGAGGCGGTAAACAACACCGAAGCATTGCCGAGCTGTTTCATATGCGGCACTAGCGCGCGAGTGAGGGCGAAAGCGCCGACGACGTGCACATCTAGCACCGATTCGAACTCTTTAACGCTCATCTCTTCGATAGGCTTCTTACAGTGATTGCCTGCATTATTCACCAGAATGTCGATGTGCTTATGCTGTTGCAGTAAATCGCCGACCCAGCGTTCCGTCTCATCGGTATCAGTGACGTTGAACTGCGTCCATGAAGCGTTCGGCCCTAAATCGTCGGCCGCTTTTTTGGCTGCATCGGCGTTCATGTCGGCAATGATCACCTGTGCGCCGCTGGTTATCATGCATTTTGCCATCGCATAACCCAAACCGCTGCCGGCACCGGTAATTAAGGCTTTTTTATTCGTTAAAGAAAATATGCTTGTGTCTGACATACTGTTTCTCCAAAATCATTTATTACCGTTTTGACAGGATGCTTACATTACGCCGAATTTTTCAAAAGCTTCTACCGTACTCATACCTTTGGCTATCGCTTTACGGACTTGGTTTTCCGTCGATACTTTTTCCAACGCTTTACTGATAACTTCTGTCTCCAGCGCTTGCGGTATAATTAAAACGCCGTCGCGATCGCCGAAGATGATGTCACCGGGATTGACGCGCACTCCGCTGAATTCAATCGGCACACGATAATCGATAACTTTTCCCCGCGGCCCCTGGTCCTGGGCGTAAGTTCCATGGGAAAATACCGGAAAATCCAGGTCATAAATTTCTGACGTATCACGAGAAAAGCCATCCAGTACGGCACCTGCAGCTTTTAGTTTAATGGCGCGGGCCGACATAAGTCCGCCCCAGAGTGCGTAACGTAGAGAGCATCCCGTCGTGATATAAACTTCATTTTCCTGTAAGGAATCCAATGCTTCAAACATAATACCAAAGGGTTTTTCCCCTATGTCGCTCTTATTTGAACTGGAATGAAGTTCAAATACATCGGCCTCTAATACCGGCATTGCCCGGCCAACCACCACCATATTTGAACGAATGGGCTTAACCACAGGCGCAATAAACTGGTGTAAATACCCAAGCGTATCAAGAATATCACCCACTGCTGCGGGGAATAGATTTGTTCGCATTAAGTGAAAAAGTTCTTTGTCATTTTCCCACATACTTTATCCCTATCCCATTATTTATTTGAATGAAATCAATATACTTACTAAATTAATGACTACGTGAGAGGCCCGTTATTGTGTTCGGCGATTCATAAAAACATCTAAACGCGTTACACACACTCATCATATACACCTGTCAGACAGGTGTATATGATGAGTGTGTTAGTTATGTGATAATGATCATGATTTTAAACTAATGAGGTGCTCGTCCCTTTCATGTCGGCATCAATGGCGATTATTGCCGACGAGATTGGTAGAGCGCGGAGATCGTCGCGATGTAAATTTTGCCCGGTATTCCTCAAATTCAGGCGGAATCGGCGGATTCGTTTTTACTTTTTTTGTGGGAAAATAAGCAATAAGATGAGCCCTGGCGCAGGCGGAGGTTGTGACGAGCTGGTGCCAGGACGGCATGCAGCAAAGCAACATAGCCGGTGTTCACCCCCGGTGGAGGTCGGTTAGTAAGGGTAACCCCCTGAAAATGAGCAGTCGGTATAGCATCTTTGTTTCAGAGACGTTATCTGAAATGAGAGTAAATCCGTGCTGAGACAGGTTCTTAACAACGACGGAATACAGTAGGGATGAAAAAAACAATACTTAGGCAAGACACATTATCTTCGCAGGTTAAGAACTACATCCTGCAACTGATTATGAAGGAAAAGTTGGTTGCAGGAATGGCGGTACCCAGCGAGATGCAACTGATCCAGGATCTGGGAGTCAGTCGGGGCGTGGTAAGGGAAGCCTATCGTTCTTTAGCCGCTTTGGGAATATTAGAGATTCAGAGCGGTAAATTGCCGACCATAAAAAAAATCGACACTAATGTTCTACAGCTTATTATCAATTTTGCGGTCATTACAGAGCAGGTCACTCACAAGGATATACTTGCAGTCAGGCGTCATCTTGAAATGGGGTGTGTACATCTGGCGGCGATTAACGGCAAAGAAGAGGATTTTGAAAAACTCAGGGAAGAAATGCGGCTAATTAAGGAAAACTTTAAGGACGTGGACGATTTTATTAGCCACGATTTGCAATTTCATTTCATTCTTTCCCGCGCGTCGGGTAATACACTGCTTTCTATTTTACTTCAGTCGTTGCATGAACAGCTAATGACCTCGATGCGCGCCGGTTTGGTTGCTCAGAGTAAGAAAGAAAAAGAGTATGAAATTAAGATCATCGAGCTGCATCAGCGTATTTGCGACGCCGTTTGCACCAGAGATCCTGAACGAGCCGTACAGGCTATGGCCGAACATTTTGAAAATGCCATCGACGCGTTGATCGATTAGCCGTTGAGCAACGTCGAATCTTTAAAGCTATACCCTATTGTTAGTTGGAAATAACGGATTAATATCCCGCTATATGGTTAAATGTCGTAAATGTGTACTAGCGTAAAGTAAGATTGAACCATACCAGAATGTGACAGGCTGATGCGCCCTGCGGGCTTGTCCAACCCCGCGGCTGTATAGAAACAAGTTCTGAACAGACTCACAGTTTTCGTTGCAGGCCAACAAAAATAAATACGGGCACTAGGAATATTTTCTGGACTCTTTTTTCAATAGTGACGAAATAAGCAGCATAAATATCATTCTTAGGCAATCAATCGTCGGCAAATGCATTTCAGGGTAATCCTTGAGTACTTTAGTTGTCTTCTTCAGTTAATGAAAGGTATTAGAGAGGACTTAGGGTAGCCCTAACTCCTCTTCTTAGGAAAAGCTATCGTAGATAGCCATGATCAAACTTAACAGTTATTGGTAATGCGAAGGAAATTCCATCAAGTTGAGGCTTTGTTGAATAAATCAGAGTTAGACGACAGGCTCCCGTTACCGCATCTGTTATGCGATCCGGACGCTGTGAGGCATATCAAACAACGTCATCCGGTCCAGCGCTTAAGCCATTGCCATCGCGTCACCCACCTGCGGTTCATAGTCCCGAATGCTCAGATGAGCACCCAGCAGGGTTTTGGTATGGAACACAGCCGTTTCTGCCAATGAGCGACGATGATAACCTACTTGAAAGAGTAGCCCGTCGGGCGGAACTCCTGAACCAAATGCGGGGTATTGTTGATTATGATAATCCTCTGTATGTACCGGTTCGCAAAGCCGAATATGTCGCAGAGTTGCATTATAGTTTTCTCCTTACTCCCTGGCTGACTGTACGTCCTAACCTTCAGTTACTCGCTCATCCGGGAGGAAGTGAGGAGATTAAAGACGCGTGGGTTGTCGGAAATCAGGTGACGGTTAAATTCTGATAAAACGGGTGGCGCCGTCTGGCCTAACCAGGATGAGCGAAAATAGCGAAGCATTTAGAGGCCAGCTAATTTTATGAACCATATCGGCGGGTTTCTGGTTCATGGCGAGCTTGAAATCGTATAGTCCAGGCTGGCATAAAAGGGACGGTTGTAAAAAACTGCTTTCTCAGAATGATTCGCGTCTGAGCCAGGGGCTCTCGACCAGCACCTTGTCCCGGTGGGTGTCGCCATTGATAATGTGCAATGTACTTAAGCGACCAATCTCATAATGTGGCAGTTGGACCGTGGATAGTGGGGGTAAAAACAAATTTCCGATGCCTACAAGATTATCGTAGCCAAGAACGGCAATATCCTGTGGGATTCGGATACCCTGCGTCAACAGCGTTTGATACACCATAAATGCAATACGGTCGTTGCCACAGATGACCGAATCAAATCGCGGTTTCCCCTGAACGATATGCGCCAGCAGCATCTCCGGAATATCCCGGTAGTGCTCATCGCCAAATTGCATATAGCAGTGCTCAAGCGTATCAGGATCGATACCGGCTTCACGGTAGGCGCGATCAAGCCCCCGACGGCGGCGACGCGTCGCCAGATGGTTGACAGGTAAATGCAGGCAGAGAGGGCGGCGGTATCCCGCAGCCAGTAGAGCCTGTACGGCCGTATACTGGCCTTGTTCATCGTCAGGTATATAGCTGGCAACCGGTTCTCCCTTGTTCTCGCAGTTGGCCAGAACGCAAGGGTGCTCCAGTAGCCGGGGCGGGATGCTCACTTCACGCAACCCCATGGTGGTGAAAATGATCCCCCCGGGTCGGTGGGCGAGCAGCAGGTCGACAATATCGTCAGGATTATCATCGGTAAACATATTCACCACGAAGCTGTTCCAGCCATACGCCCGTGCGGTTTCTTCGATAGACAGCGTGATTTCTACCGAAAAAGGGGTGGTGACGGTATCCAGCGCCAGCACACCGATGGTTTTGTTCCGGGAGCCGACACGACGAACCTGCCGGGCTGAGAGGTCTGGCACGTAATTTAACTGCAGGATCGCCTCCTGCACCCGGGACAGGGTTTCAGGCTTTACGCGTTTCGGGTCATTCAGCACCCGTGAAACCGTCATGAGCGATACATTGGCCAGTTTGGCCACATCTTTTAAAGACGCCATAGTTTTCCATTATCTGAATGCATTTAACCCTGTAAGGTGTTTTGAGCCAATGCGAATGTCCTATTCTAGGCACCGATACCCAGGGTTACGCAAGTCATGCTCAAAAGTTTGAGCGCGATCTCAACACATTAATGTTAACGTTAACTTTTGTGATTAACATCGAGTATCCCACCAAAATCGAGTGTACGTCTTAAATGTTAACGTTACCATCTTAGCATATCCTTCTTGCGAGATTACATAGATGAAAAAACGGCCTACTCAAAGTTACATGCTGCTCAGCGCTCTGCTGTTCTTTTTCTTTGTGACCTGGTCCTCATCAAGTTCACTTCTCTCTATCTGGCTTCACCAGGAGGTGGGGCTAAAGGCATCGGAAACCGGGATTATTTTTTCCGTTTTATCCGTTTCCGCGCTCTTCGCGCAAGTCTGTTATGGCTTTATCCAGGACCGGCTTGGTCTGCGTAAACATTTGTTATGGTTTATCACCGCCTTGCTGATCCTCTCCGGCCCGGCTTATCTACTTTTTAGCTATTTGCTGAGCGTTAATATTCTGCTGGGTAGCGTATTCGGGGGCTTATTTATCGGGCTGACGTTTAATGGCGGTATTGGCGTTCTGGAGTCCTATACCGAGCGTGTTGCGCGTCAGAGTACCTTTGAGTTTGGGCGGGCACGCATGTGGGGGTCTCTGGGCTGGGCTGTCGCTACGTTTTTTGCCGGGTTACTGTTTAATATCAACCCTGACCTTAACTTCCTGGTGGCCTCTTGCTCAGGCTTAATCTTCTTCTGTCTGCTAGCCCGCTTAAAGGTGGCCGCGCCGGCAAGCATGGAGAAACTCGAAATCGGCGCGAAAAAAGTTTCTCTGGAAGACGCCCTGCGTCTGCTCACTCTGCCGCGCTTCTGGGCGCTGATATTCTTCGTGGTAGGAACCTGCATTTACGGCGTATACGATCAGCAATTCCCGGTCTATTTCTCGTCACAGTTCCCGACATTACGAGAAGGGAACGAGATGTTTGGCTATTTAAACTCTTTCCAGGTTTTTCTCGAGGCTGCGGGTATGTTTTGTGCGCCCTGGCTAGTTAATCGCATTGGCGCTAAAAATGGTTTGATATTCGCCGGAATGGTGATGGCGCTGCGCATGATTGCTTCCGGGCTGGTGGAAGGCCCCTTGCTTATCTCTATTACCAAACTGCTTCACGCGGTCGAACTGCCAATATTGTTAGTCGCCATATTTAAATACAACAGTCTGAATTTCGACAAACGTCTCTCCTCCACCATTTATCTGGTGGGATTCGCCTGCACCAGCTCCGTCATTGGCACCGTATTGTCCCCGCTGGCAGGCTTTAGCTATGAGAGATTTGGCTTCGCCCAATCCTATCTGATCATGGGCATCATGGTGTTCAGCACCACGTTTATTTCCATTTTCCTTTTGCGCTCAACTAAATCCTCATCTGAGCCATCTTTTCTGCAGCAAAACGCTGTGTAATGCACTGAGAGTAAAGACGATGACATCCTTATTAGTACAGGCTGAACAGGTGCTTGAAAAAGCACAATCCGGGATTAATCCGCGCTGGTATCCGCGCTATCACCTTGCTCCTCGCGCAGGCTGGATGAATGATCCTAATGGCCTGGTATGGTTTGACGGTTGGTATCACGCTTTTTATCAACACCACCCCTATTCCCCGAAATGGGGGCCGATGCACTGGGGGCACGCCCGAAGCAAAGATCTGGTGCATTGGGAACATCTGCCCGTCGCGCTAGCGCCGGAAGGCCCGGCGGACAGAGACGGCTGTTTCTCCGGCTCCGCCGTGGTGGACGGCGATACACTGGCGCTGATCTATACCGGACATAAATTTCACGGCCCGGCGGACACAGACGACAACCTCTACCAAGTGCAGTGTCTGGCGACCAGTCGTGACGGCATCCATTTTGAACGGCATGGTATGGTGATTGATACGCCGCCCGGACTGCATCATTTTCGCGATCCTAAGGTGTGGCGCGAAGGTGAGTTCTGGTACATGGTTGTCGGTACCCGCGTAGAGAATAGCGGCCAGGTACGCCTGTACCGTTCCACCGATCTCCGCGAATGGCATGATGAAGGCATCTTCGCCGAGGCTGATGAAGGCAAGGGCTTTATGTGGGAATGCCCGGATTTCTTCCCCCTGGGAGAGAAGCGTATCCTGATGTTCTCGCCACAGGGTATGGCTGCGGAAGGGTATCACTATCGCAATCTGTTCCAGAGTGGCTATTTACTTGGGGATTGGCAGCCAGGTCAACCGTTCACCCACAGCGGACAATTTACCGAGCTGGACCACGGCCACGACTTTTATGCCCCGCAGAGTTTCGTGACTCCGGATGGCCGACGCATTGTCATTGGGTGGCTGGATATGTGGGAATCACCGATGCCTGAACAGCAGGATGGCTGGGCCGGAATGCTCTCGCTTCCGCGCGAATTAAGCCTTGTCGATGATGATCATGTGAGGATGAAACCTGCTGCCGAAGTGACCGCGCTGCGTGGCTGTTATTATCCCACCCCCGTCCGCTGCCTGAACAATCAGAACGTCCTTGTCGCGGCAGATGCCGATGCGGTCGAAGTACAGCTGGCATGGGATTTGAGTGCATCGACGGCTGAACAGTTTGGTATCGCGTTGGGCGACGGGCTGAGAATTTACGTCGATGATCAGGCCGGGCGTCTGGTGGTGGAGCGTCGCTATCCAGAATATTCGCTGGAAGGTACTCGCAGTATTCCGCTACCAGCTGGCAGCGTTCTGTCACTGCGAATTTTTATTGACCGCTCATCGGTGGAAGTTTTTGTTAACGATGGTGACGCTTGCTTAAGCAGTCGTATTTATCCGCAGCCGGGCGAGCGCGATATTTCATTGTTTGCAAATCAGGGGGCGGCCTCATTATACGATGCGGGATACTGGTCTTTAGATAAATAATTTTCAGTTCCGAGCTGTTTCTTGCATGGTGTATTTTTTATTTCTGCCAGTCTCTGGCTGGCATGTTATTGTCTGGAATAATGAGAGAGCAAAATGGATGAAAGCGTAATACCTCAAAATTGCATTAACTCGAAAGATAAAAATATATTTGTTCCAGGAAAACAGACGCTGGCATTAATGGTGACATTAGCGGCATTTCCTGCGATTGCTGAAGACGTTACGGGAAACTATCAAAGCTATTTTCAGGATGAATCAGACACCAACAGAACGAATGTATCACCAGTCAATAAAGGCAATGAACAATTGTCCCTTAGCGCTTCATCTTCTCCGGTTGCTGCAGGTCAAAAGCCTGAACTCACTACGTCGTCAGAGCCCGTGACGTTATCCGCGCCAACGAAGAATAAAAAAGCTGAAGTGAAAGAGAGTCATAAAGTGGATAACCCCGAAGACGTCAGTCTGTTGCGTTTAAGGCAGGAAGATCCGCCGGTTCACTGGAACAGTATCGGTCGTAATATGGAAGTCGGTGGCCTGCATGGGAACATCGGGTCTCAGATAGAAATTGACGATGTTCGCTGGAGTAATAATAAGAAAAACAGCGGCAAGTTCAAGCTCGCCACCATACAGGCTTTTTTAAGGCACGATGAATTACCTAACTGGTATTTTGGTTTCTGGAATGCTAGAGAAGACAGTTATAAAGGACAATTCAGTAATCAGGACTACAAAGGCACCAATACTATCAATGAACTTTTTGTGGGACATATTTTTGAAACCTGGCGAGGTAATATCGGTACGGAAGTCATGGTCGGTTCCGAAACGGCAACAAAGCGCTGGAAAAACCGGTTCAAGGTCTGGCAGGACCTGCGACTGTCCAACAAATGGAGCCTGGCCGGATACGCTTATGGCGAATATCAGCCTCAGGGTAACGAACCGGGGAATGGCGATCTGGAACAGTATATATTCGAAATTGAGCCAGCCATTCAATACCGCGTAAATCCGGATCTCGGACTCTATTTGCGGCCCTATTATTACTATAACCGTCAAGAGCGTCAAAGCTGGGGCGACATTGTAGAAGAGGAATGGAAAGTCACGGCCGGGCTCTGGCGTAACTGGTATCCGTTATTAACCTCGCTGTATGTTGGATTTGGCCAGGACAAAATAGATAACGCCAGTAATGCCAGTGAAGTTTTCTATGACGGCCGGTATAAATTTATCGGCGGTACGCTGAGTTATCCAGTATTTGGTGAAGTGCGATTATACGGTGAATTCAAAGCACAATTTACGAAAGAAACCGGGCTCTGGACATCGACCGGCCACTCATGGAATCCGTTTACTGTTGTTGGCGTGAATTATAACTTCTGACATTCAGGTGTAGCATGAAAAAATTAACATTAGTGGCATCCGTCGCTCTGCTTGCGCTTTCGCTTGGTAATACTCCGGCCTGGTCGCAGCCTTCGAAAGAAACATTACAGAATAAAAGTATCACCCATATTAATGGCTTTTTCCCGCGGGTTGAAGGTTCATTCGTGGGTGACCCCATGCCCGTTTTTAACGATGGCAAATTTGATATTTATTATCTTAATGACGTCCGCGGCGGCAGCGATCTGGGGGTACATGCTTTTCATCTCTTGTCGAGTGCCAACTTGTATGATTATCAGAACCATTCCGAAGTGATCCCCTACGTTAACGACGTTGACGATCCTGAACTGTTATTGGGAACCGGTTCGATTATTAAAGTCGGCGATACCTGGCATGCCTGGTACACCGCACACAATGAAAATGTGTTCCCGGTTGAGTCTATTATGCACGCGACCGGTAAGGATCGCCTTCACTGGGTGAAACACCCGCAGGACACCATTTTACCCGGCGGTAATTATCGGGGTAATGATTTCCGGGACCCTCACGTTGTTTGGGTAGAGGAAAAGAAAGAATACTGGATGTTAATTACCACGCGCAGTAACGGTCGTGGCGTTATTGCCCGATACAGTTCAACGGATTTAAAGCACTGGGAAGACCGCGGCGTATTTTTTGATAACGACACCATCACCAGTAATGCCAACCTCGAATGCCCGACACTGGTTTACTTCAACGGACGCTGGTATCTCAGCTTTAGCGACCAATGGCCGTTACGCCTGACACAATACCGGGTTGCGGACAATCCGGATGGGCCGTGGCGAAAACTGGACAATTATGTGGTCGATGGCTCGGGTTTTTACGCGGGTAAACTGGTGCTCAAAAACGATCGGCTGTTTGTTTTCGGCTGGATCCCGACGAAAGCCGGGAACAGTGACAGCGGCAACATTGACTGGGCAGGAAATCTGGTTGCGCATGAGCTCATTGCAGATGACCAGGGCCAGCTCAACAGTATCCTCCCCCAGGAGCTTCAGATGGTCATCAGTGAGAATCCTGGTCCGGTGACTACCTTAACGAGCACTAAAACGCTTAAAACGGCCACGTCGTTCGGCCCCTTACAGTCGGCGCTGTACCCGGCCTTACCTGAACGCGGTGAGTTGAGTGCAACCATCGACGTTCCTTCCGCCGGGATGGTGATGAGCTTTGGTCTGACCGGCGACAGAGTCAGTGATGCGATGCTTAACGTTGTGTTCAATAAGAGCAAAGGAAAAGTCTATTTTTTCAACGCGCAGCTCGCGTCGATTCATCAGGCTAACGCGGAATCCTGGGTGGATGTTCCGATTGGGGAAAATATTGAGTTACGCGTTCTCATTCAAAACTCAATTGCTGTCTTTTATATAAACAATAAAGCGGCATTCAGTACCCGGATGTATTCCATGCAGGAGAAGCCGTGGAGTATTAGCCTGCCTCAAAACGACAATTTTCACGCGACGTTGAAAATAAAAGAAATGATCTAACGGGATATTATTATGAAAAACTATCATGCCCTGTCTGTTATTTTTGCTCTCCTGTTTCCCGCGCTGGCGAATGCGAGCATGAGCATCATGAAGGATCCGTCGGGAAAGGTTGTTGCCGTGGACCCGTGGTCCTATCTGGACGAAGAGGTTATGTGGACCTCAGCCCGCTCCTCCAATCCTGCTGGTGGCCGCGTTCATGGCCAACTGAAAATGAAATATGCCATTGAGGATAATAACTGGCGCAACAGCCATTTCCACAACGGGAATGATTCGCTGACGTTTGTGCAGGGGGTGATGCGGCACGATGCATTACCCGGGTGGTATTTGGCTTTCTCTGAAGGCAGAACCACCAACTATAACGGAACATGGGAGGATCAGTCTTACCTCAGCCAAAACCAGTGGACTCAGTTGATTATCGGGCATGAATATTTTTACAAACGTCTGCGCTATGGCTGGGATGTGATGGGCGGAAGCGCATCAATTGAGGACCGTTGGCAAGGACGCATTAAGTTCTTTACCGATCTGCGTGTTACGGACAATTTCTCATTCTTTAACTATCTGTATCAGCAAATCGATCACCGCCGCAGCGGTGGGTCGCAAAATGACCGTGATGTGCGCTCATTTCAGATTGAGCCTGGCGTGCAATATATTATTAATAACACCACCGGCATCTGGTTCCGCCAGCAATTCGCGTCTGCCATTTTAGACAGGGCGCAGTGGGGCGATATAGACGAAAAAAGCTGGACCACGTCAGTCGGCGTCTGGCGCAACTGGGGGAAATTATCCACAACGCTCAGCAGCGGGTATGGCCATTATAAGAAATACAATGCACGGCCTGAAGATGGCGAAGTTTTCCAGAATACCCGCAATCGCTTCCTAAAGGTATCGGCGAATTATCCTTTGACCTCTCGTTTTACCGTGTCCGGAGAGGTGACTGGCTCGTTGATAAAACAAGACGGAAGCTGGGTCACTCACGGTGAAGCTATTACCACCGAATATAAACTGATGCTGGATTATAACTTTTAAACCGTACGCCTGGATAATCCATGGCACCTGAACACGCTTAAGCGCTATTAATAAATGACCTTCCCGCAGGTCGCGTTTAAAAAATAAGTTAATTATTATTGAGGAAATGTCATGAAAATCTGGACTCTTGGCGATGCAGTGGTGGATCTTCTACCGCTTTCAGACATGCAATATCAAGCTTGCGCAGGAGGAGCCCCGTTCAATGTGGCAATTGGTTCTGCGCGTTTGGGCTGCCAGAGTGGTTTTATTGGCCGGGTCGGTGATGATGACTTTGGTCATTTCCTGAAAAAAACGCTGTCTGACTCAGGTGTCTCAACCGAAAGTCTCCAGTTGGATAATCAGCACAAAACCAGCACGGTATTGGTCTCTCTGGGTTGCTCTGGGGAGCGGGGATTTACATTTTTAACCGACCCCTCCGCGGATCAATTTTTAACGCCCGATGCGCTTCCTGACTTTAGCGACGATATTCTGCATTTCTGTTCTCTGGCCCTGGTTGCCAAAACGTGTCGTGAAACATTAGTCACCGCCATCAGCCACGTAAAACAGCATGGGGGATTACTGAGTTTCGATGTCAATTTACGAGAGCAAATGTGGCTCGATAAGCATGAAATGGTCGAGACAGTGCGTCATTTCTCCTCACAGGTCGACATTCTTAAACTCTCGGAAGAAGAATGGTACTGGATAACAGGTACGCATGATTTTTCCTTGGCGCTTGACAGCCTTAAGGCGCTTCCTGCGCAACTGAAAGTCGTGACCTACGGGGCGCAGGGGGCCATGGTGCTATGGCGCGATAGCGTCATACATTTCAACGGTTATACCGTCGACAGTGTTGATACGACTGGGGCTGGCGACGCGTTTGTAGCAGGTTTGCTGGCCTGGATTGCACATAGTGGGATGCCGCAGAGCGTTGAACAGCTTCGCCAGTCGATTGCTCAGGCCAGTGCCTGTGGTGCCCTCGCGACAACGTGCAAAGGGGCACTGACCGCACTGCCGGATACCAACGCGCTCAATGCTTTCATTACTCAATTTTCTCTACCTGACTTCGAGGTGAAAAAACTCTAAAAATGATAGCTGCAGGTTAAGGGCTCATGTTGGTGGCAATAAGACGTTAGTTCACAGCTCCAGAGTACGTCTGACTAGGTTCCTGATGCAAAAACAGAAACAACTGCAGGAATTGCGGCAACAACACCAATTTTTTCATTAGTATTAACCCATGACGTGTCAGATAATTTATTAGACAGGATAAAACTTAACAAATGCTTATCCGGATAACGCTGATTAGGGGGGAACAAATACTTCGGACAGTTCGCGAAAGAACTTGCTCTCGATGTTTTGTATAGTGTTCTTTCCAATGTCAGTATTCCTAAAACATTAATATTTTATCTGGCATTTCTTCAACAATTTGTTGGCGATGGAGGTGACGATCCCGTTGTTAAGATGTTAGCCGTGGGGCGTATTCGCCATGTTAACTTTTTTAGTTACGCCACTGATTTACGCTCATGTAAACCCCTGCGTAATATTTGATTTTGATATGGAAACAAGGTTACCGAACGAGGTGGTTACCTAAAAGTTGGCAATTATCGCTCCCTTATCGGGGCAGCTCGTTTACGGACCGTAAGTAACGAAGTCTGATGCAAATGTCAGATTGTATGCGTCCCTTCCAACTGCTCCTGCTTGCGAAACGCGCTGGGCGATAACCCAACCGCGCGATGAAAATCCCGCGAGAAGTGCAGCGGATCGTTATATCCCACCTGAACCGCAATTCGGCTGATACTTTCCTGGGTTTCGACCAATAATCGCCGAGCCTGAGACAGCCGGTAATTCTTGAGCCATTTCAATGGGCTCTGGTTAAACGTGGCCTGGAACAAGCGAAACAGCTGTGACTTACTTACCTGACAATAGTGCATAAATTTCTCGATATTCCAGTCATCGTTGTAGTGGCTGTGAATCTGATACAGCAGCTTGCCCAGCCCGCGATGGGTGATTACCTGCGACTGCGCGGCTTCGTAGCTGCGATTTTCCAGCAGGGTAAATATCAGTTGGCTGCACAGCATATCGCAGTGCGCATCGGCCACCAGGGTGTAGCTGTTCATCAGATCAAAAATATGGTGATAAATTTCAACGATCTTTTCCGGCTGCTCGAACTGGAAAACCGGACGTTGAGGTACGTCCATTATCTGCATGATATTGTTAAGTTTTGAACCCTCTATCCGCAGCCAGAGGATTTCCCACGGAGACTGTTTGTCGGGGTAATGCTCATGCGGCCAGCGCACCGGCAACCAGGCGAGTTGCCCTTCCCGCACCGGATAATGCCGGTCTTCAATGCGAATAAACCCTGCTCCGCGCAGGCAAAACAGCAGCTCGTGGCCTACCACCGACTGGCGATGAACGTGGAAATCTGCGGCGGCTTCAATATGCCCGGCACGTAAGATCCGGTAGTTCATCAGGGTGGAAAACTCGTCGGAACCCCGATACCAGTTGGCGATCGCGCGGGTGTGTTGTTTTTGCTTTGACATAGCTGCCTGGTTTGTTATCTGACCGTTTCGCCCGCTATGGTGGCATTTTTCGCCGTCCAGTACTCAGTTGATTGTGACTAATTTTTGAGCTTGCTCACATTTCCGTTGACATGGAAATTTCATCCATGTTTGAGAGAATTCTGCCTATCACGCTTAGTCGCCATCCTGCCTACAGTAACGACATATTCACTGCGCACTTAAAGGTTTTTTACTTACCAGACAGGAGCTGTCCATGATTGATTTTAACGATCCGCGCCAGATCGCCAGGGCGATTCAGTACACCAACGTCAACCCGGATTTGACGCGCGAAGGGGTGATTCAACATCTGGAAACCTGCATGCAGTATCAATTTGATGCCGCCATGATTGCACCCTGCTGGGTTTCCCTTGCCAAAGAAATGCTGAAAGGTAGCGGCGTGCGGGTGGCGACCACAGTCAATTTCCCGATGGCCAACGACACCACGGCGATGAAAATAGCGGTGGTACGCGAGCTGGCGAAAGAGGGGGCCGATGAGTTCGACTTCCCGCCAAACCCTGGCTATCTGTTGGGCGGCCAGGAAGATCTCTATTTCAACGAGCTGAAAAGCGTGGTCCATGTGGCCCATGACCTGGGGATGAAAGTCAAAGCCATGCTGGAGTTTGGTTTCATCACCGAAGAGGCGCTGAAAATCAAAGCCACCCGTTATGCCTTTGAAGCCGGTATTGATTGGGTGAAACAGTCCAGCGGCTGGGGCAAGGGCGGTTGCGAAGCGACGGTAGAAGATGTCCGACTTCTCAAAGCCAATATTCAGTTACCGTGTCGGGTAAAAGTATCAGGTAAGGTCAATACCCTGGAAAAAATGAAAGCGATGTTCGAAGCTGGGGCCGAACTGGTCGGCACCAGTTCCGGGCCGGAACTGGTTAAAGGCCTGACCGGGGATATCAACGCCTATTAATGTGTTGCCGCCGCAAGCGTAATTGCGGCGGCGCAGCGTTGTGCCACTTTCAGTCGAAAAGGGGAATTACTAATGAGTATTTTTATCTTTGGCAGTTATGCCAAAGCGCTGGTCATGACGGCAGATCGCATCCCCATGGTGGGCGAAACGTTAATCGGCGACGATTTTCGCCAGACTTGGGGCGGAAAAGGCTCGGATATGGCGGTGCAGGCGGCTCGGCTCGGGGCAAAAGTGGCCTATGCCGGGGTGGTGGGCGATGACACCTTCGGCCATGAATTTGTGACCCTGATGCGTGACGAAGGCGTCAATATCGATGCGTTAACCTTAACCCCAGAATTACCCACCGGAGCGGGCCTTATTATCAAAGATAATCAGGCTCGTAATGTAATTGTGGTGGATATGGGGGCCAATAAACTGTTCAGCCCGGCGCACGTGGATGAGGCAAAGGCGCTGATCGAGCAGAGCCGCGTGGCGCTCGCGCAGTTGGAGATCCCGTTGGAGACCGCGCTCTATGGCCTGAATCTCGCTAAGCAGCTCGGCAACATCACCATTCTCAATCCCGCCCCGGCCAGGGACTTACGCGGCGTAAACCTCAGCCATATCGATTACCTGACGCCAAACGAAACCGAAGCCCGCGTGGTGCTTGGGCTGGCTCCCGACGATACTCGCAGCAACCGGGAAATTGCTGATTTACTGCTGGAGACCGGCTGCCGATATGTGGTGATGACGCTTGGCGAAGCGGGCAGCGCGGTGTTCAGTCGCACCGATACCCTGGAAATCCCGTCCTGCAAAGTGGACGTGGTAGACAGCAACGGCGCGGGAGACAGCTTCAACGCTGGATTAGCTGTCGCGCTCAGTGAAGGGCAGTCCGTCGATAAAGCGGCATTTTTCGCCAATGCCACCGCTGCATTGTGCTGCTGCGACTGGGAAACCGTGCCCTCCTACAAAACGCGTCAAGAAGTCGAACAATTTCTCGGTTGTTAATTATAAAAACTCAATTCGGAGAGATAACCATGAGACCTGAACGTATCCTACATCCCCAACTCGCGGCGGCGCTGTCCACCCTCGGTCATACCGATATTATCTTGGTGACCGACGCTGGTTTCCCTATTCCGCCAAACGCGAATCGCATCGACCTTGGTTTCTGGCCGGGTATTCCCGACGTAACCGATATTCTGCGTGTGCTGCGCCATGAAGTGTTTATCGAAGATATTAAATTTGCTCGCGAAGTCCGCGACTGCAATGGCGATTTGTACCGCCAGGTGCAGGATATCTTTACTGGCTCCGGGACAGATTTCAGCGAAGCCAGTCATGAAGTGCTGTGCAATGAACTGGCCTACAAAGCCAAAGTCGTCATTCGCTCCGGCTCGTTTAACCCGTGGGCCAATTTCGCGCTGGTGGCCAGTACCGATCCGTTCGCGTGGTTTGCCGAAGGCACTAATGTTCAGCCGCTGCCCGACTATGTGACGCGCCGCCAGCGGATTAAAGAGAATTACGTTCCGGAGCTTAACTAATCAGTCGGCTGTTGGGTAACCGCAACAGCCGAATTAATAGCGGATTATCGCAGGCACACGACAGGGTGATAGGGGCAGCTTTTCCTTTCATAGATCCCGTATCCCGGTAAGGATTGTGACGATGAAATATCCATTCTATTTGTACTTTAGTTGCTGCGTTGCCATTTTCGGCGGGATCATGTTTGGTTTTGATATCGCGATAATTGCTGGCGCTATTCCTTTTATCCAAAGTTATTTCAGCTGGAATGAACTCCAGCTTGGATGGGGCGTAAGTTCATTACTTGTAGGTTGTATTATCGGTTCATTCGGGTCGGGATACGTTACCAATAAATTTGGCCGCAAACGCGTTCTGATTGTTGCCGCTATTATATTTGGTATTTCCTGTGCGGGAACTGGCATCGCCACCAATGAGACCACATTCATCCTTAATCGTCTATTAGGCGGGATTAGTGTTGGCGCAATTTCAGTGCTTTCGCCGATGTACGTGGCGGAGATGGCCCCGGCGTCAATGCGCGGGCGGATGACCGCGGTTTACCAGTTGTGCATCATGTTGGGTATTTTGCTCTCTTATATGACCAATTATTTTCTAAAGGATTTGGAAAATAACTGGCGGCTGATGTTTATCTCCGGTGTGGTTCCCGCAGCGGTGTTTTTTATTGGACTACTGTTTATTCCGGAAAGCCCGCGCTGGCTGACCATCGGTGGACAAAAACAAAAAGCGCTGGCGATACTGCAACGGTTTTATTCGCCAGGCGAAGCACAAAGCATTACCAATGACGTAGAGAAAAATCTCGCTGCTCATCACGCAGCCAATGCCGGTGCGCTGTTTGACAGAGATTCACGCAACAGCATTGTATTAGGGTTGATTTTGGCGGTGCTGGTGCAGTTAATTGGCTGTAACGCCGCGCTAGATTATGCACCGAAGATTATGATGGCCGCCGGATTTTCTATTAGTTCAGCGCTCTATTTCAATATCTTTATGGGCGTCATCAATTTGATCGCAACCGTAATCGGTGTGGTGTTAATTGACCGGGTAGGGCGGCGGCCACTCTATTTCTATGGCTCGTTGATTATGGGCGTGTCGCTGTTTTTCCTGGGCTTCTCGTTCCATCACTCCTTGCCGGTGCTGGTGACGCTGCTCTTTTTATTTTCCTATATCGCCTGCTTTTCCGCCTGCATCGGACCGGTATTCTGGACCTTGGTCTCGGAAATGTTTCCCAATGCGATACGCAGTAAAGCCGTGGCGCTGGTTTCCTTTACCCAGTGGATATTCAATTTCCTGGTGGTCTGGCTGTTTCCTTTTACGCTGGCAACATTCGGCGGCAATAACACCTTCTATTTCTTTGCCGTGATGTGCCTGATTCAACTGGCGATTGCCAAATTTATGTTGCCGGAAACCAAAGGAAAATCGCTGGAAGAGATCGAGCAGTTCTGGCTGCAAAAACAGCGCCATGCTTCTCCGCTTGCGGACAACGCGTCGGTGAAGGGAAATACGCTGCGCTGAATATTTCCGGCGAGACGAGCTCTCGCCGCCAAACATAAACGGGGTCATTATGGATTCGTTAGAGCGCTTATTAGAGCAGGTGACACGTCCGGCGTTACCACAGCGAAAAGACTACAAAATCGGTATTATCGGCGCGGGTTTTATCGTTGAGCATTGCCATCTGGTGGCTTACCAGAAAGCGGGGTTTACGCCATATGGGATAACCTCGCTGGAAAATGCCCACAGCCAGCGACTGGCCCGGGCATTTAACATCCCTAAAACCTACGCTAGCTGGCAGGAGATGGTGTGCGATCCGAAGATCGAGATTATTGATATCGCCGTGCCGCCGCATATCCAGTTAGCGATTGTGCGTTTTATCTGCGGCAAACATTCTCCGGCGAAAAACGTGAAGGCCATTCTGTGTCAGAAACCGCTGGCGATGTCGCTGGAAGCTGGCCGCGAAATCGTCCGTCTCAGCAAAGAGAGCGGTATCCCCATCGCGGTGAACTCCAATATGCGTTACGACCCGTCGATCCGGGCGCTGAAGTACATTCTCGATAACCAACTGATCGGCACGCCGGTACTTGCCAGCATTGATATGCGCGCTATTCCCGACTGGCAGCAGTTTCTTCAGCAGTATAAAAAGCTCGAACTGTATGCCATGGCGATCCACCATATCGATGCCTTCCGCTTCCTGTTTGGCGATCCGGTTAAAGTCACCGCTGTTTGCCGCACCGATCCGCGTACCGCTTTTGAACACACCGATGGCATCACCCAGTACACTTTCCAGTATGCCAATGGCCTGATCGCCACCAGTCTGGACGACGTCTGGGCCTGGCCGGGTGGACTCTGCGCTAAAAATAATTATATCAACTGGCGGGTGGAGGGCACCGACGGGTTGGCGGAAGGCGATTTCGGCTGGCATCGCCGTCCGCCGGAGTATTGTGGCAGCACCTTAAAACTGGCGTCACGCGAGTATCCCGAGCGCTGGATCGCCCCGCAATGGAAACGCCAGTGGTTCCCGGATGCCTTTATCGGCACCATGGCGAGCCTGCTGTGCGCTCTGGAACATGGCGCACAGCCGGAAATCAGCGCTGAGGACAACCTCGGCACGCTGGCCTGTATTGAAGCCTGTTATGCCTCTATTCAGGAAGAGCGAACCGTTTATCTCAATGAAATCCTTCAGGAGAATACAAAATGATTAACGTAGGCATCTTTACTGGTTACTACCCCTACTCCTTGGAAGAGACCATCACGAAGATTAAGCAGGCGGGGATGGGTTGCGTGCAGCTTGACCTCGAGTTTACCGATATCGATCTGAGCCGGGGGCATATCACCAAAGCGAAAGCGCACCAGGTGCGCGACGCGTTTCGCAAAGCCAATCTGCCTATCGTCGCTATTTCGGCGTATACGAACCTTGTGCATCCGGAACCGGTGAAGCGTGCCGAGAATATCGCAGCGGTGAAAGAGATCCTCGCTCATGCGCGGGACTTCGGTACGCCGTATGTGATCAGCGAAACCGGCACTTATAACGTCGATAGCGACTGGTTGTACGATCCGCAAAACAGCACTGAGGAGGCGTATCAGGAATTTAAAGCCATCGCCCGCGATTTGGCTGCTTTTGCTTACGCTCACGGCGCGGTATTCCTGGTGGAAAACTACGTGAACAACATTATCGGCTCGGTCAGCCAGGTGGCGCGACTGATGCGCGATATCGATCACCCCGGCCTGGGGCTGGCGCTGGATCCGACCAACTATTTTGATGATAAAAATATCGACGCCATTGATGAAACACTGCACAGCATCTTCAATGTACTGGATAGCAAAATTAAAATTGCCCATGCCAAAGATTGTAAGAAAACAGACGTGGTGATTGAGAAATTCGGGGACGGCGCAGCGGAGCATAACAGCTTCCGTGGAGCCGGTTTGGTGGAGCTGCCCGCAGCAGGGCTAGGGGCGCTTAACTATTTGCTGTATGTGGAGCTGCTCGCGAAAAACCACCCAAATATTCCGCTGATCATTGAACACGTCGACGAGTCGGATATTCCGCGCGCCAAAAACTTTGTAGATGATATGTTGATGGTGACCGGGGCGTAATTCCTAATGTGAATCAGGCATTCCGCGGAACAGGGGGGATGCCTGCGTTAACTGACGTAAAACTCACCACTTAAATTGCAGCACCACTCTGCGGTTTATAGATAAGCTTGGTGCCAACCAGGGTTTGGGTGCAGCCATGCTGCTTTTGTGCGAACGAATAAAGACTCCCCGAATAAACAGGGGAGCCAGGAAGCGTAACGCACGCGCAGGGCTATTTCTGCCGTGACTCAAGCCAGACCAGCGCCAGCGTGGAGAGCGTGCACATCAGCAGAATGCCGACAAACCAAAACAGATACCACATCGTACAGTCCTCCCTAATAAAGTTCGTGGTTGTGGCGGCGGATTGTTTCTACGTTGATTCGTCCCAGCATCTTGTAATAACTCCACAAGGTATAAAGCAGAACTATCGGTAGGAAAATCAACACGATAACCAGCATGATACTGAGTGTCATCTGGCTGGAGGTACTGTCCCACACCGTCAGGCTAGAGAGTGGATATGCGCTTGATGGCATCACAAATGGAAACAGGGTGATTCCAGCGGTGAAGATCACGCAGGTCTGGGTCAATGAAGCAAACAGAAATCCCCACACGGCCCGACGTTGCCCGCAGGCATAGATCGCGAGCATTGGAAAAATCATGCCCAACAGCGGAATAACCAACAGTAGTGGTGAATTTTCAAAGTGCGCCATCCACGCGCCCGGTGCGGTCGTTACTGCCTTTAATAGCGGGTTGGACGGACCATTAGGATCCTGGCTAAGCAGCACATAGCCGTCGATCCCCGTCCACAGCCAGTACCCGGCTAACAGGAAGCAGAGCACCACTAACATCGCGCTGCGGCGGGCGGCAGACAGCGCGCGCAGGTGAAGAAGGCCGTCGGTTTTCAACTGGAGCCAAACGCCCCCCTGCATAATGACCAACATCAGGCTTAATGCGCCGCACAGTAGGGCAAAAGGAGAGAGCAATTCCCAGAAAGAGCCCAGGTATTGCACATGTAATTGTGGCGTGAACACAAAAGGCACCCCCAGGAACAGATTGCCGAAGGCGACGCCGAAGATAACCGGTGGCACCAGGCTGCCGATAACCAACCCGGTGTCCCACATGGCGCGCCAGCGTGCATTCGCTATTTTACCGCGATAATCAAAGGCCAATGGACGAAAGAAAAGGGCGCACAGCACCAGAATCATCGCCACATAAAACCCCGAAAATGCGGCAGCATAGACCCGCGGCCAGGCTGCGAATAATGCACCGCCCGCCAGAATGAGCCACACCTGGTTACCTTCCCAGTGCGCCCCTACGCTATTGATTAACACCCGACGTTCATCATCGTTGCGCGCGATCAGCGGTAACAGGCAGCCGACCCCCATATCAAACCCGTCAGTGACCATAAAGGCCACCAGAATAATGCCAATCAGCAGCCACCAAATGAGCCGCAACGTTTCATAATCCAACATGATGCTCTCCTTTATACCTGTTGTTGTGCCGGTTGTTGACGTTGCATCGCATCTGGACCAAGACGCGCGTTTTTTTGCATCAGGTAGACTTCGGCAATTAAAAACAGGGTGTAAAGCGTGAGGATTAGCCCCATGGAGAAGGCCAGTTGGCCCGCGCTCAGCGCAGAGTGGGCGTACCAGGTCGGCAAAATATCCTGAATCGCCCACGGCTGGCGGCCAAACTCCGTCATAAACCAGCCTGCTTCAATGGCAATCCACGGTAGCGGCAGGCTCCACAGCGTTATGTGCAGTACCCAGCGATGCTGGTCGATACGCCAGCGTAAGGTCTGTATCAGCGCAATCGCCATCACCAGCAGCAGAAGGGAACCGCATCCAATCATGATGCGAAAGCTCCAGAACACGGGGGCGACTTGCGGAATAGCGCCGCGTTGTGCGGCCTGATATTGCGCTGGCGTGACATGGTTCATGTCAGGGGCGTAGTTTGCTAACAGGATGCCGTAACCCAGATCTTTTTCCACGGTGTGAAAAGCGTGCAGTAGCTGAGGCGTGCGGTTACCTTTGGCGATTTCCTGCATCAGCAACCATGCTTCCCGGCCCCGCTGCAGGCGGGGTAGCGCGTCTGCCATCAGGTTCTTCAGCCCCGGAACTGGCGTATCTAAAGAGTGAGTCGCCAGGATACCCAGCAGGGCCGGTATCTTCACGGAAAAGGCGTTACGCTCTTGCTCCTGTTGCGGCCAGGCTATCACATGAAAGGGCGCAGGTGCCGGTTCGGTTTGCCATTCCCCTTCCATTGCCGCCAGTTTTACCGGCTGGCGTTGGGCGACCTCATAGGCTGAGCTATCTCCCAGTTGCAGAGTGCCGAGGATAGCCAGTGTGCCAAAGACGGAACCTACCGCGAAGGAGCGCAGGGCGAACTCGCGAGCGCGACCACGCAGCAGATACCAGGCGCTGATGGACATCACAAACATGGCGCCTGTGACATAACCAGACATCACGGTATGCACAAATTTCACCTGGCTGATGGGGTTAAAAACCAGCGCGCTAAAGCTGCTCATCTCCATGCGCAGGGTATCAATATTAAAGTGAGCGCCTGTTGGATATTGCATCCAGCCGTTGGCGTTGAGGATCCACAGGGCCGAGATATTGGAGCCAAACGCTACCAGCCAGGTCACCAGTAAATGCTGGTACTTGTTTAAGCGCTGCCAGCCGAAGAAGAACAGCCCCACGAATGTGGATTCAAGAAAGAAAGCCATCAAGGCTTCCATCGCCAGCGGAGCACCGAAAATATCGCCCACATAGTTGGAATAGAGCGACCAGTTAGTCCCGAACTGAAACTCCATGGTCAGGCCGGTCGCCACACCGAGCGCAAAGTTAATACCGAATAACTTTCCCCAGAAACGCGTCATGTCGCGGTAGACTGTTTTGCCCGTCACCACGAACAGGGTTTCCATGATGGCCAGCAAAAAAATCAGCCCCAGCGTCAGGGGAACAAACAGAAAATGGTACAGCGCGGTCAGCGCAAACTGCCAGCGCGATAAGTCAATGACGTCCCACATGTGAACTCCATCAGGCATTAGAGAGTGAACAGATAAGGAAGAAAACGCCAGACCCGCAGCAGAAAAGTATGCGGGTCGGGAGAAGGGGATCAGGCTGGCGGGCCGGATGCCAGCCAGCTACAGACTTCATCCAGACGCTGGAGCGAGTCGAGCAGATCCTCCGGAGCAGCCAGTACCAGTTCCGGTAATGGACAGATCTCATAACTCTCGAGCAGAAGTCCTTTCAGGGTATCCAGACAGCGCACATGCCAGACATGGCGCAGCGCCGTGGCGTCGATTTGGCTCTCGCCGTAGCCGATGGTGCGGATCTGAATGCGCCCTTCGCCACACAGGCGGGAGAGGAACTGGCGATCCGCATCGCTAACCGGGAGTTGGGTGAGGTTAATGCTATGAGGTTGCGTGGCCGGATCGCGCACGTGCGCCAGCAGTTCCTGAGCCAGCGTCAGGCCATTCATCAACCCATCGACGGGCTGAGGCAACAGGCTATCGTCTGGCAGCGTCGTGATTGTTGCTGCCTGCCACAGCGCCCGTGGCGCGCTGCCTGCCTCCAGATGCTCCTCCCATTGACCCAAGTCATTCTGGCAACGCACCCGCCAGATTCCGCAGAAAATAGACTCCTGAATCTCACTCGCCCTGCCGTCAGCCTGCTGGATACGCACGGAAACTTCGCCTTCGCCGAGCAGCGTATTCAAAAACGTGAGGTCGTCTGCGTTGAGCGTGGATAAATCCCATCCCAGCACGTCCTGTTTTACGGGGATTTTCTGGCTAAGCTGGTGGCGCACGTCGGCTAACAATGCCATCACCGCCGGGCTGTGCGGACAGTTTTCCAGCCTCGCCATGCTGGGGCTGCTGTTGACCTGGCAGGTGAGGGGCAAGGGATTCATGCTGAAGCTGTCATCGCCCGGCTGGGTTCCCGGTCCCAGCAGATGAAAAAAGGTATCACTCATCTTGCAGGCTCCGGGGGATGCGTTCTTCAACGAGGGGGCGCATCAGGTTGAGCAGGTCGGCCCACGGGTGGATGCCGCTGAGAATGCCGCGCAGCTCGCCGTGGATAAATACCAGCGTGGCCGGGAAGCGGAATACGCCAAAACGATCGCCGATAGCCTCGCTGTGCTCGAGATCCGCCATAGCGATTTGCCAGTCAAACTGGGGAAACTCGCGGAGCAACTCGGCAATCATTACCGGGTTATCGCTGACTTCTGGCGTGCGGCGGGGATCGCTACTGAGCAGCACCACGCCATCACGCACACGCGTTACCCAGTCATCCAGTTCAGATGCGGTCAGCGGTTGCCAGCCGCGCGCCAGCATGCGTTGCCATAGCACGGAAAATGGTTTGTCATTCAACATGTTGCTTATCTCTCCAGCGTTACACGATACTGGCGAATACGCACGCCTTCATAGTTTTCCAGCGACAGGCATTCATAGTTCAGGCAACGCGTTTCATCGATTGTCTGTGGCGCGATGCCCCACGCGGCCAGTTGCCTTAGCGCGGCTTGTTCTGCCGCCGGGAGCTGAGCGCGCGCGATGTCGGTCAGGCTGCCGCCATAGTCGTCCAGCTGCACCGGCTGTAGTCCTACGAGGGCGATGTGGGCGGGCAGATGACCGCGAATCTCCGCCAGAGCAAGCACTTCGGAGAAGCTGTTCTGATGCAGACTCATTTTTTTGGCGCTGAGGTAACTGGGGACTTGTTCACCAGCGTAGGATTGCAAAGTGCCTGGCGCGAGTCCGTAGTCGATGGCGTCCAGCAGCAACAAATGGCTGGCCTGCTCAACGTAGCCCAGCAGATTCAGCCCTTGCGTGCCGCCGTCGACAATCTCTACCCATTCCGGCCAGTGATAGTGGGCGTACAGGCGTTCGGCAACGCGAATGCCAAATCCTTCATCTGCCCACAGCAGGTTGCCTAAGCCCATCACGATGACGTAAGGTTCGCTCATGACGCCTCCTTATCATGCTGGCGTTTGGCAAATTTGTGGCTACGGTAGCCGTTGATCATGGTTGAGATGACGGTATCGTCAGACATGATGTCCTCGCGGATAGCCATATACACATGACCGATGATGAAGGCGGCGATGAACCACATCCCCAACCGATGCCAGCTGTGGATATCGAGAGAGTTACCGCCGGTCCAGTAGAAAAACTCCGTCACATAGCGGAAGGGGGTAAAAATGGCGTACTGGCTATGCTCGCTGTATAAGGCAAAACCGGTGAGGATCATAAAAACTGAGAGCAGGAAATAACCGAACATCGCCGCCTGCGCGACGGGGTTATGGCCGATATCTTCTCCCGGTTTTTTTTCCAGAAACAGATACCAGCGCACCACTGAAAAGGCACCCTGCCACCAACTGCGACGCCAGACAGGCACGATAAACAGCTCGCGTGAATAGCGATTGCCGACGAAGGCCCAGTAAATGCGACCCAGCAGTATCACCGTAAACACCATGGCTGCGGCGAAATGCACTAACCGGATGTCGCCCATGTAGAACAGGTAAGTGGCTTCGCCGTTGACCGACGGCAGTGGTCGGCCAATGAAGTATCCGGTTACCATCAAAACCAACATGCAGCCCACTGTCAGCCAGTGCCACAAGCGTACGGGCGCTTCAAACACATAGTGGCTGACGGCGGTATCACGCGCCTCCCCGACGCGTGGGGATATCTTTCCAGTCATCGTTCCGTTCCTTAACGCTTAGCGAACCTGGACTGCGATAAGTTCGCTGCCGTCGTCGCCGAGGACGTGGGTTGAACATGCCAGGCAGGGGTCGAAGCTGTGCAAGGTACGCAGGATCTCCAGTGGTTGATCCGGTATCGCCATTTGGGTGCCCATCAACGCCGCCTCGTAGGCGCCAATTTGCCCCTTCGGATCGCGCGGGCTGGCATTCCAGGTGGTCGGCACTACGCACTGATACACGTCGATCTTCTGGTCGCGAATCGACGCCCAGTGACCGAGTGCTCCGCGCGGCGCCTCGGTAAAACCGATCCCACGGCACTGCTGCGGCCAGCTTGCAGGCTCCCATTTTTCGGTATTCGCCGTAGCCAGATTGCCGTTTTTCAGGTTGGTCATCAGCTTGTCGAAGAAATATTGCAGCTTGCTCACGGCCCACTGCGCCTCGTGCGCGCGGCACAAAATACGCCCCAGCGTCGACTGCATACCCGACAGCGGCAGTTTGAGTGCGGACATCATGCGATCGACGGATTCAATCGTGGCGGCATCCCCTTTGTGATAGGCAATCAGCGTACGCGCCAACGGTCCAACTTCCATGGCGTGTCCGCGCCAGCGCGGGGCTTTAATCCACGAGTAGCGTTCCTGTTCGTTGAGCTGCTGGATATCGGTATCGCTGCCTTTGACATCGCCGGGGTTGTACCAGGGTTCAGTAATCCCCTCGAACGGGTGACGACCTAATTGATCGTCCGGATAACGGTACCAGGCATGATCGACAAACTCCTGAATTTGCTGCTGATCGGCCAGATCCACCGGCATGACATTGTTAAAATCACCGTTAATGACCGCGCCGCCAGGCATCAACAGGCTCTTCGCGCTGAAGTCGTTGGCAATATCCGGGAACGCGCCGTAGCTTAAGACGCACTTATCAGACAGCCCGGTGCCAATCTGGCTCCAGGGTTTGTTGAACTGGCCGATAGCCAGCGCGTCAGGAACCATGACGTTGTTGATGAAGTCGGCGGTGCGGGTGATGATCGACTGTACCAGGTTAAGGCGTTCCATATCGACCGCGCCAACCGCGCCGCTCTGATCGATATTGATAGCGCATGGCATGCCGCCGACAATCCAGTTAGGATGCGGATTCTTGCCGCCAAACACCGTATGGATTTTGATAATCTCGCGCTGAAAATCGAGCGCTTCCAGATAATGGGCAAAGCCCATCAGGTTAGCCTCTGGCGACAGTTTGTACTGCGGATGTCCCCAATAACCGTTGCGGAAAATCCCCAACTGACCGCCGTCGACAAATTTCTTCAGGCGGTTTTGTACGTCAAAGAAGTAGCCTGGGGAGGACATCGGCCAGGCAGAAAGGCTTTGTGCCAACTGCGATGTTGCGCGCGGATCGGCTTTCAGGGCATTCAGAACGTCAATCCAGTCCATTCCGGCTAGCTGGTAAAAGTGGACCAGGTGGTCGTGGCACCACAGCGTCGCCAGCATAATATTGCGAATGATGTTGGCGTTATCGGGCACCTTGATGCCAATGGCATCTTCAATGGCATAGACCGATGCGAGCGCATGTACGCCAGTGCACACCCCGCAAATTCGTTCGACAAACGCCCAGGCATCGCGCGGGTCGCGCCCTTGCAGAATAATTTCAAGTCCACGGAACATGGTGCCGCAGGACACCGCGTTGGTGATGATGTTCTGCTCATCAATGTTCACCTCACAACGCATATGCCCTTCAATGCGCGTAATGGGGTCGACAACCAGGCGCCGGCCGGCATTATTGACCGTATATCCCTGGGTTTGATACGAATTGCTCATGCCTGTTTATCCTCATTGTCTGGCGACTGTTGTCCGGCGTCGGCTAATTGCTGTTTGTGGCGGTTATGTTGATTGACGGCGCTGGCGACTGCGTGGACACCGACGCTGGCAGCCACCACGCCAAGCGCGGTGAGGCCCACGGTATCGGCGGTTGAATGCGTCCCCATCTGCGGGATATCGACCACGCGGCTATAGAACGAACCGCGATCCCAGAAGCCGTTCTCTGAACATCCCAGACACCCATGACCGGACTGGATGGGGAAAGAAACGCCGCCATTCCAGCGGGTGGTGGAGCAGGCGTTATAAGTGGTAGGCCCTTTGCAGCCCATTTTGTACAGGCAATAGCCTTTTCGGGCAGCGTCATCGTCCCAACTCTCAACGAACTCCCCGGCGTCAAAGTGGGCGCGGCGGTAGCATTTGTCGTGAATACGCTGACCATAGAACATCAGCGGACGTCCCAGACGATCGAGTTCAGGCAGACGATCAAACGTCACCATATAGGTAATGATGGCGCTCATCACATCCGGAATCGGCGGGCAGCCGGGCACTTTCACGATTGGTTTATCGGTGATCACCTTATCGATCGGCGTTGCCTGGGTTGGATTAGGCCGGGCGGCCTGCACGCAGCCCCAGGAGGCACAGGTTCCCCAGGCGATAATCGCGCTGGCGCCTGCCGCGGCTCTTTTTAGCTTTTCAATAAACGGTCGCCCGCCGCTGATGCAGAACATTCCTTGTTCACCCAGCGGAGGATTGCCCTCGACGGCCAGAATGTATCGGCCGTGGTAGCGGCTCAGAATGTCTTCAAATACCTCTTCGGCCTGCGTTCCGGCGGCGGCCATCAGGGTGTCGTCGTAATCAAGAGAAATCAGGGAGAGGATGACGTCTTTGGCGAGTGGGTGAGAGGAGCGGATAAATGATTCGGTGCAACAGGTGCATTCCAGCCCGTGGATCCAGACGACCGGGATCCGGGGTTTGTTTTCCAGCGCCCAGGCTATTCTGGGCGTCATTGCGGCTCCCAGCCCAAGCGATGTTGCTGCGAGGCTGCAATATTTGAGAAAACTGCGTCGACTCACCCCTTTGCGGCGCATCGCCTGATAAAAGGTCTCCTCGTTATTCGTATTCATAACACGCGTTTCTTCCCCCGTTGAGTTCTGGCCACGTCGCCAGCGATAATCTAAAAAAGCCTATCCGATCAGCAGGGAGAAACAATGCAAAGTGTAGGGTTATGTCCTATTGCGATATTTTCGTGCCCGTTACCTGTTTTTCACTGTCCGGGAATAAAAAAACGCACAGGGGAGACCGCCCTGTGCGTCGGGTTTATTGCGGAAGAACTTAAACCCCAAGGCGATCGCGTAAGCTGTAATATGCCGCCCCCATGGCGGTAAACGGAATGCGCAGGCTGCGCCCCCCCGGGAACGGGTAGTGCGGCAGTTTGGCGAAAGCGTCAAAGCGCTCGGCATCCCCGCGCAGCAGTTCAGAAATCAGACGTCCTGCCAGGTGGGTACAGGTCACGCCGTGGCCGCTGTAGCCCTGCATATAGTAAATGTTGGTATCAAGACGGCCGAACTGCGGCATGCGAGATAGCGTTAACAGGAAATTACCGGTCCAGCGGTAATCAATTTTTACCCCCTGCAATTGCGGGAAGGTTTTCAGCAGTTTCGGCATTACCAGACGTTCAATATCGTCCGGATCGCGGGCGCCGTAGACCACGCCGCCGCCGTACAGCAGGCGGTTATCACCGGTCAGACGGTAGTAATCCAGCAGATAGTTACAATCTTCCACGCAGTAGTTTTTAGGAATCAGCGAGCGCGCCATCTCTGCAGACAACGGTTCGGTGGTTAATACCTGTGTGCCGCATGGCATGCTGCTTTTTGCCAGCGCAGGCTCCAGTTTGTCGCCGAGGTAGGCGTTGCCCGCGACGATCACAAAGCGGGCCGTAACCTGACCTTTTTCGGTGCTGACCACCGCCGGGCTGGTGTGCTGGATACGGGTGACCGGCGACTGTTCGAAGACGCGCCCGCCGTTAAGACGAATGGCGTTAGCTTCGCCAATCGCCAGGTTCAGCGGATGAATATGACCACCGCTGTGGTCGAGCAGCGCGCCGACATAACGATCGCTGCTGACTTCGCGACGAATTTCGCTGCTGTCTAACAGTTCAAGCTGCGTGTTGCCATAGCGTTCCCAGTTCGACTTCTGCTCCTCCAGCGTTTCCATCTGCTTGTGGTTCAGCGCCACAAACAGTCCGCCGGGGCGATAGTCGCATTCGATCTGATAACGCTTGATACGTTCGCGGATGATATTACCGCCTTCAAACATCATGCTGCCAAGCATTTTGGCGGCGTCCGGGCCATAGGTGCGCTCGATGACGTCGATATCGCGACTGTAGGAGTTCACCAACTGACCGCCGTTACGTCCGCTGGCCCCGAAGCCGATACGCGCGGATTCCAGTAGCACTACGTCGTAACCCATCTCCGCTAAGTGCAGGGCGGAGGAGAGACCGGTATATCCACCGCCCACGACGCAAACATCACAGCTAACCGACTCGCTAAGGGTGGGAAACGGTTCGTACTGATTGGCGCTTGCGGCGTAATAACTGCTGGTATGTTCAGTCATGATTAAGGCTCCAGGGAGATCCAAATGGTTTTCAGTTCGCTAAATTTTTCCAGTGCATGCAGGGACTTATCGCGCCCGTTGCCGCTTTGCTTATAACCGCCGAACGGCACAGTCATATCACCGTCGTTGTAGTTATTAACGAAGACCGAACCGGCCTTCAGGCGACGACTCATGCGGTGGGCGCGCGACAGATCGCGGGTCCAGACCGCGGCCCCCAGGCCGTAGTCACTGTCGTTGGCCAGCGCCAGAGCTTCGGCTTCGCTGCTAAAACGGGTGACGACCAGCACCGGGCCGAAGATCTCATCGCGGCTGACGTGGGCTTGCGGGGCTGTATCGACAAAAATAGTCGGGCCGATAGCCGCTGGGTGTACGTGGCTGCGACCATCCAGCGCCAGCGTGCCTTGCGCTTCACCGTCGCGAATAAAACCGTGCACGGTGTCGGCATGCGCGTTGTCGATAAGCGTGCCCATCGTGGTTTCCGGATCCAGCGGGTTGCCCGGCTGCCAGTTTTTCGCCTGCTCTTTCAGCAGGGCGATGAACTCGTCGGCAATACTCTCTTCCAGTAACAGACGCGTACCGGCGATACAGACCTGACCCTGGTTATAGAAGATGCCTGCTGCAGCATTGGCGGCGGCTTTCGGCAGATCCGGGCAGTCGGCAAAAACGATGTTGGCACTTTTACCACCGGCCTCCAGCCAGACGCGTTTCATATTGCTGTCGCCAGCGTCTTTGAGCAGTTGCTTGCCGGTGCGGGTCGAGCCGGTAAAGGTGATCACATCAACATCCGGATGCTGCGACAACGCCTGGCCCGCTTCGTGGCCATATCCGCTCACCACGCTGAGAACGCCATCTGGCAAACCTGCTTTTTTTGCCAACGCAGCAAGGCGAATGGCGGTCAGCGGTGATTTTTCTGAAGGTTTGAGGATCACGCTGTTGCCTGCAGCCAGTGCCGGGCCAAGTTTCCAGCAGGCCAGCAGCAGGGGAAAATTCCACGGCACGATGGCCGCAATGACACCCACCGGCTCGCGCACAATCAGCGCCAGATCGCTCACCGAGGTGGTGGCCACTTCGCCATAGACTTTATCTATTGCTTCGGCGTACCAACGGATGGCGCGTGCCGCGCCTGGAATATCATCACGCAGGCTATGGCGAATAGGTTTACCGGTGTCGAGCGTTTCCAGTAGCGCCAGCTCCTCGTGATGCTGCTCCATTAAATCGGCGAACTTGTGCAGGACTGCCTTGCGCTCTGCGGGTGATGCTTGCGACCAGTCTCCGCGTTCAAACACGGTGCGGGCTGCGGTGACCGCGCGGTCTACATCCGCTTTTTTGCCGCGGGCGACTTTGGCGAGCGGGCGTTGTCCTGCCGGATCCTGCGTAATAAAGGTTTCGTTATCGGCGGCTGCGCAATATTCGCCGTTAATAAATAAACGGGTCTCCGGCGAATAATGGCTGGCTTTCTCACGCCAATATTTAAGATTCTGAAAGTTCATAGCTACTCCTTTTATATCAATAAGATAAAGTTCGTTGCTGATCTTTTTCAGGCAAAATCAGGCTGCACGATGCCCCAGGGATGTACCCTGTTAATGCGCGTTATTTAAGAAGGCCTGAGAAACTCAGGCCGCTACTTATTAGAAAGTGGTAGGAGTGTGGGCACTGATGATGCGGCAGATCCCTGCCGAGGTGTTGCTGAAGCTATGTGGTATACCGGTGTTAATGGCATAACTTTGTCCTGCAACAAGATGATACGTTTGACCGTTGATGGTCAGTATCACTTCACCTTCCAGTATTGTCCCAATCTCTTCACCCTGGTGTTTAATTCTCTCCCCGGTTGTCGTACCTGGCTGATAGGTTTCAAACATCATGGCCAGCGTACGATTCGGATTTCCGTTGTGTACCAGCTTCATGGATACTCCCTGACTCCCGATCTCAATCAAATCATCCTGATTGATAACCACCTGCGGTTCGTCAGGCTTTTCCGGTTCCGCGAAGAACTCGGAGAGCGACAGCCCATAAACTTTCAATAGCTTTTGCAGCGTACTGATGGCAGGACTGACTTTATCCTGCTCTATGGTGCTGATGGCGCTATGCGTTAACCCAGACAGTTCGGCGGCACGACGCTGTGAAAGACCCAATTGCTGGCGGATCTCTGACAAACGTTTACCCGGCGCCAGGCCGTCATCGCTCATAATTGCATTTCCTTAACTGTAGTGGTCAGAGTCGCTGTTTTTCAGCGAGGTGGTTCTGACAAGCGGTGATAAAACCTTCAAGTAACAAACGCGACAGGGCGTATTCGCTACTGTTCCATTCCGGGTGCCACTGCACGCCAAGCGCGAAAGGATGGTCGTGAACGCTGGCTGCTTCCACTAATCCATCCTGCGAGCGTGCTTCCACGCGCAGTTGCGGGCCAAGGGTTTTTGCGCCCTGACCATGCAAGGAGTTAACCCAAAACGTGCTGCAACCTGGTATTAGCTGAGATAGCAATCCTCCCTGTTGAACCTGGACTTCATGAGATGGCGCATATTGCTGCTCCACCGGGAGTTCCGCATCTTCACGATGTTCCAGGAACTGTGAGTGATCGCACAGGCGACGATACAGAGTCCCGCCAGTGGCGACAACTAATTCCTGTAAGCCCCGGCAGATGGCGAAAATGGGAATGCGCCTTTCGAGCCCGGCGGTGATTAGCGCCATGCTCAGAAGATCACGCCCGGGATCGGCGTCAGACTCATCGCCATTTTCACCATAAAGGTGCGGCTGCACATTGCTTGGGCTTCCTGGCAGGAAGATACCATCCAGTTTCGGTAACAGCGCGTTCAGTAATTCGGGTTCCGCAAGCGCATGGGGAATCGCTATCGGTAATCCACCGGCGTTTAATACTGCATTCAGGTACTTTTCTTGCAGAGTCTGGGTCTCGTGACCCTTAAGCCTGTTCCTACACATCACTACACCAATAACTGGCTTGTCAAATATATTGCCCATGATCGACCTCACGTTTTGGAATAAATTATTGCCAAACGGTTCCTTGTTATGCCATTCCGTTCATTATTTTCTCAATCTAGCAGCGGAATAACCTTCTAGCAAACTTAATTTAACATTTGACAAACAATTTGTTTGCATCCAGAGTCGAAGAGTGGACATTATATTTAACAGTCAAATCACAGAACAGCTTACAGGCCAACGGCGGTGAATCATGGAAACCAATATCGTAGAAGTTGAGAATTTTGTTCAGCATTCTGAAGAGAGACGAAGTAGCGCGTTTGCGCGTGAAGTTAAGCAGTATCTGGAGCGCTATCCCAACACGCAGTTCGTGGATGTGCTGTTAACCGACCTGAATGGTTGCTTTCGTGGTAAACGCATTCCCGTTGCGGGATTACACAAGTTAGAGAAAGGCTGCTATTTCCCGGCATCCGTTTTCGCGATGGATATTCTTGGCAATGTGGTCGAAGAGGCGGGATTAGGCCAGGAGCTTGGCGAACCGGATCGGACCTGTGTCCCGGTGCCTGGCACGTTAACGCCTTCGGCCGCCGATCCGGAATGTATTGCGCAGATGATGCTGACGATGCTGGATGAAGATGGCGCTCCCTTTGACGTTGAGCCGCGGAACGTACTTAACCGACTCTGGCAGAAACTTCGCCAGCGCGGTCTGTTCCCCGTCGTAGCGGTAGAGCTGGAGTTCTATTTACTCGATCGTAAGCGCGATCCCGAAGGTTATCTGCAGCCGCCGTGCGCGCCGGGAACGGACGATCGGAATACGCAAAGTCAGGTTTACTCGGTTGATAACCTGAACCACTTTGCTGATGTGCTGAACGATATCGATGAACTGGCCCGTTTGCAGCTGATCCCGGCTGACGGCGCGGTGGCTGAAGCCTCCCCTGGGCAGTTTGAAATCAACCTCTACCATACCGATAACGTACTCGACGCCTGCGATGACGCGCTGGCGCTGAAACGCCTGGTACGGCTGGTGGCGGAGAAACATAAGATGCATGCCACGTTTATGGCAAAACCTTATGAGGAGCATGCCGGTAGCGGAATGCATATCCACATCAGCATTATGAATAATAAAGGCGAGAACGTGTTAGCCGATGCGAATGGCGATGATTCCGCGTTACTAAAGCGTGCGCTTGCCGGGATGATTGATCTGATGCCTGCGTCAATGGCGCTGCTGGCGCCGAATGTGAACTCTTATCGCCGCTTCCAGCCGGGGATGTATGTTCCGACCCAGGCTTCCTGGGGGCACAACAACCGTACGGTGGCGCTGCGCATTCCCTGCGGCGATCGTGATAACCATCGGGTTGAATATCGCGTGGCGGGGGCTGACGCCAACCCGTATCTGGTGATGTCGACCATTCTGGCGGGGATCCTGCATGGTCTGGATAACGAGCTGCCGTTGCAGGAAGAGGTGGAAGGCAACGGCCTGGAGCAGGAAGGGCTACCGTTCCCGATCCGCCAGAGCGATGCGCTGTGGGAGTTCATGCAAAATGACAGTCTGCGTGAGTTGCTCGGGGAGCGTTTTAGCCATGTGTATCACGCCTGTAAACACGATGAACTGATCCAGTTTGAACGCCTGATTACCGACACTGAAATTGAGTGGATGCTGAAAAACGCCTGACAGGAAAGTGGCCCGACGGCGGAATGTTTGTCGGGCCTGTACGCATTGTTTGGTCATTGAAAAAAAGAAGTCGCATCATGCGGTCTGAGCGGAGCCAGCCCGTCAATATTGCAGGATCACCTGCCATTTCCCGGATGTCGCGTAATGGAGCGGCTTGCGACAACGGGTCTTCAGATAACCGACAGAGTTTGTGACGAGGAAATGTGATGATGCCAATGTTTAAAAACCCGCCCCGCGTGAGCATCCATGGCTCCCGCAGTAAGTACGGACCGCATCTGTGCCGTGCAACATTGACGCCTTTCTTTTGGCTTTCCACCCCGACACGACCCAGGTCTGCTGTACCCACGTTTCGATCGCAGATCTGGGCCCGTGGCGGGGAGGAAAGCTATGTCGACTAATTCTTCTGTGGATCTCGCGGCCCAGCCGGGCAAAGCACAGTTGCGTAAATCCCTCAAGCTGTGGCAGGTGGTGGTGATGGGGCTGGCCTATCTCACACCGATGACGGTATTTGACACTTTTGGTATTGTTTCGGGTATCAGCAATGGCCATGTTCCGGCCTCCTATCTGCTGGCCCTGGCGGGCGTGCTGTTTACCGCCATCAGTTACGGAAAGCTGGTACGCCAGTTTCCACAAGCCGGTTCGGCCTACACCTATGCGCAAAAAGCGATCAACCCGCATGTGGGGTTTATGGTCGGCTGGTCGTCACTGCTTGATTACCTGTTCCTGCCGATGATTAACGTCCTGCTGGCGAAAATTTACCTTTCCGCGTTGTTCCCGGGCGTTGCGCCATGGATTTGGGTGGTGATGTTTGTAGCGATCCTCACCGCGGCCAATTTGAAAAGCGTAAATCTGGTGGCGAACTTCAATGCGCTGTTTGTACTGGTGCAGGTTGCGATAATCGTGGTGTTCATTGTTCTCGTGGTGCAGGGGCTGCACAAAGGCGAAGGGGTCGGGACCGTCTGGTCGCTGCAACCGTTTATCAGCCAGAATGCGCATTTGATCCCGATTATCACCGGGGCGACCATCGTCTGCTTCTCGTTTCTCGGTTTTGATGCGGTAACCACGCTCTCTGAAGAGACACCGGATGCCGCGCGTACCATTCCAAAAGCTATTTTCCTTACCGCGCTTTACGGTGGACTGATCTTCATTGCTGCCTCGTTCTTTATGCAGCTGTTTTTTCCAGATATTAGCCGATTTAAAGACCCGGACGCGGCGCTGCCGGAGATTGCGCTGTACGTTGGCGGCAAACTGTTCCAGTCTATTTTCTTGTGTACGACCTTTGTGAATACGCTGGCGTCAGGTCTGGCGTCCCATGCCAGCGTTTCGCGTCTGCTGTACGTGATGGGCCGCGATAACGTCTTCCCGGAGAAGTACTTCGGCTATGTCCATCCGAAATGGCGTACACCCGCGCTGAACGTCATTATGGTCGGGATTGTGGCACTCTCGGCCCTGTTTTTTGACCTGGTGACCGCCACGGCGTTGATTAACTTTGGCGCGCTGGTGGCCTTTACGTTCGTTAATTTGTCCGTGTTTAACCACTTCTGGCGTCGTGAAGGGCGTAAGCATACCTGGCAGGAAAAGTTGCACTACCTGGTATTGCCAATGGTCGGCGCCGCCACCGTTGCCGTACTGTGGGTGAACCTGGAGGTGACATCGCTGACGCTGGGACTGGTATGGGCTGGCGTGGGGTTGGTGTATCTCGCCTACCTGACCGGACGTTTCCGCAAGCCGCCGCCGCAGTTTGACGCCGCGAAATCTGAGCAAGCCTGGGAGTGATAGAAACTTCAGGTATTAACAACAGGGCACGCCGTCAGGGGCAACTACCTCAGACGTCCGGTGACGGCGTGTCCTGCGGTATTTATTAATGTCGTGAAATGCGTGGGCTATAGTAAAGATGGCCGTTATTTCTCATCATTAATAACCGTGAGCGGGGGATGTGAATGAAGAAGATACTGATGCTGGTCGGCGATTATGTCGAAGATTATGAAACGATGGTGCCTTTTCAGGCGTTGCAGATGCTGGGCCATCGTGTTGATGCCGTCTGTCCGGATAAAAGTCAGGGGGACTACGTTCAAACCGCTATTCATGATTTTGATGGGGCGCAGACCTACAGTGAAAAACCGGGTCATCGTTTTACGCTGAATGCGAATTTTGCCGAGGCGCGGGCCACCGATTACGACGCGCTGCTGATCCCCGGCGGACGTGCTCCGGAATATCTCCGGCTGAATCCGGATGTTATTAAGCTGGTGCAAGATTTCAACGCTGCCGGTAAGCCTATCGCCGCGGTCTGTCATGGACCTCAGCTATTAGCGGCGGCGGGGGTGTTAGAAAACCGGACCTGTAGCGCCTATCCGGCCTGTGCGCCAGAAGTTCGTCTGAGCGGCGGGCATTACGCAGATATCGGCATTGATCAAGCCCACGTGGATGGCAATCTGATTACCGCGCCTGCATGGCCCGCGCATCCGCAATGGCTGGCTAAATTTGTTGAAGTATTAATGAAGTAAGCAATGAAAAAAGTCGGTATAACCTGTCTGGTTATACCGACTGGACATATTACCTCTGTATGAGTGCGAACACGCCCCAGCCAATGTACTCCCGGGTGAAGGCTACGTGGCGTGCTGGTGAACTCCTCAGTTGCTCTCTGACTTCCGGGGCAAATTCATCGTCCGGATTTGCCTCCAGCCACCGGCGCATCGTCAGCCATTTTGCCGCCTCGTATCTGTCCCAACCCTCCTGGTCAGCCAGTACCATTTCAACTACGTCATAACCGAGCAGGTCGAAAGATGAAACGAGCTCTGGCAGAGAAAGAAAATCGGCCACGGCGGTGGCACCGCAAGCCTGGGCGATCTTCTCCGTGGCGGGTATTTGACGCCAGTACGGTTCGCCGATGAGTATGATCCCACCTGGTTTGAGACTTAGTTCCAGTTGTCTGATCGTTCCAGCGACGCCGCCGGCAATCCAGGTCGCACCAACGCAAGCGGCAATATCGAATTTTTCTTTGGCGATATAACCTGTTGCATCGGCATGAATAAAACGCACGTGCTCATTGACACCCAACTCTTTGGCCCGCAGGGTGGCTTGCTCACTGAACAGCCGGCTCATATCGATACCAACGCCGGAAATACCGTGATCGCGTGCCCAGGTGCACAACATCTCACCCGAACCGCTGCCGAGGTCCAGAATGCGTGTTCCCGGTGCCATCCTTAAAACCTGGCCTAACGTGGCGTATTTCTGTGCGGTGAACGGATTATGAATGCGATGTGCGCTTTCGCTGATGGTAAAAATCTTCGGGATATCCATCTCTCTCTCCTTAGCGATTATCAAGTTGGGCGCGAACGTTGTTCAGGCCGGTCGTATTAATACGGTAGGGCTGACCATTGACGGATTTGATCAGTTTCTTGGTTCTGAGCTTTTTGAACACCTCGAGCGTGCAGTCGCAGAGCAGCAACCCTTCACGGCTATAGCATTCGACGGAAGTGACGCGGCCAGAGGCATCGCGGACGTGAGCAATACGGCCACCTTTGGCGAGAACGTGTAAGGTACGTTGTTCCTGACGGGATAAATTCATACTGGAAAACCTGTTTAATCATCATGTGCAAAACGTGCAAACACACAGCGGTGTCCGCATTCGAATTCGGCGCATTGATAACCAGTCCGGCCTGAAAAGGTCGGGAAGCTGATTATCAGATGATTACATTCTCCAGCATCAAAGCCTCGGGTTGAGTTGAAAGGTATTTACATGCTGAATCATACCTGCAAGAAACAGTAGGGGAACCTCCTTATAGTGGAAGTGTGATCTGTAACGAAAAATTGTATTTCTTTTATTTAATGACTTTTTAATTCTCGTTATGTAAATCGCATTTATTCATTAAATTAATTTAATGTTTCAGCGTCGCCAGAAACGCTATCGGTAGCCATACAGCATTGCTTTTTTATCACCTCATTGATTAGTATGGTTTACTCTTTTTGCTGGTTAATTTTGTTCTTTGATAAATGATCCTTTATCATAATTGTGGTTTTAAATGAAATTTGCAATTTAATGTTTTTAAGAATTTTCTTAACGTGGCTAAGTGTGTATACTCGGTCCTGCAAGAAGCGCTTCTGTTATCATTAAAACTATAAGTATGTCCTTAACACCCGTATTACCTCTGCCCTGAATCTCTTCTCGGGGGAGAGGTTTTTTTTGCCTGCATATTATTTGGCTTATCGTCATAAATAGAAATTTTAATATTATCGTTATTGATATTCAACATTATTGGTTACGACGATTTAGCTCTACTGACCTCTACGGCAATATTGAAATAGTATCAGCCTGAATCTATTTCATAGTGAATAGTATAATTCTGGCTATGTTTATGTGGGTATTATATAGCTTTCCTTATAACTGCCTTTTTTTCAGCGCGATAGAAGTTTTTTGCTTTTGAGGTAATTGTGATTTTGTTCACGGATTTTAGTGCGCGAAGTGGCTATTTGTAGAGAGGTGCAAACGGTTGCATGTTGCTGATACAGTATTCGTTCATTAAAAAAATATCGCGATGGTATGTCTTATGCCAGTACAGAGTACAGGAATCTAAATGATTTCTATTATCTCATAGGTATAGGGATGCCGTTTATGACTTCTGTTAGCTTAACACCATGGGAAATAGCAGTAAAAATAGACAGGGAATATGATTTTATCAATCAGAAAGGAGTTTTTTAATCGCAGGTATAATCACTGGCCTTTTTATCTTCCTTTATATAAATCGTTGTCGTAATGCCCATAAAATCAGCGTTCTGGGATGAGCGCTGATTTTATTTGGTTCTCAGATTATTTACTCCACGCTGCATGCAGAACACCTCTCGCAGTACCTCATAAATGATACATTAAAGGATCTCCTGGAATGGATATTGTTGAACGCTTTATTAACTACACGAAAATCAATACCACGACATCAAGGGAAAATGGCGCTAATGGGATAATGCCTTCTTCTCTTGGTCAAATGGAACTGGCAAAACTGCTTGCAGCAGAACTTGAAGCATTAGGAATGGAAAACATTGAGGTCAGGGATACCGCTATAGTGACGGCAACCTTACCTGCAAATACCGATGACACGATCCCGGTGGTCTCTTTTTTTGGTCATCTGGATACCAGTGCGGAACAGACGGCAGACACCAAAGCACAGCGCCTGCATTATCACGGTGGGGATTTATGCCTGAACAAAGAGCTGAATATTTACCTGCGCGAAAGTGAATTTCCGGAACTGAAAAATTATATCGGTGATGACCTGCTGGTGACCGACGGGACCAGTCTGTTGGGCGCTGATGATAAAGCAGCCATCGCCGCGATTATGAATGCTCTTGAGTATCTGGTCGCACACCCGGAAATAAAACATGGGCCGGTAAAAGTGGGTTTTGTCCCGGATGAGGAACAGGGCTTGCGTGGCGCAAAAGCGTTTGATGTTGCCGCGTTTGGTGCTGATTTTGGCTATACCCTGGATTGCTGCGGTATCGGTGAGTTTGTTTACGAGAACTGGAATGCGGGCGATGCGGAAATCATCTTTACCGGCCAGTCCGCACACCCGATGTCGGCCAAAGGTAAGTTAATGAATTCGCTGCTGATGGCGCATAAGTTTATTGCCATGCTCCCAGGGGGAGAAGCGCCTGAATATACGGAAGGGCGCGAAGGGTATTACTGGGTAAAACAGCTACAGGGTAACAGTGCCCGCACGGTACTTAAGCTGGATATCCGCGATTTCAGTGAAGAAGGTTATAAGGCGCGTATGGCGTTTATTCGCCAGCTTGCCGTCAGCACCTGTGCCCTGTGGGGGGAAAACAGCGTGGTCTGTCATTTAGCCGATCGCTACGCGAATGTGTTGAACAGTTTGCAGGGGGACGCTCACTACCCGATTGATATTGCATTCCGCGCGTATCAGAAATGCGGCATAACGCCCGCACCTGTCGCCATGCGTGGCGGGTATGATGGCGCGGTACTGTCGCAGAAAGGATTGCCGTGCCCGAATATTTTTACCGGTGCTCATAACTTCCATTCAATTTATGAGTATCTGCCGGTGCGTTCTCTGCAGGCCGCCAGTGATGTGGTGGTGGCGGTGATTGAGGAAACTTATACTGAGTTCGCGCAGCGGAGAGCTCAGTCATGATTCAGGTGTTAATCGCACTTCTGGTTATCGTGGTGGTCGCGCGTCTGATTCTGAAAGGTTATCGCGCTGAACCGGTGCTCTTCATTGCGGGCTTAGTCTTGATGATTTGCACCGCGTTAACCGGATGGGGTTCCGTATTACCGAAGGGGGTTGCCAGTACGGGAATTTCCTTTCTCGATCCTTTCGAGGTAATGCGCGATCTCTTCAGCACGCGCGCCGCCGATCTCGGCCTGATGATCATGGCGTTAATGGGATTTGCGCATTACATGGATCATATCGGCGCAAATGAGGCGGTCGTGCGGGTAGTAACGAAACCCTTACGGGCGCTGCGTTCACCCTATGTGCTCCTCTTTTTCTCCTACCTGCTCGCCAGCCTCCTGCAGTTGGCCATTCCTTCTGCAACCGGGCTTGCCGTGTTGCTGATGGGGACGATGTTCCCCATTATGCTGGGGTTAGGGCTCTCAGCGGCCTCGGCTGCCGGGGTCATTGCTACTTCGCTTGGCGTGGCTTACACCCCGACGGCAATCGATGCTATCAGGGGCTCTAAAGCAGTGAATATGGATGTAGTGGAATATGTTGTTTACCACCAGGGACCCGCCGCGCTGGCGACGGTTCTGGTTGTCGGTGTGTGCCATTTTTTCTGGCAGCGGCATTGCGACCGTAAAGCAGGGACGTTACCGCGGGAAATCGGTAGCGCAGAAGTGACTGATTCAGGAAAATCCCCGGCTTTTTACGCGCTGCTCCCCATGCTTCCGATACTGATGGCAGTAGGATCATCCGAAATGTTCGTCAGGGGTATCAACCTGAATATTATCACCATTGTCCTCATTTCAATGACCATCTGTATGCTGATTGAATGGCTGCGAGTGCGTGATTTAAAGTCGGTCTGCGAAGGTTTCAGCCATTTCCTGAAAGGAATGGGCACTGCGTTTACCGGTGTGGTTGGACTGTTGGTTGCGGCAGGGGTTTTTGCTCACGGAATTAAAGTCATCGGTGCAATCGATCAGCTCATTCTGATGGCCGAACACGTGGGATTACCGCCGTTTGCCATGGCGGTAGTATTTGCGCTGGTGACGCTGGCCGCGGCTATCATTATGGGGTCGGGGAATGCGCCATTCCTCGCCTTCGTTGAGCTCATCCCGCAAATTGCCGCCAGTATGGGCGCTAACGCCGTTGCCATGATCCTGCCGATGCAGCAGGCATCGCATATGGGACGGGCCATTTCACCGGTATCCGGCGTCGTGATTGCCGTTTCCAGCGGAGCGAAAATAACCCCATTCGATGTGGTGAAGCGTACCGCCGTACCGCTGATTGTGGGGTTCGTTACTCACACCCTGATCATCGGTATTTTCTATTAACCGTACCAGCGACAAGCCAACCTCCGGTTCATTGAATCCGGATGTTGGCTTTTTGAATTAGGCGAAATTTAAAAGCGTTAATATTACTGATACCTGTATAAAAAGCCTTGCCTGCTGCTGTGAGGCTGTCTGTCGCTCAGCGGAGGATAAAATGCGATTCCATTAGGATGTTTAATGGCTGTTTAGCGTTGGAATGGGTGTTTATCTGGGGCGTCTGGTCAAAACTATCAGGATATTTCTTCTAATCAGCAATTTTTGAAGTTTTATGATGATCATATTTTTAACAGCAGGTGGAATTGATAACCTGTGAGTATTATTAGTTTTTATCTTTATCGTATAATTCTTATTATTTATCGCTGAGCCATCCGGGCATCAATGATTAATAAGAGTGATGTGTTAAGTTTGCAATTTTATTACATAGGGATAAATTAATCTGGATCATATTTTGATGTTTTTAGTTGTAGTATTTTTTAAAATGAAATAATGCAAGATTTACATGTAATAATGATTTATTTGGGCAGGTTTAAGTGGTAAGGGATTCAGGAAAAGTTAGTACGTTACGACACCATTATCAGGATGACCTGGAAGCGTTTACCTGGAGTGCATTGGTAGCAATTGGTATCGCAATACGGGACCGTAAGATTCATTCTAAAATGTCAGAGCATCTTTTTATTATGCAATGGCTGGCCATCGCTAAAAAAAGAAAGCTCTTCTCAAGGAACGTAATCAATGAACTTCAATGGCTAATTGATGAAGGCAAGAAAAAAAGCCTCAATGCACAACTTAAATTTAAAATAGAATATCTATACTCGACTTCGAGTGGCGATGTATCGATGCAGAACGACTATTTTAAGTTTACTCATACGATTGAGGTGTTGAGAAATAATGGCTGGGAAAGCTTTCTGCTTACGCCAGAGAAATGGCGAGATCTGCATGAAAAGATTAAGGTAAGAGAAGGTAATTTTATTTTTATGGATGACACTCGGCTGCAGGCGTGTTTTGGCGTGCAGGGTGAGATTGTCAAACCCTTCTGTATCCGGGTATATGGCGATGTTGAGTTTGCAAAGTTAACGTTCATTAAACATAACCTTCCGGCTGAATTTGTAAAGCACGTTTCAAATGAGTTTTATCACTTCCATTTTCTTCTGGTAAGTAATGCTTAACTGACGATGTGAACAATGTGCTGTTAATGCAAAGAATAGATTGATCAACTTGTAAATTTATCGGATAGAAACCACGCGCCAAGGACAGCGAATGTTTACTCGAAAGTTAGTGATTGCCAACGAATGGATAAGGTTGTCTGATATTCCAGACAGTGTGTCCATTTCTTTTCGGGGCGTTCTCGAGATAACTGAAAGTACAGGTGTGCCAGACGCCAGCACGCCGTTGTTACGTTTAGAAAATGAAATGGCACCGATCACCGTCGATTCGTTGTCCTGGGTGCGGGTGCCTGTCGATAGTCAGAAAGACATTACCGTTTATATCCATAAATAATATTAATATTGAATAGTTTTGGCCTTATTTTTGCCAATGTTAGAGGGCTGCTGTTTATCGCAGTATGTCCCCCTGAGTAATTAATTTATTACGTGAGAATGAATGCGGAAACTTTCTAATAATTAACCATTTTACAGGTTAAGGTATTGCGTGATGTGTCGATAACAATTAAGTCGTAGAGGATTTTTATTGTTATGGAGATGTTTAAATGTTAAAGAATATGAGAATTAAAACCAGCCTGTTATTATTGCTGTTGTTATTTACCTTCATGCAGTTCTTTTCCAATGGGTTTGAGTTGGTTGATCTCAAAGGAAATCAAAAAAATACGTTATTACTACATAACATCATTAAGGAGCAGGATACCCTGCATAAGGTCGTTGAGGCTGTTTATAAGGTCAGAAGCGTTCGTGATAATATTCAACAACATAATGCGACCGATGCCCGACAGACAGTGAATCAAATGCAAGATCAGATGGCGTATGCCAGAAAACAGTTCGATATTTTCTGGGGTATTCCTGGATTGACGGCTGACGATCCGCAAATCGGTAAAGTCATCAGAACGGCTTTTGAGCAACAAATGAATGCTGAGCAAAAGTCTATTGATACATTAAATCAGATGCTTTCCAGCAACAGTATTATTAATGCACAAGAAAATGCTAATGCGGAACTGCTCGCGGCTCGCAAAAATTTCGATAACGAAGTGACGAATTATTACAAATCAACAATGCTGATTGGTGAGAAGATCGTTGCACAAACACACGTTCAGTTTAATACCTCGATCCTGAAAGTATCCGTGATCCTGGTCATTACGGTACTTATCTTCTTTATCTGTAATTTCTGGTTGAACCGGACCATCATTCAGCCTTTAAAAATCGTTTCTGAACATTTTGCGCGGATTGGTAAGGGCGATCTCAGCCATCCTGTTAAGGTATCGGGTAACAATGAAATCGGCATACTGTGCTTAAATTTGCATAATATGCAAAAAGGCCTGCGGGAGACTGTCAGCACTATTCGCGATGGCGTTGAGTCTATTAATATCGGTATGCAGGAAATTGCTTCCGGTAATTCCGATTTATCAACCAGAACGGAACAGCAGGCTGCGGCAGTCGTTGAAACGGCGGCCAGTATGGAACAGATTTCAGTCACAACAAAAAATAATACTGATAAGTCACATCAGGCATCCGTTATGACCAGCGAAAGTACGGAAATGGCATTGCGTGGCGAGCGTTTAATGAGTGATATGGTTGAGAAAATTCACCTGATCAGCCGTAATGCGCAAGGCGTGAACGAAATATCCAATGTTATTGATAGTATTGCTTTTCAAACCAATATTCTGGCATTAAACGCGGCGGTGGAAGCTGCACGCGCTGGTGAGTCCGGGCGTGGGTTTGCCGTTGTGGCGAGTGAAGTCCGAACGCTTGCCCAGCGCAGCGCCTCCTCGGCGAAAGAAATCAGTGAACTGGTTGCCAAAGCGGCAATTAGCGTTAAGGAAGGGGTAGAGATAGCCGAAAACAGTGGCGCCATGATGGCGGATATTGCGAAGGCAATACGCAACATTAATGTCTTAATGGAAGATATCTCTGGAGCCTCAGGGGAACAGAGTCGCGGCATCGAACAGATCCGGGTTGCGGTAACGCAAATGGAGCAAGTGACTCAGCAAAACGCCTCGCTGGTTGAGGAGATAGCCGCCACGACAGGCAGTGTGGAAGAGCAGTCGGCAATGCTATCCCAGGCTGTGGCGGTGTTCCAGGTGGAAGAAAACCAGCCTGAAATTCAGCATAATAAGTAGAGTACAAACTCGGCGGGTATCGTGGTGCGTTTGACGTGCCCGTTTATGACAGTGAGAAAGGTTGAGCTGCATATGGCTCACAGACCGCAGCTCATCAGGTGTCAATGTTGCCTGATGAGCTGCGCGAGAAGAATATCGGGAATGACGTTCTCCAGCGCGATTTGAAATCGCATACGTCATGTTGATAATAATTCTCATTATTATTGTTGTGTTGTACAGGTAATGGTAATGTTGCTTCAGTTATCAACCGTTAATCCCATTTCCTGTGCAGAAGACAGCATGAACAACACCACCGCCCTGAATACGTCCAGACGCGTAGCCCGCACCTTCTCCGTCAGCGAGTTTATGGATTTTGGTGAGCGTTACGGGATCGATTACCGCTTTCCCCTGCTGGCGCAAAAGCCGGATTTGTCGTCTTGCAGCCCCGTTCTGCAGGGGGAGGTTGAGGAGATGACGCTCCCCTGCGGGATGTGTGTCACGCACTCTGATGTGCAGGTGCTTCAACCCTACGAAACCACCTCCCGCCACAGCAGTCCTCTGTATATGCTGGTGGTTCTGGAAGGCTGCGTCATCCTGACGCTCAACGGGCAGGAGCATGTGGTGCGTTCCGGGATGGCGTTTAGCTCACGCCTGAGCGAGCATCAGACGATGCGTGCCCGCCATCATGCTGACTGCAAACTGCGCACGTTATCGCTCGGTCTGTATCCCGACGGCGCGTGGCGCACGGGGTTGCTCGAATCATTGATGCGTGAGTGGGAAAGATGCGAAACGCCGACGCTTATCTGGCAGGTGCCGGGATTTTTACTCAGCGGCCTGCAGTATGCGCAGCGGAGCACGATCGGCCATGTTTCTCGCCAACTGATGCTGGAAGGGCTGATATTACAACTGTTCGGCCATGGCCTCAGCGTGTGTCAGGTTGAGAGTGGCAAGCGGCTTGCGGCAAGCGGTGAACAGCAGCGGCTGGAGGTCGTTCGTCGTCTGCTGGAGCAGAGTCCCGAGAATGACTACACCCTCAATGCCCTGGCCCAACGCGCGGCGATGAGCCCCAGCAGCCTGCGCAGCAAGTTCCGTGCGGCCTATGGCTGTTCCGTCTTTGACTACCTGCGTGATTGCCGTCTGGAACGCGCGCGCGGCTATTTACTGGAAGGATACAGCGTACAGCAGGCGGCCTGGATGTCGGGTTATCAACATGCTACCAACTTCTCCACCGCTTTTCGGCGTCGTTACGGCTTTTCGCCTGGCGATGTGCTCAAACTTTGCTAATCCATTTTTACGTTTTGCGCACGTGCCTTCCCGACAATTTGGCACTGCGCATAGGCAACCTGGCATCCTGCATAGCTATCTCCGTTAGCAAAAAGGTAATAATTCTCACTTACAATTAGACATGCCTTTGGAGATATTCATGTTCGCGAAGACTCGGTTGGCGCTATTGGTGGGATGGGTGACCGGTAGCGTGGCTTTTCCTCTGCTGGCGCAGGAAACAACAAAAAACGATACGGTGGTTGTCACCTCGCAAATGCAAAGCGGGGCCACGAAGCTCGCCACGCCGGATCTTGAAACGCCTCAGTCGGTATCGATCATTACCCGTGAACAGTTTGAAGAGCAGGGCGCCACCAGCGTGCGCCAGGCCGTGAGCTATACGCCGGGGGTGTACAGCAATCAGATTGGTGCCTCCAACCGCTTTGACTATATTGTGCTGCGTGGTTTCTCGGATGGTAGCCTGGACAACGTCTATCTCGATGGCCTGAAGATGATGGGGGACACCAACTCACACAGCTCGCTGGTGGTCGATCCGTGGTTCCTCGAAGATATCGAAGTGGTACGCGGCCCGGCTTCCGTACTGTATGGCCGTTCTTCTCCGGGCGGTATTGTCGCGCTGACATCACGTAAGCCGTCGTTTGATGCCGGCGGAGAAGTGAAACTGTTTGCTGGCAACAATAACCAGCGCGGCGCGGCGTTTGACGTCACCGGGGCGCTGGATGATAACGATCGCGTGGCGGCACGACTGAGTGGAATGACGCGTTACGCAGACTCGCAGTTTGGCCCATTGAAAGAAGAACGTTATGCGCTGATGCCCAGCCTGACCTGGCGCATCACCGACCAGACGCGTCTGGATCTGATGGCTTATCTGCACCGTGACCCGGAAGGCGGAAGCCACTCCGGTCTGCCGTATGACGGCACCGTGGTTCCACATTACGGGCAAAAGATCTCCAACACTTTTTACGAAGGCGAGGATGATTACGACAAATACGATCGCCGTGAAAACATGGTGGGCTACAACGTTGAGCACCTGTTTGATAACGGCTGGTCGGTGCGGCAAAAACTGCGCTACCTGCATACCGACGTTGAGCTGAATCAGGTGTATGCGGCGGGCTGGCTGAATGAAACCGAGCTTAACCGCGGCTACTCCGGCTCCGATGAAAAAATGTCAGCGATTACGCTGGATAACCAACTCGACGGCAGCTTTGATACCTGGCAGGTCAACCACCGTGTGCTGGTGGGGATCGATTATCAGGATCGCAGCAACAATACCACCGGTTACTACGGTGCATTCCCGCCGATTGACGCCTTTAACCCGGTATACGGCGCGCAGCCTGATTACATCAACATGTATGCGCGTGAGAAGCACAAGCTGCGCCAGACAGGCTACTATTTGCAGGATCAGATGTCATGGGATCGCTGGCGTATTACGCTCGGCGGTCGCTACGATCAGGTCAGCGTTTCTAACATTGATAAGATCAACGATACCCGCAGCGATCTGGACAAAAACAACTTCAGCACCCGTGCTGCGCTGCTCTATTTGTTCGATAACGGCTTTGCGCCGTATGTGAGTTATTCCACCGCCTTTACGCCAACCAGCTTTGCCGATGAGAACGGCAATTTGCTGGATCCGATGAAAGGCAAGCAGTGGGAAGCCGGGCTGAAATATGAGCCGGAAGGACTCAACAGTCAGTTCAGCGCGTCGGTATTCCGTATCAATCAGACGAATATCGCCACCAAAGAAGAGCCGACCGATCCGTACCGCTCGATTGGGGAAATTGAGTCTGAAGGGGTAGAGCTGGAGGCCATTAGCCAACTGACGGAGAGCTTCCGTCTGCAGGCGGCGTATACCTATACCGACATTCGCTATAAGAAAAGCAGCCCGGAAGAGCAGGGTAAGCGTGCAGTGTACGCGCCGCGTAACCAGGCCAGTACCTGGCTGAGCTACGATGTGAAAAGCGGTCCGCTGGATGGCCTGACGCTGGGCTCAGGCGTACGTTATGTCAACGGTATTGCCAGCGATCGCCTGAATACTCACACCCTGCCGTCCTACACGCTGGTGGATATGGCAATTGGCTACGACTTAACGAATATCGGTATTAAAGGGTTGAGCGCTCAGTTGAACGTCAACAACCTGACCGACAAGCGCTACGTTGCAGCTTGTAATTCGCTCTCATACTGCTACTTCGGCGCCGAGCGTAGCATTGTCGGCAGCGTTTCATGGAAGTTCTGAGTATCGTTTTTTAGCCGGATGGCGGCGCTGGCGTCTTATCAAGCCTACAGATGCGTGCAAAGTGTAGGCCTGATAAGCGCAGCGCCATCAGGCTGGGGGATTGCGGTTATTGTGTAAAACCGTTTTGCATACAAATCTGCGCGCTGGTTCTCAGGGTAAAGGCGACTTTGTCTGGGTACTGGCTGTAATAGTTATGCTCTTCTTCCAACCCTTTCGCCTGCGCCAGACGTACCGTTTCCAGCGAGCAGGTACGGTAGATCAGGTCTTTATTCATATTGGTCTGCTTTTCACGCTGTTTATCTGCGGACAGCGCCAGCCAGCTCTCGGACAGCGAGTAATCGTAGACCACCCGGTTTCCTTTCGCCTGCACATTTTCAATGGTAATGAATTCGTCGATTTTCAGTCTTGGCTGCCCACGCATTTTTTTCTTATCTTCTGCGGCGGCATATTGGGCCAGCGCATTAATATCCATGCCTGCTATTTTCTGTTTATAGATATCGACATAAGCGGCGGGCTGCTGATAACGCTGAGCGTAAGCGTTTCTTAATTCTCCATCGCTCACCGTACAACCCGCCAGAAACAGAGGTAAAAGCAGCGCCAGTTTTATTTTAGTCATGATGTTATCCCGTTCATTATTGTGATCCCAGTCGCCCATAACATAATAGAAAAAATGATTACGGGTGATATTTAAGGTTGTATAAACGGGGGCACGATGACACAAGTGCAATAGTCTTAAAATGGCGTTACAGGCAGGAAACCCTGCCAGAATTGGCAGGGGTTTTGAACATACTGGTAAAGCATTAATGGCCGATCATTTTTGCTTTCGGGATCAGCTGGAAATACAGGTGATCCGGCACCGGCGTATCCCAGACATTGGCATAAACCGCGTAACCAATGGTGGCAAACAGAATCCCCAGCACCAGTATTGTCATGGCAATACCCGACAGTGCCGTTTGTCGCCATAACGCTTTACCGCTGCCTTTTGCACCCGGCGGTGTCTGCAGGGAAAAGCTCAGCGTTGAAGCCACCGGACAGGATTCAACACAGGTCATGCAGCCAGTGCATTCCACAGTACGCACCTGAATCAGTCTGTCGACCGGGATTTTCGATGGGCAATTTTTCGCGCATTTCCCGCAATCAATGCAACTGTCGGCGTTGCGGCGGATTTTAAACGGCGAGAACAGCGAGAACAGACCAAGCAGTGCGCCGTAAGGGCACAGATAACGACACCAGGCGTTGCGAATAAACAGGCTCAGGAGGCTGATAACCACCACGGAGATGAGCGTGGCGGAGCCAATATGGCGAAAGAAATCGAGCATCTTCACATCGATGATGATTCCATAGGCTGACGTCAGAAAGTACTGAATCCCCTGGGCGGGCATCGACAGGGCGATATACAAGAAAAACCCCAGCAGCAGATACTTCAGGCTGAGCAGCGGGATATCCAGCCAGCGCGGCAGCGTAAAGTTACGACCGAATAATTTTCTCCCCAGATTACCGAGCAGTTCGGAAAGCGTCCCCACTGGGCATAACCATGAACAGAAAGCTTTTTTTAACAACAGGCTAATCAGGATAAACGCAACTAACAGCAGCATAGAGGCGGCATGGATGGGCGGAAGAAAACCGGTCTCTAGCGTATAGCGGAAATTCATCAAACCCGCTATCGGCAGCCATCCCTCAATACCGCCGGGCCTTGGAATATAAACGCTGGTGCCGGCGGTTTCGAAATAGCGGACCCAATACCAGAACGCCACGCCAATATAAATATTGATAGCCAGCAGGAGAAACTGGGTGGCTTTTCGCCAGCTGCTGGCGTTGCGCCAGTCATTCCACGGCAGTTTGCCCCCGGTCGTGCCTGGGCGGCGCTGCCAGCGCGTTCTCATCTTCCCGTTCATGGTTTTATAGTATCCCTCATATTTCCCCTTCTGCATTCAGAAGGCGTCATCACCGGGATATGCTAGCGCTATTCAGATTTGGTGTATTTGATTTGCATCTTATTACGCGGCTGTTATTTTCTTCATGCCAATATGCCTGAAAAATAATAACAGCCCGATATTTATCACAGGTCAGATAAATACCCTGAACGGGGTATTTATTTCTCTGCAGGGCAACGATTATTCCTGATAAACCTCAACGCGGTCGCGGCCATTACTTTTCGCCAGATAAAGTGCGCGATCGGCTTTATCAACCAACTGTTTATAGTCGGGATGATAGTCATATTCGGCAATACCAATACTGACGGTAATAGAAAACGTTTCTGTCGCTGAGGCTGCCATGCGCATCTCGGCAATTTTCATACGCAGCGTTTCCAGAATAATACTGGCCTGTGTTTCATCTGACTCGACGAGCAGAATCATAAATTCTTCGCCACCGTAGCGGAACACGTAATCGCTGCTGCGGATATGATCGTAAATGACCGCTGCGACGTTTTTGAGCGTCAGATCGCCAGTATTATGCCCGAAGTTATCGTTAATTTGCTTGAAGTAGTCGATATCCAGCATCGCCAGGGTAAAAGGCTTACGCGTATGTAACGCCAGCGAGATCTCGCGCCGCATGATGGTCGGAATAAAGCGGCGATTAAGCAACTGGGTCAGCGAATCTTTACCATTTTCCTGCTTAACCAGCGCGTCGAACATTGAGGCGAGCAGGAAATGGATTTTTGCCGATAGCTGGCGTACATCCTGCAATAAGCTCATCCGCTCGGGTTCTGTCGGCTGATGCTGATGCGACAGGGTTGTTGTCAGACGACTGTCGATCTCTGCAATCAGTGATTCCATCTTATTCAGCAGATTGCTGTTGCCGAGGATATGTTTTCCCTTATGTGATAACCACATACCGAAGTCAGAATTCGCCAGAAACACCATCTCACCGAAAGGCATTCCGGTGGCGATGTTATAAATAAACTGGTTTTCCCAGTCGGTAAACGAACGGATTTGCCGCTCGCGCTCGACGTTAACGTCATCGTAAATAGTCTGTAGACGGTACTGCTCCTGCGTGTGCATAGAGTTTTGAAAACTGGGGGAATAGGAGACCGTCATGGCCTCCAGCGCAGTATCCATTGCCAGACTGCTGAAACAGATAGCATCGCTCAGCAGGGCGGGAGTGGAATCCGCCTTTGTTTTTAACACCCTGTACAGCTCATCTTTCAGCTTGCGCGCGCCGCGGTTAACCAGATCGATGGGCAGGCCGATACGGGCATGCACCACACCAATTTTGCGCTGTTTGGCCAGCAGTTGTGAGAGATCTTCGTGGGCGCTGCCAAGTACGCTGCGCAGCCAGTCAAACATGCTGCCGCTGAGGCGGGTACTGACCTGTTCTGTATTGAGGAACAATGCGCTCTCCGCATGGGAGAGCATATAGTCATAAAAAACGGTTACTAAATGGCGGATCTCTTCATCGCTTAACGATGTCAGGAGTGTGTGAACTTCAGGCGATGTTTGACGTAACAGCGCCTGCCATTCTGTAAGGAGTAATGTGTCGTTTACCGGTTCAACCTGTTCCATCTTACTGCCACTCAACGTGCGATTAAAAATTCAGGCGGTATTACGGACAATTACCTCACGATGGTCAAGTTAAACTCTCTTATCGATAGCTAATACCTTCATAAATAAGCCTGAGCGCGAAGACACCAATAATGGCGCCAATCACCCGGCTGGCAACCCGTTGGATTCGGCCATACGCACGGCGCACGGCGGGCAACGAAAACGCCTGGCTGAGAAAAATACGCCAGATAACGGAAGACAACACAATGCCGGCCCAGGCCATCAACCTCGCCCATGTTGGCGTGTCTGCGCTTAAGGTGACCGAGAAGATACTAATAAAAAACAGCACGGTTTGCGGATTAGATAAATCCGTTAATAACCCACGGCGGAAAAACACATACCAGGGGGCGGAAAGCGGCTGCTGTAGCGTTGGCATTTGCGGTGTCGCCTGATGCCGGATGCTGTTCCAGGCGAACCACAGCAGATAGGCGCCGCCGACAATCTTAATCAACGAAAAAATTTCTTCACACTGAGTGATAAGCGTCGCCATGCCAAAGAGCCCGAGGCCAGAGTAGAACGCATCGCCTAAGGCGACGCCCAGACCGGTTATCACGCCCGCTCGTCGCCCTGACGCCAGACTGGTTTGCACCACCACAAACAGGTTCGCGCCGGGGTTAAAAAAAGTTAAAACAAACAGGCTGACGGTGAGTACGACGGCGTGCAGAGGTTCCATAGACAACAATTCCTCAGATTCTCATAAAGTTAACACTATAATTTCAGTGCGCTGCCTGTTCTGAGGATCAACTCACACTGGCTATTGAAACTTTGAACAGGTTGACGCGCTGCTACCCGGTGACCGGTTTTTTCTGCGCCGCAAAATCTCTATATATTCCTGCTGAATGTGGATTTTTTATCCAGGCTGGACTAGTTATTAATCATCCTTGAATCGCGTTATGTAATGTTCAGGGATCGATGATGGCGTAATAACAAAACCTGGAGCTGGTCTATGAAAACTGGAATTAAAGTACTTATTGGTGCATTAGCTTTTGTCGTGACCAACGCATATGCCGCGGAATTTATGACAAAACTTGAATTTGAAAAGGTTGAGTCGCAGTACACAAAAATCGGTGATATCTCAACGAGTAATGAAGTTTCTGTCTCAGACGCTAAAGAAGAGCTGCTGAAGAAAGCAGAAGAGAAAGGGGCCGATGTGGTGGTATTAACCTCCGGTCAAACGGATAATAAAATCCATGGCACAGCCAATATCTACAAGAAAAAATAATACACTACTGTAAAAATCACGATACCCGCCGGTCATTGTATCGGCGGGTTTTCTTTTAATCTGCGCCAGAAGGTGGTTCGGCTTACCCCGAGATATCGTGCAGCCGCGGTTTTATCGCCATTGAATTGCGCCAGCACCTGCTGCGGCGTGAGCGATGAGGATACCTGCGGCGCGTAAGCAGCAACGGCCAGTTCCGGTAACAGTTGCTGCAGGAATTGTACGTTCAGCTCCGGCTGCGGCTCGACGCTTAAAAACAGCGCCAGGCGCTCCATCATATTACGCAGTTCACGGATATTCCCTGGCCAGCCATAATTCAGTAACGTCGGTTGACTCAGACCCAGCCCTTTGCGCACAGGTTCAGAAAACGGCACCTCCAGTTCCGCCAGCGACTGTTTTAAAAAGCCTTCCGCCAGCGGCAGGATATCGGGCAATCGCTCGCGTAGCGGCGGTAGCGTGAGGCGCAAAATACTCAGGCGATAAAACAGGTCGGTGCGAAATTCTCCCTGTTTTATCTCCTGCTCCAGATGACAGTGGGTGGCGCTAATCACCCGTACATCGACCGGAATCGGCTGATGTCCACCGACACGGGTGACCTCTTTTTCTTCCAGCACGCGCAGCAGTCGGGTTTGTAACGGCAGCGGCATTTCGCCTATCTCATCAAGAAACAGCGTTCCGCCGTGGGCGATTTCAAACAGACCCGCGCGTCCTCCCCGACGGGAGCCGGTAAAGGCGCCATCCTCATAGCCGAACAGCTCCGCTTCCAGTAATGATTCGGTGATTGCCCCGCAGTTGACGGCAACAAACGGCGGCGAAGGTTTACCGCGCCGGTTCTCCTGACGGGTGAAAAACTCACGATGAATTGCCTGCGCCGCCAGTTCTTTGCCCGTGCCTGTTTCGCCCTGAATCAGCACCGGTGCACGCGAACGGGCATAAAGCATAATGGTGTGCCGCACCTGTTCCATCTGTGCCGAGTGACCGCGCATATCCCCCAGCGCATAGCGGGTGCGCAGCGTATCGCCGGAAACGTACGGACCGTTTCTGCGCAGCGTCAGACGAGTCATATCGAGCGCATCGACAAAGGCCTGGCGCACGGTGGCCGCCGAATAGATAAAGATGCCGGTCATGCCTGCTTCTTCAGCCAGGTCGGTAATCAACCCCGCGCCGACGACCGCCTGCGTGCCGCTGGCCTTCAGCTCGTTGATTTGTCCACGGGCATCTTCTTCCGTGATATAGCTGCGCTGTTCAAGCTGCAAATTGAAGGTTTTTTGAAAAGCGAGCAGCGCGGGGAGGGTTTCCTGATAGGTAATGACGCCAATCGACGAGGTGAGCTTTCCCGCTTTGGCCAGCGCCTGTAGCACGTCAAACCCGCTGGGTTTAATCAGGATCACCGGAATAGATAAACGGCTTTTCAGATACGCCCCGTTGGAACCCGCGGCAATGATGGCATCACAACGCTCGGTGGCTAACTTCTTGCGGATATACGTCACCGCTTTTTCAAAACCAAGCTGAATAGGGGTGATGGTTGCCAGGTGGTCGAACTCCAGGCTGATGTCGCGAAACAGTTCGAACAGGCGCGTGACCGAAACGGTCCAGATAACCGGTTTGTCGTCGTTCACCCGCGGCGGAAGATGCGTATCAGCCATAACCATCCTAAAAAGTAAGGCACCGAGTATTAGGGTTTAGTTGTGTTTCATTAATGTTGCAATGAAACGTGAAGGAACGTTTCATGAAACGATAGCTGACACGCTTTTGTGCAACAAAGATACAAGGATTTAATTTAATATATTGTTTTTAAAGATAAATATATAAATTAATTAAAAATTAAGGTCTTTGGCATACCCCTTGCTTTAAATAAATCAACGAACGATAACAAGTTGATAACAAAGGACGGGATATGTCTCTACACTCCCCAGGGCAGGCGTTTCGCGCCGCGCTCAGCAAAGAAAACCCATTACAAATCGTTGGCACCATCAACGCCAACCACGCTCTGCTGGCCCAACGCGCCGGATATCAGGCGATTTATCTCTCCGGCGGCGGCGTCGCGGCTGGGTCTCTGGGTCTGCCGGATCTCGGTATTTCTACCCTTGATGATGTGCTAACCGATATTCGCCGCATTACTGATGTTTGCCCGCTGCCATTGCTGGTGGATGCGGATATCGGTTTTGGATCGTCAGCCTTCAACGTGGCGCGGACCGTGAAGTCGATTTCCAAAGCCGGTGCCGCCGCGCTGCATATTGAAGATCAGATCGGCGCCAAACGCTGCGGCCATCGCCCGAACAAGGCGATCGTCTCGAAAGAAGAGATGGTCGACAGGATCCGCGCCGCCGTGGATGCGCGTACCGATCCCAACTTTGTGATCATGGCGCGGACCGATGCATTGGCGGTGGAAGGGTTAGAGGCCGCCATCGATCGTGCCCAGGCGTACGTCGAAGCAGGCGCGGATATGCTGTTCCCGGAAGCCATTACCGAGCTTGCCATGTACCGTCAGTTTGCCGATGCGGTAAAGGTGCCGATCCTCGCCAACATTACCGAATTTGGCGCTACGCCACTGTTCACCACTGATGAACTGCGCAGCGCGAACGTCGCGATGGCGCTGTATCCACTGTCGGCCTTCCGCGCCATGAACCGCGCTGCGGAAAAGGTTTACAACGTGCTGCGCCAGGAAGGAACGCAAAAGAGCGTTATCGACATTATGCAGACGCGCAACGAGCTGTACGAAAGCATCAATTACTACCAGTTCGAAGAGAAACTCGACGCGTTGTATACCAAGAAGTAACCGTCGTAGGCCGGATAAGGCGTAGCCGCCATCCGGCAATAAATTTGTACCCTACATATTATAAAAATGACGAGGACAACATGAGCGACACAACGATCCTGCAAAATAGTACCCATGTCATTAAACCTAAAAAATCGGTTGCGCTGTCAGGCGTCGCCGCCGGAAATACTGCGCTGTGTACCGTAGGCAAAAGCGGTAACGACCTGCACTATCGCGGCTACGATATTCTCGACCTGGCGCAGCAGTGCGAATTTGAAGAAGTCGCGCACCTGCTGATCCACGGGAAATTGCCCACCCGTGATGAGCTCACCGCCTATAAAAGCAAATTAAAAGCGCTGCGCGGGCTGCCCGCAAACGTGCGTACCGTTCTGGAAGCGCTGCCTGCTGCCTCGCACCCGATGGACGTGATGCGCACCGGCGTCTCCGCGCTGGGCTGTACTTTGCCGGAAAAAGAAGGGCATACCGTCTCCGGCGCACGCGATATTGCCGATAAGCTGCTGGCATCGCTCAGTTCTATTCTCCTGTACTGGTATCACTACAGCCATAACGGCGAGCGTATTCAGCCTGAAACTGACGATGATTCCATTGGCGGCCACTTCCTGCATCTGCTGCATGGCGAAAAGCCGTCGCGAAGCTGGGAAAAAGCGATGCATATTTCGCTGGTGCTGTATGCCGAACACGAATTCAACGCCTCCACCTTCACCAGCCGCGTGATTGCAGGGACCGGATCCGATATGTATTCCGCGATTATCGGCGCGATTGGCGCATTGCGTGGTCCGAAACACGGCGGGGCGAATGAAGTATCGCTGGAGATCCAACAGCGCTACGAAACGCCAGACGAAGCGGAAGCGGATATCCGTAAACGCGTTGAAAACAAAGAAGTGGTGATTGGCTTTGGTCATCCGGTTTACACCATCGCCGACCCGCGTCATCAGGTGATAAAGCGCGTGGCGAAACAGCTTTCTCAGGAAGGCGGTTCGCTGAAAATGTACAACATCGCCGACCGTCTGGAAGACGTGATGTGGGAAACGAAAAAGATGTTCCCCAACCTCGACTGGTTCTCGGCAGTCTCCTACAACATGATGGGCGTCCCGACTGAAATGTTCACACCGCTGTTTGTCATCGCCCGCGTCACCGGCTGGGCGGCGCACATCATTGAACAGCGCCAGGACAACAAAATTATCCGTCCTTCCGCCAACTACACCGGCCCGGAAGATCGTGTCTTTGTCGCGATAGATCAGCGTTGCTAATGCAAAACCTCTAAATATAAAAACAGGAACCCTTGTTATGTCTGCACATATTTCGAACGTCCGCCCGGAATTTGACCGTGAAATCGTTGATATCGTTGATTACGTCATGAATTACGAGATCACTTCGACGGTAGCGTATGACACCGCGCATTATTGCCTGCTTGATACCATAGGCTGCGGCCTGGAAGCGCTGGAATATCCGGCCTGTAAAAAACTGCTGGGGCCGGTAGTCCCAGGGACTGTGGTGCCGAACGGCGTGCGCGTTCCGGGCACCCAGTTCCAACTCGACCCGGTGCAGGCGGCGTTTAACATCGGCGCGATGATCCGCTGGCTGGACTTTAACGACACCTGGCTGGCCGCGGAATGGGGGCATCCTTCCGATAACCTCGGCGGCATTCTGGCTACGGCTGACTGGCTGTCACGCAATGCGGTAGCGGTGGGGAAAGCGCCGTTAACCATGAAAAAAGTGCTCACCGGAATGATTAAAGCCCATGAAATTCAGGGCTGCATCGCGCTGGAAAACTCTTTTAACCGCGTCGGTCTCGATCACGTCCTGCTGGTCAAAGTGGCCTCCACGGCGGTGGTAGCCGAGATGCTTGGCCTGAACCGGGATGAAATTCTCAACGCCGTGTCGCAGGCGTGGGTTGACGGGCAGTCGCTGCGTACCTATCGCCATGCGCCAAATACCGGCACGCGTAAATCCTGGGCAGCTGGCGATGCAACCTCGCGCGCGGTACGTCTGGCGCTGATGGCGAAAACCGGTGAGATGGGGTATCCGTCTGCGCTGACGGCGAAAACCTGGGGCTTTTATGACGTCTCTTTCAAAGGCGAATCGTTCCGCTTCCAGCGCCCGTACGGCTCTTATGTGATGGAAAACGTGCTGTTTAAAATCTCCTTCCCGGCCGAGTTCCACTCGCAGACTGCGGTAGAGGCGGCGATGACGCTGTACGAGCAGCTGCTGGCTACCGGGAAAACGGCGGCGGATATCGAAAAAGTGACCATTCGTACGCACGAAGCCTGTATCCGCATCATCGATAAAAAAGGCCCGCTGAATAACCCGGCGGATCGCGATCACTGCATCCAGTATATGGTCGCCATTCCGCTGCTGTTCGGGCGTTTAACCGCGGCAGATTATGAAGACGGCGTGGCGCAGGACAAACGCATTGATGCCCTGCGCGAGAAGATCAACTGCTTTGAAGATCCGGCCTTTACAGCCGATTACCACGATCCTGAAAAACGCGCCATCGCGAATGCCATCACCCTGGAATTCACCGACGGCTCACGTTTTGAAGAAGTGGTGGTGGAGTACCCAATCGGCCACGCGCGCCGTCGTAACGACGGGATGCCGAAGCTGGTCGAGAAGTTCAAAATCAACCTGGCGCGTCAGTTCCCGACCCGTCAGCAGCAGCGCATTCTGGATGTCTCCCTGGACAGAACTCGCCTGGAGCAGATGCCGGTCAATGAGTATATGGATTTGTTTGTTATCTGAAACCCGACTCATCAGGCGTAAGTTCAACAGGAGAGCATTATGTCTTATAGCGAGTTTTATCAACGTTCTATTACGCAGCCGGAGTCGTTCTGGGCCGAGCAGGCCCAGCGTATTGACTGGCAGCAGCCGTATACGCAGATACTGGACCACAGCAATCCGCCGTTTGCCCGCTGGTTTTGCGGCGGGACGACCAACCTGTGCCATAACGCCATCGACCGCTGGCTGGAGAAACAGCCCGAGGCGCTGGCGCTGATTGCTGTGTCATCAGAAACCGAAGAAGAACGCACGTTTACCTTTCGTCAGTTGTATGACGAAGTGAATATTGTGGCAGCGATGCTGTTGTCGCTCGGCGTACAGCGCGGGGATCGGGTACTGGTTTATATGCCGATGATCGCCGAAGCGCACATTACGCTGCTGGCCTGCGCACGCATTGGGGCGATCCATTCGGTGGTGTTCGGTGGTTTTGCTTCGCACAGCGTGGCGGCGCGCATCGACGACGCCCGACCAGTGGTTATCGTTTCGGCGGATGCCGGCGCGCGCGGCGGCAAGATCCTGCCCTATAAAAAGCTACTCGATGATGCGATCGATCAGGCTCAGCATCAGCCGCGTCATGTGGTGCTGGTCGACCGCGGTCTGGCGAAAATGGCGCGGGTGGAGGGGCGTGACCTCGACTTTGCCGCGCTACGCCAACAGCATCTCGGCGCACGGGTGCCGGTTGTCTGGCTGGAATCGAACGAAACGTCCTGCATTCTCTACACCTCCGGGACAACCGGTAAACCGAAAGGCGTCCAGCGCGATGTTGGTGGCTATGCGGTCGCGCTGGCGACCTCGATGGACACCATTTTCGGCGGCAAAGCGGGCGGCGTGTTCTTCTGCGCGTCGGATATCGGCTGGGTGGTTGGGCATTCCTATATCGTGTATGCCCCGCTGCTGGCGGGGATGGCGACGGTAGTTTACGAAGGGCTGCCAACGTACCCGGACTGCGGCGTATGGTGGAAAATTGTTGAGAAGTATCAGGTCAGCCGGATGTTCTCGGCCCCGACCGCCATCCGCGTGCTGAAAAAATTCCCAACCGCGCAAATCCGCAATCACGATCTCTCCTCGCTGGAGGTGCTGTATCTGGCGGGTGAGCCGCTGGACGAACCGACCGCCAGTTGGGTAACGGAAACGCTGGGCGTCCCGGTTATCGACAACTACTGGCAGACTGAATCCGGCTGGCCGATTATGGCTATCGCCCGCGGGCTGGACGACCGACCGTCGCGGCTGGGCAGTCCTGGCGTGCCGATGTACGGCTATAACGTGCAGTTGCTCAATGAGGTGACCGGTGAACCTTGTGCGGCGAACGAGAAGGGGATGCTGGTGATTGAAGGGCCGCTGCCGCCGGGCTGTATTCAGACTATCTGGGGGGATGACGCGCGGTTTGTGAATACCTACTGGTCGCTGTTTTCCCGCCAGGTGTACGCCACCTTTGACTGGGGCATTCGCGATGCCGATGGCTATTACTTCATTCTGGGCCGTACGGATGACGTGATCAACGTGGCCGGACACCGGCTGGGGACGCGCGAGATAGAGGAGAGTATTTCCAGCTATCCAAACGTCGCCGAGGTGGCGGTAGTTGGTGTGAAGGATGCGCTGAAAGGGCAGGTGGCGGTCGCGTTTGTTATTCCAAAACAGAGCGACAGTCTGGAAGACAGCGACATTGCCCATTCGGAAGAGAAGGCGATTATGGCGCTGGTGGACAGTCAAATTGGTAATTTTGGTCGTCCGGCGCACGTCTGGTTTGTGTCGCAACTGCCGAAAACACGCTCCGGCAAAATGCTCAGACGGACGATTCAGGCGATCTGCGAAGGCCGCGATCCTGGCGATCTAACGACCATTGACGATCCCGCATCGTTGCAGCAAATCCGTCAGGCGATCGAGGAGTAACGTCGTGTGATGCCCGGTGGCGCAATGCTTACCGGGCCTACGTGTTAATCAACTTTCTTATACGGCCCGTGATAGTAATCAAACGGCGCATAAACCGTATCGGCCACGAACGATAACGGCACATCAACAAATAACAGCGCTAAATCGAAATAGTTATAATCGTAAGCGCCCGGGTTTTTTAGTTTATCAATATCATGGCGCATACCCACGTAATACGTATCTGAATCCTCGCCTGCCGTGCGCGCTTCAATGCTGCCACATCCTGTAAGTAATACGCTGATAAAGAGCGTTGTTACCGCAACCGTCTTTTTGCTCATGCTATGACCTGGCTTCTCGCCCCGTTTTACCATAACGATAAAAAAGCGGCGTGTTGTCCTCGGAACTTAAACCACCAGGTCAGGACTCATCGTGTGAGGATGGCACATCGAAGGCCGGATAAACCACGTGAGTGGTGTATCCGGCAAAGAGGCTTTTACAGCGTGACGCTTTCGCGACGACGCAGCAGAGAAAACGGCCCCGGTCCACTTAGGGTAAATACGGAAATCAACGTGAAGCTTAGCGCAATTATCCCCAGCACCAGATACGCCCCCTGGAAACCAATACTCTCATACATTTTTCCGGCCAGAACTGACATGAAAATCATTGCTAACTGTTTGAAGAAACAGAAGCACACCAGGTAAATTGTGGCCGAGAAGCGCACTTCAAACTGACTGGTGATGTATTTGAAGCAACCGACGATCAGGAATGGTATTTCAAACATATGCAGCGTTTTGAGAATGACGACCTCCAGCGCAGAGGTAGCGAAGGAGGAGCCGATGATCCGCACCGACATTATCGTACCGGCCAGCAGCAGGGCGTTCTTTCCGCCAATGCGGTTCACAATCAGCGGCGCAAAGAACATGATAGAGGCATTAAGTAATTCCCCCATGGTTGTGACGTAGCCAAACACACGGGTACCCTGTTCGCCGGTGGCAAAGAACGAGGTAAAGAAGTTGGCGAACTGCTGGTCAAACACATCATACGTACAGGAAACGCCGACCACGTACAGGGAGAGGAACCAGAGTTTCGGTTGTTTAAATAACTCCAGCGCCAGCTTCAGACTGAATGCCGAGTTGTTGGCGCCTACCGCATCCGCAACTTTTGCAGAAGAGGGGACCTCTGTTTTTGAAAAGAGCAGCAGCAATGCCAGAATGACCGCACAGCCGGAACCTAACCAGAAGACAAACTGGTTATTGATGGTGAACATAATCCCGGCAATTGAGGCGCACAGCGCCCAGCCCACGCAGCCAAACATGCGCGCGCGACCAAATTCAAAATTGCTTCGGCGGCTGGCTTTTTCAATATAGGCTTCAATCGCCGGGGCGCCGGCATTGTAGATAAAGCCAAGGTAAATCCCGCCGACAATCGAACCCAGTAAAATATTAACCTGTAATAACGGGCCAAAGACGTAAATAAAGAATGGGGCAAACATTACCAGCATTCCGGTAATTACCCACAGCAGGTGTTTACGCAGGCCAAGCTTATCGGAAAGCAGTCCGAAAACAGGCTGGAATAATAACGAAAATAGTGAAATACAGGCGAAAATGATCCCGGTGTCACCTTTACTAATATGGTTTACATCGTGTAACCAGATAGGGAAGAAGGGAAAATAGGCACCCATAATGAAAAAGTAAAAGAAAAAGAAGAAGCCGAACATCCAAAAGTTAGTGTTTTTCAAATAATACATAATGGACTTCCTTACGATGAATGCGGGCAGGGGGGAACCTGCCCGATTATTATTATTTTTGACCCCAGACCAGCTGGTAGTGGTAGCGTCCGGCACTCAGCAGGAACTCTGGTGAAACGGAAGGACTCCAGGAGTCGTCACCGCCCACGCCCATATGGAAGCCATCAATATTGACCCAGGTACCTGCCTCCGGTTGCAGCAGATGGCGGTGGCTGGTTTCCATCAGTTGCTTCTGGCTAAAGCGGCTGATGTTGAACAGGAAGTCCCCTCGCCATTGATGCGCGCCGTAGCGTAGCTCACGCGTGTTGCAGCGCAGACCGTTTTCGCCAGGGAAAACATACGGGGTGTACATCTCATCAAGTGACAAATCCCAACGATCAAAACAGGCGGCGCTCAGGCGATCCGGGTAGTTCTCATGTGGGCCGAGACCTAACCAGTTCACGCGCTCAGCGACCTGCGCCAGCTGGCAGCTCAGGCCGATGCGGGCCGGATGTGGCGTGCCGCTGGCGACGTCGACATCCACCGTTATCTGCATCTCACCATTGCCGTCAATACGGTAGCTTTTTCGGCTGACGAACAGCGTTTCGCCCTGATACTGCCACGCATGTTCGGTGGCGATCAGTACCGCATTGCTTAGCGTGTCGGCAGCACAGTGCAGTAACGTTGCTTCGACCAGATAATGACCGGCGGCTTTCCAGCGTTCGACCCAGGCGTTAGGGTCGATGCGGGTTGACTCGCTCACGCCGATGTCGTTGTCCAGCGGCGCGCGGGTGAACTGGTCAGTAAGCGGGGTTAACAGCTGGGCTGCGTCGCCAATCCAGTACTGTGTCAGCAGGCCAGACTGACGGTCGAATTGCCAGCGCTTGTCGTTGATCTCAACAGTAAAGGTGTTTTCGCTCACGTTCAGCAGTGGTGCGGTACGGGCAGTTGGCCGTGGCGCCAGGCTGAGTTTCTCTTCCAGCTTCCATTGCTGCCAGGCGCTAATGTGCCCGGCGTCTGACCATGCGGTGGCCTGAGGTTGCTCTACGCGTACCGTTAGCCATAACTGGCCGGCGGTTTCCGGTAGCGGGACATCTGGCAGGGTAATCACCTGGCGACTCTGTGGGGCGATATCCAGCACGATTTCTCCGGCGGCCAGCGGGTTGCCATCCTGGGCAATCGACCAGTGCAGAACTTCGTTATCGCTGTGGCGGAACAGATATTCGCTGGTTATTTCAATCTGGCGTTTGGGTCCCGGCAGCAGTGTAAACTGGAAAAACTGCTGCACATGTTTGGCCTCGTATAATGCCGGATGCGGGGTGCGATCGGCGAACACCAGGCCGTTCATGCAAAATTGACGATCGTTAGGCGTGTCGCCAAAATCACCACCGTAGGCAGACCATGCCTTGCCGTTCTCATCATATTTAATCAGCGACTGATCTACCCAGTCCCAGACAAACCCGCCCTGTAGGCGCGGAAATTGACGGAACGCTTGCCAGTATTTGGCGAAGCCGCCAAAACTGTTGCCCATGGCGTGGGCGTATTCGCAGAGGATCAGCGGACGCTGCTCGCCGGGCATCGACAGCCACTTTTTAATCGACCATTTGGGTACCGCAGGGAAGGGCTGATCCTGATCGACGCGGGCGTACATTGGGCAAATAATGTCGGTCGCTGTGGTATTTGCGCCGCCGCCTTCATACTGTACCGGGCGGGACGGATCTTCTGATTTTATCCAGCGGTAGAGCGCGTCATGGTTGGCGCCATGCCCGGATTCATTGCCCAGTGACCAGATGATGATGCTCGGGTGGTTGCGATCGCGTTGCACCATGCGCGTGACGCGCTGGCTCATGGCTGGCAGCCACGCGGGATCGTCGGTGAGGCGATTCATCGGCACCATGCCGTGGGTTTCAATGTTGGCTTCGTCGACCACATACAGGCCGTAGCGATCGCACAGGGTGTACCACAATGGATGGTTCGGGTAATGGGAGCAGCGCACGGCGTTAAAGTTGTTCTGCTTCATCAGCAGAATATCCTGCACCATCGTCGCCTCGTCCATCACCTGACCGTTGACCGGATGGTGCTCATGACGGTTGGTGCCGCGAATCAACAGCGGCTTACCGTTGAGTAACAGCAGGCCGTTTTCAATACGAACCTGACGAAAGCCGACATCACAGGCTTCCGCTTCAATCAGCACTCCGTCAGCGGTACGTAACTGGACCACAGCGCGGTACAGATTAGGCGTTTCGGCACTCCACAGCGCCGGGTTTTCGACGTTCAGACGCAGGGTAACCCGATCATGATAAGCGCCGCGTTCATCAATAATTTCGCTGCCGAGCGGGGAAGTCGTTTCGTGAGTGAGCGTTTCACCGTCCCACAATTGCAGGGTGACGCGTAAATCTTCGCACTCGTTGCCCGTCACTCTGACTTCTGTTTCCAGCGTGGCGCGGCTGAAATCGTCGTTAAAACGGGTGTTAATGCGCAGGTCGCGGATTTGCGTAGCGGGCTTATGCAGCAAAGATACATCGCGAAAGATCCCGCTCATGCGCCACATGTCCTGGTCTTCCAGATAACTGCCGTCGCTCCAGCGCAGCACCATCACTGCCAGGCGGTTTTCGCCTGGCAGCAGATAATCGCTAAGATCGAATTCTGACGGCAGGCGGCTGTCCTGACCGTAGCCAACCCAGCGCCCATTGCACCACAAATGAAACGCGGAATTCACCCCGTCAAAAATAATGCGCGTCTGACCTTCATCTAACCACGCGTCTTCGATACTGAATGTGAGCGAGTAACATCCTGTCGGATTCTGCGCTGGAACGTACGGGGGGTTAACCGGGATCGGGTAGGTGACGTTGGTATAAATTGGCGCGTCGTAACCGTCCATCTGCCAGTTAGAGGGGACGTTGATAGTATCAGCCTGTGGCAGATCGCTCGTCAGCCAGCTTTCCGGCACGGCCTCAGGCGCGGAAAACCAGGCGAACTGCCACTTGCCATTCAGCGAGCGTAACTGAGTTGAACGCTGATTGGTGCGCGCATCATCCGCTGAGCGCCAGCTACAAAACGGCGGGTGCGCCTCCAGGCGGTTGAGCTGCGTGACGCCGGGATTTTCCCAGTCACGGCGGGCCAGTACAGCGGAGAGTGAATCTGTGTTCAGGTTCATAACGGTATCCTGTTTGAATTTGTTATTCGCTCACAATTTCAATCAAAATACGAATAAGCGATCCCAACTGTAAAGGATGGGGCGCTCAATGAGTGAACTGACTCACATAATTGTTATGCGTTCACAATTTGGGTGTGAGCTGCGAAACTTGCCGCGCTAGCTGGATCAGTGAGTCGGCCAGCACCTGGGGTGAGAGGGTTTGCGTATCGGGAGGCAGAACCGTATTGCGCTTAACCAGGGTTACGGGCAGCAGTTGGTTGCCCACGCTTGAGGTCCCACGGGGAAGTTGCAGCAGTCTGTCGACGCTGGTTTCACCCAGTAACGGAAAATCCTGCCTGATGGTGGTCAGTGGTGGGATGTAGCAGGCGCTGTCTTCGGTGTCATCGTAGCCGATCACCGAGATATCAACCGCCACCCGCAGACCGAACTCGCTGATCGCCCGCATCGCGCCCAGCGCCATTTGATCGTTAGCGACCAGCATGGCGGTGGGGAGATTACCACCATTAAGCATATGCAGCGTTTGCTGAAAACCTGACATCGCGCTCCAGTCGCCTTCCAGCTCCGCGGTGGGTTGCAACTGGTAGTGCGCCAGATATTTATGCCACCCCGCATGGCGAAGTCTTGCCGAAACCGAAGTGTGTGGCCCGCTCAGCAGGGCGATACGCTGATGCCCATGCTGCACCAAATGTTCAACGCCGAGACGTGCGCCGTCGTCATGGGAGAAAATCACGCTGTTAATTGGCGTCTGATCAGAGACATCGAGAAACAGCACCGGCACCGTACCGCAGGCGGCAGCCACGGCAATGGCGTCTTCTTCATCCAACGGGTAGTTGATGATAAGCCCGGTTACGCGTTGAGAAAGCAGGTTGTGGACTGCGGCTTTACATGCCTCAACGCCGCTACGTTCGACCATGGCGATCACCACGCTGGCCCCGGACTGGTCGGCGCGGGATTTTATGGCGGCAACGATTTGCGAGGGGGCGTGCAGGGCAAGGTTCGCCGTCACGACGCCAATCAGTGGCGTCTGTTTGCCCGCCAGCTGCTGTGCGACGCGGTTGGGGATGTAATTGAGCTCCGCCATCGCGGCCTCAACTTTCTGTCGGGTTTTTGCGGAAACGTGGCTGGCCTGATTCACGACGCGCGAGACGGTCTGGTAAGAGACTCCTGCATGGTCTGCCACATCGTATAGCGTTACCGGTTTCACGTTTATCACCCCTGTCATGACGTTATCTGCGCGCTATGATGCCACAGCGGGACGGTTTTGGGGTATTTGCGCATTGGTTCTGCGAGGCGCATTCCAGGGTTGCAAATCGTGTGCTGGAGGATTTATCGTCGTGATGCTTAACAGAATAAAAAAGTGAGGACATCGTGAGCGACTCTGCGGCAAACAACATTCTGTCCATCTACCAACGTCATGCGGAGGCCTTTGCCAGCCAGCGTTCACGCGCACTGTTCGAGAAAAGCTGGCTGGATAAGTTCATCACCGTGATGGGCGGACAGGGCAGCATTGTGGATATTGGCTGCGGCAACGGTCAGCCGATTGCTGGTTATTTTATTCAGCAAGGCTTTCAGCTTACGGGAATTGATGGTTCAGCGGCGATGCTGGCGCGGGCCCGACACTCTTTTCCCGCACAGCGCTGGCTGGAGCAGGATATGCGCGAGCTGGGACTTAACGAGACTTTCGATGGTCTGATCGCCTGGGACAGCTTTTTCCATTTAACTCAGCAGGATCAGCAAAAGATGTTCCCGATTTTTGACCGACTCAGCCGTCCCGGCAGCGCGCTGATGTTTACCAGCGGGACGGAAAACGGTATCGCGATGGGGCAATTTGAGGGCGAGCCGCTGTTTCACTCCAGCCTCGCGCCGGATGAATACCGCGCATTGCTGTCAGCGCACGGTTTTGTGGTGGTAGAGATGGTGATGGAAGATCCGCACTGCGCCGGGCATACCATCTGGCTGGCGCAAAAACGTGGCTAATCGCCGCCAAAGGTGATGCGCTGTGTGGCGTTACGGATTTGCGTGATGTTCATGGTGTTTGCTCCACATGTTGGGTCAGTGGTGTCATCGTAGAGTGTTGCCCAGAAGATGAATGTGGGCAAATGGGCGACTAGCGATGAGATTGGGCCAATAGCAGATGGCAGAGTTCGATAATGTAATTAGAATTAAAGTAATTGAATATTTCCTTTGCGACTCTTTATTTAATTCGCAGCCATTATCTCGTACTGAAAAAAACGTCATTTAAATAAGAGTAGATTTATTAAATTCGAAGCGGCTCCAGAAAATAGTGTTGCTATATGCAACGTATTGCAGCCAATAAAACATATCGCGAACCATGAAATAAGAATGCTATCATTCACACCAGACGCGGCAGGCAACTGCTGGCACACGCATTTACCCCGGGGCACCCGATGAACAACGACATTCCGCTAAAATTTTATGATATCGCCGACGAATACGCGACTGAAGCTGCAAAGCCGGTGAGCGATACAGAACGCGACGCACTGGCACTCTACTTCCAGCAGTTGATCACTCGTTTGATGAACAATGAAGAGATCAGCGAAGAAGCGCAGCAGGAGATGGCAACCGAGGCTGGAGTCGACGCACAGCGTATCGATGATATCGCGGAGTTCCTCAATCGTTGGGGTAACGAGTAGCCAAAGACATGGCCTGTGTTTTACACTGCGCGCAAATTGAGTAGGTATACTCTACAAGTAATAGGTTTAATCAGGCGGAAACAGCAATGAACGGAACAATCACAACGTGGTTTAAAGATAAAGGCTTTGGATTTATCAAAGATGAAAACGGCGACAACCGCTATTTTCATGTGATTAAGGTTGCTAATCCTGAGCTGATCAAGAAAGACGCGGCGGTGACCTTTGAGCCTACCACCAACAACAAAGGCTTATCTGCCTACGCGGTAAAAGTCATTCCCGACAGCAAATACATCTATATCGCGGGTGAGCGTCTGAAGCTCACGGCGATCAAGTCTTACCTGGTCTACAGCGAAGAAGTCCCTGCTGAGACTCGTATCGACAAAGAAAATGCGGTGCTGTCCGTTGGTGTGCTGATGAACAGCATCCGACCGAAATCAGACGTGAAGCCTGGTGAAATGCGCACGCTGAAAAAGCTGGCCATCACCACCTTCCAGGGCACGACGCTGATCTTCTCGGAAGATGAAATCGATATCGACGAGACGGTGAAACTGCTTAAGGTCTGAAGCCCTTCAGAGTGAATGAAAACCGAAATCCTGCTCTCTTCAGAAGCGGGGTTTCGGTTTTTTTATGCGTATTTTTGTCAGAAGGGAATATCCATTAGAGCCAAATAGCAAATTCCATTCTGTTTTTTTATTTTGACGAGGCACCTGGAATTACCACGTCATCCATCAGTATGTAACGTGCTTCCTGGCGCGTGTATTGATCGATTAACGGCACAAGTCGCCGGAAATGCTCACTGGCACAATGTTCATCGAGAGCCGCGTGGTTTGGCCATTCTTCGATAAAAATAAAATGCCCCGGATCTTTTTCATCAATATAGAGGTCATAAGCAATGCATTGCGGCTCTTTCTTCGTCGCCGATATTAGCTCACGGTACCAAGGGAGAACGGTTTCAATATACTCAGGTTTGATGAAATCTTCGGCAATGACCTTTAACATGCAGCCTCCTGGCAGAAAACGAATGCACACTATGTGATGAAGATATATTTAGGGCAAGACGCCACAGTGTTATATCGGTCGGTGAGTGAGTTATCTCAGCTATTAATCAGATGATCCGCTTAACTGTGATCCATCTCACCTCCCGGCAACCAAAATCTCCTGCGACTCAACGCCATCTTCTATCTGTTTCGCCACCTTTTGTAAGGCCGGAAGATGTTTTTCCGCGGCCTGTTCGATGGTCATGGCGCTGGCCATATACACCAGATTCAGGCAGCCGATCACCCGCTGTTCACTGCGAATGGGGACGGCGATAGAGGCGATTTTCTCCTCCTGATCCCAACCGCGAAAGTTCTGGCCAAAACCGTCTTTACGCGCACGGCTCAAAATGGCGTCGAGCTTCAGCGGTTCGCGCGCCAACTGGAACTCATCTCCTGGTCGTGAAGCCAGCATTTCAATCAGTTCCTGACGTTCATTCTCCGGGCTAAATGCCAGCCAGGTCAGGCCGGATGCGGTTTTCAGCAGCGGCAAACGACGCCCGACCATCGCCCGATGAAACGACAGGCGGCTGAAGCGATGGGTGGTTTCACGCACCACCATCGCGTCCACATCCAGCGTGGAAACGTCGGTCGGCCAGATGACCTCGCGCAGCAAATCTCCCAACAGCGGGGCGGCGAGCGCAGAAATCCACTGCTCGTCACGAAATCCCTCACTGAGCTGACGGACCTTAATGGTTAAGCGAAAGCTGTCATCGGACAGACTGCGCCGGACGTAACCCTCATCCTGCAGGGTTTCCAGTAGTCGCCTGACCGTGGTGCGGTGCAGGCCGCTCAGCTCTGCCAGCAGGCCAACGCTGGCCCCGCCGTCGAGACGATTTAACATATTTAATAACATTAGTCCGCGCGTTAACCCGCGCACGGTTTTGTATTCGGTACCGTCGTCACTTTTCATATTTATTGACAAATCTACAGTTAAAACAAAGTTGTGCACTTAGTGCACATCCAGGCATGTTTTGATTGTAGCGCAAAAACTCACTTCTATACTGACCGCACAATAAAAAATTATTCACATTCTTTTAACAAAAAACAATTGCGCCTCACCAGGGTCTGCAATTGCATTTTGTCCGAGTAGTGAGGTTCTGAAATGACAACAATAAATCCAGATATCCAACCCGCTGTGCAGCACACCGTGCAGGTAGCGATTGCCGGAGCCGGTCCGGTAGGGCTGATGATGGCGAACTATCTTGGCCAGATGGGCATTGAGGTGCTGGTGGTGGAGAAGCTCGATACCCTTATCGACTATCCTCGCGCCATCGGCATTGACGATGAAGCGCTGCGCACCATGCAGTCCGTCGGTCTGGTCGAAAATGTTCTGCCGCACACCACGCCGTGGCATGCGATGCGCTTTCTCACCCCGAAAGGGCGCTGTTTTGCTGATATCCAGCCGATGACCGACGAATTTGGCTGGTCGCGCCGCAACGCGTTTATTCAGCCGCAGGTGGACGCGGTGATGCTGGAAGGGCTGTCGCGTTTTCCCAACGTGCGCTGCCTGTTCTCCCGCGAACTGGAAGCTTTCAGCCAGCAAAATGGTGAAGTGACGTTGAACCTGAAAGCGCCGGATGGCCAGCGTGAAACGGTGAAAGCTCAGTGGCTGGTGGCCTGCGACGGTGGGGCCAGCAACGTCAGACGTTCGCTGAATGTGCCATTTGAAGGCAAAACCGCGCCGAATCAGTGGATTGTGGTGGATATCGCTAACGATCCGCTCAGCACGCCGCATGTGTATCTGTGCTGCGATCCGGTGCGCCCGTATGTCTCCGCCGCGCTGCCGCACGCGGTGCGCCGCTTTGAATTTATGGTGATGCCGGGGGAAACCGAAGCGCAGCTCAGCGAACCGCAGAATATGCGCCAGCTTTTGAGCAAAGTGCTGCCGAACCCGGACAACGTCGAGCTGATCCGCCAGCGCGTATATACCCATAACGCACGTCTGGCCGAACGTTTTCGCATTGACCGCGTGCTGCTGGCGGGCGATGCGGCGCACATTATGCCGGTCTGGCAAGGGCAGGGGTACAACAGCGGCATGCGCGATGCCTTCAATCTGGCGTGGAAACTGGCGCTGGTGATTGAGGGTAAAGCCGGTGATGCGCTGTTGGATACCTACCAGCAGGAGCGCCGCGACCACGCCAAAGCGATGATCGATCTCTCGGTGACCGCAGGCAACGTACTTGCGCCGCCGAAACGCTGGCACGGCGCGGTGCGCGACGGGGTTTCCTGGCTGCTGAACTACATTCCGCCGGTCAAACGCTACTTCCTTGAAATGCGCTTTAAGCCGATGCCGCAGTACCACGCCGGGGCGCTGGTGCGTGAAGGCGACGCGAAAACCTCCCCCGTTGGCAAGATGTTTATCCAGCCGAAGGTAACGCTGGAATCGGGTGAAGTGACGCTGCTCGACAACGCCATCGGGCCGAATTTCGCGGTGATCGGTTGGGGCTGTAACCCGCTGTGGGGCATGAGCGAGGCGCAGATCCAACAGTGGCAGGCGCTGGGGACGCAGTTTATCCAGGTGGTGCCGGATACACAGATACAAACCGATCAGGATAACCACGACGGCGTTACCCGCATTGGCGATACGCAAAACCGCCTGCGCGCGTGGTTTGCCCAGCACAACGCCGCGCTGGTGGTGATACGCCCGGACCGCTTTGTGGCCGCCATCGCCATTCCGCAAACCCTGGGTAGTACCCTGAATAAACTGGCGTCGGTGATGACGCTTACCCGCGTTAATGCCCACATTCCCGCTGAAAAGGTGGCCTGATATGCACGCTTATCTTCACTGTCTTTCCCACTCGCCGCTGGTGGGTTACGTCGACCCGGCGCAGGCCGTGCTCGACGAGGTTAACGGTGTGATCGCCAGCGCCCGGGCACGTATTGCGGCGTTCGACCCTGAACTGGTGGTGCTGTTTGCCCCCGATCACTACAACGGATTTTTCTACGACGTGATGCCGCCGTTCTGTTTAGGCGTAGGCGCTACGGCGATCGGCGATTTCGGTAGCGCGGCGGGGGAACTGCCGGTGCCGACAGATCTCGCTGAAGCCTGCGCCCACGCGGTAATGAAAAGCGGCATCGATCTCGCCGTGTCCTACAACATGCAGGTCGATCACGGTTTCGCGCAGCCGCTGGAGTTTTTGCTCGGCGGTCTGGATAACGTGCCGGTGCTGCCAGTGTTTATTAACGGCGTCGCCACGCCGCTGCCGGGCTTTCAGCGTACCCGCATGCTCGGTGAAGCGATTGGCCGATTCGCCAGCTCGCTGAATCAGCGTGTGCTGTTTTTAGGCTCCGGCGGCCTGTCGCATCAGCCGCCGGTCCCGGAGCTGGCGAAGGCTGATGCCCATATGCGCGACCGCCTGCTCGGCAGCGGCAAACAACTGCCTGAAAACGAGCGCGAGCTGCGCCAGCAGCGGGTGATCAGCGCCGCCGAGAAGTTTGTGGCCGATCAAAACACGCTGCATCCGCTTAATCCTGTCTGGGATAACCGCTTTATGACGCTGCTTGAACAGGGACGTTTGCAGGAGCTGGACGCGGTCAGTAACGAAGAACTGTCCGCGATGGCGGGCAAATCAACGCACGAAGTTAAAACCTGGGTTGCTGCCTTCGCCGCTATTTCTGCCTTTGGCAACTGGCGCAGCGAAGGCCGTTATTACCGCCCGATCCCAGAGTGGATCGCTGGATTCGGCTCCCTGAGCGCCACCACACAGAACTGAAACAGAACTGAATATGCAGGAGAACATCATGACTTACCAACCGCAAACCGAAGCCGCAACCAGTCGTTTTCTGCAGGTGCAGGAAGCAGGCGAAACGCTGCGCGTGCATTTCAATGACTGTGGGCAGGGCGAAGAGACCGTCGTGCTGTTGCATGGGTCTGGTCCGGGTGCGACGGGCTGGGCGAACTTCAGCCGCAATATCGATCCGCTGGTGGAGGCTGGATACCGGGTGATCCTGCTGGATTGTCCTGGCTGGGGCAAAAGCGATGGCATCGTTAACCGCGGTTCGCGATCCGATCTTAATGCTCGCATCCTGAAAAGCGTGGTCGATCAGTTGGATATTCAGAAAATCCATCTGCTGGGCAACTCGATGGGGGGCCACAGTGCCGTGGCGTTCACCCTGAGCTGGCCGGAGCGTGTGGGCAAGCTGGTGCTGATGGGCGGCGGGACGGGGGGCATGAGCCTGTTTACCCCGATGCCGACCGAAGGCATCAAGCGCCTGAATCAGCTGTACCGCGAACCGACCATCGAGAACCTGAAGCTGATGATGGAGATCTTTGTCTTCGACACCAGCGACTTGACCGAGGCGCTGTTTGAGGCGCGTCTGAATAACATGCTGTCGCGTCGCGATCACCTGGAAAACTTTGTCCACAGCCTTGAAGCCAACCCGAAACAGTTTCCGGATTTCAGCCCGTGCCTGGGGGAAATCAAAGCCCGGACCCTGATTGTCTGGGGACGCAACGACCGCTTCGTGCCGATGGACGCCGGCCTGCGCCTGCTCTCCGGGATTGCCGGGTCTGAGCTGCACATCTACCGCGACTGCGGGCACTGGGCACAGTGGGAACATGCGGATGCTTTTAACCAGCTGGTGCTGAACTTCCTCGCACGCCCTTAAGGAACGGACATGACGAATCTTAATCTTGAGCAGTTAGCCGCCGATTTACGTCAGGCTGAGGAAAAAGGGGACGCTATCGCACCGTTGCGTGAACTGATCGGCGTGGATAACGCCGAAGCGGCCTACGCCATTCAGCGTATCAATGTGCAGTATGACGTGGCGCGAGGGCGTCGCGTCGTCGGGCGCAAAGTGGGGCTGACGCACCCGAAAGTGCAACAGCAGCTGGGCGTCGATCAGCCGGACTTCGGCACGCTGTTCGCCGACATGTGCTACGGCGACAACGACACCATTGCGTTTGCCCGCGTGCTACAACCGCGTATTGAAGCGGAGATTGCGCTGGTGCTGAACCGCGATCTGCCCAATGCCGATACCACCTTTGACGAGCTGTACAACGCCATCGAGTGGGTGCTACCCGCGCTGGAAGTGGTCGGCAGCCGTATTCGCGACTGGTCGATCAAGTTTGTTGATACCGTGGCGGATAACGCCTCCTGTGGCGTGTATGTGGTCGGCGGCCCGGCACAACGTCCGGCAGGATTAGATCTGAAAAACTGCGCGATGAAAATGACGCGCAATAACGAAGAGGTTTCCAGCGGGCGCGGTAGCGAATGTCTGGGACATCCGATCAACGCCGCCGTGTGGCTGGCGCGCAAAATGGCCAGCCTTGGCGAGCCGCTGCGTGCCGGGGACATTATTCTCACCGGGGCGTTAGGCCCGATGGTGGCGGTGAATGCGGGCGATCGTTTCGAAGCCCATATCGACGGTATTGGTTCAGTTGCCGCCACCTTTTCAGCGGCGGTTACAAAAGGAAGTCAGTCATGAGTAAGCGTAAAGTCGCCATTATCGGCTCTGGCAACATCGGCACCGATTTGATGATTAAAATTCTGCGTCACGGCGTACGTCTGGAGATGGCGGTGATGGTGGGGATTGATCCGCAATCCGACGGTCTGGCACGCGCCCGGCGTATGGGCGTTGCCACCACCCATGAAGGGGTGACGGGGCTTCTTGCGATGCCAGAATTCGCCGACATCGACATCGTGTTTGATGCCACCAGCGCGGGCGCGCACGTGAAAAATGACGCCGCGCTGCGCGCCGTAAAACCGGGGATCCGTCTGATCGACCTGACGCCCGCAGCGATCGGCCCGTACTGCGTCCCGGTGGTGAATCTGGAGGCCAACGTTAACCAGCAGAACGTCAATATGGTGACCTGCGGCGGGCAGGCGACCATCCCGATGGTGGCGGCGGTTTCTCGCGTGGCAAAAGTCCATTACGCCGAAATTATCGCCTCGATCGCCAGTAAATCTGCGGGACCGGGCACCCGCGCCAATATCGACGAGTTTACCGAAACCACCTCGAAGGCGATTGAAGTGGTGGGGGGCGCGGCTAAAGGCAAAGCCATTATCGTACTTAACCCGGCTGAGCCGCCGCTGATGATGCGCGACACGGTGTATGTGTTGAGCGAAGCGGCCTCCCAGCTTGAAGTTGAAGCGTCGATTAATGACATGGCGGCGGCGGTGCAGGCGTATGTGCCGGGCTATCGCCTGAAACAGCGCGTCCAGTTTGAAGTCATCCCGGAGGATAAACCGGTGAATCTGCCGGGTATTGGTCAGTTTTCCGGGCTGAAAACCGCGGTGTATCTGGAAGTGGAAGGTGCGGCGCACTATTTACCCGCCTACGCGGGCAACCTCGACATTATGACCTCCAGCGCGCTGGCGACCGCTGAGCAGCTGGCGCAGTCACTCACCCGTCAGGCAGGAGAAGCAGCATGAACGGTAAAAAACTCTATATCTCTGACGTGACTCTGCGCGACGGTATGCATGCGATTCGTCACCAGTATTCGCTGGAAAACGTGCGCCAGATTGCCAAAGCGCTGGACGACGCGCGGGTTGATTCTATTGAGGTGGCCCACGGCGACGGTTTACAAGGTTCCAGCTTTAACTACGGCTTTGGCGCGCACAGCGATCTCGAGTGGATTGAAGCGGCTGCAGACGTGGTCAAACACGCAAAGATCGCCACGCTGTTGCTGCCGGGCATCGGCACTCTTCATGACCTGAAAAACGCGTATCAGGCCGGCGCGCGAGTGGTGCGCGTGGCGACCCACTGCACCGAAGCGGACGTGTCGGCCCAGCATATTCAGTACGCGCGTGAGCTCGGCATGGATACCGTCGGCTTTCTGATGATGAGCCATATGACCACGCCGGAGAATCTGGCGCAGCAGGCGAAGCTGATGGAAAACTACGGCGCGACGTGTATCTACGTGGTCGATTCTGGCGGGGCGATGAATATGAGCGATATTCGCGCCCGCTTCCGCGCCCTGAAAGCGGTGCTGAAGCCAGAGACAGAAACCGGAATGCATGCGCATCACAACCTGAGCCTCGGCGTGGCGAACTCGATTGCCGCGGTGGAAGAGGGCTGCGACCGTATCGACGCCAGCCTGGCGGGTATGGGCGCTGGCGCGGGCAACGCGCCGCTGGAAGTGTTTATCGCCGCTGCGGATAAGCTCGGCTGGCAGCACGGCACCGATCTGTATGCGCTGATGGACGCCGCCGACGATCTGGTGCGTCCATTGCAGGACCGTCCGGTGCGGGTGGATCGCGAAACGCTGGCACTGGGCTATGCCGGGGTGTACTCCAGCTTCTTGCGTCACTGCGAAGTGGCGGCGGCGCGTTATGGCCTGAGCGCGGTCGATATTCTGGTTGAGCTGGGCAAACGCCGAATGGTGGGCGGCCAGGAAGATATGATCGTCGACGTGGCGCTGGATCTGCGCAATAGCAAATAAAAATGATTACGCGGCTGGCAACGTATCAGCCGCGACTCACCTGCATCGTGACCTCAGAGGTACATCTTATGACTACCCGTACCCCCACATCTTACCGCCTGACGTTAACCGTCGGGCTTTGCTTTTTAGTTGCCCTGATGGAAGGGCTGGATCTACAGGCCGCCGGGATCGCTGCCGTCGGTATCGCCCAGGCATTTTCGCTGGATAAAATGCAGATGGGCTGGATCTTCAGTGCGGGCATTCTCGGGCTGCTGCCCGGCGCGCTGGTGGGCGGCATGCTGGCCGATCGCTATGGGCGCAAGCGCATTCTTATTGCCTCCGTGGCGCTGTTCGGCCTGTTCTCGCTGGCGACGGCGATTTCCTGGGATTTCTCGTCGCTGGTGTTTGCCCGTCTGATGACCGGCGTCGGGTTGGGCGCGGCGTTGCCGAATCTGATCGCGCTGACCTCCGAAGCGGCGGGCCCGCGTTTTCGCGGTACGGCGGTGAGCCTGATGTACTGTGGCGTGCCGATTGGCGCGGCGTTAGCGGCGGCGCTCGGGTTTAGCGGTCTGGCCGCCGCCTGGCAAACGGTGTTCTGGGTTGGTGGAGTGATCCCGCTGCTGCTGGTGCCGTTGTTGATGCGCTGGCTGCCAGAATCACAGGTTTATGCCCAGCAAACGCAGGTGGCCGCCGCGCCGTTGCGCGCCCTGTTCGCACCCGCTACCGCGACAGCCACGCTGCTGCTCTGGCTGTGCTATTTCTTCACCCTGCTGGTGGTGTATATGCTGATCAACTGGCTGCCGATGCTGCTGGTGGAGCAGGGCTTTCAGCCCTCGCAGGCGGCTGGCGTGATGTTTGCTCTGCAAATCGGCGCAGCCAGCGGCACGTTAATTCTCGGGGCGTTAATGGACAAACTGCGCCCGGTGGTCATGTCGCTTCTGATCTACACTGGGATGTTGGCTTCGCTGCTGGCGCTGGGGACGGTGTCGTCATTGAGCGGTATGCTGATGGCTGGATTTGTGGCGGGGATGTTTGCCACTGGAGGACAAAGCGTGCTGTATGCGCTGGCTCCGCTGTTTTACAGCACGCAGATCCGCGCGACAGGCGTGGGTACCGCCGTCGCCGTTGGGCGTCTGGGGGCGATGAGCGGCCCGCTGCTGGCAGGAAAAATGTTAGCGCTCGGCACTGGAACGGTAGGCGTGATGGCAGCTTCTGCGCCGGGCATTTTACTGGCAGGGCTGGCGGTATTTTTCCTGATGAGCCGTAAATCGCAGATGCCGATCCCGACCAGTGGCTCATAAACAATCGTTCGGTTGTATGAGTGGGGATATACGGTTCCCACTTCCGGGTGAACGCCAGCCGGCGATGACGTTGCCAGAGTTTATATAAAGCCTGGCAACGGAGGCGTTATGAGCTGGCGGCCCTTTTTATATTTGATAATTAACCCCCACCCGATATTAAGCGCCCGGCGCGGTCATCTGCGTCTGGTGCAGGGTTGACTTTGCATTGTGTTAACAAACGCGGTATAACACACCTTCTTTGGATGTTTAGATGTCCATACGTTTGGAAGGTTATATGCAAACAACACAACAAAATGCGCCACTGAAGCGCACGATGAAAACGCGTCACCTGATTATGCTCTCCTTGGGTGGCGTGATTGGCACAGGGTTATTCTTCAATACCGGTTACATCATCTCCACTACCGGGGCCGCGGGAACGCTGCTGGCCTATCTGATTGGCGCGCTGGTGGTCTGGCTGGTTATGCAGTGTCTGGGCGAGCTGTCGGTCGCGATGCCGGAGACCGGGGCGTTTCACGTCTATGCCGCGCGCTATCTCGGCCCGGCGACGGGGTATACGGTGGCCTGGCTCTACTGGCTGACCTGGACCGTGGCGCTTGGTTCGAGTTTTACCGCTGCCGGATTCTGTATGCAGTACTGGTTTCCGCTGGTGCCGGTATGGGTCTGGTGCGTGGTGTTCTGTGTGATTATTTTTGGCCTGAACGTTATCTCCACGCGCTTTTTTGCCGAAGGGGAGTTCTGGTTCTCGCTGGTGAAAGTGGTCACTATCATCGCCTTTATTATCCTTGGTGGGGCGGCGATTTTTGGCTTTATCCCGATGCAGGATGGCTCGCCCGCGCCGGGGCTGAGTAATATCACGGCGGAAGGTTGGTTCCCGCATGGCGGCTTACCGATCCTGATGACGATGGTGGCGGTGAACTTTGCTTTTTCGGGAACGGAGCTTATCGGTATTGCCGCCGGTGAAACGGAAAATCCGCGCAAGGTGATCCCGGTGGCGATTCGTACCACCATCGCGCGACTGATTATTTTCTTTATCGGCACCGTGTTTGTGCTGGCGGCGCTGATCCCGATGCAGCAGGCGGGCGTGGAGAAAAGCCCGTTTGTGCTGGTGTTTGAGAAGGTAGGTATTCCGTACGCCGCCGATATTTTTAACTTCGTGATCCTGACAGCCATTCTTTCTGCGGCGAACTCCGGGCTGTATGCCTCCGGGCGCATGCTCTGGTCGCTGTCGAATGAACGTACGCTGCCAGCCTGTTTTGGGCGAGTAACGAAAAACGGCGTGCCGCTGACGGCGCTGTCGGTCAGTATGCTCGGCGGCGTACTGGCGCTGTTTTCCAGCGTGGTGGCCCCGGACACGGTATTTGTCGCGCTGTCGGCAATCTCCGGGTTTGCGGTGGTGGCGGTGTGGCTGAGCATCTGCGCCTCGCACTTTGTTTTTCGCCGCCGTCATCTGCAACAGGGTAAAGCATTGAGTGCATTACATTATCGTGCGCCGTGGTATCCGCTGGTGCCGGTATTGGGATTTGTGTTGTGCCTGGTGGCCTGTGTAGGGCTGGCATTCGATCCAGCGCAGAGAATTGCGTTGTGGTGCGGGTTACCGTTTGTTGCGTTGTGCTATGGTGCATATTTCCTTTCTCAACCCCGTAACGCAAAACAGGAGCCAGAACATGTCGCAGAATAATCCGTTACGCGCTCTCCTTGAGAAACAGGATGTCCTGTTACTGGATGGCGCGATGGCGACGGAGCTGGAAGCGCGAGGGTGTAACTTAGCCGACAGCCTGTGGTCAGCCAAAGTGCTGGTAGAAAACCCGGAGCTTATCCGCGAAGTGCATCTTGATTATTACCGGGCGGGGGCGCAATGCGCGATCACCGCCAGCTATCAGGCGACACCGGCGGGCTTTGCCGCGCGTGGCCTGGATGAAGCGCAGTCGAAAGCGCTGATTGGCAAAAGCGTGGAGCTGGCGCGTAAAGCGCGTGAAGCGTATCTGGCAGAGAACCCGCAAGCGGGCACGCTGTTGGTGGCGGGATCTGTCGGACCTTACGGCGCGTATCTGGCGGACGGCTCTGAATACCGTGGCGATTACCAGCGCAGCGCCGAGGCGTTCCAGGCGTTTCATCGCCCGCGCGTGGAAGCATTGCTGGATGCCGGGGCCGATCTGCTGGCCTGCGAAACTCTGCCGAATTTTGTCGAGATTGGCGCACTGGCTGCGCTGTTGACCGCGTACCCGCGTGCGCGTGCCTGGTTCTCATTTACTCTGCGTGACAGCGAGCACCTGAGCGACGGTACGCCGCTGCGTGACGTGGTCGCGTTGCTGGCGGATTATCCGCAGGTGGTGGCGTTAGGCATTAACTGCATTGCGCTGGAAAACACCACCGCTGCGTTGCAGCATTTACACGGCTTAACGGCGCTGCCGCTGGTGGTGTATCCGAATTCGGGCGAGCAGTACGATGCCGCGAGCAAAACCTGGCATCATCACGGTGAGTCTTGTGCGCAACTGGCCGATTATCTGCCACAGTGGCAGGCCGCTGGCGCACGATTGATTGGCGGGTGCTGTCGCACCACGCCTGCGGATATTGCCGCGTTAAAAGTTCAGGCCCAGGCCCGATAAGACGTAAGCCGCCATCGGGCATTTTTTGCCAGATGGCGATACGGTATGAACCGGAAACATGGGTAACACTTTATGCCGCATCCGCCAGCACAAACATGCCGTACGGATGGATTTCGAGATAATACTGCTCGCCGACGTCCGGCTGCAGACGCGTAGCGTTGACCTGCAATAAAATCTCCTGTCCGTGCCACTCCACCGTGACCTCATATTGGGGTCCCATATACGCGACATGGCTGATTACGCAGCGCTGGCTCTCTTCGCCGCGGTCGCTGAGCGTGATCGCTTCCGGGCGCACGCCTACCATGCCCTCGCCTTGATCGCTAAAGTGCAGTGGGCGCGGCAGATGATAGCCGTAGATATCAACGTATCTGTCGCTGAAGGTGGCCGGGAACAGGTTGGCATCGCCCATAAAGCTCGCCATAAAGCGGGAGGCGGGCTGGCGATAGAGATCTTGCGGCGAGCCGATCTGCATGATGTGTCCCTTGTTCATCACCAATACGGTATCGGAAACCGCAAAGGCTTCGCTTTGATCGTGGGTGACGTACAGCGAGGTGATATCAAACTGCTTTTGCAGCTCGCGGATCTTGTCGCGCATACTGCGACGCAGGTTGGCGTCCAGGTTACTTAACGGTTCATCAAACAGCAGCACTTTCGGTTTGAGGATCAACGCACGGGCCAGCGCCACGCGCTGCTGCTGACCGCCGGAGATCTGATCGACAAAGCGGTCTTCAAATCCTTCCAGATCCACCATCGCCAGCGCCTCTTTGACGCGGGTTTTCACCTCCGCGCGCGACACGCCGAGCATCTTCAGGCCATAACCGACGTTCTCCCCTAACGACATGTGCGGGAACAGGGCATATGACTGAAACACCATACAGATATCGCGCTGCTGAATAGAACGATGGGTAACGTCTTCGCCATCAATGAAAATTTGTCCTTCGCTCGGTTTTTCCAGCCCGGCAACCAGACGCAAGATGGTGGTTTTACCGCAGCCGGACGGGCCGAGCAGCGTTACCATTTGCCCCTGCGGAATGGTGAGATTGATATTGTCGATAACCGTGTTGCTGCCAAATCGTTTAGTGACGTTGCGCAGTTCAACGAAATTTTTCTGAGTCATAGTGCGCTCCATTACGCCTGGTTTTTGGCTTTTGAACGGGAGGTACGTGATTCACCGATCAGCCAGTCAAAGATGAAAATAATCGCCAGCATCACCACGATCAAAATGGAACCGTAGGCAATCGCCACGCCGTATTCGCCGTCTTCTACGCGGTTCAGGATGTAGGCCGTGGCCACGCGGGTATCCGGCGTGACGAGGAACACAATGGCGCTGACGGTGGTAATGGCGCGCACAAAGCTGTAGATCAGCGCTGAGAGGATCGCCGGGCGCAGCAGCGGCAACAGGATGTGCGTAATGGTGCGCAGGGAACCGGCACGCAGACTGAGCGAGGCTTCATCCAGCGATTTATCGATTTGGCCTAAGCCCGCAATGCCTGCCCGGATACCGACCGGGACGTTACGCATCACCATTGAGATAATCACGATGGCGGCGGTGCCGGTGAGGTATACCGGGGCGCTGTTAAAGGCCAGAATGTACGATACGCCCGCTACGGTGCCCGGAACGGCAAAGCACAGCATAGTGGTGAACTCGATGGTTTTTTTGCCTTTAAACTGCTGACGCACCACAACCCATGCGATCAGCAGGCCAAAGATAGCGGTGATCGGCGCGGCAATCCCGGCGTAGAGCAGGGTGTCGAGCAGTGAAGGCCACGCGCCGTCGCTCATTCCCTGACCGAACAGTTTGGTAAAGTTGGCCAGCGTCAGGGTGTAGTCCACGCCCCAGTTAACGGTGAAACTGCCGTAGAAAATGCTGCCGTAGAGCAGGGCGTTAAAGGCAATCCACACCGCCAGCAGCGCGACCACGCTCCATACCAGCGTTACCGGCAGCGGCTGCACGTCGCCCCGATAGGATTTACCGGAAACGGTGACGTACGAGCGTTTACCAATCCACATGTACTGCACGCAGAACACCAGCAGCGAGAACAGTAACAGGAAGGCACCCAGCGTACTGGCGGCCTGGTAGTCGAGCTGGGAACCGGTGATGTAGAAGTAGATTTGCGTTGCCAGCACGTCGAAGTTACCGCCAAGCACCAGCGGGTTACTGAAGTCGGCCAGCGACTGCACCACCACAATTAAAAAGGCGTTTGCCAGCGCCGGTTTTAGCAGCGGGACAAACACGCCGTTAAAGGTTTGCCAGCGGCTGGCGCGCAGGGTGTATGACGCCTCCTCCAGCGACGGATGAATGGTTTTGATCGCCCCGTCGAGGATCATAAACGCCATCGGAGTGAAGGCCAGCACCTGCGCCAGCCAGATGCCGGTAAAACCGTACAGCCAGTTGGTGTTGGTCAAACCAAACCATTCGACCATAAATTCGGTGATGTAACCGGAGCGTCCCATCATCAGCGTTACGCCTAAACCCACAACAAACGGCGGGGTGACGATCGGCAGAATCGAGAAAATACGTCCAATAATGGCGCTGCGTTTCGCAATACGGGTGGTGTAGATAGCCAGCACCAGGCCAAAGAAGGTACAGCCGACGCCGACGGCAATCGACAGCATAATCGAGTTGAGGATCACCTGAATGATATGCGCCTGCGACAGCACATTCATAAACGCCAGCGGAGCAAATTCTCCGGCGTCGTTGGTGAACATCGGAATGAAAATAGCGATACTTGGCCAGACGATAAAAATACCGATCAGCGCGACAATCGCGGTGAGCGAGCCGATGACGAAACGGTCGCCGCCCAGCCATTCCAAACGGGTGAGCGCCAGGGTCATGATCGCGCCAAGTGCCACAAACAGCACGATGGTGGCATAGCCTAAGCCGCGTCCCTCAATAGTCGCGCTGGCGACGATAAACGCCATACAGAAAAACGCCCAGCCCGCGTCAAAATAATGGCGGCTGCGCTGTTCGCGTCTGGCTTCATGGAACGGGCGCACCAGCAGCAGGCTTGGCAGCAGATACCAGAGCCAACTGATATTGAACTGTGACCAGCCGTAGGCGGCGAGAATTTCTTCGCGCGTCGATTCCAGCAGACCGTAGTCCAGGCTCCAGCTCGGCAGCAGGGCAAACGCCAGCCAGCCGAGTAAAATCCAAAGAAATATCGCATCCCGTTTTTTCACGGGATGGAGTGCAAGTGTGTGTGACATAGCGGTTCCGGTATTTCAGGCCGGATATGGCGTTGAGGCCGTATCCGGCAAATGAACGCAAATCTGGGGTTATTTACCCATCTTCACTTCGCTGACCCACTTATTGATCAGGGCTTTACGCACGTCGGTCGAGCCGTACTTATCCATGTCGTAATTGATAAGCTTCAGGTCGTCGAGCTTCAGCGAGTTAGGGGACGTTTCGGCGGTGGTGTTGGTCAGGATCTGATAGGATTTACCTTTCTTCCACGCCAACTCCTGCGCGTCTTTCGACAGTACCCAGTCAACGAACAGTTTGGCGTTATCGAGGTTGCGCGCGCCTTTCAGGATGCTGACACCGCCGATTTCATAACCGGTACCTTCGCACGGTGAGACAAGTTCCAGCGGTGCGCCCTGTTCTTTTTCCAGCGAGTAGTCGTGCAAGAAACCGATGCCGATAGCCGTTTCGCCACGGGCGGCGTTACGCGCCGGGGCAATGCCGGATTTGGTGTACTGCGAGACGTTGGCGTTGAGCTGTTTCAGGTAGTCAAAGGCCTGGTCTTCCCCCCACAGTTGGGCAAAAGTCGCCAGTGCGGTATAGGCGGTACCGGAGCTTTGCGGATCAGCAATCTGGATTTCGCCTTTGTATTCCGGTTTGGTCAGATCCTTCCAGCATTTTGGCACCGGTAGGTTTTTCTCTTTCAGGCGCTGGGTATTGACGCCAAAGCCCAGAATACCGACATAAACCGCCGAGGAGAGGTTGCCCTTTACTTTTGCCGGATCGCGGAACTTCTCCATGATTTGTTCGAGGTTTGGTGATTTATACGGCTGCAGCAGCCCCATTTCACCGGCCTGAGACTGTGGATCCAGCGTACCGCCGTACCAGACATCCGCTTGCGGGTTTTTCTTCTCGGCATCCACTTTCGCCAGCGTACTGCCTGAGCCGTTGCGAATGAATGAAGTCTTCACATCATATTTTTCACCGAAGGCTTTGGTTTCGGTTTCGCACATTTCGTTGGTGGCGCTGCAATACACCACCAGACGACCCTGCGCCTGAGCTGCACTGCTGAAGGCTGCCAGCGTCAGAGCGGAGGCAATTAGGGTAGAGGTAAGCGTCAGTTTCATTGTTTTATCCTTTGACTGAGAGAAGGGGGAATGCCCGCAATGAGCAATGGCATCAGCAATAAACCCATAAAGACAGCGGCAACCGAGAGCAAACTGAACATTCCCGACCAGCCGTAGTGTTCTATGACCAGCGACAGCGGCCAACCCGCCAGCGCGGCCCCCAGATAGGCGAACAGCCCGAGAAAACCAGTAATTGAACCTGCCGCCGCCTTATGTCCGCATTCCACGGCCGCGAGGCCAATTAGCATCTGTGGGCCAAACACAAAAAAGCCCACGGTAAAGAAACACACTGCCAGTAGCGCGTAGTGGTGCACCGGCGCCAGCCACAGCGCGGCGACGGAGACCATCAGCCCCAGTGTGAACAGCAAAATCATTGGGGCACGCTGACCGCTGAACAGCAAATCCGATCCCCATCCGGCAAACAGCGCCCCCAGCAAGCCGCCGACTTCAAACAGCATTACCGTGGCATTGGCGCTGAGCAGGTTCACACCGTGGCTTTCCGTCAGCCAGATGTTGCCCCAGTCGTTGAGCGCAATGCGGATCAAATAGACCAACACATATGACACACCGAGTAGCCAGATCATCGGGTTCTTCAGCATGGTGGTGCGTAACATTTGCCACAGTCCCATCGGCGGGCTTTGCTGCTCCTGACGCAACTCCAGCGGGTCTTGCCGCCATTCCCCAACCGTGGGTAAGCCTTCTTCCCGGGGCGTGCCTTTCAGTTGCAGGGTGAGCCAGATGCCTAACGCCATGCTGATTATTCCCGGCGCCAGCATGGCTGCCTGCCAACCCCACCAGTGGGCGGCAAAGGCGCTAATCAGCGGGATGATGGCCCCACCGATGTTGATCGACATATTCCAGCAGCCCCACCAGAAGCCGCGTTCGTTGCGCGAGTACCAGTGAGTCAGTAGTCGGGCGCAGGGCGGCCAGCCCCAGCCCTGAAAAAATCCGTTCAGCGTCCAGACCACCAGGAGCAGCGTCAGCGATTCACCAAAGGCGAACAGCACGTTTAAAACGCCGGTGGCAAACAGGCCAATGCCCATAAACGCGCGCTGTCCGTGGCTGTCGTGCCATAGCCCGGCGGTGAATTTCGACAGGCCATAGGTCAGATAAAACAGCGATCCCAGCAGGCCGATATCGCCTTTATCCAGACCCAGATCCGTTTGCAGCGCCGGGAGGACGTAGTTAACACTTTTGCGCGTCAGATAAAACGCGGCGTACCCAATCACCATACACATCAGCAGCCGGGGGCGTAGCGCCCGGTATTGTTGGTCTGTTTCGCGTGATGCACGTGCATGCATGGCAGCCTCCGTTTGTGCTGACTATAGGAAAGTGAAAGCAAAATGGGATGAGATAAAGTCCGCAGTGACTAAGACTTTTTCCTGGTTAACGGCTGATTTGTTGCAAATTTGTGGGCAGGTTAACAATTACCCGCGTGCCGTTGTTCGATTCGAGCGTCAGTTCGCCGCCAAGGGCGCTGACCCGCTCACGCATCCCCTGGATACCGAACCCGGGGATTTTCTCCGCGAGAATACCTACACCGTTGTCAGCGACGTGCAGAAATACGCGGTGTTCCTGCTGGCGCAGCGTAATCGACACTTCGCTGGCGTCGGCATGTTTACAGACGTTATTGAGCAACTCCTGCAGCAGGCGATACAGTGTGAAACGCACCGTTTCATTTTCTGGCGTATTTTCAAGCTGATAGTCAAACCAACAGCGAATGCCGCGTTCGGCAAAGGCAAATTCATTCACCAGATGATGCAGTGCATCTTTAAAGGCCAGTTCATCGAGCGCGGGCGGTCGTAGCTGGCGCAGCAGTTGGCGGGTGGAGTGGTGAATGCGCCGGGCAAGGTCGTTGATCTGATTTGCCGCTTCAAGCGTTTGCTCGCGACCCGGCGCGCGCTTGACCAGTTGCGACTGAATTTGAATGGCGGTGATGTTCTGACCAATTTCGTCGTGTAGCTCCCGCGCCAGGCTTTTGCGCGTATTTTCCTCGGTGCGGATCAGTTGTTCGGTCAGCGCGCGTCGCGCTGCCAGTTCGGCTTCCAGACGCTGGCGATAATGGTGCAGGTTTTGCGCCAGATGCTGCTGGCGGCTGATAGCGATCCCCAGCCCTATGCCCAGCAGCGCCTGGGTGGCGAGGAAAATCTCCAACTCCAGTAAATTGCTGAACCCGACGCCGATTTGCCGGGCGATGGTGATCATCATGCTGCCGAGCAGTCCGGACAACACGCCGCCCTGCCAGCCAAATTTCCACGCCATCACCACGTTCGGTAAGAACACCACGATTAGCAGCAGGCGCTCGATCTCTGGTGACAGCACCATCTGGGTACCTATGCCAATAATGAAAAACAGACTGCACCAGATGATAAGCGAGGTACGCAGGGGGGGATTGGTGGTATCCAGTCCGAGCAAATGATAGCGGTGCTGCTGGCGCAGAAACTCATAGATCAGATAGACAAACGGCGTCAGCAGTACGCCGCCAGTAAACGATGCCAGGCCAATTAACGTTGCCGGGCTTTGGATAAACGGTGAAAGCAGGAGGGTATTGAGCAATGACGTGATCGTCACCGCGGCCAGCAGCAGCGTTAAGCGCTGCCAGTAAAGGGGGAAGCGGTGCCAGTATGACTGGCCGATACTCGCCGGGATCAGGCTAATCAACGGCGCAGCCAGCAGGATATAGCCATTCACTAATTGCTCGCTGTGCAGCCAGAACAGCATCAGCATCGGCGGCAGTACCAGCGCGGGCCAGTAACGGCGAGAAAGCAGGATTAGCAGGGCGAGATAGACGCCGTGCGGCAGGAATAGCGCTGCCTGCTGGCCGTTGTGGGTCAGGTAAAACCCAGCGTCCACAGCATCAGCCAGCCCGATCCCCAGGCCAGCAGAATAAACAGAGAAATAACCCCATGACGAAGGCTGCGTGACATTAATGCCCCGTCAGCAACTGGTGGTCGAGTGCAAAATGCACCAGATCGATGGTGCTGTGGCATTGCAGTTTGCCCAGCACGTTCGCACGATGAACGTGCACCGTTTTATGGCTGAGGTCGAGCTTGAAGGCGATCTCTTTTACGCTGTCGCCTTTGACCAGCAGATCAAACACTTCGCGCTCGCGCGGGGTCAGTACCTCCAGTACCTGCGCGGGCTGTTCGCCGCCGCGTAGCGCCCGTAGCGCGTCGGCGCACAGGTAATGCCCGCCCATACCAACCGATCGTACCGCCTGCACCAGTTCCTCCGGTCCGCAACGTTTGGTCAGATAACCGCTGGCACCGGCATCCAGTGCGCTTTGCACAAACGTGGGTGAGTCATAGATGCTGAGAATAATGGCGCGAAAACCGGGCTTCTGCGCCCGCAGTCGTTTTAACAGGCTCAGGCCATTTTCATCCGGCATGGCGATATCCATCACCGCAACGTTGACGTCATCATGCAGTAATGCAGGCCACGCCTGTGCCGCGCTGCTGTACTGGCCAGCAACGTTGAGATCGTCTTCGAGACTGAGTAATTGCGCAAAGCCGGAACGCACCACCACATGGTCATCCACCAGCACAACATGAATCATGATCTTGCTCTCTTGCCTGACAATGGCATCTATGATGCCTGCCAGCGCCGCGCTGGCAATCCCCGTGGCGCGGATATGTAACGAATGTAACAAAATCGCAATAATTTGCCGGCCTGCAATCAAATGCATTTCCGGGCTAAGCATTGCCGCTTTTTTTCTAAAAACAGATCGCTATTAGCCAGAATTTTTAATTCCTTTATCAAATTGTGCCGCAACGAAATACTGCCCCCATAACAAGACAGGGGAGCAGACAATCATGGCTATTTCATCGCGTAACGCACTACTTGCCGCACTGGCATTCATCGCATTTCAGGCACAGGCGGTGAACGTCACCGTTGCTTATCAGACCTCCGCTGAACCCGCTAAAGTGGCGCAGGCGGATAACACCTTTGCTAAAGAGAGCGGGGCTACCGTTGACTGGCGCAAATTCGACAGCGGTGCGAGCATCGTCCGTGCGCTGGCATCCGGTGATGTGCAGATCGGTAATCTTGGCTCCAGCCCGCTGGCGGTCGCTGCCAGCCAGCAGGTGCCTATTGAGGTTTTCCTGCTGGCGTCAAAACTCGGCAATTCTGAAGCGCTGGTGGTGAAGAAAAACATCAGTAAACCGCAAGATTTGATTGGTAAACGCATTGCCGTGCCGTTTATTTCCACTACCCATTACAGCCTGCTGGCGGCGTTGAAACACTGGGGTATCAAAGCAGGGCAGGTGGAGATTGTGAACCTGCAGCCACCCGCGATTATTGCCGCCTGGCAGCGCGGAGATATTGATGGTGCTTATGTCTGGGCGCCTGCGGTAAACGCGCTGGAAAAAGATGGCAAGGTATTAACCGACTCATCGCAGGTTGGCGAGTGGGGCGCACCGACGCTGGACGTGTGGGTGGTGCGCAAAGATTTTGCCGAGAAGCATCCTGAGGTGGTGAAAGCCTTTGCCAAAAGCGCCATCGACGCCCAGCAGCCTTATATCGCTAATCCCGATGAATGGCTGAAACAGCCGGAGAATATCAGCAAACTGTCGCGTTTGAGTGGCGTACCGGAGGCGGATGTGCCAGGGCTGGTGAAAGGTAACACCTATTTGACGGCACAACAGCAAACCGCTGAGCTAACCGGCCCGGTGAATAAAGCGATTATCGACACCGCGCAGTTCCTCAAAGAGCAGGGCAAAGTCCCCGCCGTCGCGACGGATTACAGCCAGTATGTGACCGATCGCTTCGTGCAATAAATAAGGAGGCGCTGATGCTGCAAATCTCTCATCTTGCCGCCAGCTACGGTGGAAAACCGGTGCTGGAAGATATCAACCTGACGCTCGATAGTGGCGAACTGCTGGTGGTACTCGGACCTTCTGGTTGCGGAAAAACCACGCTGTTAAATCTGATTGCCGGGTTTGTGCCGTATCAGCATGGCAGCATTATGCTGGCGGGCAACAAAGTTGAAGGTCCAGGCGCAGAGCGCGGGGTTGTGTTCCAGAACGAAGGCCTGCTGCCCTGGCGCAACGTGCAGGACAACGTGGCCTTCGGGCTGCAACTGGCGGGGATGGAGAAGCCCCAACGTCAACGAATCGCGCGGGAGATGTTGCAGAAAGTTGGGCTGGAGGATGCGGGAAAACGTTTTATCTGGCAGCTCTCTGGTGGTCAGCGTCAGCGCGTCGGCATTGCGAGGGCGTTGGCTGCCAACCCGCAGCTGTTGTTGCTGGATGAACCCTTTGGCGCGCTCGACGCCTTTACCCGCGAGCAGATGCAAACCCTGCTGCTGAAGTTGTGGCATGAGACTGGCAAACAGGTGCTGTTGATTACCCACGATATTGAAGAAGCCGTTTTTATGGCAACGGAGCTGGTATTGCTGTCGCCAGGCCCTGGCCGGGTACTGGAGCGTCTGCCGCTGAATTTCGCTCGTCGCTTTGTGGCCGGAGAGCCGAGCCGCAGCATTAAGTCCGACCCGCAGTTTATCGCCATGCGCGAGTATGTGTTAGGTCGTGTCTTTGAACAACGGGAGGCATTCTCATGAGCGTGGTGATTAATGATAAACCCCGTCGCCAGCGCGCGCTGAATTGGCGCTGGCCGTTCTCGCGGCAGATTACCTTAAGCTTTGGTACGCTGGTCGTCATTCTGGCTGTGTGGTGGACGGTGGCGGCGCTGCAGTTAATCAGTCCGCTGTTTTTACCCCCGCCGGGCCAGGTTTTGCAAAAACTGATGGTTATTGCCGGGCCGCAGGGGTTTATGGATGCCACGCTGTGGCAGCATCTGGCGGCGAGCCTGACGCGTATTGTTATCGCGCTGCTGGCGGCGGTACTGCTCGGCGTTCCGGTTGGGATCGCTATGGGGCTGAGTCCGACGATGCGCGGCATTCTCGATCCGATCATTGAACTGTATCGTCCGGTTCCGCCATTGGCCTATTTGCCGCTGATGGTGATCTGGTTTGGCATTGGTGAGACCTCCAAGATCCTGCTGATCTATCTGGCGATTTTCGCCCCTGTAGCGATGTCGGCGCTGGCGGGGGTTAAAAGCGCGCAGCAGGTGAGAGTGCGTGCCGCACAGTCGCTGGGAGCCAGCCGTACGCAGGTGCTGTGGTTTGTTATTTTGCCGGGGGCATTGCCGGAGATACTCACAGGGTTGCGTATCGGGCTTGGCGTGGGCTGGTCGACGTTGGTGGCAGCAGAGCTGATTGCCGCCACGCGAGGTTTAGGATTTATGGTGCAGTCAGCCGGTGAGTTTCTGGCAACGGATGTGGTGCTGGCGGGGATCGCGGTGATTGCCGTTATCGCGTTTATTTTAGAACTGGGTCTGCGCGCGCTTCAGCGCCGCCTGACGCCCTGGCATGGAGAAGTACAATGAGTGAACGTCTGAGCATTACCCCGCTGGGGCCGAACATTGGCGCGCAAATCACCGGTGCGGATTTGACGCGTCCGCTGAGCGATAATCAGTTTGAACAGCTTTATCACGCCGTACTGCGCCATCAGGTGGTGTTTCTGCGTGAGCAGGTGATTACGCCGCAACAACAGCGGGCGCTGGCGCTGCGTTTTGGCGATCTGCATATTCACCCTGTCTATCCGCATGCCGAAGGGGTTGAAGAGATTATCGTGCTGGATACTCATAACGATAATCCGCCGGATAACGACAACTGGCACACCGATGTAACCTTTATCGACACGCCGCCAGCGGGTGCGATTCTGGCGGCAAAAGAGCTGCCATCGACCGGGGGAGACACCCTGTGGACCAGCGGGATTGCCGCTTATGACGCATTATCTGAGCCGTTTCGCCAGTTGCTGAGCGGCCTGCAGGCAGAGCATGATTTTCGTAAATCCTTCCAGGAATATAAATACCGCCAGACGCCAGAGGAGCATCAGCGCTGGCTGGAGGCGGTGGCAAAGCATCCGCCCCTGCTGCATCCGGTGGTGCGCACGCATCCAGTGAGCGGGAAGCAGGCGCTGTTCGTGAATGAAGGATTTACCACGCGAATTGTCGATGTGACGGAAAAAGAGAGCGAGGCGTTACTGCGCTTTTTGTTCGCGCATATCACTAAACCGGAGTTCCAGGTGCGCTGGCGTTGGCAGCCCAACGATGTGGCGATTTGGGATAATCGCGTGACGCAGCATTATGCGAATGCGGATTATCTGCCCCAGCGGCGCATTATGCACCGGGCGACAATTTTGGGAGACAAGCCGTTTTTTCGGGCGGGATGATTATCGGAGACGCTTCATTTACCGGGCCTACGACCTGTAGGTCCGGTAAAGCGAAGCCGTCATTAGGCAACAAAGTGATTAGCGCAGGATTTTTTTCTCAGCCAGATCCAGTGCGAAGTAGCTGAAGATCAGATCCGCGCCAGCGCGTTTGATCGAGCCTAAGCTTTCCAGCACCACTTTCTCTTCATCTATTGCACCCGCGAGGGCTGCAAACTTGATCATCGCGTATTCACCGCTGACCTGATAAGCGCCAATCGGCAGCTCGGTGCGCTCGCGGATATCGCGCAGAATATCGAGGTATGCGCCAGCCGGTTTGACCATCAGGCAGTCTGCGCCCTGGGCTTCATCCAGCAGCGATTCGCGGATCGCTTCCCGACGGTTCATCGGGTTCATCTGATAGGTTTTACGATCGCCCTTCAGCGCGGTACCTGCGGCTTCACGGAATGGGCCATAGAAAGAAGAGGCAAATTTGGTGGAGTAGGACATGATCGCGGTATCGGTAAAGCCCGCGGCATCCAGCGCCTGGCGAATCGCCTGCACCTGTCCGTCCATTGCGGCGGAAGGGGCGATGAAATCTGCGCCCGCAGCGGCGGCAACGACCGCCTGTTTGCCGAGATTGGCAAGGGTTAAATCGTTATCAACGCCGTGCTCGCATAATACGCCGCAGTGACCGTGCGAGGTGTATTCACAGAAGCAGGTGTCGGACATGACGATCATCTCCGGTACGGTCTGCTTACAGATACGCGACATGCGCGCCACCAGACCGTCTTCTTTCCAGGCATCGCTGCCGGTGTCATCGGTGTGATGAGAAATGCCGAAGGTCATGACCGAGCGGATGCCTGCATTCGCAATGCGTTCAATTTCGCGCGCCAGATGCTTCTCTGGAATGCGCATCACGCCGGGCATGGCCTCGATAGCTTTGTAATCGTCGAGTTCTTCTTCAACAAAGATCGGCAACACCAGGTCATTTAAGCTGAGTGTTGTCTCTTCAAACATAGCGCGCAGCGCAGGTGATTTGCGCAGGCGGCGAGGGCGTTGGATTAGGTCTGTCATGGTATGCCTGATGTTTGTGGAATCGAAGGCCGTAGTATACCCGAACCTGAGGGTGGGTGGTTTACGAAAGTTGGCGTTATATCTGGATTTTCCATGGTGGAAGGCTGAATCATTAGAGCAATTTATTCACATTTATGGCAAATTATTCATATTCATTATTTTGTTTGTTTCTATTTTATTATTTTAAATATCGATGCGTTTATTTTTATAGATGTGGAAATAATTGCATTTCATTTATTGTTTATTTGTTTAGGTGAGTGGTGAGTTATTTATTAATTATATGCTTCAGAAATGTCTTGTGAGATATTTCATTGAAAGAATAAGTTTTTTTTGTCTTTTGTGTCAGAGGCGAGGGTATTCGTGGTGTTGTCCGGTTTCGGACGACTAGCAAAGAATAATTGAACCTTTCCTTTGTGAAACCGCATAATCGTCCCCGCGAAACATAAAATGTTTTCTTTGCATTGATAATTGATGGATCAACTATATTACGTCCCTGAGGAGGGATGACAAATGCACACTTGGAAAAAGAAACTTGTAGTCTCACAATTAGCATTAGCCTGTACTTTGGCAATCACTTCTCAGGCGAATGCTTCTACTGATATTTCTGGGACGACGTACACAACGTTCACCCATTATAATGACGCATCACATGTTGATGACGTTTACTTCGATGGCTATGTCGGTTGGAACAATTACGGCACTGATAGTATTTATAACGGTGATATTTATCCGGTAATCAATAACGCTACTGTCAACGGCGTTATTTCTACTTATTATCTGGATGATGGACTGTCAACCAACGGCAATTATAACAGCCTGACGATTAAAAACAGTACCATTCACGGTATGGTGACATCCGAATGTATGACCACGGATTGTACTAACCGTACGGGTACCGACTATTACTACGATCGTCTGGCGATGAACGTCATCAACTCCACTATCGATGATAACTACGAACATTATACCTACAACGGTACCTATAATGACGTGGCTGATACGCACGTTGTCGACGTTTATAACCTGGGTACGGCTATCACTCTGGATCAAGAAGTTGATCTGTCTATCACCAACAACTCTCACGTTGCGGGTATTACCCTGACTCAAGGTTATGAGTGGGAAGATATTGACGATAATACCGTCATCACCGGCGTAAACAGCGGCGAAGTGTTTAACAACACTATCGCTGTTACCGACTCTACCCTGACCTCCGGTTCCTGGTCTGATGAAGGAAGATCCGGCTGGTTTGGTAACACCAGCAATGCGAGCGACTACAACGGTAACGGTTGGAACGCGAATGATATCGCATTGGCGGTTATTGCTCATCCCGATGCAGATAACGCGATGCAGACCACCGCCACGTTTGATAACGCTACGCTGATGGGCGATGTGCTGTTCTCCAGCAACTTTGATGAGAACTTCTTCCCGAACGGTGCTGATACTTACCGTGATACTGATGCCGATCTGGATACCAACGGCTGGGATGGTACTGACCGTCTGGATCTGACCCTGAACCACGGCAGCAAGTGGGTTGGTGCGGCAATGTCCGTCCATCAGGTTGACGTTGATGGTGATGGCGTTTACGAAAGCTATGCTGAGGGCACTGAAGCCACCGCTACGCTGATTGATATCGCTGCCAACAGCTTGTGGCCTTCTTCAACCTACGGTATCGATAGCGACACAACCTCTTATGACGAAAATGGTCATGTGGTTGGCAATACCGTTTATCAGAGCGGTCTGTTCAACGTGACGCTGAACGGCGCTTCCCAGTGGGATACCACCAAAACTTCTCTGATTGACACTCTGAGCATCAACAGCGGTTCCGTTGTCAACGTGGGCGATTCTGCGCTGGTTTCTGACTCCATCACTCTGACCGGTGCTTCCGCACTGAACATCAATGAAGATGGTCGTGTTGCGACTAATACGCTGTCTATTGACAACAGTACCGCAACGATTGCTGATGATGTCTCTGCCGGCTGGAATGTGCTTAATGCCGCGCTGTATGCCAATACCATTAACGTCACCAACAACGGCGTTCTGGATGTGGGCAACAGCACCGGAAACGCGCTGCAGGTTGATACCCTGAATCTAACCAGCTACACCGATGCTTACAACCATGTTAATGCGGGTGTTTTCGACATCAACAGCGCTAACTATGTGTTGAATGCTGACCTGACCAACGATCGTACCAACGATACGCGCCAGGCTAACTACGGTTATGGCGTGATCGCGATGAACTCTGATGGTCATCTGACTATCAACGGTAACGGCGATTCTGACACCTCAGGCGATCAGTCTGAAGTTGATAACTACGGTGATCACGTAGCAGCGGCAACCGGTAACTATAAAGTTCGCATCGATAACGCCACTGGCGCAGGTTCTGTTGCTGATTACAACGGTAACGAGCTGATCTACGTTAACGACACGAACAGCACCGCAACTTTCTCTGCAGCCAACAAAGCAGACCTGGGTGCTTACACCTATCAGGCTCAGCAGCAGGGTAACACCGTTGTTCTGCAGCAGATGGAGCTGACCGACTACGCGAACATGGCGCTGAGCATTCCGTCTGCCAACACCAATATCTGGAACCTGGAACAAGACACCGTTGGTACTCGTCTGACTAACGCGCGTCATGGTCTGGTAGATAACGGTGGTGCATGGGTGAGCTACTTCGGCGGTAGCTTCGATGCGGATAACGGCAACATTAACTATGATCAGGATGTTAACGGCATCATGGTCGGTGTTGATTCCAAAATCGATGGTAACAACGCTAAGTGGATTGTCGGTGCTGCGGCAGGCTTCGCGAAAGGTGATATGAGTGATCGTACCGGTCAGGTAGATCAGGATAGCCAGACTGCCTATATCTACTCTTCTGCTCGTTTTGCGAACAACATCTTTGTTGACAGTAACTTAAGCTACTCCCACTTCAACAACGATCTGTCTGCCAGCATGAGCAACGGTCAGTATGTTGATGGCAGCACCTCTTCTGATGCCTGGGGCTTTGGCTTGAAACTGGGTTATGACCTGAAGCTGGGTGACGCAGGTTACGTAACCCCTTACGGTAGCGTATCCGGTCTGTTCCAGTCTGGTGATGACTATAAGCTGAGCAACGACATGAAAGTTGACGGTCAGTCTTATGACAGCATGCGTTATGAACTTGGTGTAGATGCAGGTTATACCTTCGCCTACAGCGATGACCAGGCGTTGACCCCGTACTTCAAACTGGCCTACGTTTACGACGACTCTAACAACGATTCTGATGTAAACGGTGATTCTATCGACAACGGCGTAGAAGGTTCTGCGGTACGCGTTGGGCTGGGTACTCAGTTCAGCTTCACCAAGAACTTCAGCGCGTACACCGATGCTAATTACCTCGGTGGCGGTGATGTCGATCAAGACTGGTCTGCAAACGTTGGTGTTAAATATACCTGGTAACAACTTTCTCGCAGAGAAATAAAAGGTAATTTAATTTAGAATAATGCCCGTCACGGATTTGACGGGCATTTATTGCAAGGAATGCCCACATGCTATCTTCAAATAAACCTCTTCTTGAGTTTGGTAAGCTTGATAAATGTTTAGCGAAATATGGTAAACACTTTGAGTGTGAGAACGATAAAGAAATAATTTATTCCGGTGATATTAATAGTGATGATACTTTCGTTATTTTAAGTGGTGTTGTTTCCTTGCGTAGAGGGGAAAGCGTGCTGGTCGGGATTGCACAGGCACCTTTTATTATGGGCCTTTCTGATGGCGTGATGAAAACAGATGTACAATACAAATTAATAACCGAAAGTAATTGTACAGGATACCACCTGCCTGCTTCGCAAACGATAAATATAATTGAACAATGCCAGCTTTGGCGTGAAGCCTTTTGCTGGCTGGCATGGCAAAACTCCATGTTTGAGTTGCGCGATCTGCAACTGATCGGCAATAACTCCTACGATCAGATCCGCGCGACGCTGATATCCATGACAAAATGGGACGACGTACTGCGTTCGCGTATCGGCGTCATGAACTATATTCACCAACGCACGCGAATTTCACGCTCAGTTGTCGCTGAGGTTCTCGCGGCATTGCGTAAAGGTGGTTACATTGAAATGAATAAAGGCAAACTGGTGAGCATTAACCGTTTGCCTTTTGAGTATTAAGTCAGGATGCAGGAATAACCTGCGGTTTGTTCCCGCTCAGCTCAGCAACCAGATCGTTGATACCGTCGCTCATATTGGTAAAGCGGGTTAGCGGAGAGCGGGTCACCACGATAAATGCCCCGACGTTTTGCTGCGGGATCATCGCCATATAGGTAATGAAGCCGCCGCCGCCACCGGTTTTTTGAATAATTCCCGGTCGCCCATTTTTCGGCGCCATATAGACCCAGCCCAAACCCAGCGCATCGGCTCTACCCGGAACATCCATCCCTATCACTTTTGTTAACTGCGTACGCTGATAAATCAGCGTCTGCATACGGTCGGCCTGCTGGCTACGATGGTAAAAATCAGATGAGAGATACTGCTGCATCCAGCGCATCATATCGCCGGGCGTTGAATAAACACCGCCGCTGCCCATTGCCGCCAGGGTATTGTTGCAAGGACTGGCGCCTTTTTCCGCGACCATCAGGCGTCTGCATTGATCGGGGGATGGGGTAAAGGTGGTGTCTTTCATCCCCAGCGGACGGGTAATTTTTTCTTCAAACAGCTGCGGATAAGGCTTTCCGGATGCGGTTCCTAGCGCATCGGCCAGCAGGTCAAACGCCAGGTTGGAATAAGAAGCCTGCGAGCCCGGTGCGGTTTTAAGCGTGGCGGTTGAGAGATAGCTCCAGCGCTGTTCACGGGTTGGCCAGACAAACACTGGGCGCTTCGCCGCGCCGCCAGGTTGTTCGCGCGGTAGCGCGCTGGTATGCGTCGCCAGATTCACCAGCGTAATCGGCGTGCCCTGATAAGTTGGCACGCGCGCGCCAGGCGGCGCATATTTGCTCAATGGATCGTTGAGTTTAACCGTACCCTGATCGAGTAATTTCACCAGCATTTCGCTGGTCATTAATTTAGTAATAGAGGCAATTCGAATAACGGAATCCAGCTGCGGATGAACGTTATTGCCAGGGCGTGTTTCGCCGAAGCTGCGAAATACGCGCTGGTTACCATCAATCACCACGAGCGCCATCCCCGTAGCACCGCTGCCGTAAAATATATGGTCGGCATAACGATCGACGATATCAGAGGCGAAGACCGGATCGGTTATAGGCTGTGCCGCCTGGACAGATGTCAATGACGCCGCACACAGCGCGGCAGAAAAAAGCAGACTACGTTTCAACGGTGGTGTCCATGAGTTAGAGAAAGTGAAAAAGGATGTCGTGCGTATGCGTATTTATACTACTCATCGGCGTATTGCAAAGCGCTTATCAGCCAATGATAGTGTGAAAAACGTAACGATGAGTAAACGCGAGCGTTTCCCGGATTACGGATGTTCGCTTTTGTGATCTCACGCTGTGATAATCTGCACTTGCTGGAACGTTGTCGAGTGTGAAAATCACAGAAACAATTCTTCATACCCGGGGGCGAACTAAGTGCCGCGGTTTTGGTCACACTTGTCGGTTTCAGCTTGTGTTTTTGGGCGTAAGCCGTCTGGCCACCGCACTCCACGGTGGCAAATACACAGCAGTCGTCATAACGATAAGAAGTTAGCAGGAGAGCACTATGTTTAAGTCTTTTTTCCCAAAGCCGGGGCCGTTCTTTATTTCGGCATTTATTTGGGCACTGGTCGCCGTTGTATTCTGGCAAGGAGGAGGGGGAGCCTGGGTTGCACATATTACCGGCGCGTCGGGAGACGTACCGATTAGCGCGGCCCGATTCTGGTCGCTGGATTACCTGATTTTTTATGCGTATTACATTCTTTGTGTTGGTGTGTTCGCGCTGTTCTGGTTTATCTACAGCCCGCACCGCTGGCAGTACTGGTCCATACTGGGCACGTCGCTGATTATTTTCGTGACCTGGTTTCTGGTTGAAGTTGGCGTCGCCGTCAACGCCTGGTATGCGCCATTCTATGATCTGATTCAGTCCGCGTTGAGTGCGCCGCATAAGGTGAAGATTGAGCAGTTCTATCATGAAGTAGGCATCTTTCTTGGCATTGCGCTGATTGCCGTGGTCATTGGGGTGATGAACAACTTCTTCGTCAGCCACTATGTATTCCGCTGGCGTACCGCAATGAACGAACACTATATGGCGCACTGGCAGCATCTGCGTCATATCGAAGGCGCGGCGCAGCGTGTGCAGGAAGATACCATGCGTTTTGCCTCCACGCTTGAAAATATGGGGGTCAGCTTTATCAATGCGATTATGACGCTGATTGCCTTCTTACCTGTCCTGGTCACTCTCTCAGCCCATGTGCCGGACCTGCCAATTGTTGGACATGTTCCTTATGGCCTGGTGATTGCCGCGATTGTCTGGTCGTTGATGGGAACCGGCTTGCTGGCGGTAGTCGGCATCAAACTTCCGGGGCTGGAGTTTAAAAACCAGCGCGTGGAAGCGGCCTACCGTAAAGAACTGGTTTACGGCGAAGATGACGCTAATCGTGCGACCCCGCCGACGGTGCGTGAACTGTTCCATGCGGTGCGCCAGAACTATTTCCGCCTCTATTTTCACTATATGTACTTCAATATCGCCCGTATTCTATACCTGCAGGTTGATAACGTTTTCGGCTTGTTCCTGCTGTTCCCGTCGATTGTTGCCGGTACGATTACGCTCGGCCTGATGACGCAAATCACCAACGTGTTTGGCCAGGTGCGCGGCTCGTTCCAGTATTTGATTAACTCCTGGACAACGTTAGTCGAACTGATGTCTATTTATAAGCGTCTGCGCAGCTTTGAACGTGAGCTTGATGGCCAGGATATTCAGGAAGTTACCCATACGCTTAGTTAATAAAAAAGGAGATGTTATGTCGACGGTTTCCCGTCTTTACCCCTTGTCCGGTCTGGCCGCTCTGGTGCTGGTGGGATGTAGTAGCCAACCCGCGCAGCCGCTAAAAAAAGGGGAGAAAGCCGTCGATGTGGCGAGCGTGGTGCGCCAGAAAATGCCCGCCAGCGTGAAAGACCGGGACGCATGGGCGCAGGATTTAGCGAAGACGTTTGAAAGCCAGAAGCTGGCGCCGACGGTTGAAAATATCTGTTCGGTGCTGGCGGTCGCGCAACAGGAGTCAAACTATCAGGCGGATCCGGCCGTTCCAAACTTAAGTAAAATCGCCTGGAAAGAGATCGACCGGCGCGCCGAGCGTATGCATATCCCGCAGTTTGTGGTGCATACCGCACTGAAGATTAACTCGCCAACGGGCAAAAGCTACAGCGAGCGTCTGGATACGGTGAAAACGGAAAAACAGCTTAGCGCCATTTTTGATGATTTTATCAATATGGTACCGATGGGGCAGACGCTGTTTGGTTCGCTTAATCCGGTACATACCGGTGGGCCAATGCAGGTCAGTATCGCGTTTGCCGAGCAGCACGCCGACGGGTATCCGTGGAAAATGGCCGGAACAGTTCGTCAGGAAGTGTTCAGCCGCCGCGGTGGGCTGTGGTTCGGTACGTATCATCTGCTTAACTACCCGGCGAATTACAGCGCGCCAATCTTCCGTTTCGCCGATTTCAATGCGGGATGGTATGCCAGCCGCAATGCAGCTTTCCAGAATGCGGTCAGTAAAGCCAGCGGAGTGAAGCTGGTGATGGATGGTGATTTGATTCTCTACGGCAGCAGCGAGCCGGGCAAAACCGAGCTGGCGGTACGTAAACTGACCGGGAAGCTGGGGATGAGCGAGAGTGAGATCCACCGCCAACTGCAAAAAGGTGACAGTCTGGCCTTTGAGGATACCGCGCTGTACGAGAAGGTCTATAAGCTGGCGGAAGCGAAGACTGGGAAAGCGCTACCCCGTGAAATGCTGCCAGGCATTCAGCTGGAAAGCCCGAAGATTACACGTAATCTGACTACCGCGTGGTTTGCGAAACGCGTGGACGATCGTCGGGCGAAATGTATGGGTCAGTCATCGTTATGATGACGGCGGCGCCAGCGCACGAATGCCGCGATGGCGCCAAGAATCAGACTTCCGGCAAGGAAAGGGACCAGCCCAAAAAGGGTACCGACGCCTAAGCCAATTTCAACTCGTGGGCGTCCTGTCTCTTGCATTTGCAACTGCATCAGCTGTTCATAGATGCCGGGAGCGTGGGCCAACAGATTTAAAACCTGCGCGCCTGCCCAAAAGCAAAACAGCACAAATACGGCATACGCAATGTTGCCGGGCAGGGAGGAGGTATCCCGATGCTTGCCCTTAAACAGGGATTTTGAGAGCGTAAAATCAGCCATAAAGACCTCCGGAAATAACCTGCTTTTTTGACGTGATGCCTGGAACTGACAGTGAGTCTGACAGGTGATCGGCAATGTCAATATCAGAATGATGGTAATTTCAGGTAGAGATTATTCCTGGATCTCGGTTTTTTGCTGATTGTCACAATTACGTAACCTTAAGTGAGATCAAGTTACATTTCAGAAATTCCGCACAGGCCACAGACGTCTATGAGGAAATGTGCGAGGATGCGCTTTCACGTTGTATTTCCACCGGAGCCGTTATGAACCTGCCTGTTAAAATCCGCCGAGACTGGCACTACTATGCCTTCGCTATTGGGCTTATCTTTATTCTGAACGGTGTGGTCGGCTTACTGGGTTTTGAAGCGCAGGGATGGCAGACCTATGCGGTGGGGTTGGTGACGTGGGTGATTAGCTTTTGGCTGGCTGGATTAATTATCCGTCGCCGCGTGGAAGATGAAGAAGAAGCAAAGGATGCCCAATAGCTCTCGATCAGGCATCCAGGCGGATTTACATACTGGTTTTCAACGCGCTATCCGCCGCATGACGTTCCAGCGCCAGTTCGATCAGGCGAGTGATCAAATCGGTATAGCCTAAGCCGCTCGCCTGCCACAGTTTTGGATACATGCTGATGTTGGTAAAGCCCGGCAGCGTATTGATCTCATTGATCACAACATCGTTCTCTGCGGTTAAGAAAACGTCCACGCGCGCCATACCGGCGCAGCCCAGCGCCTGATAAGCCTGAATAGCAATGTCGCGGATCTTATCGTTAACTTCCGGTGCGATCGCTGCCGGAACAACCACTTTGGCACCGTTATCGTCAATGTATTTGGTGTCGTAAGCGTAAAAATCACTGTTCAGCACGATCTCGCCACAGGTACTGGCCTGCGGTTGATCGTTGCCCAGCACCGCGCATTCGATCTCGCGGCCCTTAATCCCTTGTTCCACCACGACTTTATGGTCGAATTCAAATGCCAGCGCGACGGCCTGATTGTATTGCGCTTCGCTGGTCACTTTACTGACGCCAACGGACGAGCCCTGGTTGGCTGGTTTCACAAACAGCGGCAGGCCAAGGCGGGATTCCACCTCGGCAAAGCTGATGCGGTTGCGATTGGCGCGAGTGAGCGTAATAAATGGCGCGATGTTTAATCCGGCATCGCGCAGTAGACGTTTGGTCACGTCTTTATCCATACAGGCCGCAGAACCCAGGACATCAGAACCGACGAACGGCAGATTCGCCACGCGCAGCATACCCTGCAGAGAGCCATCTTCACCCAACGTGCCGTGTACGATCGGGAAAATAACATCGACCGTTGGCAGTGGCTGACCGTTTTGCGCATCGATCAACTGGTGCTCTTGTTTACCCGGGACCTGAGCCAGGCTGGTCGCGGAAGGACGCAGCGCAATATGCGCTGGATCATCTGAATTGAGCAGATAGTTACTGGCATCGCTAATGTGCCATTGTCCTTGCTTATCAATACCTAACAGCACAACGTCAAAGCGAGTCTTGTCGATGGCATCGACAATATTTTTTGCCGATTGCAATGACACTTCATGTTCCGCTGATTTACCACCAAATACGATTCCTACCCGCAACTTTGCCATCTTAAAAACCCATTCCATGAATGCAAAGCACATACATTACCACGACAAAACGCAGGTTTCCTCGGCTTCTGGCAGATTGTTTTGGTGGGCAACAGAGGAACAGATAAGCGCAAACGCGCAGAACGGACGCGGAGCATAAACCCCTGCTGATATTGTGGGGTTGATGTGAGGTATATCACAAATATGATGAGCGGGAAGATAAAATCCTAAACTGTGATATATCGCACCTGTGGACCCTTATTTGGCTAAGTAATTTGTTAAGCTACTCACAGTTTTCAGCTACTTATCGTTATGAGTCCCTATGGAATCCTGGAGAGTCAACCTCATTTCCGTATGGTTCGGTTGCTTTTTCACCGGCCTGGCAATCAGCCAAATCCTGCCTTTTTTACCGCTCTATATCTCCCAACTGGGGGTAAGCTCCCATGAAGCACTCTCAATGTGGTCCGGCTTAACGTTTAGCGTCACCTTCCTGATTTCAGCCATAGTCTCTCCGATGTGGGGGAGTTTAGCCGACCGTAAAGGACGCAAGCTAATGCTGCTGCGGGCCTCTTTGGGTATGGCGATTGCGATTTTACTGCAGGCCTTTGCCACTAACGTCTGGCAGCTTTTTCTGCTGCGTGGGGTCATGGGGTTAACGTCTGGCTATATTCCCAATGCGATGGCGCTGGTAGCCTCACAGGTTCCGCGCGAACGCAGCGGGTGGGCGCTGAGTACGCTCTCGACGGCGCAAATTAGCGGCGTTATTGGCGGACCACTGATGGGGGGCTTTATTGCCGACCACGTTGGCTTACGGGCGGTATTCTGTATTACCGCGGCTTTGCTGGTAGTGAGTTTTTTGGTCACGCTGTTCTTAATCAAAGAAGGTGTGCGCCCGACAATCAAAAAAAGCGAACGCCTGAGCGGGAAGGCCGTCTTTGCCTCGCTGCCTTATCCGGCGCTGGTGATCAGCCTGTTTTTTACTACGATGGTGATCCAGTTGTGTAACGGCTCAATTGGGCCGATTCTGGCGCTGTTTATTAAATCAATGGTCCCAGACAGTTCTAATATTGCTTTTCTCAGCGGGCTGATTGCTTCGGTTCCGGGCATCTCGGCGCTGATTTCTGCGCCCCGGCTAGGTAAATTAGGCGATCGTATTGGGACCGAGCGGATTTTAATGGCAACGTTAATCTTCGCCGTCGTGTTGTTTTTCGCCATGTCATGGGTCACTACGCCGTTGCAGTTGGGGATCTTACGTTTTCTGCTCGGCTTTGCCGATGGCGCGATGTTGCCCGCGGTGCAGACGCTGCTGGTGAAATACTCCAGCGACCAGATAACCGGGCGCATTTTTGGTTATAACCAGTCATTTATGTATCTCGGCAACGTAGCCGGGCCATTAATGGGGGCAACGGTTTCGGCAATGGCGGGCTTTCGCTGGGTGTTTATTGCCACGGCGTGCATTGTGCTTATCAACATTTGGCAACTGGCTATCGCGTTGCGACGTCGGCGCTGCGCACGCTGAGTACCTGATTAACAACGCTGCCCGTCAGCGTTGTTAATCCATCATTATGCATTTATATATCCAGGTGATTATTAATCCCTTTATCCTTTTATATGGAGAAATTCTGCGCTAAGACTCCTTCTCCCTTATTTTGTGTTGTGATTGTTTTCGCAAAACGTTTTATTTCTTATGAAAATACAACTTTCATCCTCTAGGCAGTTGTGAGTCTTAATGATAACGTGGCCTATATTTGGTTAAGGGAATACGTAAATGAAAAATCTCGTTACTGAGTTGTTACTTAAGCTCGCCCAAAAAGAAGAAGAGTCGCAAGAACTGACGGCGCAGGTTGAAACGCTGGAGCAGGTAATCATCGAAATGCTGCGCAATATGACGTGTAACGATCGGCAAATATTTATTCGCCAAATTGAAGGGGCTTTGGCTGGAGAAGGCCGTATGCCTGCGTTTCTGACCAACGTTCATAACGCTGGCGAGAGTGTGCCAAAAGCGTTTTGAGTAATCCGTGGTGCGTCATCCACAAATTATCATAAAAGTGTCACATCAAATACTTATAGTCGCTTTGTTTTAATTTTACCGTATTTATACATGGAGAAAATAAAGTGAAACAAAGCGCACTCGCTATTGCCCTGTTACCTTTGCTGTTTACCCCGGTTATTAATGCAGAAACCTCTGCCATAGCGGTTATGGATAATCGTGCCGCTCAGGGTGATATCACCACGCCGGGCGGCGCCCGCCGATTGTCTGCCGATCAAACGGCGGCTCTGCGCGAATCTCTGAGCGATAAACCGGCCAAAAATATTATTTTATTGATTGGCGATGGGATGGGGGACTCAGAAATAACGGCCGCGCGAAATTATGCCGAAGGCGCAGGCGGCTTTTTTAAAGGAATTGATGCTTTACCGTTGACCGGACAATACACGCACTATGCGTTGGATAAGAAAACGGGTAAACCCGATTATGTGACGGATTCTGCGGCATCCGCGACGGCGTGGACCACCGGTGTGAAAACATATAATGGTGCGCTGGGCGTTGATATTCATGAAAAAGATCACGCCACAATTCTTGAAATGGCAAAAGCGGCGGGGCTGGCAACGGGCAACGTTTCTACCGCTGAATTGCAGGATGCTACCCCGGCGGCGCTGGTTGCCCATGTGACTTCGCGTAAGTGCTATGGCCCAGGCGTGACACGTGAAAAATGCCCAACCAATGCGCTGGAAAAAGGCGGTAAAGGGTCCATCACCGAACAATTACTGAATGCCCGGGCTGACGTTACGCTGGGCGGCGGGGCCAAAACGTTTGCGGAAACCGCTGCGGCGGGCGAGTGGCAGGGTAAAACGTTGCGTGAACAAGCCCTGGCCCGCGGTTATCAGATGGTGAGTGATACCGCGACGCTGGCGGCGATTACCGAAGCTAATCAGGATAAACCGCTGCTGGGCCTGTTCTCTGACGGCAATATGCCCGTGCGCTGGGAAGGTCCGAAAGCGTCTTATCATGGCAATCTGGATAAGCCGGTTGTGACCTGTACGCCAAATCCAAAGCGTGACGACAGCGTGCCAACGCTGGCGCAGATGACGGATAAAGCGATTGAGCTGTTAAGCAAAAATGAGAAAGGTTTCTTCCTGCAAGTGGAAGGGGCGTCAATCGATAAACAGGACCACGCCGCCAACCCGTGCGGACAGATTGGTGAAACGGTCGATCTGGACGAAGCGGTACAGCGCGCGCTTGCCTTTGCGAAGAAAGATGGCAACACCCTGGTGGTGGTAACCGCTGACCACGCACATGCCAGCCAGATTGTCGCGCCGGATACCAAAGCACCAGGCCTGACCCAGGCGCTGAACACCAAAGATGGCGCTGTCATGGTCATCAGCTACGGCAACTCTGAAGAGGAATCTCAGGAGCACACCGGCAGCCAACTGCGGATTGCAGCCTATGGCCCGCATGCGGCGAATGTGGTCGGCCTGACCGATCAAACCGACCTGTTTTACACCATGAAATCGGCGTTAGGACTGAAATAACCCGACGCCCGGCGGCAATACTTTTGCCGCCGGGTGGTATTTTTATCGTTAGCAGCCAAACTTACCTGTGTGTTGTCGTTCAGAAAAGAAGGATGCTATGAAAATTACATTATTAATGACGCTGCTTTTTGGTCTGATTTTTTTAACTACCGTCGGTGCTGCCGAGAAGACTTTAACCCCGCAACAACAGCGTATGACCACCTGCAATCAGCAGGCAACGGCGCAGACCTTAAAAGGGGAAGCGCGTAAGACATATATGAGTGATTGCCTGAAAAACAGTAAATCTGCGCCGGAGGAAAAGAGCCTGACGCCGCAGCAGCAAAAAATGCGTGAATGTAACGTTAAGGCGACGGAGCAGTCTCTGAAAGGTGATGATCGTAATAAATTTATGAGCGCTTGCCTGAAGAAATCTGCGTAGCACTTACGGGTGAGCAGGTAAAATCGCTCACCCGAAATATCATACTTCCGCCACCAGACCCCTTCCTATAATTTGGGAAATTTGTTTCAGAATATTCCCAAATACAATGAATGATGAAAACTTTTATCAAAAGAAGGTCGTCCCGAATGAAGCATTTTTATCGCTTCATCAAAATGACCACCAACGTTCCGGTCTGCGATTCGCCCGACGAATCAGGCTGCCGCGAGCGGTGGGATTGGGGGGAATGTTTTTCCCTATCGCGTCGGTATTAGTTGCTCAGCCCATTACCGGTGGCTGGTGGCTATTACTGGTGGGATGGGCGTTTGTCTGGCCGCATTTGGCCTGGCAGTTGGCCAGCAAAGCCGACGATCCTCTGCATAGCGAATTTACCAACTTAAAAGCCGATGCCATTCTTGCCGGTATGTGGATAGGGATTATGGGCGTAAACCTGTTGCCATCCACGGCGCTGCTGATGATTATCTGCATCAACCTGATGGGCGCAGGCGGGATGCGAATATTCATCGCCGGCGCCGTTTTGATGATGGTTTCATGCCTGGTGACGTTACAGTTAACCGATATCTCCGTCGCTTTTAGCAGTACTCAACTTAGCGTGCTATTGACGCTGCCGGTACTGGTGATTTATCCGCTGCTGTTTGCCTGGGTCAGTTACCAGACGGTCATCAAGCTGGCGGAACATAAACGCCGTTTACAGGTGATGAGTACGCGAGATGGCATGACTGGGGTGTATAACCGCCGCCATTGGGAACTGTTACTGCGTAATGAATTTGATAATTGCCGCCGCTACCAGCGTGACGCCACGTTACTGATTATCGATATCGACCATTTCAAGAGCATCAATGATACCTGGGGTCACGACGTTGGGGACCAGGCGATTGTCGCGTTGACCCGCCAGTTGCAGATGACCTTACGCGGTAGCGACGTGATCGGGCGCTTTGGCGGTGATGAGTTTGCGGTGATTATGTGCGGCACGCCGGCAACCAGCGCGATTGCGGCGATGTCTCGCGTTCACGAACGACTTGGGCAACTGCGTTTATCCTGCGCGCCGCAGGTTGCTCTGCGGATCAGCGTGGGCGTTGCGCCGCTGACCGCAGAAACCGAGCATTATCGAGAATGGTTAAAGTCGGCGGATATGGCGCTCTACAAAGCAAAGAATTCCGGACGTAACCGCACTGAGGCGGCGGCCTGACGTCCGGCGGTGTTAACTCAGGAGCGGCTGAGTTTTTCCGACTGCTCCATGCACTTAATCATCGCTTCAATCACTGATGAACGAAAACCTCGTTCTTCCAGGACGCGTACCGCTTCAATGGTGGTTCCGCCAGGCGAGCACACCATATCCTTCAGTTCTCCGGGATGTTTACCCGTATCCAGCACCATCTTTGCCGACCCCATTACTGCCTGCGCCGCGAATTTATAAGCTTGCGCGCGAGGCATGCCACCCTGCACGGCGGCGTCCGCCATCGCTTCAATAAACATAAAGACATAGGCCGGTGCTGAACCACTGACGCCAACGACCGGATGAATCATTGCCTCCGCAATGACTTCCGCTTCGCCAAAGCAGCGGAAGATATTCAGCACGTCGGCCGTGTCTTCTGGCGTGACTAAGGCGTTCGGTGTGACGGAGGTCATTCCGGCATTCACCAGTGACGGCGTGTTTGGCATCGCGCGAATGATTTTACGGTCGTGGCCCAGCGCGCGGGCGAGCTGATCGAGGGTGACGCCAGCGGCAATCGAGACGACCAGGGAGTCTTTGTTCAGGCTGGAGGTAATTTCGCTCAACACTTTAATCATGATGCCTGGTTTTACGGCCCCAAAAACGATGTCAGCGATTTGCGCGACCTCTTGCGCAGACTGCGCCGCATTAATACCGTACTGGTCGTGCAATGCAGCGACTTTATCGGGGGAAGGGGTGTAGACCCAGATTTGTCCGGGGAGAACCTGGCCGCTGGCGATCATGCCGCCAAGTATCGCTTTGCCCATATTACCGCAGCCGATAAAACCGATTTTCTTGTCCATTTTGTCACTCCCTATGCGTGATATTCATTGTTTTACCTGGGAAAGCTAAGCTTAGCGCGGATTGAATATGTGCAGAAGGATAAACAGCACTTTGCCTGAAAGTAAAAGCACGCGACAATGTGCAACTGCACATCAGTGGGGAGAAATTATGACAATATGGGTGGATGCCGATGCGTGTCCGAATGTGATTAAAGATATTTTGTACCGCGCTTCTGAGCGCATGCAGATGCCGCTTATTTTGGTAGCCAACCAAAGTTTGCGCGTCCCGTCTTCGCGGTTTATCCGCACATTACGTGTTCCCGCTGGGTTTGACGTGGCGGATAACGAGATTGTGCGCCAGTGTAATGCCGGTGATTTAGTGATAACAGCGGATATCCCGCTGGCGGCAGAAGTCATTGAAAAAGGTGCGGCGGCGCTTAATCCGCGCGGTGAACGTTATACCGAAGCCACGATCCGTGAGCGTCTGATGATGCGTGATTTTATGGATACGCTACGCGCCAGCGGTATTCAGACCGGCGGGCCGGACAGCCTTTCACCACGAGACAGGCAGCATTTTGCTGCTGAGCTTGATAAGTGGTGGCTGGAAGTACAGCGTAGAAAATAAAGCGTGTAATTTATTATTTACACTTTATTCATGGTGAATTCTTGTTATAGTAGGGGTTAATAGGTATCTCTACCCTGTATGTAATTTTTTCTTTACGTTTTGGCGATGTACTAGTTTGGTGATATGATTATATCTTTAACCGCATCAGATCCCGCTCGCTCGCGGCTCCCTGGGGAATTTCTGTAATGACGCAACCTCTTTATCTTGTCGGCCCCCGGGGGTGTGGTAAGACAACTACCGGTATGGCGCTGGCGAAGGCTATCGATTTCCAGTTTGTCGATACCGATCGCTGGTTGCAATCGCACGTGCAGATGACCGTGGCGGAGATCGTCGAAAGAGAAGGATGGGAAGGGTTTCGTGCCCAGGAGACGAGCGCTCTGCAGGCCGTCACAGCCCCGGCAACGGTTGTTGCGACCGGCGGCGGCATCATTCTTACCGAATTTAATCGTCATTACATGCGCAGCCACGGCGTGGTTATCTATTTAAGCGCACCGGTATCAGTACTGGTTGATCGTCTGGAGGCCACGCCTGAAGAGGGATTGCGCCCAACCTTAACCGGTAAGCCGTTGACTGAAGAGGTGCAGGAAGTGCTCGCCCAGCGCGATGTTCTGTACCGTGAAGCTGCGCACTACATCGTTGATGCCACCCATAAACCTGCGCAGGTGGTGGAAGACATTCTTGAGATACTGGCGCAGGCAGCGCCACGGTTACAGGGCGGTGTCTATACTTAATGTTCATCCAGTGAAAAGGAAGAACTATGCCGACAAAACCACCTTACCCACGTCAAGCGAACATTGTTACGGTTGAAAAGGGGACGCCAGGCCAGACGGTAACCTGGTATCAACTTCGAGCCGATCACCCTAAACCGAATACGTTGATCAGTGAGCATCCTTCTGCGCAGGAAGCCATGGATGCCAAAAAACGCTACGAAGACCCCGATAAAACCTGATATTAAGCACCGTCCTGGCACGAGTCTGAAAAGTGCCAGGACGGGCGTTCATCACATTTTCTTAAATTTCGCCGTATACCGTTAAAATTGAAAATTAAGCAATAACAATCCAGTACCGGAATGATTTGGAATCTTTACACAATACACCGCCGATCAGCTGCTACGCTTTTGAGCATTTGTAGCGCAGGTCAGCGCCCGGCACTTGCCCGGGATTTCACAGCAAAGTAAGAAGATGGTGGAGCAACAAATGAGTGCGTCGTTGGCTATCCTCACGATTGGCGTAGTGCCGATGTGTGAGGTGTTACCGCTCCTGACGGAATATATCGATGAACAGCACATTACTCACCACAGTCTGCTTGGACAGATGCGGCGAGAAGATGTGATGGCTGAGTACGGCGTTTCGCCCGGTGACGAGCCTTTATTAACGCTGCTCAGCGACCACCAACTTGCGCATGTCTCACGCCAGAAGGTAGAGCGCTCGCTGCAAAGTATCGTGGAGGTGCTGGATAACCAGGGTTTTGACGTGATCCTGCTGATGAGTACCGCCTCAATCGCTCGCCTGACCGCCCGCAATAGCATTCTGCTGGAGCCGTTACGTATTATCCCTCCGCTGGTGGCCTCGATTGTCGATGGGCATCAGGTCGGGGTTATTGTCCCCGTCACCGAATTGCTCAAAGCCCAGACGCAAAAATGGCAGGTGTTACAAACTCCACCAGTGTATGCCGTGGCGAATCCGATCGAAGGTAGCGAACAACAATTGATTGATGCCGGGAAAGAACTGCTGGAGCAAGGCGCGGATGTGATCATGCTGGATTGTCTGGGGTTCAATCAACGCCATCGCGATTTACTGCAAAAATCGTTGGATGTCCCGGTTCTTCTGTCTAATGTGTTGATTGCCCGACTGGCTTCGGAGCTGTTGGCGTAATTTTGCGTGACAGGTGGAACGTCAGCCCCCTATATTGGTTCTCAACTTAATCACGAGATAGGGCCAGTTGTATGCTTCAAAGTAATGAATACTTTTCCGGCAAAGTAAAATCGATCGGTTTTACCAGCAGCAGTACTGGCCGCGCCAGTGTTGGCGTGATGGCTGAAGGCGAATATACCTTTAGTACTGCGGCGCCTGAAGAGATGACTGTCGTTAGCGGCGCACTGAACGTGCTGCTGCCGGGGGAAACCGAGTGGAAGGTGTATGCCGCAGGGGACGTGTTCAACGTACCGGGCAACAGCGAGTTTCATCTGCAGGTGGCAGAGCCAACATCCTATCTTTGCCGCTATCTGTAAGCATAGAAATGACGAATGGCGACATTGTGCCGCCATTCGGTAAGTACGGCTTAACGTTGAGCTTCGCCGCCTAATCCTTCCACCAGACTTTTAATCAGCGCCGCCAGTTCACCCGTCATCAGGATGAAATCGGCATCAAAACGCTGAGCATAATCTTCGCGGTCAATATCTTCGTTCTGATCGCGCAGCTCGTCGCTAAACTTCAAACGCTTAATAGAGCCGTCGTCACACATCACGAACTGAATGCGCTGCTGCCAGTCGAGGGCCAGCTTGGTGACCAGTTTGCCCGCTTCGATATGCACGGCGATTTCGTCGCAGACCAGATCCTGCTTTTTCGCGCGGATCACGCCGCCGTCTTCAAGGATCGCTTTTAGTTCGGCTTCATCCAGTAACTGGAATCCCTGTGCCGTTGTACCGGAACGAACCCATTCGGTCAGCGTCAGCTCAATGGGGTTTTCCATCGTCAGCGGAACGACCGGCAGCGAACCGAGACTCTTACGCAGCAGCGCCAGCGTATCTTCGGCTTTCTTCGCACTCGCGCAATCAACCATGATCAGATCGTTGACGGTATCGATCCACATCATCGTCTGGCTGAAACGGCTAAAGGCGCGCGGCAGCAATGAGTGCAGAACTTCATCTTTCAGCGAGTCTTTTTCGGTCTTCTTGAGTTTGCGACCTTGCTCAGCTTCCAGTTTGAAAATTTTGGCTTCCAGCGCCTGTTTGATAACCGGCGACGGCAGAATTTTTTCTTCTTTGCGGGCGCAGATAATAATTTGGCCATTGGCGGTATGCGTTAATGCATCGCTGTGCGATCCCATCGGCGGAACCCAGCCCATTTTTGCCATATCCTGGCTACCGCAAGGGGTGAACGTCATTGATGCCAGCTGTTTTTCCATCTCTTCGGCACGCAAAGAAACATCGCGGCTAAGACGGTAAACCATTAAATTTTTGAACCACAGCATGATAATTTCCACGGCCTTGTCGTTAAATCCAGCGGGCATGATAGCGAATTGTCGCTATGCTTGCATTGTTAATCGGGAAGAGGAGCAAACAGTGCGTATAGGTATCGATTTAGGCGGTACGAAAACGGAAGTTATCGCGCTTGGCGATGCAGGCGAACAGCTTTTTCGCCATCGCCTGCCCACGCCGCGTGATGATTATCGGCAAACGATAGAAACCATCGCCGCGCTGGTGGAGATGGCGGAAAAGGCCACCGGGCAGTCGGGAACCGTGGGGATGGGCATTCCCGGTTCAATTTCGCCTTACACCGGAGTGGTGAAGAATGCCAACTCGACCTGGCTTAACGGGCAACCTTTTGACAAAGACCTGAGTACGCGTCTGAATCGCGAAGTGCGGCTGGCAAATGATGCCAACTGCCTGGCGGTTTCTGAAGCCGTTGATGGTGCAGCGGCGGGGGCGCAAACCGTGTTTGCGGTGATTATCGGTACAGGATGTGGCGCTGGAGTGGCGCTGAACGGCCGGGCGCACACGGGCGGGAACGGTACTGCGGGCGAGTGGGGGCATAATCCGCTGCCGTGGATGGACGAAGACGAACTGCGTTATCGGCAGGAAGTGCCCTGCTATTGCGGCAAGCAAGGCTGTATTGAAACCTTCATTTCCGGAACCGGTTTTGCCACCGACTACCAGCGTCTGAGCGGTAAGTCGCTCAAGGGCAGTGAAATTATCAGTCTTGTTAATGCCCGGGATGCCCAGGCGGAACAGGCGTTGAGTCGGTACGAGCTGCGTCTGGCGAAATCACTGGCACATGTGGTGAATATTCTCGATCCGGACGTAATCGTGCTGGGCGGTGGAATGAGCAATGTCGACCGACTGTATCAAAACGTGCCAACGTTGATTAAACAGTTTGTTTTTGGCGGTGAGTGCGAAACGCCTCTACGCAAGGCGCTGCACGGTGACTCCAGCGGTGTGCGCGGTGCGGCCTGGTTGTGGCCGCAGGAGTAATATTCGCGTTGCCGGGTAGCGCAGAGGCTATCCGGCAGCGGGAGTCATCCGGGATACGCTGCGCTTCAGGCGACCATAGAGCAGCAGCGACGACATCGCAGAAAACGACAGCAGCGGCGCCGGCAACGTCACGTAGTTGTAGGCAAAGCCCAGCGTCAGCATCATACCACCGCACCAGGCGCCAATCGCGCTGCCGAGATTAAAGGCAATTTGCCCTCCTGCCGCACCCAGCAGCTCACCCCCTTTAGCATTTTGCAGCAGCAAAATTTGCAGCGGCGCCGACAGGGCAAACAGGCCCGCGCAGCAAATAAAGGCGAAGATCAGCGACGCGGCTTTGATCCCGCCAAAGGCAAAGAGCAGCAGCAGAGCCAGCACAATTACAAAGTCGGTTATTACCGCAATACGCAGCGGCGTATAGCGGCCAGAAAGGCGACCGCTCAGCAGATTTCCCAACACCATTCCCAATCCCACCAGCATCATGATGAAGGTCATCAGCGCTTCGGAAAAGCCGGAGATGAACATCATGTACGGTTTGACGTAGCTGAACCAGGCGAAAACCCCGGCGTTACCAAACATGGTGGCGGAAAAGATGAGCCACGGGGCGGGGGTTTTCAAAAAGTGAAATTGTTCGCGCAGTTTCCCTTTTGCTTCATCGCTGATGTTGGGTACCCAAAAAGTTATCGAGACCATCACGGCGATATTAAAGACGGCTATCAGCAGAAACGTGTAGCGCCAGCTAAATTCCTGGCTCAGCCAGGTGCCGATGGGAATGCCAATCAGATTAGCAACGGTCATACCCGAAACCATGCCCGCGACGGCGGCGGTGACTTTTCCCGGACGGGCCAGCTTCGACAGGATAATCGCGCCAACGCCAAAAAAAGCGCCGTGTGGAAAGCCGGAAACCAGCCTGCCCACCGCCAGCATTAAATATGAGGAGGAGAGGGTGAAGATGGCGTTGCCGATCACGCACAGCGTGACCAGAAACAGCAGAATATGCTTGAGAGAAAAGCGGTTGGAAAAGAGCGCAATAATAGGTGCGCCCAGCACCACGCCAAAAGCGTAAAACGAAATCATATGGCCAGCGGCAGGGATGGAAATTCCCACGTCCTGCGCCAGCTCGGTGAGTACACCCATGATGCCAAACTCGGCCATACCCAGCCCAAATGTCCCCAGAGCTAAAGAGAAAATGACTTTTTTCATACCACCTGCCAACATGAAAGACGCACGATATGCGCCATAGCGGCGAACGTTCGCCGCCAATAGAGATAGCTTGCGGATAAGCGAAGTGGAATGCCATTTCATATCCGTCTTTGTGTATTCACGATCGTGCTATGTGCCGTGCCGGATAGCGCTGGCGCATATCCGGCCTCCAGGTACTGAGCTGCTATCAGGCATCAACTGCAAACATTTTATCGAGTTTGCTGTAGCCCAGTCCGTTGATTTTTTTGACCTTGATCTGCACCGGAATGCGTTCTTTCATCGCTTCAACGTGGCTGATGACACCAATGGTTTTGCCAGTGGCGTTGAGCGCATCGAGCGCATCCAGGGCGGTATCCAGCGTTTCGCTGTCCAACGTGCCGAAACCTTCGTCGAGGAACAGGGAGTCAATTCGCGTTTTGTGGCTGACCAGATCGGACAACGCCAGCGCCAGCGCCAGACTCACGAGGAAGCTCTCGCCGCCGGAAAGCGTACGCGTGTCACGCACGGCATCGGCCTGCCAGGTATCAACCACTTCCAGCTCCAGCGCTTCGCTGGCCTTGCGCTGCAACAGATAGCGACCGTGCAGACGGGTCAACTGGTTGTTGGCAAGCCAGACCAGATTATCCAGCGTCAGCCCCTGGGCAAACTTGCGGAATTTATCTCCCTCTTTCGAGCCAATCAGCGCGTTCAGATAGCCCCAGTCTTCGACCTGCTGTGCGACTTTCGTAATCTCGAGCATCAGCGCCTGCTGCTGCTGGCGGTTTTCACCATCCTGCTTGAGCTGCTGGCGAATTTCGCCCTGACGAGTGGTGTTCTCCCGTAGCTGCTGGGTGAGTTGCGCCAGCGCGTCGTGAAGATGTTGCACGGTGAGCGTGAGATCCACCCCGGTTGGTAGCTGTTGTTGATGAGTCGCCAGCGCCTGCTGCGCCTGATTAAGCAGCGTTTGCGCCTGCTGTCGCTGGCTTTCCAGTGATTGCTTCAATTGTTCAAGACGGTTAAAGGTCTCTTCATCCAGCAGAGCGGCAACAAAGGCGTCGCGATCGGCAAAGATGCTGGCCTGCAATGCGGTATCAAACTGCGCCTGAATTTCTGCAGCGCGCTGAACGTCCTGCGCCTCCTGCTGCTGTAAGGTTTGCCACTGCCCCTGTAAAGAGAGGCAATCGTCGTGCACCTGCCGCCAGTTTTCCAGCGACAGATTCTCAATGTTTTCACCAAGCGCATCGGTTTCAGGCAGCGTTTCCAGCACCGGCGCAAGCTGGGCGATTCGAGCCTGTAATTCAGTCAGTTCGTTTTGGCGCTGCTGCCACATTTGCGCTTCGTTCGCCCGTTCGCTCAGCCATGAGGCGACTTCAGCCTCGGTCGGAAGGGACAGACCATGACGGGCCAGCTCGGTGGTTAACGTTGCCTGACGCTGGTCAATATGCTGCTGGAGCTGAGTAATCTGCTCTGTGTGTGCGGTGATTTGCGCCTGCAGGGTATGACGCAGACTCAACTGGTGAAGCTGCTGCTCGTGCTCTTCCTGGGCGGCAAGCCACGGGGCGATGTCATCCTGCGGTTGCAGCGTCACGTTGAGGCTGGCGGTGACGGTCTGCCACTCTTGAGTAAGTGCTTGCTCTTCCTGAGAAAGCGTTTGTACTTCGCGTTCATCGCGCTGAAGTTGCTGGGTTATCGCCTCGAGTTGACCGCGTAGCGTTGAACCCTCATCGGCAAGCGTTTTGACCTCTTTTTCCAGCGCTTCACGCCGTGTCTGATTCACACTCAGTTCGAGCGTTTGATAGCGCTCAATCGCCGGGTGCGTGGTGGAGCCGCAAAGTGGGCAAGGCATGCCGGATTGCAATAGTGCCCGCTGGCTTTCCAGATCTTTGATGCGGGCTTCCTGCTCGCAAATGATTCTCACATCGGCAAGCTGCTGATTTTTATCTTTATAGCGCTGACGCTTTTCTGTAAGCACCGCATTGCGCTGGGCCAGCTCCTGCTGACGCTGCACAAGCGTGGCGCGTAGCTGCGCCAGTTGCTTTTGCTTCGGGGCGATTTGCCCGTGCAGATTACTCAGCCGCTGGCGTAACGGACGAAGCTGCACATGTTGCGCCAGTGCTTCCGTTACCTGTTGTACCGAAAGGGTCAGCGTGGGAAGCGCCAGCGCATCGAGCTTGCGCGTGTCGTTCTCTCGCAACTGCTGCCACTGGCGCAGTTGGACGCTGGCGTCGGACTGTTGGGCCAGCAGCGCTTTCCATCCTGCCAGTTCGCTACTCCACAAGCGGAAGCGGTCATGTTCCTTCAACCAGTCGGTTAACGTTTGCTGTCCGGCGAGCATAGCGGCTGACTGCGTTTGTGCCTGCTGACGAATACGTCCGCGCAGCGCTAAGCTGCTTTGTAAGCGAGCATTCACTTCCTGAATCTTCTGTCGCGTACGGTCAATCGTAGCCGTTTGTTCCTGGATTCGCTCCCAGTGTGGGCGTAACGCTCTGGCCGGGAGTGCCAGACTCAGCGCCGCCAGTTGCGGCTGCGCGTCTTCCTGCGCCTGAAGTGCAGCCTGTAATGCCTGCTGGTGGCGGTTTATCTCCGCCTGTAGCTCATTTTGCCGCATGAGCCAGTTGAGGTGCTGCTGCTGGGCTTGTTGGCAGGTAAGATATTGTTTTTCTTCGTCAGTAAGTACCTGCAAACTTTCTGTCAGGGATTGCAGCTGTTCTGGCGTTAACAGCGCAACACCGCTGGCCTGGGCCTGCAATTTTTCCAGTTCCGTACGCGCTGATTTGTGCTTTTCAAATACCATGGCGGAGATTTGGCCGTAGATCTCAGTGCCGGTCAGCTCTTCCAGCAGCTCGGCGCGTTCTTTCGGTTTGGCATTGAGAAATGCGGCAAACTGCCCCTGAGACAGCAGCATCGAACGGGTAAAACGTCCGTAATCCAGCCCGGTAAGCTCGGCGGTCATCTCCAGCTTATCTTTGACCTTATCGGCGAGGATTTTACCGTCGGAGCAGCGGGCCAGCTCTACGCGAGGGACCTGCAGATTGCCCTCCGGCTGATTGCGTGCCCGGTTCTGGCTCCAGAATGCGCGGTAGGCTTCGCCCCGCACCTCAAACTCGACCTCGGCCAGACACTCCGCGGTGTCGCGGGTCATCAGGTCGTTTTGCGATTGTGACACGGTATTCAGGCGCGGCGTTTCGTGGTACAGCGCAAGGCAAATTGCGTCCAGCAGGGTCGTTTTCCCCGCACCCGTTGGTCCGGTGATGGCGAACAACCCGTTGCTGGCAAACGGTTCTGCCGTAAAATCGACTTTCCATTCTCCCTTCAGGGAGTTGAGGTTTTTCAGGCGCAGGCTGAGAATTTTCATGCTTCAGCCTCCCCGGCGAGCGTTTGTAAGGTTGTGCTAAACAGCTGGTTAAGCCGCTCACGCTGCGGTTCTTCGAGTTCTTCCAGCGCCAGGCGGCGGTCAAAAACCTCTGCCACGCTCAGCTCGCTTAACGTTTCACGTCGTTCATTGGCCATAATGCGTTCGCGCTGTTCACGACTGCGGCGCACCAGTAGCACCTCTACCGGTAAATCTTCGGTTAAGGCCTGGATCTTACGTTGCATATCATGCAGGTAGTCGTCGGTGGTGATTTCAATATCCAGCCACACCGGTGTCTCTTGCTGCACGCCGCGCCACTGCTCAAGCTGGGTAGTAATGGCGGCTAAATCGCCTTTCAGTACCGCAAGCTGCTGCGTAACCGGCACGGTGAGATTTTCAACGGCGCTGAGTTTCCCCGCGTCAAAGCTCACCAGATGTACACATTTGCTTTTGCCGCACTCGTCAAAACTGAGGGCAATCGGCGAGCCGCAGTAGCGAATATGTTCCGTGCCGCCGATAACCTGCGCCCGGTGAATATGTCCCAGCGCGATGTAGTCTGCCGGTGGGAAGTTTTGCGCCGGGAAGGCGTCCAGCGTACCGATATAAATGTCACGTACGGCGTCGCTTTTACTGGCTCCGACGGTGGTCAAATGCCCGGTCGCAATGATGGGAAGATTGTGGTCGCCGCGTAGCGTGCAGGCATCCTGATACTGCTGCTGATAATAGTCGGTGATTGCGCCCAGTAAATGCTGCTGTTTTTCTTGCCCTGTCAGCCCGGCCTGGCTGGTGATGATGTCGCGCGGACGTAAAAAAGGCACCGGACACAGGATCGCCCCCGGCGTACCGTCGCGTAGCGGCAGTATCTGCGGCCCATGGCCAGCGCTGGCAACCACCGTGGTGTTGAGAAACGCCAGAATATCGCGGGATTCATTGAGCGTGGCGACAGAGTCATGGTTGCCTGCCAGCACCACCAGATGACAGCCGGTTTGCTGCAGTTTGACGACAAAACGGTTATACAGCTCACGGGCATAGCTAGGCGGTGAGCCGGTATCGAAAATGTCGCCTGCCACAATAATGGCATCCACCTGCTGGGATTGTGCCGTTTCCAGCAGCCAGTCGAGAAAGGCCTGATGCTCGGCGGCGCGGCTCTTGCTGTAGAAATTTTGGCCCAGATGCCAGTCAGACGTGTGAAGGATGCGCATAAGAGTTCCATGACGGTAAAACAATGGCGGGGATTATAACCCTTCACGAGTGGGAATATCTTGTCTCCGGGCTGTCATAATTCGCCGGGCTGCGTTAAACCTGGACTATCTTTTCATAAATCTGTCATAAAACTGACGCATAATGGCACTGTATTGATGGCAAACGATTTAATTACAAACAGGGCAAATCATGGCGAGACGTATTCTGGTCGTAGAAGATGAAGCTCCAATTCGTGAAATGGTCTGCTTCGTGCTCGAGCAAAACGGATTTCAACCCGTTGAAGCCGAAGACTATGACAGTGCTGTGAACCAACTCAATGAACCCTGGCCGGATCTCGTCCTGCTTGACTGGATGCTTCCAGGCGGCTCGGGTCTACAGTTTATTAAACATCTCAAGCGCGAAGCGATGACGCGGGATATCCCGGTGATGATGCTGACGGCGAGGGGGGAAGAGGAAGATCGTGTCCGCGGGCTGGAAACCGGCGCGGATGACTATATTACCAAGCCTTTTTCTCCCAAGGAGCTGGTGGCGCGTATTAAAGCAGTTCTGCGTCGTATTTCACCGATGGCGGTGGAAGAGGTTATAGAGATGCAGGGGCTAAGCCTTGATCCCACCTCGCACCGCGTGATGACCGGCGAGGATCCGCTGGATATGGGGCCGACCGAATTCAAATTGTTGCACTTCTTTATGACTCATCCCGAGCGTGTCTACAGTCGCGAGCAACTCCTCAATCATGTCTGGGGAACCAATGTGTACGTGGAAGACCGGACAGTGGATGTGCACATCCGCCGCTTACGTAAGGCGCTGGAGCACAGCGGACACGATCGTATGGTGCAGACGGTTCGCGGGACGGGATATCGTTTTTCAACCCGCTTCTGACTGACAAGAATCAGGGCCTGAAGGATTAGGCCGTATAGGGAGTAAGACGTTTGCTAGAACGATTGTCATGGAAAAGGTTGGTACTGGAGCTGATCCTGTGCTGCATACCGGCATTTATCCTTAGCGCTTTTTTCGGTTACCTGCCCTGGTTTTTACTGGCGTCGGTAACGGGCCTGCTTATCTGGCATTTCTGGAATTTATTACGTTTGTCCTGGTGGCTATGGGTCGACAGAAGCATGACGCCGCCGCCGGGGCGAGGCAGTTGGGAGCCGTTGCTGTACGGGCTGCATCAAATGCAACTGCGCAACAAAAAGCGCCGTCGTGAACTGGGTAATCTGATTAAACGTTTTCGCAGCGGGGCGGAATCGCTACCCGACGCGGTGGTGCTGACCACTGAAGAAGGCGGTATCTTCTGGTGTAACGGACTGGCCCAGCAGGTTCTGGGACTGCGCTGGCCGGACGATAGCGGGCAAAATATTCTTAACCTGTTGCGCTACCCGGAATTTACACAATATCTGAAAACGCGCGATTTTAGCCGACCGATCAATCTGGTACTCAATACCGGACGGCATCTGGAAATTCGCGTGATGCCCTATACCGATAAGCAACTGCTGATGGTGGCACGCGACGTTACCCAGATGCATCAACTGGAAGGTTCACGACGTAACTTTTTCGCCAACGCCAGCCATGAACTGCGTACGCCTCTGACGGTGTTACAAGGGTACCTGGAAATGATGCAGGAGCATCCGCTGGAAGGGACGACGCGTGAAAAAGCGCTGCATACCATGCGCGAACAAACGTATCGCATGGAAGGGCTGGTGAAACAGCTGCTGACGCTGTCAAAAATTGAGGCTGCGCCGACGCTACTGCTGAATGAGAAGGTCGATGTGCCCATGATGCTGCGCGTGCTCGAACACGAAGCGCAAACGCTGAGCCAGCAAAAACATACGTTTACCTTTGATGTTGATAACAGCCTGAACGTGCGGGGTAACGAGGAGCAGTTGCGTAGCGCTATCTCGAATCTCGTCTACAACGCGGTGAACCATACGCCAGCGGGAACGCACATTACCGTACGCTGGCAGCATGTGGCGTCGGGGGCGGAGTTTTGCGTGGAAGACAACGGTCCAGGCATTGCCGCCGAGCATATTCCACGATTAACCGAACGTTTTTATCGTGTGGATAAGGCGCGATCACGGCAAACGGGCGGCAGCGGACTTGGTCTGGCCATCGTTAAGCATGCGCTGCATCATCACGACAGTCGCTTGAGTATCGAAAGCGAACCAGGCGTTGGGACGCGATTTAGTTTCGTGATCCCGGAACGTTTAATTGCCAAAATTAACGGTTAAGGCGCATTCGTAAGATAATCTTTCCAAAAGCCAGCGCAAGCTGGCTTTTTCTATGCGGTCAATATAAGCATCCTGAATTTTACGACGTTTGGTTGTTTTTTGTTCGAACTATTACCCATACCTTTTTCCATGAAATGGTGTTTTGTGCTAACCCCATTTTTCATATCGCTATATTGTTCTGGTTTTGGGATCCCACCTTGCTTTAAAACGTTATAAGCGTTTAAATTGCGCTCCAGGTGCTGTCATACCGACTGCATTTACGCGGTAAATCGAAAAACTATTCTTCGCCGCGCCAGTCTGGGAGTGTTTCCCGCTGGAATTGAGCAAAAATGCCGCTGTATTGTCCCCCAGGGAAAGGCAAAAATTTATTATTTTCAACACCACATCCACAGGCAGTAAGACTTTATGACCCATCAGTTAAAATCGCGCGATATTATCGCTTTGGGATTTATGACATTTGCACTGTTCGTTGGTGCAGGTAACATCATCTTCCCCCCAATGGTTGGTTTGCAGGCAGGTGAACACGTCTGGACTGCGGCTTTTGGCTTTTTGATTACCGCCGTTGGCCTGCCGGTACTTACCGTTGTCGCGCTGGCGAAAGTCGGTGGTGGTGTGGACCGACTGAGCACGCCTATCGGTAAAGTCGCTGGTTTGCTGCTGGCGACCGTGTGCTATCTGGCTGTTGGACCGTTATTTGCTACGCCGCGTACCGCGACGGTCTCTTTCGAAGTCGGGATTGCACCGCTGACCGGTGACTCCGCGCTGCCACTGCTTATCTACAGCGTGGTCTATTTCGCGATTGTGATTCTGGTTTCGCTGTATCCGGGCAAACTGCTGGATACGGTTGGTAATTTCCTGGCTCCGCTGAAAATCCTAGCGCTGGTGGTCCTGTCTGTCGCCGCAATCGTCTGGCCAGCAGGCCCGATCAGCAATGCGATGGAAGCCTATCAAACTGCGGCGTTTTCTAATGGCTTCGTGAACGGGTATCTGACCATGGATACGCTGGGCGCGATGGTATTTGGTATTGTTATCGTCAACGCCGCTCGCTCGCGTGGCGTTACTGAAGCGCGTCTGCTGACCCGTTATACCGTTTGGGCGGGTTTGATGGCGGGTGTGGGCTTAACGCTGCTGTATCTCGCGCTGTTCCGTCTGGGTTCAGATAGTGCAATTCTGGTCGATCAATCTGCTAACGGCGCGGCAATTCTGCATGCGTATGTTCAGCACACCTTTGGTGGCGCAGGGAGCTTCCTGCTGGCGGCGTTGATTTTCATCGCCTGTCTGGTCACCGCTGTTGGCCTGACCTGCGCGTGCGCAGAGTTCTTTGCCCAGTACGTTCCACTGTCTTATCGTACGCTGGTATTTATCCTCGGCGGCTTCTCGATGGTGGTCTCTAACCTGGGTCTGAGCCATCTGATTCAGATCTCTATTCCGGTGCTGACGGCTATCTATCCGCCATGTATCGCACTGGTTGTATTAAGTTTTACCCGCTCATGGTGGCATAATTCTTCCCGCGTCATTGCACCTGCGATGTTTATCAGCCTGATTTTTGGTATCCTTGATGGCATTAAAGCTTCTGCAATTGGCGACGTGTTACCGGCCTGGACCCAGCGTTTACCGCTGGCGGAGCAGGGGCTGGCGTGGTTGATGCCAACAGTCGTGATGGTGGTCCTGGCAGTTATCTGGGATCGTGCAGCGGGTCGACAAGTGACCTCCAGCGCACACTAATATCACTGACAATAAGTTTTAACCACGGGGCTATTAACATGGCCCCGTGGTTTTTTATTGTGTTAACAGGTTAGGAATCGATGGAAAGTAATAACAAGCTAAAGCGTGGGCTGAGCACCCGGCACATTCGCTTTATGGCATTAGGTTCAGCAATTGGTACCGGGCTGTTCTACGGCTCGGCCGATGCCATCAAAATGGCGGGGCCAAGCGTGTTGCTGGCCTATATTATCGGCGGCGTAGCGGCGTATATCATTATGCGCGCGCTGGGCGAAATGTCCGTTCATAACCCTGCTGCCAGCTCCTTCTCGCGCTATGCGCAGGAAAACCTCGGACCGCTGGCAGGCTACATAACCGGCTGGACCTACTGTTTTGAAATCCTGATTGTCGCCATTGCCGATGTGACTGCCTTTGGTATTTACATGGGCGTCTGGTTCCCGGCCGTACCGCACTGGATTTGGGTACTCAGCGTGGTATTGATTATCTGCGCCATCAACCTGATGAGCGTGAAGGTGTTTGGCGAGCTGGAATTTTGGTTCTCGTTCTTTAAAGTCGCCACCATTATCATCATGATTGTCGCCGGTTTTGGCATCATCATTTGGGGGATTGGTAACGGCGGACAGCCTACTGGTATCCATAATCTGTGGAGCAACGGCGGTTTCTTCAGTAACGGCTGGCTCGGCATGGTGATGTCGCTACAAATGGTGATGTTCGCCTACGGCGGGATTGAGATTATCGGGATTACCGCTGGCGAAGCCAAAGACCCGGAAAAATCTATTCCGCGCGCCATCAATTCCGTACCGATGCGTATCCTCGTGTTTTACGTGGGGACGCTGTTCGTCATCATGTCTATTTACCCGTGGAACCAGGTCGGCACTGACGGTAGCCCGTTCGTTCTGACGTTCCAGCATATGGGGATTACCTTTGCCGCCGGGATCCTCAACTTCGTAGTCCTGACCGCGTCGCTGTCGGCCATCAACTCTGACGTCTTTGGCGTGGGGCGTATGCTGCATGGTATGGCGGAGCAGGGCAGCGCGCCGAAAATATTCGCCAAGACGTCGCGTCGTGGCGTGCCATGGGTGACGGTGATGGTGATGACTATCGCGCTGCTGTTTGCGGTGTATCTTAACTACATCATGCCGGAAAACGTCTTCCTGGTGATCGCCTCTCTGGCGACCTTCGCAACGGTATGGGTGTGGATTATGATCCTGCTGTCACAAATTGCCTTCCGTCGTCGTCTGCCGCCGGAAGAGGTTAAGGCGCTGAAATTTAAAGTGCCGGGTGGGGTTGTGACGACCGTCATTGGCCTGATTTTCCTGGTCTTTATCATCGCGCTTATCGGCTATCATCCGGATACCCGCATTTCGCTATACGTCGGCTTTGCGTGGATTATCCTGCTGCTTGCCGGCTGGGTTTTCAAGCGCCGTCGCGAGCGCCAACTGGCTGAAGCGCAGTAATATTTTTGCCGGGTAGCTTAATGTTACCCGGCAATTTTCTCCTCCCCCACACTCCTCCCCCAATAAACGTTAAGATGATGAGTGATCCTGCACTTCGCTATGGCAAGGTGACGTCATTATCATCAAAGGGGATACGTGATGTTGAACGCCTGGCACCTTCCGGTTGCCCCATTTGTTAAGCAAAACAAAGATCAACTGACGATTACATTATGGCTGGCGGGGGAAAATCCACCCCAGCGGGTGACGCTACGCGCAGAAAACGATAACGAAGAGATTTCGCTGGGTATGCACAAGCAACGCAGCCAGCCGCAACCGGGCATGACCGCGTGGAGAGCGGCGATCGATCTCTCCAGCGGACAGCCTCGTCGACGCTATAGCTTTAAATTACTTTGGCTCGATCGTCAGCTGTGGTTTACCCCGCAGGGATTCAGCCGTTTTCCGCCTGCGCGTCTGGAGCAGTTTGCTGTTGATGTGCCGGATAACGGTCCGCAGTGGGTCGCCGATCAGATTTTTTACCAAATTTTCCCGGACCGTTTTGCCCGCAGCCAGTCGCGTGAAGCGACTCAGGATAACGTCTATTACCACCATGCCGCCGGACACGATATTGTGCGGCGCGAGTGGGATGAACCGCTTACGGCCCAGGCCGGTGGCTCCACGTTTTATGGCGGCGATTTGGACGGCATCAGCGAAAAGCTGCCGTATCTGAAAACGTTAGGCGTCACGGCGCTGTACCTGAATCCGGTATTTACCGCGCCGAGTGTGCATAAATACGATACCGAAGATTACCGTCATGTTGATCCGCAGTTTGGCGGCGACAGGGCGCTGCTGCGCCTGCGTCACACCACCCAACAGCAGGGGATGCGCCTGATTCTCGACGGTGTTTTTAACCATAGCGGCGATTCACACGCCTGGTTTGACCGACATAATCGGGGAACGGATGGCGCGTGCCATAATCCGCAATCCCCCTGGCGCGACTGGTATCATTTCTCAGCCGACGGCGTCGCGCTCGACTGGCTGGGGTATTCCAGCCTGCCCAAGCTGGACTTTTCCTCTGAAAGCCTGGTGAATGAAATTTATCGCGGCGAAGACAGCATCGTTCGCCACTGGCTGAAAGCGCCGTGGAGTATGGACGGCTGGCGTCTTGACGTGGTGCATATGCTGGGAGAGGCCGGTGGTGCGCATAACAACCTGCAGCACGTGGCCGGAATTACGCAGGCGGCGAAAGAGACCCAGTCAGAGGCGTATGTGGTGGGCGAGCATTTTGGCGACGCGCGCCAATGGTTGCAGGCCGACGCGGAAGATGCCGCCATGAACTATCGCGGTTTTACCTTCCCGATATGGGGATTTCTCGCCAATACCGATATCTCATACGATCCGCAATTCATTGACGCCCAGACCTGTATGGCGTGGATGGATAACTATCGTGCGGGTTTGTCGCATCAGCAGCAGTTGCGGATGTTCAACCAGCTCGACAGCCACGATACCGCCCGTTTTAAATCTCTGCTCGGTAAAGACGTCGCACGTTTACCGTTGGCGGTGGTGTGGCTGTTTACCTGGCCTGGTGTGCCCTGTATTTACTACGGTGACGAAGTGGGACTGGATGGGAACAACGATCCGTTTTGTCGCAAACCATTCCCGTGGCAGCCTGAAAAACAGGACGCTAACCTGCTGGCGTTGTATCAGCGGCTGGCAACATTACGCCACCAGAGCCAGGCGCTGCGCCATGGTGGTTGTCAGGTGATTTACGCCGAGGATAACGTGGTGGTGTTTGTACGCGTGCTAAACCGCCAGCGCGTATTGGTGGCGATTAACCGTGGCCACGCCTGTGAAGTGGTCCTGCCAGCCTCGCCATTACTGAGCGTCAGCCAATGGCAGCACCAGGAGGGCAAAGGCGTGCTTGCCGAGGATATCCTGACGCTGCCGGCGATTTCCGCCTCGGTGTGGATGGGTCATTGATATATAAGTGCGTAACATCCGGGCTTGCCATCAGCGTTTCCCGCCACCAGCGCTGCGCCAGTCCATCGCGGTTATTGCGCCAGGCCATATAGGCCACGTCTTTTTGGCGAAATGAGATGACCGTTTTTTCCACCAGCTCGCCCGTGGCAAGCCACGGGTTAGCAATATGGCGGGGGAGAAATCCGCAGCCCAAGCCGGCCCGCAGTAGCATCACCTTACTGTGGAAATCATCAACGCGAATCTGCGCCTGCTCCTCCATCAGATTGGTTTGTAACGGATGACAAAAGCGGGCGCTGTCGCTAATGACAATCGCCCGGTGCAGGCACAGCTGTTCGTTAGTCAGGCCATCCGGTGCTGCGGCCAGCGGATGCTCAGGCGCAACGACAAACACATTGTCCAGCGTGCCAAGCATTTTGTAGGACCAGGCCGCTGACGTAGGCGGTTCATTAATCGCCCCCAAAATAATATCTGCTCCATTATGCGTCAGCTCCTCCCAGGAGCCCGCCAGCGTATGGTGGGTGAAGTTAAGGCGGGTTTGCTTATTTAGCGCGTGAAATTCATCGATAATGGGCAACAGCGAGGCGAAAGGGAAGGAGTCGTCCAGCGCAATCGCCAGCTCTTTTTCCCAGCCTGAACTCAGCTGCACCGCCTGCTTTTCGAGATCTTTTGCCGCACTCAGCAGCAAACGTCCCTTTTCCAGCATCATCTGACCGGTGTCGGTAAATTTTGCCCGGTGACCGGAACGGTCAAGCAACTCGATATTCAAATCACTTTCCAGCTTTTGAATCATATAGCTGAGTGCTGCAGGGGTTTTAAACAGCGATTCCGCCGCCGCGGCAAATGAACCCTGTTTATCAAGTGCGTCGAGAATTAGCAAAACATCCAGATTGATGCGCATAAGCAGAAAATATCCTGAAAATTAAACCCCTCTGTTGTACCGAATGGAGAAAAACAATGCCAGTGAATAAATTAGATGAGTCATGCGCATTTTTTTGATGTTGTTTAGGATATATCGCAACACAAAATTAATAGTTTCACTGGATGGTAAGTTTTCTTTAATAACTCGTTAGAAATTTCCCGCTATACTCAACAAGCTTTCTGATTCAGGATCCTGCTGCTGACGGCAGATACAGACCGTTGCCTTTTAACTTATTGATTAAGAAGGTGTGCTATGTCTATTCGGGAACTGATTGACCCTCAAAACTCAACGCTTATTTTTATTGATCATCAGCCGCAAATGTCATTTGGTGTGGCGAATATTGACCGCCAGACTTTGAAAAATAATACCGTGGCATTAGCGAAGGCCGGGAAAATATTTAATGTTCCGGTGATTTATACTTCTGTGGAAACGAAAAGTTTTAGCGGTTATATCTGGCCGGAATTGTTAGCGGTTCATCCTGATGTGAAACCAATTGAACGCACCTCGATGAACTCCTGGGAAGATGCGGCGTTTGTGAAAGCCGTGGAAGCGACCGGGCGTAAAAAATTGATTATCTCCGCGCTGTGGACCGAAGTATGCCTGACTTTCCCGGCGCTGATGGCGCTGGAAGCGGGTTACGAAGTTTATGTGGTAACTGACACTTCTGGCGGCACGTCCGTGGATGCCCACGAGCGTTCTATCGACCGCATGGTACAGGCGGGTGCCGTACCTGTGACCTGGCAACAGGTTCTTCTCGAGTACCAGCGCGACTGGTCCCGCAAAGAAACCTACGACGCCGTCATGGATCTGGTACGTGAGCACAGCGGCGCCTACGGTATGGGCGTGGATTACGCCTACACCATGGTGCATGGCGCGCCGGAACGTAAAGCCTAAATACACCTCATCCTTCATGTTGCCTCTTTGTAGGCATCGTTTGCGTACCCCGGTCACTCACTTTGTCAGCTTCCGGGGTTAGACAATCTTGCCGCTTCGATGCGCCATGAATGATTTTGTGTATTGCTTCCGTGGCCTAAGCGGGCCTGTTTCCTCTCCACAAGGAACCCTTTATGGCGCAGAACAAACATGTGACGTTGGTGATTTCCCACACCCTGCTGCCTGAACAAGCGCAGCGGTATGAGCAGTGGCTGGGGAAAATCATGCCGGTGGCGGCCGAGTTTCCCGGTCATCTGGGGGCGAATGTGATTCGTCCAGCAGATGGCAACAATCTGTGGAACATCATTATCCGCTTCGACACGCTTGAGCATCTGTATAACTGGACCCAGTCCGATACGCGCCGCGTGCTGGTCGAAGAGATTGCCCCGCTGCTGGCGGAAGGGGATAAAACTGAAATCCGCACCGAAGCGGCGTTCTGGTTTACGCCGCCCGCGCCCCATGTACGTCAGCCCAGGCGCTGGAAACAGTTTCTGATAACCCTGCTGGTGATTTTTCCCAGCACCAATCTGGTGCCGTGGTTGACCGGCATTGTGCTGCCTGCCATGAAGGACTCGTTACTCCTGCATCTGATCAATGATGCCTGTGTGGTTGCGCTGGTGGTCTGGTTCTGGATGCCCATCGTAACCCGTCTGTTTGCCGGATGGCTGAAAAAAGCCTGACCGGTTTCTCAGGAGATTGTTATGTCTCAAACTGCCACACTGATTCTGACTCACGGAAAAATTCATACTCTCGAAAGACAAAACCCGCAGGTCGAGGCGGTGGCGATCGCCAATGGTAAGATCCTGGCGACCGGTAGCCACGATCGCATCATGAGTTTTGCCACCGACGGGACGCAGGTTGTCGATCTGCAAGGGCATACGGTGATCCCGGGCCTGAACGATTCGCACCTGCACCTCATTCGCGGCGGTCTGAATTACAACCTGGAATTGCGTTGGGAAGGCGTTCCGTCGCTGGCGGACGCGCTACGCATGCTCAAAGAGCAGGCTGACAGAACGCCATCGCCGCAATGGGTGCGCGTGGTGGGCGGCTGGAGCGAATTCCAGTTTGCCGAACGTCGCATGCCAACCCTCGAAGAACTGAATGAAGCGGCCCCGGATACCCCAGTTTTTGTTCTGCACCTCTACGACAGAGCTTTGCTGAACCGTGCCGCACTGAAAGCAGTCGGCTACACCAAGGCGACGCCGGACCCGGCGGGTGGTGAGATTGTGCGTGATAGCAACGGTAACCCAACCGGGATGCTGATCGCCAAACCCAACGCCATGATCCTTTATTCGACGCTGGCAAAAGGACCAAAACTGCCGCTGGAAATGCAGGTCAACTCGACCCGGCAGTTTATGCGCGAGCTGAACCGTCTAGGGCTGACCAGCGCCATCGATGCAGGCGGTGGTTTTCAGAACTACCCGGAAGATTACGAGATAATTGAGCAGTTACACGCCCACAAACAGATGACGGTGCGCATCGCCTACAACTTGTTTACCCAGCGTCCGCAGCAGGAACTGGAAGACTTTGAACGCTGGACCGATATGCTCAAACCAGGGCAGGGGACCGACTTCTACCGTGCCAATGGGGCAGGGGAAATGCTGGTCTTCTCGGCCGCGGATTTTGAAGACTTCCTCCAGCCACGCCCGGATCTGCCGGAAGGTATGGAAGATGAGCTGGAGCGCGTGGTACGCCACCTCGTGGAGCACCGCTGGCCGTTCCGCCTGCACGCCACCTACGATGAATCCATCAGCCGAATGCTCGCCGTATTCGAGAAGGTGAATCGCGATATCCCGTTCAATGGCCTGCACTGGTTCTTCGATCACGCTGAAACGATTACCGAACGGAATATCGAGCGCGTAAAAGCGCTGGGGGGCGGGATCGCTGTTCAGCACCGTATGGCGTTCCAGGGCGAATATTTTGTCGATCGCTACGGCAAAGATGCGGTCAAACATACCCCGCCGGTGGCGAAAATGCTGGCGGCTGACGTTCCGGTAGGGCTGGGGACTGATGCCACCCGCGTGGCCAGCTACAACCCGTGGACAGCGCTCTACTGGCTGGTTTCGGGACGTACTGTGGGAGGGATGGCGATGTACGATGATAACAATCGCCTGCCGCGCGATGTGGCGCTGGAATTGTGGACGGCCGGTAGCGCCTGGTTCTCCAGCGAACAGGGTAAGAAAGGGCGCATCGAGAAAGACCAACTGGCCGACCTGGTGGTGCTGTCTAAAGATTACTTCAGTGTGCCGGAAGAGGAGATCAAAGGCATAGAGTCGGTAATGACCATTGTCGATGGCAAAGTGGTGTATGCGGCCGGGCATTTCACTCCGCTGGCGCCGCCGGCCATCCCGGTTGTACCTGACTGGTCGCCGGTGGTAAAAGTGCCGGGGCACTATCGCTTAGCGCCGCCTGCTGCGGCGAAAATTGGCGCAATGGTGCAGATGCACCAGTGCTGCGGCAGCTGCGGCGTACACGGTCATCAGCATGATATAGCGCGTAAATCGGCAATTCCGGTGTCAGATGACCGGGCTTTCTGGGGCGCGCTTGGCTGCTCCTGCTTCGCGTTTTAATCCCTCATCACAGCCCCTGGCCAAACGCAGGGGCTGATTGTCTATTCTGAAAAGCGGTTCATCGTGTTAACCGATATGGCGCAACTGCAACAATTTGTGTCATTCTGGTCTGTCTTTATACAGTGAAGGTGGAAACATGGATGAGCTGCTAACCCTTGGCTGCATTGTATTATTCTTCGCGCTGGTAGTAGTTCCTGGCCTCGCGATCGTGGCATTCAGACGCAGTGCGGCTGTACGTTCTGAGCTGGTGGTCTTGCGCCGTCGGGTAGAGGAGCTGGAGCTGCGCGGTGTGGCGCAGACCAGCGCCGTTGAGCCAATGGCAGCAAAAGATATTGTTCCTGCCGATGCGCCAACGGCTGCGATGAGCAGCGTATCGCCGGAGCCAGTAACTGAGCCGCCGCCTGAGCCCGTTAACCCGTGGGCTTCACAGCCGAAGCCGGATAATGCGGCGGTATCTACGCCCGACGTCGAGCGGCCTTCTGCTTTTGGCGGGGTAATGTCATCGCTGGTGCGCTGGTTTATGCAGGGTAACCCGTTGGCAAAGCTCGGTATTTTGCTCCTGTTTTTGGGGCTTTCTTTCCTGCTGCGTTATACGGTCGAACATTCTCTGTTTCCGCTGGAGCTGCGTCTGGTGGCGGCCGCGCTGTTCTCTATTGTGCTGTTGGCATTGGGCTGGCGGTTGCGGCATAAGCAACCGATCTATGCGCTGATATTACAGGGGGGAGCTACCGGAGCACTCTATCTCACCGTCTTTGGCGCGTTCCGGCTGTGGCAAATGCTGCCAATGACGCTGGCATTTGCGCTGCTGGTGGTGATTTGTGCGGCGAGTGTGGGGCTGGCTATTCTGCAAAAGGCGCTCAGCCTGGCGATGCTGGCAAGTCTTGGCGGTTATCTTGCGCCGCTGTTGCTTTCCACCGGCGGCGGCAGTCATGTCGCGCTCTTCTCATTCTATCTTCTGCTCTCGGTCGGCATTCTCGCCATCAGCATCTGGCAGCACTGGCGGGAGCTTAATCTGCTTGGCCTGCTGTTCACCTTCGGCGTTGGCGGGGTGTGGGGCCTGGAGGGCTATCGACCAGAGTATTACCTGAGTTGCCAACTGTTCCTGATCGCCAACACGATTATTTTTGGCGTGCTGAGCGTGGCGTTGTCGCTCCGGGCGCAGGAAAAAGGCAAACAGATTATTGACGGCGTACTGCTGTTTGCCCCACCGCTGATCGGTTTTGGAATGCAGTATGCCATTACCCGGCATATGGCTTATGGTCCGGCGCTTAGTGCGCTGGGTTACGGTGGTTTCTATCTGGTGTTAGCAAAGTTTGCGTTGCGCCGTTCCTCTTCTCTGGGGAGACCTCTGGTATTGTCCGCCCTGGCGCTCGGTGGTGCGTTTACCACTCTTGCTATCCCGTTGGCGCTTTCAGCCCGTTGGACGGCGATGGCCTGGTCGCTGGAGGGGCTTGGGATCCTCTGGCTGGGCGTGCAACAACAGCAACGACGCATGAGTTATAGCGGTACGGCGCTGCTCGTGCTGGCCGTGGGCAGCGCGCTATGGGCGCTGGCGAACGGAACAACCGCGCTCTCAGTCATGCTGATTTTTGCCGTGCTCAGCCTCAGTTGGCTGGTTGCTGCATGGCTATGGCGCAACATTTGGATGCAGGGCAGTTGGGCGCTACTCGCTGGTGGTTTGGTTTTCTGGATCATTGCGCTCGTTGCGGCATCGCAACTCGCTCTGAAACAGGAGCGGTGGGTACTGTCTGGCGTGCTGGCATTAATGGCGGTATCGAGCTGGGGCTGGCGAAGTATCGCGGGTCGCCTGGCGTGGCGGGAGCTGGATGCCAGTAAATGGCTGCTGTGGCCGATGATGCTGGTGATGCTGATGTATCAGATCGCTGTACAGCAGATTTTTGCGGCGGGCTGGCCGAATCTGGCCTGGTGCGCGGCGCTAATTGTTGCGGTAGCGCTGCTCTGGCGTGACGCACAAATATTACCGCCAATGCTTTCCAGACTGGCGCATTTATCGTTCTTCTGGGTGATTTTACTGGCGCTCGCGGTTGAGCTGTTCTGGTTCGCGCAGGGGCTGCCGTGGGGAAGGGCTGCGTGGGGTAGCGGCCTGATGATGGCGGCTGGCGGGCTGCTTATTTTCCTGATTTATCAGTCTGTTCATCGACAAATCTGGCCGTTTCGCATCTGGCCTACCCTCTATTCTGTTCAGGCGATGGTTCCCGTTGTGCTGGTGCTGGTCGGTCTGCTCGTGCTGACCAATTTACAAGATGGCGTAGTTTATCGTCAGACTTATCTGCCGTTGCTCAACCCGCTGGAAGAGGGCGCAGCTTTTGCCCTACTGGGCCTGGTGGTGTTTTATCGCGCGTCTGAACGCTATTTCCCGGTGCAGCTTTCGGTATGTCGCCCATGGCCGGTTGTGGCGCTGATGGCGCTCAGCTTTTGGTGGCTCAATGGTGTGCTGCTGCGCGCATTGTCCTGGTATGGCGAGGTTGCGTGGCGTGTAGACGCACTATGGGATTCACGGCTGATTCAAACCTGTTTTGCTCTGTTCTGGATGCTGGCGGCATTGGTGGTGATGCTGCGGGCGACCCGGCGCCGCTCGCGTCGGGAATGGCTGTGTGGCGCGGTATTGCTGGGGATAGTCATTGTGAAACTGATGCTGGTGGACAGCGCAGGAGGCGGCGGCCTGGCGCGCGCGGTTGCGTTTATCGGTGTGGCCATTCTGGTGTTGATTATCGGGTATTTTTCACCATTACCGCCCAAAGCTGGAGAAGAAAAATGAAATGGATGAAAGCGGTGTTATGCAGCGTACTGCTGGGCGCGACAGGCGCGACAGGCGCGGCGGTAAGCAGCGATGAAGTGAAAGAGTCTCCGGCGGACTACGTAACGGGGGTGACGCTGGAAACTACGGGCACATCGCCGTGGTATCGCGTTTCGCTACCTCCGGCGGTGTATCCGGGTACCGCCTGGGCGGATTTGCGCGATGTCCGGGTCTTTAACCATCTGGGGGAGACGGTGCCGTTTACTCTGGTGGCGCAGAAAACCCAGCCCGTTACGCCAGAGGCAGTGGCGCTGCGTTTTTTCCCGCTTGATATGTCACCGGTTGCGCCGCGTGAGGAGGGGCAACGAGGCGGAGACGCTATTGTTTTACGCTCGAAGAGCGGCATTGAAATTCATTTGCAAAGTGATGATGTCAAAGCGCTCGGCCAGAGCTATTTACTGACGCTCCCGGAAGAGACGAAAGATGCCTTTTCACTGGCGCAGTTACGCCTGAACTGGGACTCGCAGGCGGGCAACTGGCAAGGGAAAGCCTCGGTTTATGCAAGCAGTGATTTGCGCTACTGGCGACCCGTGCAGGAAGATGCGCCGTTAATGGATCTGACACGTGATAACGATCGCCTGAAAATGGACACCATCAGCGCCAGCCTCACGCTTTCTGTGGAGGCGACTCGCTACCTGCTGGTGATCCTCGACTCGCAAAGTCCGGCGCTGACGTTAAACAGCGTGAGCGCGATAGCGGCCAGCAGCGAGCCGGAATCCGAGCGTATCGTGATTGAAGCCCAGGGGATTAAGGTTTCGGATGACGAAGCCGTCTGGCGATGGGCGCAGCCCCAGCCGCTGACCTCGCTTCGCATCGATCTGGAAAGTGAAGGTGTTTTACCGGTGGAACTGGCCTGGCGCAGCGCTGAAAAAGAGCCCTGGCAGCCGCTGACAAAAACCATGCTTTACAATCTGGACTGGAGGAGTGCGGAAGATATTCGTCTTTCCGGTCAGTTGGTTGAGGCCGTCCGGATGACGACCATTAACGCCCGGTTGCCAGAGAGGCTGCCTGAGTTGAGCGGTATGCGCGACAGTTATCAACTGGTGTTTAATACGCAGGGCAAAGGGCCTTATATGCTGGCGTGGGGAAACCGGGCGGCGAAAAAGGCAGATGTTGGTCTCGATATGCTGATCCCGGCGTCGCTGCGTAAATCGCAGGAGATAGATTATCTACCGTGGGCGACTCTTCAGGAGAGCGTGGCGCTTGGTGGTGAAGCGCGATTGACGGCAACGTCAGTAGCTGAGCAACAAAGCCAGTGGAAAACGCTGTTGGTGTGGGGGGCGTTAATTCTTGGGGTCGCCGTACTGGCGCTTATGGCGTGGCGAATCTGGCGTGAAGTGAAAAAGGGTAATCCGACATAAACCAATAAAAGAGGCCCGCATTTGCGGGCCTCTTACGATTCATGCCAATTACAGGCTGGAAACGTTCTCGGTCAGGTATTTTGCTACGCCGTCCGGAGACGCGTTCATACCTTCTTTACCTTTTTCCCACTGTGCCGGGCAAACGTCGCCGTGCTCTTCGTGGAACTGCAGCGCGTCAACCATGCGCAGCATTTCGTCGATGTTACGACCCAGCGGCAGATCGTTAACCACCTGGTGGCGAACAACGCCGTTAGCGTCGATCAGGAAAGAACCGCGCAGAGCAACGCCCGCTTCCGGGTGCTCGATGCCGTAGGCTTTCTGGATTTCGCGTTTGATGTCAGCAACCATTGCGTATTTCACTGCACCGATGCCGCCTTTGTCGACAGGGGTGTTACGCCATGCGTTGTGGACAAATTCAGAGTCGAAGGAAACGCCAACAACTTCCACGCCGCGCTTCTGGAATTCTTCGTAACGTTTGTCGAAAGCGATCAGTTCAGACGGGCAAACGAAGGTGAAGTCCATCGGCCAGAAGAACAGAACGGTAGTTTTACCGTTGGTATGCTGTTTGAAGTTGAAGTTTTCAACGATCTCACCGCTACCCAGTACCGCAGCTGCTGTGAAATCCGGAGCCTGACGAGTTACCAGTACCATATAATTCTCCTGCAATGTTAAGGGGTTTTTTGGAACGCAACGCGGGCCAGTATAGAGAGTGTTCGGGAATAAGACAAAGAGGCGCTGGCAATCAATGAGACAGGTTTTGTCTATCAATCTTTTACCGGATGGCGGCTACTGCTTATCCGGCGGCTAATACGGGCTGTAGTCAAAGGGTTTTACGCTGCGCCTGTTCCATCATTTGCGGATAAAACTGCCAGAACCGTTCCTCTAACGCATCGTAATGCGTATCCAGGTCATACCATGAGTCACGCAGGGCATCGAGTCGTGGGCGGCGGCTGGCCATGCCATTCAGGACGTTCTGGATAAAATCCATGTCCCGATAGCGCTCAAGCCATTTCTCTGACCATATATAGTTGTTTAAATTGATAAAGCGCGGTGGCGATTCAGGCAAAATAGTGGTCACCTGGGTGCGAGCATAGCGCACAAAGTCCGCCAGCGGGAAGTCGGGGGATATTTCCGACCAGTGGCGCGACAGAAAATGATCCCACATTACGTCCAGCGTAATCGGCGCGACACGGCGCGTTTCGCTGCGAAACCACTCTTTGGCTTCACGCACCTGCGGCAGGTTATCGGTCATCACGTCGATACGACGGTGCATGAAGATGCCTTCTACCACGTCAGGCGAATAGTGCGTTTCCGGATTGCCCCGGACAAAGTCGGCCAGCAAATTGCCGGAAAGCGAGCTGTCGGCAAGGTGAGCCAGATGCAAATGTGCAAGAAAATTCATATCCACTTCATCCTTCAAACTGCCTCTTTGTTGGCTGCCTTCACTCACCCCAGTCACTTACTTGAGTAAGCTCCCGGGGACTCATTCAGTTGCCGCCTCGATGCATCTTGAATGATTTTGTGTATAGATTATGTCTTTTAACTTGAGGGGTAAAGGTTGCAGGGAGGACGCCCCGGCACTAGACTACCCGCCTCTTATTTTAGTCTGAGTCAGTGTCATGCGCGTTACCGATTTCACCTTTGAACTACCCGAATCCCTGATTGCCCACTATCCGCAAGCTGAGCGCAGTAGTTGCCGCTTGCTGTCTTTGGACGGGCCGACGGGCGCGCTGACGCACGGTACTTTCACCGATTTGCTCGATAAGCTCAACCCTGGCGATTTGCTGGTCTTTAACAACACCCGCGTTATTCCGGCGCGTCTGTTTGGCCGTAAAGCTAGCGGCGGCAAGATTGAAGTGCTGGTCGAGCGTATGTTGGATGACAAACGTATTCTGGCGCATATTCGCGCCTCGAAAGCGCCGAAACCTGGGGCCGAGCTGCTGCTGGGCGACGACGAAAGTATTAAAGCAACGATGGTGGCACGCCATGACGCGCTGTTTGAAGTCGAGTTTAACGACGAGCGCAGCGTGCTGGATATCCTTAACGCCATCGGCCATATGCCGCTGCCACCGTATATTGACCGTCCGGATGAAGACGCCGACCGCGAGCTGTATCAGACCGTGTATAGCGAAAAACCGGGTGCGGTCGCCGCGCCGACTGCGGGTCTGCACTTTGACGATCCGCTGCTGGCTAAGCTGCGCGATAAAGGCATTGAAATGGCGTTCGTCACGCTGCACGTGGGCGCGGGGACTTTCCAGCCGGTGCGCGTAGACACCATCGAAGATCACATCATGCACTCCGAATATGCGGAAGTGCCGCAGGATGTCGTTGATGCTGTGCTGGCGGCGAAAGCGCGCGGCAACCGCGTGATTGCGGTGGGCACCACCTCCGTACGTTCACTGGAAAGCGCGGCACAGGCGGCCAAAAACGACCTTATCGAGCCGTTTTTCGGCGATACGCAAATATTCATTTATCCTGGCTATAAATATCAGGTGATTGATGCCCTGGTAACCAACTTCCACCTGCCGGAATCAACGCTGATCATGCTGGTTTCCGCGTTTGCTGGTTATAAAAACACCATGCGCGCCTATCATGAAGCGGTAAAAGCGGAATATCGCTTTTTTAGTTACGGTGATGCGATGTTTATCACGTACAATCCGCAGGCTATTTCTGAGCGTGTCGGGGAATAAATCCGCGATATGAGTATTTAAAACGTCGGACTGTTTTTCTGACGCAGGAGTTAAGATGAAATTTGAACTGGATACCACAGACGGTCGCGCTCGCCGCGGCCGCCTGGTTTTTGATCGTGGCGTAGTAGAAACACCTGCTTTTATGCCGGTCGGTACTTACGGTACTGTGAAAGGCATGACGCCGGAAGAAGTTGAAGCAACTGGCGCGCAGATTATCCTCGGTAACACCTTCCACCTGTGGCTGCGCCCGGGGCAGGAAATCATGAAACTGCATGGCGATCTGCACGATTTTATGCAGTGGAAAGGGCCAATCCTCACCGATTCCGGCGGCTTCCAGGTTTTCAGCCTGGGTGATATCCGTAAGATTACCGAGCAGGGCGTGCATTTCCGTAACCCGATCAACGGCGATCCGATTTTCCTCGATCCCGAGAAATCAATGGAGATTCAATACGATCTCGGTTCCGATATCGTCATGATCTTCGACGAATGTACACCGTATCCGGCCGACTGGGACTATGCTAAACGCTCGATGGAGATGTCTCTGCGTTGGGCGAAGCGCAGTCGGGATCGTTTTGATAGCCTCGGCAACAAAAATGCGCTTTTTGGCATCATTCAGGGCAGTGTTTACGAAGATTTACGTGATATCTCCGTTAAAGGTCTGGTAGACATCGGTTTTGATGGCTACGCTGTCGGCGGTTTGGCTGTCGGTGAGCCGAAGGAAGATATGCACCGCATCCTGGAGCATGTATGCCCACAGATTCCGGCAGATAAACCTCGTTACCTGATGGGCGTCGGCAAACCAGAAGATCTGGTTGAAGGCGTACGTCGCGGTATCGATATGTTTGACTGCGTGATGCCAACGCGAAATGCCCGTAATGGTCATTTGTTTGTGACTGACGGCGTGGTAAAAATTCGTAACGCGAAACATAAAAGCGACACCAGTCCGCTCGATGCTGAGTGTGATTGCTACACCTGTCGCAATTATTCGCGCGCTTACTTGCATCATCTCGACCGTTGCAACGAAATATTGGGCGCGCGACTCAACACGATTCATAACCTTCGCTACTACCAGCGTTTGATGGCGGGTTTACGCAAGGCTATTGAAGAGGGTAAATTAGAGAGCTTCGTGACCGATTTTTACCAACGTCAGGGTAGACCAGTTCCACCTGTGAACGTTGATTAATTTTAATAATGAGGGAATTTGAATGAGCTTTTTTATTTCTGATGCGGTAGCGGCAACAGGTGCTCCGGCGCAGGGCAGCCCGATGTCTCTGATTCTGATGCTGGTGGTGTTTGGTCTGATTTTCTACTTCATGATCCTGCGCCCGCAGCAAAAGCGCACCAAAGAACACAAAAATCTGATGAACTCCATTGCGAAAGGCGATGAAGTGCTGACTAACGGTGGTCTGGTGGGTCGCGTGACCAAAGTAGCAGAATCTGGCTACATCGCTATCGCGCTGAACGACACCACTGAAGTGGTTATTAAACGTGATTTCGTAGCTGCCGTTCTGCCGAAAGGCACCATGAAGGCGCTGTAATTTATTGTTTTCCCAAAGGGAACTGCCGTGTTAAACCGTTATCCTTTGTGGAAGTATGTCATGCTGATCGTCGTTATTGTCGTCGGTCTGCTCTATGCGCTTCCCAACCTGTATGGTGAGGATCCGGCTGTTCAAATCACTGGCGTGCGCGGTGCCGCCGCCAGTGAGCAAACGCTGATCCAGGTCCAGAAAACGTTACAAGAAGATAAAATCACACCTAAGTCTGTGGCTCTGGAAGAGGGTGCTATTCTTGCGCGCTTCGACTCCACTGATACCCAACTGCGCGCACGTGAAGTGTTAATGGGCGTATTGGGCGATCAATACGTCGTGGCGCTTAACCTTGCACCGGCAACTCCACGCTGGCTGGCAGCCATTCACGCAGAACCGATGAAACTCGGTCTTGACCTGCGTGGCGGCGTTCACTTCCTGATGGAAGTGGATATGGACACCGCGCTGAGTAAGTTGCAGGAACAAAATATCGATAGCCTGCGCAGCGATCTGCGTGAAAAAGGCATTCCTTATACTACCGTTCGCAAAGAAGATAACTACGGTCTGAGCATCACCTTCCGTGATAGCAGCGCCCGTGATGAAGCTATCTCTTACCTGAGCAAGCGTCACCAGGATCTGGTTATTTCCAGCCAGGGCAGCAATGCTCTGCGTGCGGTGATGACCGATGCGCGCCTGAGCGAAGCCCGTGAATACGCGGTACAGCAGAACATCAACATTCTGCGTAATCGTGTTAACCAACTGGGTGTTGCTGAGCCGGTGGTCCAACGTCAGGGTGCTGACCGCATTGTGGTCGAACTGCCAGGCATTCAGGATACCGCGCGTGCGAAAGAAATTCTGGGCGCTACCGCGACGCTGGAATTCCGTCTGGTGAACACCAACGTTGACCAGTCTGCTGCGGCATCCGGGCGTGTACCGGGTGATTCGGAAGTGAAACAGTCTCGTGAAGGTCAGCCGGTTGTGCTGTACAAACGCGTGATCCTGACCGGTGATCATATCACCGACTCCACTTCCAGCCAGGACGAATACAATCAGCCGCAGGTTAACATCTCGCTGGATAGCGCGGGTGGTAACATCATGTCCAACTTCACCAAGGACAACATCGGTAAGCCGATGGCGACCCTGTTCGTGGAGTACAAAGACAGCGGTAAAAAAGATGCCAACGGTCGCGCAGTGCTGGTGAAACAGGAAGAGGTGATTAACATCGCCAACATCCAGTCTCGCCTGGGCAACAGCTTCCGTATCACCGGTATTAACAACCCGAACGAAGCGCGTCAGCTTTCTCTGCTGTTACGTGCCGGTGCGTTGATTGCGCCGATTCAGATTGTTGAAGAACGTACCATCGGTCCTACCCTGGGTATGCAGAACATTAAACAGGGTCTGGAAGCGTGTCTGGCCGGTCTGGTGGTGTCTATCCTGTTCATGATCTTCTTCTATAAGAAGTTCGGTCTGATCGCGACCAGTGCGCTGATTGCTAACCTGGTACTGATTGTCGGTATTATGTCGCTGTTGCCGGGCGCTACGCTGAGTATGCCGGGGATTGCGGGGATCGTCTTAACCCTTGCCGTCGCGGTCGATGCGAACGTACTGATTAACGAACGTATCAAAGAAGAGTTGAGTAACGGGCGTTCGGTGCAGCAGGCCATCAATGAAGGTTATGCGGGTGCATTTAGCTCCATCTTTGATGCGAACATTACGACGCTGATTAAGGTCATTATCCTGTACGCAGTTGGCACCGGGGCAATTAAAGGGTTCGCGATTACTACCGGTATTGGTGTGGCGACGTCGATGTTTACCGCGATTGTCGGTACACGTGCCATCGTAAACCTGTTGTATGGCGGCAAGCGCGTCAAAAAGCTGTCAATCTGAGGAGTGCGAAGTGGCACAGGAATATACTGTTGAACAATTGAACCACGGCCGTAAAGTCTGGGACTTTATGCGCTGGGACTACTGGGCTTTCGGCATTTCAGGTTTCCTGCTGATTGCGGCCATCGTGGTGATGGGCGTACGCGGGTTTAACTGGGGTCTCGATTTCACCGGTGGTACGGTAATTGAAATCACGCTGGAAAAACCGGCCGATATGGACGTGATGCGCGATGCGCTGGAGAAAGCGGGCTTTGTTGATCCGCTTCTGCAGAACTTCGGCAGCAGCCACGACATTATGGTGCGTATGCCGCCAACTGAAGGCGCAGACGGCGGTCAGGTACTGGGCAGCAAAGTGTTGAGTGTGATTAACGAATCCACCAACCAAAACGCCGCGGTGAAGCGAATTGAATTCGTGGGTCCGAGCGTGGGTGCCGACCTGGCGCAAACCGGTGCAATGGCGCTGATGGCGGCGTTAATATCTATCCTGGTGTACGTCGGTTTCCGCTTTGAGTGGCGACTGGCAGCAGGGGTAGTTATCGCTCTGGCGCACGACGTGATTATCACACTTGGGATCCTGTCGTTGTTCCATATCGAGATTGATCTGACTATCGTCGCATCGTTGATGTCGGTAATCGGTTACTCGCTGAACGACAGTATCGTCGTATCTGACCGTATTCGTGAAAACTTCCGCAAAATTCGTCGCGGTACGCCTTACGAAATCTTTAACGTGTCATTGACTCAGACGCTGCACCGTACGTTGATTACGTCCGGTACGACGTTGATGGTTATTCTGATGCTGTTCCTGTTCGGTGGTCCGGTACTGGAAGGCTTCTCACTGACGATGCTGATCGGTGTTTCCATCGGTACTGCATCTTCTATCTACGTAGCATCGGCGCTGGCGCTGAAGCTGGGTATGAAGCGTGAGCACATGCTGCAGCAGAAGGTTGAGAAAGAAGGGGCGGATCAACCGTCAATTCTGCCTTAAACTATTAAGAGTGAAGATACTGGAATCCCGATCGCAAGGTCGGGATTTTTTTTGCCTGCGATTTGGTAGCAGTCCATTATCTTTTCCGGTCGCCATACTACTGACAGTATGCTGTCAGTAGCCCTGTCTTATAGTCCTTCTGAGATTACCCACACAGGCAGGAGGAAGTATGAATAACGTAATTAGCTGGTTTGAAATCCCCGTGGCACAAATGGAGCGCGCCATTGCTTTTTATGAGCCAGTGATGCAGGTTTCTTTGCGTCGTGAGAATATGGACAGCGCGGAGCTGGCCGTATTTCCACATCAGGATCCCGCTCCCGGCGGGGCGCTGGCTAAATTTGACGGTATTACGCCTTCAGCGCAGGGCGCTATTATTTATCTGCATACGGATGATTTGGCTGCAACGCTTAAACGCGTCGCCACCGCTGGCGGTCAGTGCGTGTTTGGTCCGCTCGAACTGGGGCAGGATATTGGCACTATTGCGCTGTTTACTGACAGCGAAGGCAATCGCGTTGGTTTACATCAACCCGCGTAATATTTTCAGGACTGAGGATTAAAATGACCAGACGCGCCGACCGCTTGTTTCAGATTGTACAAATCCTGCGTGGCAGGCGAGTGACAACGGCGGCGCTGCTGGCAGAACGTCTTGAGGTTTCTGAACGAACGATTTATCGCGATATCCGCGATCTCTCTTTATCCGGCGTGCCCATTGAAGGAGAAGTGGGCAGTGGATACCGCTTAATGGCGGGGTTTGATCTGCCGCCGTTGATGTTAACGCATCGCGAATCAGAAGCGTTAATGGTAGCGATTCGGTTGCTGAAAACATGGGGCGGGGATTCACTCTCACAGGCGCTGGAATCCGCGCAGGAAAAAGTGCTGGCGATATTGCCGCCAGAGTGTCGGCGCAGAGCCGAGCAAACGCGGGTTTTCGCGCCAGATTTTGGCAATCAGCCGCATTCACGCAGTGCTTTTGATCTCATACATCGCGCGGTTTCGGTGCAGCAGGTGCTGGCGCTGCATTATCGCGACGAGTGCGGGAATCTCTCCTGGCGCGACGTTCAGCCGCTGGGGCTATTTTTCTGGGGTGAGCACTGGTTGCTGGTTGCCTGGTGTGAGAAACGTGACGATTATCGCTGCTTTCGCGTTGATCGGTGTCTGAAGATCACGCCGCTCGACAGGCATTTTCGTGAATCTGCAGATCGCTCGCTAAGTGACTTTTTACGTAAAGTACGCTGTGAAGACCAGCCATAAAAAAGCCAGCGGTTAAGCTGGCTTGTCTGCGATAAATTGGCAGGATTAGAAGTTGTAACCTACGACCAGGTAACCACCCCAACCGGTAGATTTCGCGCTGAAGTCGCCTTCGCCCCAGTTCAGAGTATCTCCACCTTTCCACTGGCCGCCGTTATGGAAGTAACGCGCTACTACGGAGTAGTGCCAGTGATCGTAGTTCAGCGCCAGGACGTGGCTGGAAGCGATAGAGTTGCTGGTGCGGTTCGGATCATCACCCAAATCGGAGCCCCAGTCGAAGTTGGTGAAGCCGATGTAGGTCAGTTGGCCGCCCCAAACCTGGGTGATCGGCACAAAGTATTTCACTTTGAAACGGTAGCCATCCCACTCGTTTTCGTTGGATGCGCCATAGTTCTGCCACTGGTATTTAGCATACACGTTCAGGGACAGACCCATCGGCAGACCGGTATCGATATCGGTACCCAGACCCATATACCAGGTGCTCTGGCGGCTGGCTTTGTTATCACCCATATCGTAGATGTAGTTGTTGGCGAAATACCACTCTTTGAACGGACCAAAGCTCAGGTCAGCACCGGTCAGTTTATCGATGGAGAAACGCGGTTCGATTTCCATAAACAGCGGGGAACCGTCAGACCAGATGCCTTTATCGTTGCCGTTACCCCAGTCGAAGGTTTTCGGAATATCGATGTAGCCATAGAAGTCAAACCAGTCTTTTTTGGCAAACGCTTCGTATTCCAGATACACGTCATTGTTCAGTTTCGGAGAGAAACGGGTGTGGTAGCTTCCCACCACGTTGACGCTCTGGTGCCACCAGTCGGACAGATATTGCGGTTTGTCATTTTCTGCAGCGTTGGCAGTAAAAGACGAGGAGAGCGCCAGCACTGCACCGGCTGCAAGTAATGTTTTTTTCATATGTATGCCACTGTTTGAAATCCCTTTCGGGAGTGAAAAAGGCGCAAATTGCGTTTCTAAATATTTCGTGTTTCTTCGGAGCCTATTATAAAAATCATTGTTCACAAAAATATGTGTTGTTTCACAGTTCTATCATTTACGTAATCGATTGCGTTCACGTTTGCTCACTTTAGGCGGCGAATTGTACTGGCTCCCATGAATGTTGCCAAGTTTTACCAGAAATATCGGTTATGTCAGGTGAGTAACAAAACGGGCCGGAGTGATGTTGCGGAACGCACAAAACGTCCCGCAAAAAAGTTTATTGATTAACAGGCTGGATGTCGTGGATACGAACAAATCCTAACTGGTCCGGAGAGAGGCCATTTATCTGCAGCGGAATGTCTACGTCGCTGGGAGCAAGGATACTTGCCGGGGCAGTTACCAATTGGTTCTGAACGTTCGCTTCCTGATAGTTATCCGTGGTGCCCTGAATTTGTCCATACTCGACGGTGGCGCTAAAGGCGGGTAAAGGCGTAGTGGATTCACCCTGAATACGTAATGTGAGCCGCGTGCCGTCGGCGTTCGGCGCAATATTGACAAGTGACATCCGTAACATGCCAATCTGGCTGTCCAGTCGGGCTGGTGTATTGGAACCCGGCAGCAGATAGGCTCCGCTGGTTGATTTGGCATTCAACATATTTTGTTGTGTAATTTTTACCGTTTCCTGATTTAGCTGTGTCATCTCTTTATTCAACGTGCTAACGCTTTGATGCATCTGGCGTACTTCGCTTTGCTGTGCGCATGCGCTAAGACTAAAGAGACTTCCCACCAGGAGAATTCTTAGGTAACGTCTTGTCATTGTGATTACTTCCTTCATTGTCGCGATAGCATAATGGTAGTGCGCACCGAGCACGAAGGCATCGATCCTTTGTCTCAAAAGCGCTGCGCCTTTGTTGTCACGCCAGTTCAGGGTAAAATAGATTTCTGTTAACCACTGAGGACAGGACGCCGTATGCATTGCCCATTCTGTTTCGCCGTAGACACTAAGGTAATTGACTCTCGTCTTGTAGGCGAGGGCTCCTCAGTACGCCGCCGTCGGCAGTGTCTGGTCTGTAACGAACGTTTCACCACTTTTGAAGTGGCTGAGCTTGTCATGCCGCGCGTTGTGAAAAGCAACGATGTGCGTGAACCCTTTAATGAAGATAAGCTGCGCAGCGGCATGCTCAGAGCGCTTGAGAAACGTCCGGTCAGCTCAGATGACGTCGAAATGGCGTTGAATCATATCAAATCACAACTGCGTGCGACTGGCGAGCGTGAGGTGCCGAGCAAGATGATCGGCAACCTGGTGATGGAGCAGTTGAAAAAACTCGATAAAGTCGCCTACATCCGCTTTGCCTCGGTTTACCGGAGTTTCGAAGATATCAAAGAATTTGGCGAAGAGATTGCTCGCCTACAGGACTAAGCCATGCAGGATGAATTGTACATGGCGCGCGCGCTGAAGCTTGCTGCGCGCGGACGTTTTACCACTCACCCCAATCCCAACGTGGGCTGCGTGATTGTCAAAGATGGGGAGATCGTCGGTGAAGGGTATCATCACCGCGCGGGTGAACCACATGCCGAAGTCCATGCTCTGCGCATGGCTGGAGAAAAAGCGCAAGGGGCGACTGCCTATGTAACGCTTGAACCCTGCAGCCATCATGGTCGTACCCCCCCGTGCTGCGATGCGCTGATTGCCGCAGGCGTGTCACGTGTGGTTGCAGCGATGCAGGATCCCAATCCGCAGGTAGCAGGTCGTGGTCTCTACCGTTTGCAGCAGGCGGGCATTGACGTCAGTCACGGGCTGATGATGAGCGAGGTTGAGCAGCTTAATAAAGGCTTTCTCAAGCGTATGCGTACGGGATTCCCCTACGTGCAGCTTAAACTTGGTGCGTCGCTTGATGGGCGTACGGCGATGGCCAGTGGTGAAAGCCAGTGGATAACCTCGCCACAGGCGCGTCGCGATGTGCAACGATTACGGGCGCAAAGCCATGCCATCTTAACCAGCAGCGCTACGGTGTTGGCTGACGACCCTCAGCTTACCGTGCGTTGGTCGGAACTTGGGGAGTCAACCCAGGCGAGTTACCCGCAGGAAAATCTGCGCCAGCCTATCCGCATTGTTGTTGATAGCCAGAATCAGGTCACGCCGGAACACCGTATTGTGCAACAGCCTGGAGAAACCTGGATTGCCCGGACAAAAGATGATCCTCGTAGTTGGCCGGAGACGGTGCGCAGCCTGAAGGTGCCGGAACATAACGGGCATCTGGATCTGGTGGTGCTGATGATGCAACTGGGCAAGCAGCAAATTAACAGCATTTGGGTTGAAGCAGGTCCAACGCTTGCGGGCGCGTTATTACAGGCCGGTCTGGTCGATGAGCTAATCGTGTATGTTGCGCCTAAACTGTTAGGCAGCGATGCACGAGGATTATGTGTGCTTCCAGGCCTTGAGAAACTGGCTGACGCCCCCCATTTCAAATTCAACGAAATACGCCATGTAGGTCCGGACCTTTGCCTGCATTTAGTGGGCGCATGATCTCCCGGTTCGAAAGGGAAGCAGCGCACAGATTATTATGATAAAATCCGCCCCCCTGCGGGGTCTAGTGAATCCGAAGGAAGAATATGAACATTATTGAAGCTAACGTTGCTACCCCGGACGCTCGCGTCGCCATCACCATTGCGCGTTTCAACAACTTTATCAATGACAGCCTGCTGGAAGGTGCGATCGACGCCCTGAAACGTATTGGTCAGGTTAAAGATGAAAACATTACCGTCGTTTGGGTTCCGGGCGCGTATGAGCTGCCGCTGGCAGCCTCAGTACTTGCAAAATCCGGTAAATACGACGCGGTGATTGCGTTAGGTACGGTGATTCGTGGTGGTACCGCGCACTTCGAATATGTGGCTGGCGGTGCAAGCAATGGCCTGGCGCATGTCGCTCAGGACAGTGGCATTCCGGTAGCCTTCGGTGTTCTGACCACCGAAAGTATTGAACAAGCCATCGAACGTGCTGGCACTAAAGCCGGCAACAAAGGCGCAGAAGCTGCACTGACTGCACTTGAAATGATTAATGTATTGAAAGCCATCAAGGCCTGATTTTTGTAAGGGGAAATCCGTGAAACCTGCTGCTCGTCGCCGCGCCCGTGAGTGTGCCGTCCAGGCGCTCTACTCCTGGCAGTTGTCCCAGAACGACATCGCTGATGTTGAATACCAGTTCCTGGCGGAACAGGACGTAAAAGATGTCGACGTTCTGTATTTCCGTGAACTGCTGTCCGGGGTGGCGACTAACAGCGCGTACCTGGATGGATTAATGAAGCCTTATCTGTCTCGTTTGTTGGAAGAGCTGGGTCAGGTAGAAAAAGCCGTGCTGCGTATTGCGCTGTTTGAACTGTCTAAACGTAGTGATGTGCCGTACAAAGTGGCCATCAACGAAGCGATTGAACTGGCGAAAACCTTCGGCGCTGAAGACAGCCATAAATTCGTGAACGGCGTACTGGATAAAGCAGCACCTGTGATTCGCCCCAACAAAAAGTAATCCCGAGGCCGGCTGGATGGTGGAACTTGTTTCCGCTGCCCCCGGCTTTTTCTTTTTTTTCTGCTGAGGCATAACGTATGGCATGCGGCGAATTTTCCCTGATTGCCCGTTATTTTGACCGCGTAAGAACGTCTCGTCTTGATGTCGAAACCGGTATTGGTGACGATTGCGCACTTCTGAACATCCCTGAAAAACAGACGCTGGCGATCAGCACCGATACGCTGGTGGCAGGTAACCACTTCCTCCCCGACATTGATCCCACCGATCTCGCCTGGAAAGCGCTGGCGGTGAATTTGAGCGATCTGGCGGCGATGGGAGCCGATCCTGCGTGGCTGACGCTGGCGCTCACGCTGCCTGACGTCGATGAAGCCTGGCTTGAAGCCTTCAGCGATGGCCTGTTTGAACTCCTCAATTACTATGATATGCAGCTGATAGGTGGTGACACCACGCGTGGGCCACTGTCGATGACGCTGGGTATCCACGGCTACGTCCCTGTTGGACGGGCCTTAAAACGCTCCGGTGCGAAACCGGGGGACTGGATTTATGTGACCGGTACGCCGGGTGACAGCGCGGCCGGGCTGGCGATTTTGCAGGATCGCTTGCAGGTGGCAGATGCAAAAGACGCAGACTATCTGCTTAAACGTCATCTGCGTCCAACACCGCGTATTTTGCAGGGACAAGCTCTGCGCGATCTGGCCAGTGCGGCTATCGATATTTCCGACGGCCTGATTTCCGATCTGGGGCATATCGTCAATGCCTGCGGCTGTGGGGCGCGGGTTAACGTCGATGCGTTGCCATACTCTACGGCATTTGCCCAACACGTTGAGCCGGAACAAGCCCTGCGCTGGGCGCTCTCGGGTGGTGAAGATTATGAGTTATGCTTTACCGTACCGGAAATTAACCGTGGCGCACTGGACGTGGCGCTGGGAAATCTCGGCGCATCGTTTACCTGCATTGGGCAGATGAGCGCGGACGTGGAAGGCATTCACTTTACGCGCGACGGAAAACCCGTCACGTTCGACTGGAAAGGATATGACCATTTTGCCGCGCCTTAAAAAAGATGTCGCCAAAAGCCGCCTGAGTATGCGCAATCCGTGGCACCTGTTGGCCACCGGTTTTGGCAGCGGGCTGAGCCCAATTGTTCCAGGCACGATGGGATCGCTGGCGGCGATCCCTTTTTGGTATTTAATGACGTTTCTGCCGTGGCAGCTGTATTCACTGGTGGTCATGTTGTCTATCTGTATCGGCGTTTATCTGTGCCATCAAACGGCGAAAGATATGGGCGTGCACGATCACGGTATCATTGTCTGGGACGAGTTTGTCGGGATGTGGATAACCCTGATGGCGCTGCCGACCCACGACTGGCAGTGGGTTGCCGCCGGATTTGTGATTTTCCGTATTCTGGATATGTGGAAGCCGTGGCCGATCCGTTGGTTCGATCGCAACGTGCATGGCGGTACGGGGATCATGATTGATGATATTGTGGCCGGAATACTCTCTGCCGGAATTTTGTATTTTATCGGCCATCATTGGCCGGTAGGTATCATTTAAATGGGCTTGCCGGATGGCAGCGTAAACGCCTTATCCGGCCTGGAAACACGATGTCGGTTTTGTAGGCCCGATAAGCGCAGCGCCATCGGGCAATGCCAGATTATTTAAATCCGACCACCGGATGCTGTTTGTACGGCGTTTCCAGCTCGGCAATCTGCTCTGGCTTCAGCGTCAAATCCACCGCATTAAGTAACTCATCCAACTGTTCCTCGCGTGAAGTGCCGATAATCGGCGCTGCCACCCCCGGTTTGCTCAGCAGCCAGGCCAGCGCAACCTGCGCACGCGTTACGCCTAATTCCTCACTGACACCGGTCAGCCGCGCGGCAATTTGCGCGTCGTTTTCATCGCTCTCAGAGTATAAATTTTTACCGACTTCATCAGAAACCAGACGTGCGGTCGTTTCTCCCCAGGGGCGCGTCAGGCGACCACGCGCCAGCGGACTCCAAGGGATCACCGCGACGCCTTCCTGATAGCAAAGCGGCAGCATTTCGCGTTCTTCCTCACGGTAGATCAGGTTGTAGTGATCCTGCATGCTAACGAACTGCGCCCAGCCGTGTTGTTTCTGTAAGGCCAGCGCCTGAGCAAACTGAGACGCGTGCATGGATGAGGCGCCAATATAGCGAGCTTTACCGGCTTTCACTACGTCGTTAAGGGCTGCCAGCGTTTCTTCGATAGGCGTATTGTAATCCCAGCGGTGAATTTGCAGGATGTCCACATAGTCCATACCCAGGCGTCTGAGGCTATCGTCGATTGAGCGCAAGATTTGTGCGCGGGATAATCCTTCCGCTAAATCATCAACCTGGTGAAAAACCTTGGTGGCGACCACGACATCTTCGCGGCGGGCGAAATCACGCAGCGCGCGGCCGATAATCTCTTCGCTGCTGCCAGCGGAGTAGCTGTTGGCGGTATCAAAAAAGTTAATGCCGCCTTCAAGAGCGTGTTTGATTATCGGGCGGCTGCTTTCTTCAGGTAGCGTCCAGGCGTGATTGCCGCGATTGGGCTCGCCAAACGTCATGCAACCCAGGCAAAGGCGGGAGACCCGTAGGTCGGTTTTTCCTAAGGTGTTATATTTCATTAATCCACTCCTGCTATGCTCGTGATGAGTTAAGCATAGCAGGAGCGGGGAGGGGATTATGCCAGCCAGGCCTTGATTTTGGCCTCAATTCCGGCGGCATTAAGTCCCAGTTCGGCGCGAGCCTCGTCCTGAGTCCCCTGCGGGATGAAGAAGTCAGGCAGGCCAATGTTCAGCACCGGAACAGGCTTGCGATGGGCCATTAGCACTTCGTTTACGCCGCTACCAGCGCCGCCCATAATGGCATTCTCTTCGAGGGTGACCAGCACCTCGTGTTGGGCTGCCATTTCGAGGATCAACGTTTCATCCAACGGTTTCACAAAGCGCATATCAACCAGCGTGGCGTTCAGTGACTCTGCGACCTGAGCGGCTTCCGGCATTAGGGTGCCGAAGTTGAGAATCGCCACTTTCGCACCGTGACGCTTCACGATGCCTTTGCCGATTGGCAGATGTTCCAGCGGCGCCAGCTCAACGCCCACCGCGTTACCGCGCGGATAACGTACGACCGTTGGACCGTCGTTGTAGTGATAGCCGGTGAACAGCATCTGGCGACATTCGTTCTCATCGCTTGGGGTCATTATGACCATTTCCGGGATACAGCGCAGGAAAGAGAGGTCGAACGCCCCTTGGTGGGTTTGTCCATCTGCGCCAACGATACCTGCCCGGTCGACGGCGAACAGGACCGGCAGTTTCTGGATGGCGACATCATGCAGTACCTGATCGTAAGCGCGTTGCAGGAAGGTGGAGTAAATAGCCACGACCGGCTTATAACCGCCAATCGCCAGACCGGCTGCAAACGTCACCGCGTGCTGCTCGGCAATCGCCACATCAAAGTAGCGATCCGGGAACTTACGTGAGAACTCCACCATACCGGAGCCTTCGCGCATCGCCGGGGTGATCGCCATCAGCTTATTGTCTTTCGCCGCGGTCTCACACAGCCAGTCACCGAAGATCTTTGAATAGCTCGGCAGGCCGCCGCTGCTTTTCGGCAGGCATCCGCTGGATGGATCGAATTTGGGTACCGCGTGGAACGTAATCGGATCTTTTTCCGCCGGCTCGTAGCCACGACCTTTTTTGGTCATGATGTGCAGGAACTGTGGACCTTTGAGATCGCGCATGTTCTTAAGCGTGGTGATAAGCCCCAGCACGTCGTGACCGTCCACCGGACCAATATAGTTAAAGCCCAGCTCTTCAAACAGCGTACCCGGTACAACCATGCCTTTGATGTGCTCTTCGGTACGTTTGAGCAGTTCCTTAATCGGTGGTACACCGGAGAACACTTTCTTCCCGCCTTCGCGCAGCGAGGAGTAGAGTTTGCCTGAGAGCAGTTGCGCCAGGTGATTGTTCAGCGCGCCGACGTTCTCTGAAATCGACATTTCGTTGTCGTTGAGGATAACCAGCATGTCGGGCTTAATATCACCCGCGTGGTTCATCGCTTCAAATGCCATGCCTGCGGTGATTGCACCGTCCCCAATCACACAAACGGTACGGCGTTCCTTGCCTTCTTTCTCGGCGGCAACCGCAATACCGATACCTGCGCTGATGGAGGTTGAGGAGTGCCCAACGCTCAGTACGTCATATTCGCTCTCACCGCGCCATGGGAATGGATGCAAACCGCCTTTCTGCCGGATGGTGCCGATTTTATCGCGGCGGCCGGTCAGAATTTTGTGCGGGTAAGCCTGATGTCCCACATCCCAGATTAACTGGTCAAACGGGGTGTTGTAGACGTAGTGCAGCGCTACGGTGAGTTCCACCGTGCCCAGACCAGAGGCGAAGTGCCCGCTGGAACGGCTTACGCTGTCGAGCAAATAGCGGCGCAGTTCGTCGCAAAGCTTTGGCAGGCTCTCTTTTGGCAGCAGGCGTAACTCCTGAGTGGAGTCGACCAGCGCCAGGGTCGGGTATTTGGCTATATCAAAACTCATCGCAAGCTCATGGGATATGTTGGTTTATTTATCACGCTGGATTATGTAGTCCGCTAGCGCTTCCAGTGCCGAGGTATCGAGTGACTGTGCGGCCAGCAAACTTAGCGACTGGCGGGCATCCTCAATTAAATCCCGGGCTTTATTCTGGGCTTGCTCAAGACCCAGAAGTGCAGGATAGGTACTTTTGCCAAGCTGCTGGTCAGCACCCTGACGTTTACCCAATGTTGCAGTATCGCCTACCACATCCAGGATGTCATCCTGAACCTGGAAGGCCAGACCGATGCTTTCTGCGTACTTGTCGAGTATTGCCAGGCATTCTCGACCTTTATCGCCAGCGCTTAACGCACCCAGACGCACGGCGGCGCGAATCAATGCCCCGGTTTTATGGCGGTGAATACGCTCCAGCGCATCCAATTCTACCTGATGGCCTTCAGCGTCCAGATCCAGCGCCTGACCGCCGCACATACCGGCGATACCGCTGGCCTGGGCCAGTTCAGAGATCATCGCGATGCGGTCACGATCAGAAACTTCCGGCATCGGGGCGTCGCTGATAATGGAGAACGCCAGCGTCTGTAGCGCATCTCCAGCCAGGATCGCATTAGCCTCGCCAAATTTTACGTGGCAGGTCGGCAGACCGCGGCGCAGGTCATCGTCGTCCATCGCGGGTAAGTCATCGTGCATCAGCGAATAGGCATGGATACACTCGACGGCGGCAGCGGGAGCATCAAGCGTACTCAGGCTGACGCCAAACATCTGACCGGTCGCATACACCAGAAACGGGCGCAGACGTTTACCGCCTAATAATGCGCCATATTGCATGGTTTCGACCACGGGAGTGTTCTGAAAGGGCAATGGCGCGATAAAACGGCTCAGTGCCTGGTTGGCCTGCTCAACGCAAGCCTGTAGCTGCTGCGTAAAATCCATTTACTCATTATCCGGTGTGAAAGGCGTAAGGGCGGCGTCTTCAGTATCTGACAGCAGGATTTGTACGCGCTGTTCAGCCTGCTGCAACTTGACCTGTCCCTGACGTGCTAACTGTACGCCACGTTCAAATTCGTTCAGCGCTTCTTCCAGCGGCAGGTCGCCGCTTTCCAGACGGGTAACAATCTGTTCCAGGTCGCTCAGCGCTGTTTCAAAACTGGCTGGCGCTTCATTTTTCTTCGGCATAATGAATGTCTGACTCTCTGTATTGGCAGCACAAGGCTATGGTAACGGACTCGCACTGATAAGCAAATAACGCACAATGGTAAGGCGATGTGCACAGGATGACCATGATGGTGGTATACTTGCGCGCCTGGATGCAGCCGCAGGGTATGGGCTGCTGTATTTTTTTCCATTACAAGTCATTCAGACTTGCCAAAGAACCATTGCCGCCATGAAGTTTATCATTAAATTGTTCCCAGAAATCACCATCAAAAGCCAATCTGTGCGTTTGCGCTTTATAAAAATTCTGACAGGGAACATTCGTAACGTTTTAAAGCACTATGATGAAGACCTTGCCGTTGTCCGCCACTGGGACCACGTTGAGGTTCGCGCTAAAGATGAAAGCCAGCGCCTGGATATTCGTGACGCGCTGACCCGTATTCCGGGGATCCACCATATTCTCGAAGTTGAAGACGTGCCGTTTACCGATATGCACGATATTTTCGAGAAAGCGCTGGTGCAGTATCGCGATCAACTGGAAGGCAAAACCTTCTGCGTACGCGTTAAGCGTCGCGGTAAGCATGAGTTTAGCTCTATTGAGGTGGAACGCTATGTTGGCGGTGGACTGAACCAGCATATTGAATCCGCGCGCGTGAAGCTGACGAAGCCGGACGTGACGGTTAATCTTGAAATCGAAAACGACCGTCTGCTGCTGGTTAAAGGCCGCTATGAAGGTATTGGCGGTTTCCCGATCGGGACGCAGGAAGATGTACTGTCGCTGATTTCCGGTGGTTTCGACTCCGGCGTGTCCAGCTATATGCTGATGCGTCGCGGCTGCCGTGTGCACTACTGCTTCTTTAATCTCGGCGGCGCAGCGCATGAAATCGGCGTTCGTCAGGTGGCGCATTATCTGTGGAACCGCTTTGGTAGCTCGCATCGCGTGCGTTTTGTCGCGATCAACTTTGAGCCGGTGGTTGGCGAGATCCTGGAGAAAGTCGACGACGGTCAGATGGGCGTGGTCCTTAAACGTATGATGGTACGTGCAGCGTCGAAAGTCGCTGAGCGCTACGGCGTACAGGCGCTGGTAACCGGTGAAGCGCTGGGCCAGGTGTCCAGCCAGACGCTGACCAACCTGCGCCTGATCGATAACGTTTCTGACACTCTGATCCTGCGCCCGCTTATCTCCCATGATAAGGAGCACATCATTAATCTGGCGCGTGAAATTGGTACTGAGGACTTTGCCCGTACCATGCCGGAATACTGCGGTGTGATTTCAAAAAGCCCGACGGTGAAAGCGATTAAAGCGAAGATTGAGGCCGAAGAAGAAAACTTCGATTTCTCTATCCTCGATAAAGTGGTTGAAGAAGCGAACAATATCGATATTCGTGATATCGCCCAGCAGACGCAGCAGACCGTGGTGGAAGTGGAAACCGTGAGCGGCTTCGGCCCGAACGATGTGATTCTGGATATCCGCTCTGTGGATGAACAGGATGACAAACCGCTGAAGGTTGACGGTGTGGACGTCGTTTCTCTGCCGTTCTACAAATTGAGCACCAAATTCGGCGATCTGGACCAGAGTAAAACCTGGCTGCTGTGGTGTGAACGCGGGGTGATGAGCCGTCTGCAGGCGCTGTATCTGCGCGAGCAGGGCTTTGAAAACGTGAAGGTATATCGCCCATAGTGACTTTTGCCTGAGGGTGCTGCGCTTATCAGGCCTGCAAGCGGTATGTTTTGTAGGCCTGATAAATTGTTTACGCTGCCATCCGGTAATATAACAAAATTATTCAAAACGGACGGGGAGCTTTTTCCCGTTCGACTCCCAGACACCCTGATAGACGCCGTCTTTTAACTCCAGCGTTATCTTCTCTTCCGATTGTTCAGCGGCAGACGTCTTAAGTACATAATGTTGATTGTCGGCTGTGTCGCATTTACCGTTTAATTCAATCGGTGCGCCAAATTTCTGGTAAAAGTAAGCCCCTTCAAAAAAATCACTGTATTTGCAGTCGACCTTCAACACAATACGCATGCTTTTTCCCAACGTGCCGTACATGACCTTGCCGTCAATGCCGGGCGCTGGCGAAACCGGTGTAGATCTCTTTGCGGTAGTCAGATACTGGCCGTAAGGCGTGAGCTGATTATGCAGTTCAACGGTCGGGATTTTCGTGGTGAAATCGCCCAGTTCGTCACCCGCGCGATTGGCGTGGTTGCTACAACGTCCGTTCAGGAAAGCCAGATGGTCTTTTTGCAGGGAGAATTTGTCGATGTAGTACAGACCGTCGGTGTAGGTTGCACACGATGCGTAGAATTCGGCAAAGCCAGAATCTCCACCGTCTTCTTTTATTTGCTCCGGCTTTTGTGATTTCTGTGCGACAACAAAGGTATCAATTTGGCTGCGGATATCTTTTCTGATGCGGGTGTTCAATTCGGTCATCGTGGAGCGGGAAAAGAGGTCGTTAAGGGTAATTGTCGAGCCGTTGGCTAAATCGAAGCTGATCGGTACATTGTACGACTCGCAATACGCCCCGCAGCCTTCGACAAACATGTTGAGGGTCAACACTTTGGCGTCGCGATACTCAACCGTGTAGTCAAGGTTTGCGGTGGGATTCATCTCTGATTTCGCAAACTGATTCACGGTCGCTCGTGGATTATTTCCCGGTAGCTGATTGATAAAGCTTGTGAAAATATAATCGTTAATGCGTTTTGCAACCTGTGGGTTATCCGTTGAGGTAAACCACGGCACGCGATATTGCATCTCAGTGCTTGCGGGATAGCGATACTCAAGGCTCTCAATTTCAAGTTGAGTCGCACTGGCGTAGCCGGAAAGGAGCAGTAAAGCCACTCCGCTCAGATATCCTTTCATCATAATTCCTTGAATGCGAGTGGCCTGAAGATTACTCGTAGTAGTTATAAATTCCTGCAGCCATCACCAGTTGTGATGCCACTTCGTAAGCCTTTTCGCGACTCACCAGGAGATCAATGATTTTTAAACCGAAATCGATTGAGGTTCCCGGTCCCTGGCTGGTTAACAGATTGACGCGCGGATCCCATACGACGCGCTTATCCTGCCACTGGTCAGTGGGAATATTGTCTTTCAGCGCCGGAAAACCGGTCATGTTACCGATGGGGAAAATATCGTGTGGGACGAGGACTGTGGCGGCAGCGGCGCAAATTGCCGCGACAATGCGCCCGGAGCGATGAAACTGTTTCACGGTTTCGACAAGCAGAGGGCTGTCGCGAAAACACTCGGCGCCTTTAATACCGCCGGGCAGCACGATAATGTCGAAATCCCCGTCAGCAACTTCCACTAATGGCGCATCCGCCAGTAGTTTTACGCCGCGTGAGCACACCATCGTCAGGCCGCCATCGCTGGCAACGCTTGCGGTCGTGACCTTAATTCCGCCGCGAACCAGCAGATCGATAGTGGTGACCGCTTCGGTCTCTTCACTACCAGGGGCGAGACATACCAGTGCTTGAGCGCTCATACTCACTTTCCTTTCTCTTAACCATTTCAAACAGGCGGGCATTTTCCGGGACGGCGATGCCGTGCGCGCGGGCGCGTTTTAACAAATAACCGGTAATGTAGTCGATCTCAGTATGGCGCAGGGCATGTATGTCTTGCAGCATTGATGAGATATTTTCCGCCGTACTGTCAATCACTTGCTCAACATAATAGCGTAAATCATCTGCTGATGTGTGGTGGCCTTCGCGTTCAATGACCGCCGCCACCTCCTCGCAGATGAGCGCTATTTTTTCAGGATGATGGCGTAACTCTCCATTTGAGCAATCCCATAATGCGGTCAGCGGGTTAATGACGCAGTTGACGGCCAGCTTACGCCACAACTCAGCGCGAATATTGTTGTGCCAGGCGACGTCCGGCAGCACCTCTTGCAGGACTTCAGCCAGATAACTGAAATCACCGTCTTGTTCACGCGCCGGACCAATCCTTGTTGTTCCCTGAGCGACATGAATGATCACGTTGCCGTCACGGCGTGCCGCGTGGGTTGTGGTGCCCATCAGCAGAGGTTGCTTAATGTTATGCAACTCTTCAATCGTCCCCATACCGTTGTGAATCAGCAGAATGGGAGTGGTGTCAGGCAGAATGGCGGCCAGGCCTTTGACCGCATCAGAAACCTGCCAGGCTTTCAGAGTGACAAGCAACAGGTCGCTTTTCGCCAAAAAATCGGGGTCGTTTGCCGTCAGGGATTCATTGAATACTGACCCATCCGTGTCGATCAGGTTAACGCTGCAATAGGGTTGCGGTACGCGTAGCCACCCCTGAACCTCATGTCCATGTTTGCACAGCGTGGTTAGCCAAAGCTGTCCTAACGCTCCACATCCCAGTACGGTAATTTTCATTCTTCCTCCTCACCTGCAACATCACCAGGTGTTAATCCATATCGGCCGTACCCCATTATTGTTCGCAGGTATCAGTACCACGTACAATTAAAGGATACAGCCTAGTATAGCGCTGTCTGTTGTGTAACTTTGCAGGTATTATGCTTCGCATCAAAAATGAAGGGAGAGGAAAAGATGCCATCTTTCGATATTGTTTCTGAAGTTGATCTTCAGGAAGCCCGTAACGCGGTAGATAACGCCAGCCGTGAAGTGGAGTCACGCTTTGATTTTCGTGGCGTTGAAGCGACTTTTGAGCTGAACGAGTCGAATAAGACGATTAAGGTGCTAAGCGAGTCTGATTTCCAGGTCAATCAGTTGCTGGATATTTTACGTGCCAAGCTGCTGAAACGTGGTATTGAAGGCACTTCGTTGGACGTACCAGAAACCTTCGTGCACAGCGGTAAAACCTGGTTTGTTGAAGCTAAGCTGAAACAGGGCATTGAAAGCGCGGTGCAAAAGAAAATCGTCAAGCTGATCAAAGACAGCAAACTGAAGGTGCAGGCGCAGATTCAGGGCGAAGAAATCCGCGTGACCGGCAAGGCGCGTGACGATCTGCAATCCGTTATGGCGCTGGTTCGCGGCGGCGATCTCGGCCAGCCGTTCCAGTTTAAGAACTTCCGCGATTAAGTCGTAATGCCTGATGGCGCTACGCTTATCCGGCCTACAGGTTGCACACGCTATTTGTAGGCCGGCTCAAACGATAGTCGCCATCTGGCACTCTTCACGCCTGACTGATGGCCTGTTCAACCTCAAATCGATTCGTCACTTTGCTGTCGATTTTCACGTAAGCCGAATGCTCTTTCGCTACAATTAACACTTCGCTTATCCCTTCTTTAGCCAGCAGACGCTGCTTAAGGGTGTCATCTGCGGCAATCTCAGGTGGGATTTCCACTCGCAGGCTGCTGACATACGGCGGCTCTTTCATTGTGCTTGCCACCAACAACCAAACTGCCGCCAGAAGCGCGCCGGCCAGGAATACCGCCTGACCATCAAACATTTCGACCACCCAACCGCCGAGCGAACCGCCAATCGCCACGCCAAGAAACTGGCTGGTGGAGTAAACGCCCATCGCCGTGCCTTTATAGCCAGCCGGAGACTCTTTGCTGATAAGCGAGGGGAGGAGGGCCTCCATCAGGTTGAAGGCGAGGAAGAATATCTGAACGCCTGCAATCAGCCCCCAAAAACGCACGTTAGCGCTCCACAATACAATCTCTGCGATAAGGATCAGTAACACGCAGGCGAGGAATACGCGCTTCATCCGCCGCTTCACTTCTGCGTAAATGATGAACGGCACCACGGAAACAAAGGACAGCAGCATCGTCACCAGATAAATTTTCCAGTGCTCTGCGGCGGGGAAACCGGCTTTCGCCAGTTGGCCCGGTAAGGCGACGAAAGTGGACATCAACAAAATGTGCAGACACATGATGCCAAAGTTGAGCTTGAGCAGTTTGGGCTCCGCCAGCACTTTGCTGAAGCTGCCTTTTACCATGCCAGATTCGCGGTTCAGCACGTGGCTGGTGCTATTGGGAACGACCCAAATGGTTAGCACGATGCCGGTGGTTGCAAGAGCTGCAATCATCCAGAACAGCGCGTGTAGTCCCAGCGCATGGGTAACGATCGGTCCTAGCACCATCGCAATGGCGAAGGTGATACCAAAGCTGACGCCGATAAACGCCATCGCTTTGGTACGGTTTTGCTCACGGGTTAAGTCGGAAAGCAGCGCCATCACGGCGGCGGCAATCGCGCCAGAGCCTTGCAAAGCGCGACCGAGAATAATGCCCCAGATTGAATCGGAGAGGGCGGCAATCACGCTGCCGAGAACGAACACCGCCAGCCCGCCGACGATAAGCGGCTTACGACCGATGCGGTCAGAAAGCAGACCAAAGGGGATCTGGAAAACGGCTTGCGCCAGACCATAAATGCCAATGGCAAGGCCAATCAGCGCTTCACTGGCACCCTGTAGCGCCATACCGTACGTGGTCAGAACCGGCAGAACCATAAACATGCCAAGCATGCGCAACGAGAATACGGTCCCTAAACCCCAGGTGGCGCGCAACTCACCGGGCGTCATTTTGTAATCGTTCATTCCCACCTCTGTATTAATTTCGCGCCTAGTGTAAAGCGGGGAAGGAGTGCGGTAAACCTCTACGATATGTGGAATTGTGTAGTGGGAAAATTGAAATAATTACAACTGCAACTAATTTACTTGCGATAATTACAGGTGTAGTCTTTTTGTGGTTATTTCTAATGGAAAGAGGGAAAAGGAAAATGGCGATTCCGGGCAATATGTGGATTTATGACGATGGTGGTGCGCTGATTAAGGGCGGGTGTGATGTAAAAGGAAGAGAATACAGTATTGAATTTAAAGGCTTTCATCACAATTTGTCTATTCCCACTGATAACGGTACAGGCAAGCCAACAGGCACACGCCAACATTCACCGATGATGATCGTCAAAGAGTTTGACTACTCCAGCCCGTATTTATACAAAGCTGTCGCTTCTGGTCAGAATCTTAAGTCTGCAGAGATTCGTTGGTACAAAATCAATGATGCCGGTCAGGAAGTTGAATACTTCAATATGTTTCTGGAAGGGGTGCGGATTGTCTCCGTTTCTCCCTCGATGGCTGGTCCAGAGGACATGAATAATAACCATCTTGAAACCATAGAATTACGCTACGAAAAAATCACCTGGAAGCATTGCGACGGGAACATTATCTATACCGACGCATGGAATGACCGGCAGACGGCATAATGGGGGATTGAATGGACACAACTGAAGAGGCGAATGGAACCTATTGGTATCATGGTCACGCTAACGTAACGTCGGGTGAACTGTTTGATTTGATATTCATTGAGCAGTTGGCAGATTCATTAGGTATCACCACGGAAGCTGTTATGCTGGTTTTGATCGGTCAACCATTTATTCCTGTCAAAGGAAAACTATCAGCAGCCACGAACACTCCAGGCACTAGTATTGCATCAATTCTATGTAGAAAACTTCTGAAAGGGGCTCGGTTCCCGTTTGGTTTAAGACTACACGCTCCTATGGGGAAGTTTTCCAAATTGAAGATGGTTCCAACAAATCAAATAGCAACTTACATAGGCCGTTGGGTTCCTTTTGTCGGGCATGCTCAGTTAATCGTGCTTTTGTTCGCGGTGACAAAACATACCCGCGATAAATACAACCTCATCGCACGACCCAAAGATCGCATACAGTGGACATCTTTCTGATGAGAAATTATGAAGCTGAAGTTATTGAGTACATCATGAAGAATTACCCAATCAGGGAACGTTGGTTTAGGCCTGGTCTTAAGCAGGTCACGAAAGAATGGACCCTGGAGGATGATTTTCAGTTTATTCCGGAAGATGCATATGATTTTTTAGCTGATTTATTTGAGCATTTTGATATTGAATATTCGAACTTTGATGGAAGGAATTATATTGAACAAGAATACCCTTTCTGGAAAAAAGATCCTCCTGAAATTGAATTAAAGCCTTTGACAGTAGAGATGATTATAGAGTCAGCAAAGGCGGGGAAATGGCTTTATGACTGAATAACATCCCTGCCAATAAAAAAGGGTGCCGGAGGCACCCTTTTCGTACCAGCAGATCGTTACCAGACGTAAGTCAGCAGGTTCTGCGAGTTTGGCACCATAAAGTCAACGGACATCATCACGGAAAGCGCGGTAATGGCGATGATGGAGAAACCGAACAGCTTGCGCGCCCAGACCCTGTCATCTTCCACTTTATAACCGCGCAGCGCCATGCCCAACCACCAGACGCTCACCGCCGCAGCAACAATCAGGTATTTATAACCAGCATAGCCGCCCAGGGTGAGCATCAGCGTGGCGATAGCAAACGCCACGATGTACAGCGTGATATGGTTCTTCGCGACCGAAATACCTTTCACCACCGGCAGTACCGGGATGTTGGCTGCCTGATAATCCTTAAAGCGGAAAATCGCAATCGCGTAAGAGTGCGGCATCTGCCACAGGCTGAAAATAGCCAGCAGAATCAGCGCGCCGCTATCGAACTCACCGGTTACGGCGCAGTAGCCAATCACCGGCGGCGCAGCGCCGGAGAGTGAGCCAATCAGCGTGCCATAAACGGAATGGCGCTTCATGTACAGGCTATAGACGCCCACATAGACCACGAAGCCCATTACCCCCAACCAGCAGGCCAGAGGGTTCGCGCCAAACCACAGCAGCATAAAGCCAGCAATACCCAGCAGGGTGGCGTATACCAGCGAGACCGCAGGGGAAATCAGACCTTTAACCAGCACGCGGTTTTTGGTCCTCTCCATCTTCCTGTCGATATCCCTGTCGATGTAGTTGTTAAATACACAACCCGACGCCACAACCAGTGACACCCCAACCAACGTGTAGATAAACAGGGGATAATCAATGCTGCCTTTCGAGGCCAGCAGGAATCCCCCAATCACCGAGATCAGGTTGCCAAAGATGATGCCTGGTTTTGTTACTTGCAGGTATTGCTTAAACATCATAATCGCCGCTCTTAGTGCATCATCATGTTGTAGTTAAGGTTCCACATAATCCAGATGGAGCCCACAACCAGGATGGCGATGATTAGCACAGTAAAGACAAAGGCTGTCATGTTCCAACCTTCATCAGATTTGCTATTCATGTGCAGGAAGCACACCAGGTGCACCAGAATCTGTACCACTGCCATTGCCAGAATAGTTCCCAGAATGACGGCAGGAGAGGCAGAACCTGTCATGACCATCCAGAACGGAATAACCGTCAGGATTATCGACAGGATAAAACCTGTCATGTAGGTTTTTACGCTGCCATGGGATGCGCCGCCGCTCTCGTTAGAATGACTCATTACATCGCCCCCATCAGATAAACAACAGTGAACACACAGATCCACACCACATCCAGGAAGTGCCAGAACAGGCTCAGGCACATGATGCGGGTACGGTTAGTACTGGTCAGGCCGCGACGAGCAACTTGCACCATCAGCACCGCCATCCAGATAAGACCGGAGGTGACGTGCAGACCGTGCGTGCCGACCAGCGCGAAGAACGCAGACAGGAAGCCGCTGCGATCCGGACCCATACCGTTAACAATCAGGTGATGGAATTCATAGAGTTCCATCCCGATGAATCCGGCACCGAACAAGAAGGTCAACGCCAGCCAGGAGATAACCTGGCTCTTGTTGTTCTTGTACATGGCGATCGCCGCCATGCCGTAAGTAATAGAGCTGAATAACAGCAGGAATGTTTCAACCAGAACGAACGGCAGTTCAAAAATGTCCTTACCTGTTGGGCCACCTGCGGTGCCGTTCACCAGAACGGCATAGGTTGCAAACAAAATAGAGAACAGAATGCAGTCGCTCATCAGGTAGACCCAGAATCCGAAGATCTTGGTCTGGCCTGCATCGTGGTGCCCGTGTTCGTGCGCGTGGGCAGTCGCGTGCGTTAAAGTATCAGTTGCCATTTTTCAGCCCTGCCTTAGTAATCTCATCGAAATGCTGGTTTTCCAGTTTTTCGACTTCCGGGACCGGCACGTAGTAATCCACGTCTTCATCAAAGCTTTTCACAATCCAGCTGATAATCATGCCTGCGAAGCTTGCAATCGCCAGCCACCAGATATGCCAGATCATGGCGAAACCAAACAGTGTTGCGAAGGCGGTAATGACGATACCGGCACCGCTGTTTTTCGGCATATGAATTTCTTCATAGTGCGCAGGCTGCTTGTACGCTTCACCTTTTTCTTTCATTTCCCAGAAGGCATCACGCTCATGAACGTGCGGCACAACGGCAAAGTTGTAGAACGGAGGCGGGGAAGAGGTTGCCCACTCCAGCGTACGACCACCCCATGGGTCACCGGTCAGGTCGCGGTTCTGCTCGCGGTCGCGAATAGAAACGAAGATCTGAATCAGCTGGCACAGGATACCCAATGCAATCAGCGCGGCACCGCAGGCGGCAACGACCAGCATCGGATGGAACTGCGGGTCAATCTGCTGGCTGAGGCGACGGGTCATCCCCATAAAGCCCAGCACATACAGCGGCATAAACGCCACGAAGAAGCCGATGATCCAGAACCAGAATGCGCGTTTACCCCAGGTTTCGTTCAGCGTGAAGCCAAACGCTTTTGGCCACCAGTAGGTCATACCTGCGAAGCATCCAAATACGACGCCGCCGATGATAACGTTATGGAAGTGCGCAATCAGGAACAGACTGTTGTGCAGCACGAAGTCCGCACCCGGAACCGCCAGCAGTACGCCGGTCATGCCGCCGACTGAGAAGGTAACGATAAAGCCAATCGTCCACAGCATCGCTGAGTGGAATACGATACGACCCTGGTACATGGTGAACAGCCAGTTGAAGATCTTCACCCCGGTCGGGATGGCGATAATCATGGTGGTAATACCGAAGAAGGCGTTTACGTTAGCGCCTGCACCCATGGTGAAGAAGTGGTGCAGCCAAACAACGAACGACAGAACGGTGATACACACGGTTGCCCACACCAGTGAGGTGTAACCAAACAGACGTTTACGTGAGAAGGTTGCAGCGATTTCGGAGAACACACCGAAGACCGGCAGAACCAGAATGTACACTTCCGGATGGCCCCAGGCCCAAATCAGGTTGATGTACATCATCATGTTGCCGCCCATATCGTTGGTAAAGAAATGGGTGCCTAAATAGCGATCCAGGGTCAGCAACGCGACGGTAACCGTCAGGATTGGGAAAGACGCGATAATCAGGATGTTCGCACACAGCGATGCCCAGCTAAATACCGGCATCTTGAACATGGTCATTCCTGGCGCACGCATCTTAATGATGGTCACAAAGAAGTTGATCCCGGTTAGGGTTGTACCAATACCGGACAACTGGACTGCCCATATCCAATAATCGACCCCGACGCTTGGACTGTACTCTATTCCCGAGAGTGGCGGGTACGCCAGCCAACCGGTCTGTGCGAATTCACCCACGCCCAGAGACAGGTTAACCAGGATTACGCCGACAACGGTGAACCAGAAGCTCAGGTTGTTCAGGAACGGGAATGCAACGTCACGTGCGCCGATCTGCAGCGGAACCACCAGGTTCATCAGACCGATAACAAATGGCATTGCCACGAAGAAGATCATAATCACGCCGTGAGCCGTGAAGATCTGGTCGTAGTGGTGAGGTGGCAGGAAGCCCGCTTCACCTGCAGAAGCCAGCGCTTGCTGACTACGCATCATGATGGCGTCGGCAAAGCCACGAATCAACATGACGATTGCGACAATGACATACATGATGCCAAGGCGTTTGTGGTCAACCGAAGTTAGCCACTCTTTCCACAGGTAGGTCCACTTACCGAAGTAAGTGATTAGGCCCAGTAAGGCCGCACCACCGATGATAATGGCAGCGATCGTAACCATGACAATTGGTTCATGGAACGGCACTGCATCCAGCGTCAATTTTCCGAACATCGTATTCTTCCTCGGCCCCTTAGTGAGCGGATTCCGCGTGGCTCATGTCCATGCCTTCCATTCCTTCGTGTGCGCTGTGCTCACCTTCGGGTTGGGTCATGTCCATGCTCTTACCGTGAGCCATAAATTTGTTAATAACGTCTTTAAACAAATCTGGTTTCACGTTGGAGAAGTATTCCACCTGGTTGTATTCGCTTGGCACAGCCACTTTTTCGAACGCAGCCATGTCGCTCATGGTGTTCGTGGACTGTTTAGCTTTAGCAACCCATTGGTCGAATTCGGCGCGGTCCTTTGTTGCGATAGCCTTGAACTTCATACCGGAGAAGCCTGGTCCGCTATAGCTTGCGGAGATACCATCATAAGTACCGACTTCGTTGGCGATCAGATGCAGTCGAGTCTGCATACCGGCCATGGCATAAATCTGGCTACCCAGACGCGGGATAAAGAAGGAGTTCATCACGGAGTTGGACGTCACTTTGAACTCAACCGGAGTATTCGCCGGGAAGGCGATTTCATTCACGGTAGCGATACCTTGTTCCGGATAGATGAAGAACCATTTCCAGTCCATGGAAACCACTTCAATGGTAATGGGCTTCTCGTCATGCGCCAGCGGTTTGCTTGGCTCAAGAGCGTGAGTGGTTTTCCAGGTCAGTACGGCAAGGAAAATGATGATTAAGATCGGCACCGTCCAGACCACAGCTTCCACTTTATTGGAGTGTGACCAGTTCGGGCTGTACTTCGCATCTTTATTGCTTGCACGATACTTCCAGGCGAAACCAACAGCCATCAAGATGGCAGGAATAACGACAATCAACATCAGGCCAAATGCCGTCAGTATCAGAGAACGTTGTTCCAGTCCAATCTGTCCTTTAGGGTCAAGCAGCGCAGAATTACAGCCACTGAGTAATGCAGTGCCTGCAATTAATGACAACCATCCCAAACTTTTATTGTATTTCCTGAGTCTCATTTAACGACCTCAATTCCACGGGACCGGGTGGCGTTTAAAGTGTGAGGGCATTTTACGGGAAGGTTACATTACTGTAAACATCCTTGGATCTGTGTTACTGGGTTCTGCCGGGCATGTCACATATGTTGCAATATATGTCGTTTTGACTTTAAGAACCTGTTGCAACATCACGTTATAACGAAAGCGGGCAAGCGGGAGACGTGCTGAGGGCAATTGGTATAACCAATACGAAAATAAAACAATTGTTTAACAATTGATTATCAATAAAAAGACAATTGAAGAACAAAAAATAAATCTGTAGTGGCTGAATCGAGTAAGGGAAATAGTATATATAAAAGGCGTCAATAATTTCCAAATTCTTTGGCGCACAAAATAACAAATAATATTTTTAGTAATTGTTGTTTATTTAGCCGTTATAATTACGCAGGGTGATTACAACGGCGATATTAATGTGGATTTTTACGCCAGGCGGGTTTTGCGCAGTGCCAGATAATCCAGCAATCCACCAAAAACGACCCCGCAGACCGCGACCACCACCGAGATTTCCAGCAGTTCCGGCAGGAAGGAGAAGTGGGTGTAATCCAGCGCGTTCATGGTTAATAGCAGCAGCCAAACCACCAGCAGACAGCAGCCCGCAACCAACGTCATTAATGCCAGGCTGTACGCGCTACGAAATTCCGTGCGCGGAATGAAGCTCTCATTTTGCCAGCTATGTTCCAGAGTCTGACGACAAACCAGCAGCAGTATGAGGCCGGGGATAGCGGCAAACACAGAGAACAAATAAAACGTTGGCCACCCATGCGCTTCGACAAACCAACCTGCTACTGGGCCAACGTAAACGCGACCAACGGCGGAAAGCGCGGAGAGCAGAGCGAACTGGGTCGCTGAGAAGGACTTATTGCACAGCGTCATTAATAAGGCGACAAACGCTGCCGTACCCATGCCACCACACAGGTTTTCAAAGAAGACGGCGGCGGCCATACTGAACATGTGTTTTTCAGTGATGGACAATAACCAGTAGCCCGCATTCGACGCCCCCTGCAGGATGCCGAAAATCAGCAATGCGCGAAACAGCGAAAGGCGTTGCATCAGGATCCCGCCGTACAGCGCGCCAACGATGGTTGCCAGCAGTCCGAGCGTTTTATTCACCACGCCTACTTCACCCGCATCAAATCCGACGCCGCGGATTAAAAAGGTTGTAGTCAGGCTCATGGCAAAGGCATCCCCGAGCTTATACAGAACGATAAGCAGCAGAATTAGCCAGGCATTGTTACGACCAAAGAAGTCGCGCAGAGGGGCCACAACCGCCTGCTCCAGCGTTTTGGGCACCGGAATGGCATCAGTCGGTTCGGGCGCTAGCAGGGTAGCAATGATGCAAGGTATCAGCAGCGCCGCCATCAGCCAGTACATTCCTTGCCAGCCCAGCCAGCGGTCGGCCATCCACAGAGCCAGCCCACCGGAAACCAGCATCCCTAAACGATAGCCCAGCACGCTGATAGCCGCGCCGGTGCCGCGTTCTTCGGCGGGTAGCACGTCGGTTTTCCATGCGTCAAAGACGATATCCTGCGATGCCGAGCAAAACGCGATCACCACCGCAAGCGCGGCCATCCAGCGTAGCTGCGTGCCAGGCTCCAGAAAGCCCATCGCGGCGATAGAAATCAGTAACAGCACCTGAGTTGCCAGCAACCAACCACGGCGTCGACCTAAAAACGGCGGCGTGTAGCGGTCCATTAGCGGAGACCAGAGGAACTTAAACACGTAGGCCTGGCCGACCAGAGAAAAGAAACCGATGGTTTTAAGATCGATATTCTCGACCGTCATCCATGCCTGAAGCGTACCCGAGGTCAGAGCGAGTGGTAAACCGGAGGCGAATCCCAGTATGAGCAGGATAGCTGAACGTGGTTGCTGAAAAATACGTAAGTAATGACTGGACATGGGCTTCTATAGGCCCGACGAACGCCGGGCCATATGGGCAGAAATTAACGAGCGTTCTGCTTGATGAAATCGTGAACGCTGGTGTCCTGAGACATATCAGCGATGGTATCGGTCAGCACGCTGTTAACGGCGTCAGCGATATTTTTGTTAGAGGCCTGCAGTGCGCCTTCAACAGAATAGCTTGCGCGGTAGTTTTTGGTCATCTTGTTGCCGTTAGCAGCAGTCGCAATGATGGCGATGTCTGCCTTGGTGGCGATGTTATAGCGCACGCTACCCTGGGACACGTCTGCATACAGCTGGCTAACAATGATTTGCAGGTTAACAGCACCGTTTGGCCCAATCATATAACCGCGTGCGGTCATCTGTTTTTCCAGTACTTCTTGCAGCAGGAAGCGCAGATCGCGGGACGCGGTCAGGGTAACAAGCTGGTTGTCACGGGTAACTTTTGCCAGCGCCTGATCCTGACGCTGGTCGGCACCATTGATGCTAACGGTCACACCCATCAGGCTCGGGTCCTGCTGTGGCAGGGTAATTTTCGGGGAAACTTCAATAGTGGTCGGCGGCGTTGCGCATCCAGCTAACATAAACAGCGCGACAAACGGGACGAGGATTTTTTTAAACATGCCAGGGCTCTCAGCGAATCTAAATTGTATGGTTGGAGAAAATTCCCGCCATCATAACATCGCCAACGATGAGGGGAAGTGGGTAACGCATGTAAATTCATTGTGTTGTCAGTTTTATGTCTTTGTGGAGACCATAAACGGACTTTTTGCAATAAATCGAAGTGAGGATTTAGTGAACTTCATCCATTTGGCTGAGAAAATCAGACAAACGCTAATTTTTTGTTGCTAAGGTGTAATGAAAGCGGTAAAAGCGGCTAGTATTTAAAGGGATGGGTGACATCTCAGCGTTGTCGGAGGAAAAACTTCATGATGATTCGTGAGCAAATAGAAGAAAAATTAAGGGCAGCGTTCCAACCCGTGTTCCTCGAAGTTGTGGATGAAAGCTATCGTCACAATGTCCCGGCAGGTTCTGAAAGCCACTTTAAGGTTGTGCTGGTTAGCGATCGCTTTACAGGTGAGCGTTTTCTGAATCGTCATCGGATGATTTACAGCACCTTAACGGTGGAGCTTTCCACAACCGTTCATGCACTTGCCCTGCATACCTACACCATTAAGGAGTGGGAAGCGTTGCAGGATACGATTTTTGCATCGCCTCCGTGTCGTGGGGCGGGAAGCATCGCGTAAAAACGGATTTGCAACAACCGACGCTTTTCCAGTATGTTGCTACAGATTATGTGAAAACGGCCTGCGGGCCGTTTTGTTTTGTCTGAATTCTGGGGCAGTCGTACAGTATTCAGACAAAAATTAGCCGGGAATTGTGAAAAAAGCCGCAGCAACGCGCGATAACCGTTCTCGACTCATAAAAGTGATGCCGCTATAATGCGCGTCTTATTTTTCGGAATGTCTTCGGGATGATTCTGACGACAGGGAATGTGATTGCTTATGAGAACATCCCAGTTCCGCGAAGCCAACAACCTGTGCTTGCGGAGAAGAGTTGACCGAGCACTGTGATTTTTTGAGGTAACAAGATGCAAGTTTCAGTTGAAACCACTCAAGGCCTTGGCCGCCGTGTAACGATTACTATCGCTGCTGACAGCATCGAGACCGCTGTGAAAAGCGAGCTGGTCAACGTAGCGAAGAAAGTGCGTATTGACGGTTTCCGCAAAGGAAAAGTACCGATGAATGTTGTTGCTCAGCGTTATGGCGCGTCTGTTCGCCAGGACGTTCTGGGCGACCTGATGAGCCGCAACTTCGTTGACGCGATCATCAAAGAAAAAATCAATCCGGCTGGCGCACCGAACTACGTTCCGGGCGAATACAAACTGGGTGAAGATTTTACTTACGCGGTAGAGTTCGAAGTTTACCCGGAAGTTGAGCTGACTGGCCTGGAAGCAATCGAAGTTGAAAAACCGGTTGTTGAAGTCACCGACGCTGACGTTGACGTGATGCTGGACACCCTGCGTAAGCAGCAGGCTACCTGGAAAGACAAAGACGGCGCTGCAGATGCAGAAGACCGTGTAACCATCGACTTCACCGGCTCTGTAGACGGCGAAGAGTTCGAAGGCGGCAAAGCGTCTGACTTCGTACTGGCGATGGGCCAGGGTCGTATGATCCCAGGCTTTGAAGAAGGCGTTAAAGGCCACAAAGCTGGCGAAGAGTTCACTATCGATGTGACCTTCCCGGAAGAGTACCACGCTGAAAACCTGAAAGGTAAAGCCGCTAAGTTCGTTATCAACCTGAAGAAAGTTGAAGAGCGCGAACTGCCGGAACTGACTGAAGAATTCATCAAACGTTTCGGCGTTGAAGATGGTTCCGTAGCGGGTCTGCGCGCTGAAGTACGTAAAAACATGGAACGCGAGCTGAAAGGCGCTGTGCGTAACCGCGTTAAATCTCAGGCGATCGAAGGTCTGGTAAAAGCTAACGACATCGACGTTCCGGCTGCTCTGATCGACAGCGAAATCGACGTTCTGCGTCGTCAGGCTGCACAGCGTTTTGGCGGCAACGAAAAACAAGCTCTGGAACTGCCGCGTGAACTGTTCGAAGAACAGGCTAAGCGTCGCGTAGTTGTAGGTCTGCTGCTGGGCGAAGTGATTCGTACCAACGAGCTGAAAGCTGACGAAGATCGCGTTAAAGGCCTGATCGAAGAGATGGCTTCTGCTTACGAAGATCCGAAAGAAGTTGTTGAGTTCTACAGCAAAAATAAAGAGCTGATGGACAACATGCGTAACGTCGCTCTGGAAGAGCAGGCTGTTGAAGCCGTTCTGGCGAAAGCGAAAGTGACTGAAAAAGCCACTTCCTTCAACGAGCTGATGAACCAGCAGGCGTAATTCGTCGCTTATTTAGCACGAATTTCGTACGCAAGCCCGTCACCTTTTGGTGGCGGGTTTTTTTTTGTCACGGATTTTGCATGGGAAGAGTGCGAAAACAGCGTTTCAGTGTTAGCGTTACAACAAAAGATTGTTATGCTTGAATTATGGCGATGTCGTACCCATTACTGAGGGACTAGCTGATAATCCGTCCATAAGGTTACAATCAGCACAGCAGGTTTTTTCAAATTTTATCCAGGAGACGGAAATGTCATACAGCGGCGAACGAGATAACTTTGCACCCCATATGGCGCTGGTGCCGATGGTCATTGAACAGACCTCACGTGGTGAGCGCTCTTTTGATATCTATTCTCGTCTACTTAAGGAACGCGTCATTTTTCTGACCGGCCAGGTCGAAGACCATATGGCTAACCTGATCGTGGCGCAGATGCTGTTCCTGGAAGCAGAAAACCCAGAAAAAGATATCTACCTGTACATCAACTCCCCTGGTGGAGTGATCACTGCCGGGATGTCTATCTATGACACCATGCAGTTTATTAAGCCGGACGTCAGCACCATTTGTATGGGCCAGGCGGCCTCAATGGGCGCGTTCCTGCTGACTGCCGGGGCGAAAGGTAAACGTTTTTGCCTGCCTAACTCTCGCGTCATGATCCACCAGCCTCTGGGCGGTTACCAGGGCCAGGCAACGGATATTGAAATTCATGCCCGTGAAATCCTGAAGGTAAAAGGGCGCATGAACGAACTTATGGCGCATCATACGGGTCAATCTCTTGAGCAGATTGAACGTGATACCGAGCGCGATCGCTTCCTCTCCGCTTCTGAAGCGGTAGAGTACGGTCTGGTCGACTCGATTTTGACCCATCGTAATTAATGCCCAGCGCGCAGGTGTACCGCTATAATTACCTGGAGCGGCACAACGCTGACTAGCGTCTTGCGCCTGAGAATGGCATTTGCGTCGTCGTGTGCGGCACAAAGAACAAAGAAGAGGTTTTGACCCATGACAGATAAACGCAAAGATGGCTCGGGCAAATTGTTGTACTGCTCTTTTTGCGGCAAAAGCCAGCATGAAGTGCGTAAGCTGATTGCCGGACCATCCGTGTATATCTGCGACGAATGTGTTGATTTATGTAACGACATCATTCGCGAAGAGATTAAGGAAGTAGCACCGCACCGTGAACGCAGTGCGCTGCCGACGCCGCATGAAATTCGCAACCACCTGGACGATTACGTTATCGGTCAGGAGCAGGCGAAGAAAGTGCTGGCGGTCGCGGTATACAACCATTACAAACGTCTGCGCAACGGCGACACCAGCAATGGCGTTGAGTTGGGCAAAAGTAACATCCTGCTGATTGGCCCGACGGGTTCCGGTAAAACGCTGCTGGCTGAAACGCTGGCACGCCTGCTGGACGTTCCGTTCACTATGGCCGATGCCACCACGCTGACCGAAGCTGGTTATGTGGGTGAAGATGTTGAAAATATTATTCAGAAACTGCTGCAGAAGTGCGATTACGACGTGCAGAAAGCACAGCGTGGGATCGTCTATATCGATGAAATCGACAAGATTTCTCGTAAGTCTGACAACCCGTCCATTACCCGTGACGTTTCCGGCGAAGGCGTACAGCAGGCGCTGTTGAAACTGATCGAAGGTACGGTTGCTGCCGTTCCACCGCAGGGGGGGCGTAAACATCCTCAGCAGGAATTCCTGCAGGTTGATACCTCCAAGATCCTGTTTATCTGCGGCGGTGCCTTTGCCGGTCTGGATAAAGTCATTGCTAACCGTGTTGAAACGGGCTCCGGCATTGGTTTTGGCGCAACGGTAAAAGCGCAGTCTGATAAAGCCAGTGAAGGTGAACTGCTGTCGCAGGTGGAGCCGGAAGATCTGATCAAATTTGGTCTGATCCCTGAGTTCATCGGGCGTCTGCCGGTTGTAGCGACGCTGAGCGAACTGAGTGAAGAAGCGCTGATCCAGATCCTGAAAGAGCCGAAAAATGCCCTGACCAAGCAGTACCAGGCGCTGTTCAATCTTGAAGGTGTTGATCTGGAATTCCGTGAGGAAGCGCTGGATGCGATCGCCAAAAAAGCGATGGCACGTAAAACCGGTGCTCGTGGTCTGCGTTCTATCGTCGAAGCCGCACTGCTTGACACTATGTACGATCTGCCTTCTATGGAAGACGTCGAAAAAGTGGTGATCGATGAGTCGGTGATTGGCGGCCAGAGCAAGCCATTGCTGATTTACGGTAAGCCGGAAGCGCAGCAGGCATCTGGCGAATAATTCATCAATTCATACAGACATTTAATTAATAAGGGGGGATTTTATCTCCCCTTTTATTTTTCCGTAAACATGGCGTTGAATGTGTGGGAAACATCCCCATATACTGACATACATGTTAAAGGTGGTGTGGAGCACAGTCGTACCACCTGATTACCTGGCGGAAACTAAACTAAGAGAGAGCTCTATGAATCCTGAGCGTTCTGAACGCATTGAAATCCCCGTATTGCCGTTGCGCGATGTGGTGGTTTATCCGCACATGGTCATACCCTTATTTGTAGGGCGGGAAAAATCTATCCGTTGTCTGGAAGCGGCTATGGACCATGATAAAAAAATCATGCTGGTTGCCCAGAAAGAAGCGTCAACGGATGAGCCGGGTGTAAACGATCTTTTCACCGTCGGGACCGTGGCCTCTATTTTGCAGATGCTGAAACTGCCTGACGGCACCGTAAAAGTGCTGGTCGAGGGGTTACAGCGCGCGCGTATTTCAGCGCTGTCTGACAACGGCGAGCACTTCTCTGCGAAAGCGGAGTACCTTGACTCGCCTGCTATTGATGAGCGCGAACAGGAAGTGCTGGTGCGTACCGCTATCAGCCAGTTCGAAGGCTATATCAAGCTGAACAAGAAAATCCCGCCCGAAGTGCTGACGTCGCTGAACAGCATTGACGATCCTGCACGTCTGGCGGACACCATCGCTGCGCACATGCCGCTGAAGCTTGCTGACAAGCAGTCCGTACTGGAGATGTCCGACGTTAACGAACGTCTGGAATATCTGATGGCGATGATGGAATCTGAAATCGATCTGCTGCAGGTTGAGAAACGCATTCGCAACCGCGTGAAAAAGCAGATGGAAAAATCCCAGCGTGAGTACTATCTGAACGAGCAGATGAAAGCCATTCAGAAAGAGCTCGGCGAGATGGACGATGCGCCGGACGAAAACGAAGCGTTGAAGCGTAAAATCGACGCGGCGAAAATGCCGAAAGAGGCAAAAGAGAAAGCGGAAGCAGAACTGCAGAAGCTGAAAATGATGTCTCCGATGTCAGCGGAAGCGACCGTAGTCCGTGGCTACATCGACTGGATGGTTCAGGTGCCGTGGAATGCGCGTAGCAAGGTCAAAAAAGATCTGCGTCAGGCTCAGGAAATCCTCGATACTGACCATTACGGTCTGGAACGCGTCAAAGACCGTATTCTTGAGTATCTCGCGGTTCAAAGCCGTGTGAATAAAATCAAGGGGCCGATCCTGTGCCTGGTTGGGCCGCCGGGGGTAGGTAAAACTTCTCTGGGACAGTCCATCGCTAAAGCAACCGGACGTAAATACATCCGTATGGCGCTGGGCGGCGTGCGTGATGAAGCTGAAATTCGCGGTCACCGCCGGACCTATATTGGTTCGATGCCGGGTAAACTGATCCAGAAAATGGCTAAAGTGGGCGTTAAAAACCCGCTGTTCCTGCTTGATGAGATCGACAAAATGTCTTCCGACATGCGTGGCGATCCGGCTTCCGCACTGCTTGAGGTGCTGGATCCAGAGCAGAACGTGGCGTTCAGCGATCATTACCTGGAAGTGGACTACGATCTCAGCGACGTGATGTTCGTTGCGACCTCTAACTCCATGAATATTCCCGCACCGTTGCTGGATCGTATGGAAGTGATCCGTCTGTCCGGGTATACCGAAGACGAGAAGCTGAACATTGCTAAACGTCACCTGTTGCCGAAACAGATTGAGCGTAACGCGCTGAAAAAAGGCGAGCTGACGGTCGACGATAGCGCCATTGTGGGCATTATTCGTTATTACACCCGTGAAGCTGGCGTGCGTAGTCTGGAGCGTGAAATTTCCAAACTGTGCCGTAAAGCGGTGAAACAGCTGCTGCTCGACAAGTCGCTGAAACATATTGAGATCAATGGTGACAACCTGCACGACTACCTGGGCGTACAGCGCTTTGACTATGGCCGCGCGGACAACGAAAACCGCGTTGGTCAGGTAACCGGTCTGGCATGGACGGAAGTGGGCGGCGATCTGCTGACCATCGAAACCGCTTGCGTACCAGGTAAAGGCAAGCTGACCTACACCGGTTCTCTGGGTGAAGTCATGCAGGAATCCATTCAGGCTGCGCTGACCGTGGTGCGCGCGCGTGCGGAAAAACTGGGTATTAATCCAGACTTTTACGAAAAACGCGACATCCACGTTCACGTACCTGAAGGGGCGACGCCGAAAGACGGTCCGAGTGCAGGTATTGCCATGTGTACCGCGCTGGTTTCTTGTCTGACCGGTAACCCGGTTCGCGCCGACGTGGCGATGACCGGCGAGATCACCCTGCGTGGCCAGGTTCTGCCTATTGGTGGTTTGAAAGAAAAACTGCTGGCGGCACACCGTGGTGGTATTAAAACGGTCTTAATTCCAGACGAAAACAAACGTGACCTGGAAGAGATTCCGGACAACGTAATTGCCGATCTGGACATCCATCCGGTGAAACGCATTGAGGAGGTTCTGACGCTCGCGTTGCAAAATGAGCCCTCCGGAATGCAGGTTGTGACCGCAAAATAGTGACCTCGCGCAAAGAGCACTAATAAAAACAGGGCTGGCAGGCCATTTCGGACTTGCCAGCCTTTTTTTGTATAGCTAATTTAGATGACGGATTAGGCTTGCCATCATTAACGGGTGTTGTAAGGGCATGGCAGGCCTGATATAACTGCTGCGCGTTCGCACTTTGAAGGATTCAGGTGCGATATAAATTATAAAGAGGAAGAGAAGAGTGAATAAATCTCAACTGATCGACAAAATTGCTGCAGGGGCTGATATCTCTAAAGCTGCGGCTGGACGTGCGTTAGATGCAATTATTGCTTCTGTTACTGAATCTCTGAAAGAAGGTGATGACGTAGCGCTGGTAGGTTTTGGTACTTTTGCCGTTAAAGAGCGTGCTGCCCGTACTGGTCGCAACCCGCAAACAGGTAAAGAGATCACCATCGCCGCGGCTAAAGTACCGGGCTTCCGTGCAGGTAAAGCACTGAAAGACGCGGTAAACTAAGTGATTTCCCCTTTGGGGATGTGACGAAGTACAAGGGCGCATCGACTGATGTGCCTTTTTTATTTGTAATTCCGGTACTTTCTACGCGTTGTGGGCTGACAATTGCCCCTGTTTCTTGTCACAATAGGCCTTTGTACGCAGCGTTCAGGAAACGCTATGCTGCGTGAAGCATATATACTCAAAATCCTTGCCGCCGCTGTTGTGACAACGCGCAGGCGGCTTGAGAGATAACGCGTATAGTCATCTACAGCGGAGTGTGGTTACACCATGATGGACAGCTTACGCACGGCTGCTAACAGTCTCGTGCTCAAGATTATTTTCGGTATCATTATCGTGTCGTTCATTTTGACCGGCGTGAGTGGTTACCTGATTGGCGGGGGCAATAACTTCGCCGCCAAAGTGAATGGCCAGGAGATTAGCCGCGGGCAGTTCGAGAATGCGTTCAACAGCGAACGTAACCGCATGCAGCAACAGCTGGGCGATCAATACTCCGAACTGGCTGCGAACGAAGGCTACATGAAAACGCTGCGTCAGCAGGTGCTGAATCGTCTTATTGACGAAGCGCTGCTGGATCAGTACTCCCGCGAGCTTAATCTCAACATCAGCGACGATCAGGTTAAACAGGCTATTTTCGCCACGCCTGCGTTCCAGGTGGACGGTAAATTTGATAACAATCGCTACAACGCTATTGTTAATCAGATGGGAATGACCGCAGACCAGTACGCTCAGGCATTACGTAATCAGCTTACTACCCAGCAACTGATTAACGGCGTTGCCGGTACGGACTTCATGCTGAAAGGCGAAACGGACGAGCTGGCGGCGCTGGTCGCACAGCAGCGTATCGTTCGCGAGGCGACAATTGACGTTAACGCACTGGCCGCGAAGCAGTCTGTTACCGAGCAGGAAGTTGCCAGCTACTACGAGCAGAATAAAAACAACTTTATGACGCCGGAACAGTTCCGCGTGAGCTACATCAAGCTGGATGCTGCTGCTATGCAGGAGACGGCCAGCGATGCGGATATTCAGGCTTATTATGACCAGCATCAGGATCAGTTCACTCAGCCGCAGCGTAACCGCTACAGCATCATTCAGACCAAAACGGAAGATGAAGCCAAAGCGGTACTGGACGAGCTGAACAAAGGCGGTGATTTCGCTGCGCTGGCAAAAGAAAAATCTGCTGACATCATCTCTGCCCGTAAAGGCGGCGACATGGGATGGCTGGAAGATTCCACCACCCCGGATGAGCTGAAGAATGCCGGTCTGAAAGAGAAAGGCCAGCTGTCAGGTGTGATTAAGTCTTCCGTTGGTTTCCTCGTTGCGCGTCTTGACGACGTGCAGCCTGCGCAGGTTAAACCGCTGAGCGAAGCCCGCGACGACATTGCGGCGAAAGTGAAGCAGGAAAAAGCGCTGGATGCCTACTATGCGCTGCAGCAGAAAGTGAGCGATGCCGCCAGCAACGATAACGAATCCCTGGCGGGTGCGGAGCAGGCGGCGGGTATGAAAGCGGTTGAAACGGGCTGGTTTAGCCGTGACAGTCTGCCGGAAGAGCTGAACTTCAAACCGGTCGCTGACATCATTTTCAATGGTGGTTTGGTTGGTGAGAACGGTACGCCTGGCAGTAACTCCGACATCATCACCGTGGATGGCGATCGCGCGTTTGTACTGCGTATTGCAGAGCACAAAGCTGAAGCCGTTAAACCACTGGCTGAAGTGAAAGATCAGGTAACTGCGCTTGTTAAGCACAATAAAGCAGAGCAGCAGGCGAAGCTTGATGCCGATAAACTGCTGGCGGATCTGAAAGCTGGCAAGGGCGATGAAGCCATGAAAGCGGCGGGTCTGAGCTTTGGCGAAGCGAAAACGCTGAGCCGTACGGGTCAGGATCCGCTGAGTCAGGTGGCCTTTGGCCTGAGCCTGCCGGCGAAAGACAAACCGAGCTACGGCGTGGCGAACGACATGCAGGGTAACGTTGTACTGCTGGCGCTGGACGAGGTGAAAGCCGGTTCTATGCCTGAAGAGCAGAAGAAAGCGATGGTTCAGGGGATTACCCAGAACAATGCGCAGATTGTCTTTGAAGCGCTGATGAGCAACCTGCGTAAAGCCGCAAAAATTAAAGTCGGTGACGCGCTGGAACAGCAGCAATAACCGAGGCTACTCGCAAAAAATTGCAAAAAGTTGTATCAACCAAAGGCCGCTTTCGCGGCCTTTTCCATTTCTGATATTTGCCGTTTGTCTGCCGTTCTGCACCTCGCTATCGTGATTCCACTGTTAACAAACAAGGAGAAAACAGTATGAAACATGGAATCAAAGCCCTGCTTATTACCCTTTCATTGACCTGCGCCGGTATGGCTCAAAGCGCACTGGCTGCAGAGCCAGTCGCCAAAAGCCAGGCGACTCAAGCCAAAGCGGATGCTACGGGAGTAGCACAAAGCAAAGCCACGCAACCGGCTAAAGCGAGCGATGATGAAGGCACCAGGGTAAGCATCAACAGCGCTTCTGCGGAGGATTTAGCGCGAGTCATGAATGGCGTAGGTCTGAAGAAAGCACAGGCGATTGTGAGCTATCGTGAGGAGTACGGGCCGTTTAAAACGGTGGAGGACTTAAAGCAGGTGCCGGGCATGGGGAGTTCGCTGGTAGAGCGCAATCTGGCAGTTTTAACACTTTAATAACTTGCAGAGTGCTGAAAGTTTGCCAGACTGTAGAGGTCATACCAGTTATGACCTCTTACCCTGAAGTGTGTTCCTATAAAAACAACGTAAGGCTCCTGCGCTATGCAAACACAAATCAAAGTTCGTGGTTTTCATCTTGATGTCTATCAGCACGTTAACAATGCTCGCTATCTTGAGTTTCTGGAAGAAGCCCGCTGGGATGGCCTGGAAAACAGCGACAGCTTTCAGTGGATGACCGCACACAACATCGCTTTTGTGGTCGTGAATATTAACATTAACTACCGCCGCCCTGCGGTGCTGAGCGACCTGCTGACCATTACCAGTCAGGTGCAACAGTTAAATGGCAAAAGCGGTGTGTTGAACCAGACTATCACCCTGGAGCCGGAAGGACAGGTGGTGGCAGACGCGTTGATTACCTTCGTCTGTATTGATTTGAAAACGCAAAAGGCGCTACCGCTGGAAGGGGAGTTGCGCGAAAAACTGGAGCAGATGGTGAAGTGATGGAAGGAAGCCTGACGGCGCTTCGCTTATCAGGCTTACGGGCGATATTGACCACGGTGAACGTCGAAAGCCGGATAAGGTGCGTGCACCGCCATCCGGCAAAACGATCACTTTAGTCCTGTTTTCTGCTTCATTGCCGCCATCACTGCTGGTTTATCTGCCAGATAATGGTTCAGGCCGTTGGCGCGCAGATTACAGGCCGCGCAGTGACCGCAACCGTCACCTTTGATACCGTTATAGCAGGTCAGCGTTTCTTCGCGTACCAGGTCCAGCTTGCCCCAGTAATCGGCCAGTGCCCAGGTTTCGGCTTTATCGATCCACATCAGCGGGGTTTCAAAGCGAATATCTTTCGCCATTCCCAGGCTTACGGCATGGTTCAGGGCTTTGACGAACTCATCGCGGCAGTCCGGATATCCAGAGAAATCCGTTTCACAAACGCCGGTAATGACCGCCTCCGCCTGCACCTGATACGCGTAAATCGCCGCCAGCGTTAAAAACAGAATATTGCGCCCTGGCACAAAGGTATTGGGAATGCCGTTCGCATCCGGTTCGTAATCGGGTACCGGAATGTTATCGCGGGTCAGGCTGCTGACGGCCAGTTCGCTGAGCAGCGTTACATCAAGTACCTTGTGCGCACGCGCGCCAAGTTTTAAGGCCAGGTCACGTGCGACATCAATCTCAGCGCGATGGCGCTGACCATAATCAAAGGTCACGCAGTGTACTTCATCATACTGATGCAGCGCTTGCGCCAGACAGGTTGTGGAGTCCTGACCCCCACTGAATACAACAACGGCACGTTTCATGGTTTTTCCTGACAAATAACGAAACCCTTATGGTAGCGCCTGGGCGTGTCGGCGACCAGCTTCTTCACGCCGACGGGGGCGGTAGCCAGGCTTCGGTAAATTCAAACCAGCCGCGAGGATTCAGGCGTACGCCGTTCACGCCCGGCGGAGCGCTAATACGATAGTGATAATTGAACAGCGGTGTCAGGGTCGCGTCATGCATCAGCGAGGCGAAAACGTGTTGTAAAGCCGCATGACGATCGTCCTCATCGGCCTGGATTTGCAGGGCATCCAGGGTGGTTTGCAGATGAGTATATGCCGGCGAGCTCAATACATGTGACCAGAGCTGATCGCAGCGCAGCCACTGTTCGAGGGTATATTCAGGCGCTTCGCCAATCAGCCTGTCTCCCATCATCAGGTCGGCCTGGGCTAAAGGATGGTCGCCATCCCAGTTTTTAGCATTATGAAAAATAAGCGTTAATTCACAGCCGAGTAGCGCTAGCGCCTGGCGAAGCTGTTCAGCCATGGCGTGCAATTCTACCGGCAGGTGATAGGCCAGCGTAAGCTTTTCCGGTAGCGGCACGTCGTCCAGTTCATCCCATTGGGGGATCGTCCATCCCGGCAGCAGCGCATTGCTTGGCGTGATCAGGTTTTCATCCACGTCAAGCGTTTGTAGCAGGGAAGAGCGGTGGATAATATTGACCAGGCGACGGGCCTGCTGCGTATTCAGCCGCGCGCTTTTTCTGAGCGTGAGATAGCAGAAACCGAGGCTGATCCCGCTGCTTACCTGGCTTAGCATGGGAAGCTCTTCGGGTTTACCAATTGCAATTTGAACCGGATGGCGACAGCTGGTGCCCAAATCCTGGGAGAAAAGCTGCGGGGTTATCCAGTATTCAATGGCTTTTAGTAGCGGATGACTCAGGTGGTAGTGATCGTGACTCTCGATGCGCACCAGGTCTGGGGTAAACAGCGTCAACCGAAACGGACCGGTACCAACAAACGGGAGTTCGGGATGTGCCAGGTGACTGCTGTAGCTTGCCAGACGATGCGCCAGCCAGAAGTCGGGGCGATGCAAAATAAAGGTTAGGCACTGGGGATGCGTCACCTCAATGCGCTTTACGCTGATAAACAGCTTATTTAACGCGGGTAGCTCTAACAGCTTCAGCAACTGTTGATGTAGCTGTGTGCTGCTGACCGCATCGCCGTTATGCCAGTACAGGGTGGAGCGAATATAGAAATCCCAGCGCTGGCCGTCGGCGGAGATATTCCAGTGGTGGGCTAAATCTCCGCAGGGGCGTTGCGTAATACTGTCGAACTGGGTCAGGCCCGAGAATATTTGTCCGGCGAGGTGTTGTTCTGCGCGACCAGGGAGAAATCCAGGGTGCAAAGGGTCGAGCTGGCGGTAATAGGGGATGCGCAGGGTTGGCGTGTCGTTTTGCCACTGACCGCCCATAAACGGCTGGAGCAGCGTTCTTAATTCTCCCGGCGCCAGCTGAGCCAGCTCCAGTACGCTAAGTTGCTCCCCCTTTTGCAGCGCTTGTTCCATCATAATGCTGCGTAGCGAATCTGGCGTCACCAAAAAGCGCAGTTGCCCGCGTTTCCCACGCCCCGACTGGGCGTGCCACTCCAGCCAGCCAGCATCCTGCGCTTGCTTCAGCAGAGTACGCACGTGGCGCTCGCTACAAAAACAGCGTTCTGCCAGCTCCCCGACGGTCACCGACTGCGGTTCTCCCGCCGACGGCTGCCACAGGCGTTGGTACTGATTCAGGCGATTCAACAATCTCATATACACGTCATCCTTCAAGCTGCCTCTTTGTTGGCGGCGTTAATTCATCCCAGTCACTGCATGCTCCTGGACGTTCACTCACTTGCCGCCTGGATGCAACTTGAATGATTTTGTGTAATAAACCCGGAACAATTCATTTTATCTATTCACTATTACTTCCGTATATCTCAGGTGATACTGAATCACAAGTTAACCGCGTCACAGTGTGGAGAAAGAAATGGCTCGTCTGGCTGCATTTGATATGGATGGCACCCTTTTGATGCCGAATCACCATTTAGGTGACGAAACGCTTTCAACGCTGGCGCGCCTGCGTGAACGCGAGATCACCCTGACATTTGCCACCGGCCGCCATGTGCTGGAGATGCGCCATATTTTGGGTTCTATCTCACTGGACGCCTTTTTGATCACGGGTAACGGCACGCGCATTCACTCTGTTGAGGGCGATGTATTGCACCGTCGGGATCTGGATCCAACTGTGGCGGATATTGTGTTACATCAGAAGTGGGATACTACAGCCAGCATGCATGTCTTTAATGACAACGGTTGGTTCACCGGACAAGAGATCCCATCGCTGCTACAGGCGCATGTGTATAGCGGATTTCGCTACCAGATCGTCGATGTGAAACGTATCCCGGCTCATCAGGTAACGAAAGTCTGTTTCTGTGGGGATCATGACTCCCTGATCCAATTACGCATTCAACTGAATGAGGCGCTGGGTGAGCAGGCAAATCTCTGTTTTTCCGCGGTTGATTGCCTTGAGGTGCTGCCGCTGGGCTGTAACAAAGGGTCGGCGCTGGAGGTACTAAGCGACCACTTAGGTTATTCAATGGCCGAATGTATGGCGTTTGGCGATGCCATGAACGATCGCGAAATGTTAGGTAGCGTTGGGCGCGGCCTGATTATGGGTAACGCGATGCCACAACTGATTGCTGAACTGCCGCATTTGTCGGTGATTGGGCATTGCCGCAATCAGGCGGTGTCACACTTTTTGACGCATTGGCTGGACAATCCGCATCTACCTTATTCCCCCGAATGAGAGATCCCTTCCAGCAAGCCAGACTTCGCGTCTGGCTTTTTTTATCCCATTAATGGGTGTTCAGAAGCCGGGTGAGTTCCGCTTTCCACGGCGTTAAATCACCGATGTGCGTGTCGATCCACTGCGGGTTGTAGTAGGTTTCAAGATAGCGTTCGCCGCTGTCGCACAGCAGCGTGACCAGTGAACCGCTTTCTCCGGCATCGCGCATACGGGCGGCAAGTTTCAGTGTTCCCCACATGTTGGTGCCGGTTGAAGCGCCGACTTTGCGGCCCAACTGCGTTTCCAGCCAGTGTGCGGTGGCCACGCTTGCGGCATCCGGCACGCGCAGCATTTCATCGACTACGTCAGGAATGAAGGAGGGTTCGACACGTGGGCGGCCGATGCCTTCGATTTTGCTTCCTACCGGGCTGCGTAACTTTGCATCGCGATCCTGCCAGAAGGGCAGAAAGACTGAGTTTTCCGGATCCACCACCATCAGGCGAGTATCGTAGCCCTGACAGCGAATATAGCGGCCAATGGTTGCAGAGGTGCCGCCGGTTCCGGCGCTCATTACAATATGGCGGGGGACAGGGTTGGGCTCGCACTGCATCTGACGGAAGATGCTGTCAGCAATATTGTTATTGCCACGCCAGTCGGTAGCGCGCTCAGCATAAGTGAACTGGTCCATGTAATGACCGTTCAGCTCACGCGCCAGCTGTTCAGAGGCCGCATAGATTTCACAGGCGCTTTCCACGAAATGACAGCGACCACCGTAAAACTCAATCTGTTCAATTTTACGCTTCGCCGTACAGGAAGGCATGACGGCAATAAACGGCAGCCCTAACAGTCGGGCGAAATAAGCCTCGGAGACCGCCGTTGAACCGGACGATGATTCAATGATGGTGGTGCCTTCTTTAATCCAGCCATTGCACAATCCGTACAGAAACAGTGAACGCGCCAGACGATGCTTCAGGCTCCCGGTGGGATGCGTGCTCTCATCTTTTAAATAGATCTGAATGCCCGGGAACGCCGGTAGCGACAGACGAATGAGATGCGTATCCGCAGAACGCTGATAATCCGCGTTGATTTCATTGATGGCGTTTTTAACCCAGAAGCTATTCATCATTAATAGATATCCATTTGTCATTTTGTGCCAAGAATAGCGAAAAGCACGGAAAAAATTGTTGCCATTTAGCCTTTAAAATAGAATGTAAGGAGAAAATTCTTCTCTGTGGAGTGGATATGTTAGACAAAATTGACCGTAAGCTGCTTAGCTTACTGCAACAGGACTGCACCCTTTCTTTGCAGGCGTTAGCAGATGCCGTTAATCTGACTACCACCCCTTGCTGGAAACGCCTCAAACGGCTTGAAGATGACGGTATCCTGCTGGGTAGAGTCGCCCTGTTGGATCCAGAAAAACTGGGGCTGGGGCTGACCGCGTTTGTGCTGATTAAGACTCAGCATCACAGCAGTGAATGGTATTGCCGCTTTGTCACCGAAGTCACCGGTATGCCGGAGGTTCTGGGGTTCTGGCGTATGGCAGGGGAATATGATTACCTGATGCGAGTGCAGGTCGCCGATATGAAAAGCTACGATGAATTTTATAAGCGCCTGGTGAACAGCGTACCGGGCCTGTCTGACGTCACCTCCAGCTTTGCGATGGAACAGATTAAATACACAACTGCGCTCCCTATTGAATAACTCTCCCGGCGCTTATTGCCGGAAATCTTGTCAGGACATAACGCGTGCGATTATTTGCTCAATTAAGCTGGTACTTCCGCCGGGAGTGGCGTCGCTACCTCGGGGCGGTGGCCCTGCTTATCATCATCGCTATCCTTCAGCTTATTCCGCCGAAAGTGGTCGGGATCATTGTGGATGGCGTGACGACTCAACGCTTCACCACCGAGTGGCTGCTGATGTGGGTGGGAACAATTGCCCTGATTGCAGTGGTGGTTTATTTGCTGCGCTATGTCTGGCGCGTGCTGCTGTTTGGCGCATCCTACCAACTGGCGGTTGAGCTGCGGGAAGATTATTACCGTCAGTTGAGTCGCCAGCATCCAGAATTTTATCTGCGTCACCGCACGGGCGATCTGATGGCGCGTGCGACCAACGATGTTGATCGGGTCGTATTTGCCGCCGGAGAAGGCGTGCTGACGCTGGTAGATTCGCTGGTAATGGGATGTGCGGTGCTGATCGTGATGTCAACGCAGATAAGCTGGCAACTGACGTTAATTGCGCTGCTGCCGATGCCGGTGATGGCGTTGATGATCAAACGTTACGGCGATCGACTGCATAACCGCTTTAAGCTGGCGCAGGCGGCGTTTTCCAGTCTCAACGACCGTACTCAGGAAAGCCTGACCAGTATTCGCATGATCAAGGCCTTCGGTCTGGAGGATCGGCAATCGGCATTATTTGCCGCCGATGCCGAAGATACCGGTAAGAAAAACCTGCGCGTGGCGCGCATTGACGCCCGCTTTGATCCCACGATTTATATCGCCATTGGCATGGCTAACTTACTGGCGATTGCTGGGGGAAGCTGGATGGTGGTGCACGGTTCGCTGACGCTCGGCCAGCTCACCAGCTTTATGATGTATCTCGGTTTGATGATTTGGCCGATGCTGGCGCTGGCATGGATGTTTAACATCGTCGAACGTGGCAGCGCGGCGTACAGCCGTATTCGCGCCATGCTGTCTGAAGCGCCGGTGGTGGATGACGGCACTGAACCGGTACCGGAAGGGCGTGGGGAGCTGGCGGTGGCGATTCGCGAATTTTGCTACCCGCAAACGACACACCCGGCGCTGGAAAATGTGAACTTCCAGCTTAAACCTGGGCAGATGCTGGGCATTTGTGGGCCTACCGGCGCGGGGAAAAGTACGGTGCTGTCGTTGATTCAGCGTCATTTTGATATCACTCACGGCGATGTGCGCTTTCATGATATCCCCTTAACGCGATTACAACTGGATAGCTGGCGCAGCCGGCTGGCAGTTGTCAGCCAGACGCCATTCCTGTTTTCGGATACCGTTGGCAATAACATCGCGTTAGGACGCCCTCAGGCCACGCAGGAAGAGATCGAGTATGTGGCACGCCTTGCCAGCGTTCATGAGGATATTTTACGTCTTCCGCAGGGCTACGACACCGAAGTGGGCGAACGTGGGGTGATGTTGTCTGGTGGGCAAAAACAGCGTATTTCTATCGCTCGAGCGCTACTCCTGAACGCTGAAATCTTGATTCTGGATGATGCGCTGTCGGCGGTAGATGGTCGTACCGAGCATCAGATCCTGCATAACCTGCGCCAGTGGGGCGAAGGCAGAACCGTCATTATTAGCGCCCACCGTTTATCGGCCCTGACGGAAGCCAGTGAGATTATCGTGATGCAGCATGGGCATATTGCCCAGCGCGGCGAGCATGATGCGTTAGTGCAGCAACCTGGCTGGTATCGCGATATGTACCGCTATCAGCAACTGGAAGCGGCGCTGACTGATGCACCAGAGATAAACGAGGAGGCGGCTAATGCGTAGTTTTGGGCAATTATGGCCGACCCTGAAAAGATTGCTGGCGTATGGCTCTCCATGGCGAAAACAGCTGGCTATTGCGGTAGTCATGCTGTGGGTGGCGGCTGCGGCGGAAGTCAGCGGTCCGCTGCTGATTAGCTATTTTATCGATAACATGGTGGCGAAGAATAATCTGCCGCTGGCGATGGTCGCCGGGCTGGTTGCGGCATATATCGGTCTACAACTGCTGGCGGCTGGCCTGCATTACGCGCAGTCATTGCTGTTTAACCAGGCGGCAGTTGGCGTAGTACAACAGTTGCGCACCGACGTAATGGACGCTGCGCTGCGCCAGCCGCTCAGCGCCTTTGATACTCAACCTGTCGGGCAGCTAATCTCCCGCGTAACCAACGACACTGAAGTTATTCGCGACCTGTACGTGACGGTGGTAGCAACGGTCCTGCGCAGCGCGGCATTAATTGGCGCCATGCTGGTAGCGATGTTCAGCCTTGAGTGGCGTATGGCGCTAGTGGCGATGGCCATTTTCCCGGCCGTGCTGGTGGTGATGGTGATTTATCAACGCTACAGCACCCCGATTGTGCGCCGGGTTCGCGCTTATCTGGCGGATATTAACGATGGCTTTAACGAAGTCATCAACGGCATGAGTGTTATCCAGCAGTTCCGCCAGCAGGCGCGATTTGGCGAGAGAATGGGCGAAGCAAGCCGCTCGCACTATATGGCGCGTATGCAGACCCTGCGACTGGATGGTTTTTTGTTGCGCCCGCTGCTTAGCCTTTTCTCGGCGCTGATCCTCTGCGGATTGCTGATGCTGTTCAGTTTTACCTCTGGCAGCTCGATCGAGGTTGGCGTGCTGTACGCGTTTATCAGCTACCTCGGCCGTTTGAACGAACCGCTGATCGAGTTGACCACTCAGCAATCAATGTTGCAGCAGGCGGTTGTCGCCGGTGAGCGAGTGTTCGAACTGATGGATGGGCCACGTCAGCGCTATGGTGAAGATGAGCGGCCGCTAAAGAGCGGGGACATTGAGGTGGATAACGTTTCATTTGCCTATCGCGACGACAATCTGGTGCTGCAAAATATCAGTTTGTCCGTGCCTTCGCGCAGCTTTGTGGCTTTGGTCGGACACACCGGCAGTGGTAAAAGCACGCTCGCCAGCCTGTTGATGGGTTACTACCCGCTGACGCAGGGGGAAATCCGCCTTGATGGACGGCCGCTGTCTTCACTGAGCCACGGTGCGTTACGTCAGGGCATCGCCATGGTGCAGCAGGATCCGGTGGTGATGGCAGATACCTTCCTGGCGAACGTCACGCTGGGCCGCGATATCTCAGAAGAGCGGGTATGGCAGGCGCTGGAGACCGTGCAACTGGCTGAACTGGCGCGAGGTCTGAGCGAGGGGATTCATACCCGGCTGGGCGAGCAGGGCAATAATCTCTCCGTTGGTCAAAAACAGCTGCTGGCGTTGGCGCGGGTGTTGGTTGAAACGCCACAGGTGTTGATCCTCGACGAAGCCACGGCCAGTATTGACTCCGGTACTGAACAGGCCATTCAGCAAGCTCTGGCGGCGGTACGTGAACACACCACGCTGGTGGTGATTGCGCATCGGTTATCGACGATTGTCGATGCGGACACCATTCTGGTGCTGCATCGCGGTCAGGCGGTGGAGCGTGGTACGCACCAGCAATTACTGGCGGCGCAAGGCCGTTACTGGCAGATGTATCAGCTACAGTTGGCGGGTGAAGAGTTAGCCGCCAGCACGCAAGACGATTCTGTTATCGCCTGATGGCGCGGCGCTTATCCGGTCTGGGGCCAGCACGGTCTCGTAGGCCGGGTAAGGCGTTTACGCTGCCATCCGGCAATCAACAATCTGGTGCAAAAATGTAACGCACTATGCACCGTTATAGTGCGTTTTTTCTTTTCCTCTCCCGGAAGTACCCTGAGAACCTGAATCATCCCGCCTTTTTCATTCCTGGCACATCCCTTGCAATATTCCTCTCGTGTATCTGCAGCCACTACTGAATTCTGACTGGAGGGGATCTATGAAGCTGGTTACCGTGGTAATCAAACCGTTCAAACTGGAAGACGTCCGTGAAGCATTGTCGTCTATTGGTATTCAGGGGCTGACCGTCACCGAAGTGAAGGGGTTTGGCCGACAGAAAGGTCATGCTGAGCTGTACCGTGGGGCTGAATATAGCGTCAATTTTCTGCCGAAGGTGAAGATTGATGTGGCGATTGCCGACGACCAACTGGATGGCGTGATTGATGTCATCAGTAAGGCGGCATACACCGGAAAAATTGGCGACGGCAAAATCTTCGTCGCCGAGCTGCAACGTGTGATTCGTATTCGTACCGGCGAAGCCGACGAAGCCGCACTGTAACGTCTGGCACACAGTGATAGGAAACCAAAAAATGAAGATAGCAACGATGAAAACAGGTATTGCTTCACTGGCGCTGCTGCCGGGACTGGCGATGGCGGCACCGGCGGTTGCGGATAAAGCGGATAACGCTTTTATGATGATCTGTACCGCGTTGGTGCTGTTTATGACCATCCCTGGCATTGCGCTGTTTTACGGCGGTTTGATTCGCGGTAAGAACGTGCTGTCGATGCTGACTCAGGTTACGGTGACATTTGCTCTGGTTTGTATTTTATGGGTGGTTTATGGCTACTCACTGGCCTTTGGCGAAGGAAATAATTTCTTCGGCAACTTCAACTGGGTATTGCTGAAGAATATTGCGCTAACGGCGGTAACGGGGAGCTTCTACCAGTACATTCACGTTGCTTTTCAGGGCTCGTTCGCCTGCATCACCGTTGGGCTAATCGTCGGTGCGCTGGCTGAACGTATTCGCTTCTCCGCGGTGCTGATTTTTGTGGTGGTATGGTTAACGCTGTCGTACATCCCCATTGCTCATATGGTCTGGGGCGGCGGCTTGCTGGCTTCCCACGGCGCGCTGGATTTTGCCGGCGGAACGGTTGTGCACATCAACGCGGCGATTGCCGGTCTGGTAGGCGCGTATCTGATTGGCAAACGTGTCGGTTTTGGCAAAGAAGCTTTTAAACCGCATAACCTGCCGATGGTCTTCACCGGTACCGCTATTCTCTACATTGGTTGGTTTGGCTTTAACGCTGGTTCAGCGGGTTCGGCAAATGAAATCGCCGCACTGGCCTTCGTCAATACCGTGGTCGCCACCGCTGCAGCCATCCTCGGATGGATCTTCGGTGAATGGGCGCTGCGTGGTAAACCGTCTCTGCTGGGCGCCTGCTCTGGCGCCATTGCGGGTCTGGTGGGCGTAACACCTGCATGTGGCTACATCGGTGTCGGCGGCGCGCTGATTATCGGTGTCGTTGCGGGTCTGGCAGGCCTGTGGGGCGTGACCATGCTGAAGCGTTTTCTGCGTGTGGACGATCCGTGTGACGTGTTTGGCGTTCACGGCGTGTGCGGCATTGTCGGCTGTATCCTGACCGGAGTTTTCGCTGCCAGCTCTTTGGGAGGCGTGGGCTTTGCCGAGGGCGTGACCATGGGGCATCAGCTGCTGGTGCAACTGGAAAGCGTGGCGATCACCATCGTCTGGTCTGGCGTGGTGGCTTTCATTGGCTATAAGCTGGCGGATATGACGGTTGGTTTGCGCGTACCGGAAGAGCAGGAGCGCGAAGGTCTGGATGTAAACAGTCACGGCGAGAACGCTTACAACGCATGATTCTCAATTTGCCGGATGGCAACGCTTTTGCGCCACCATCCGGTAATTCTCAATTGCGATTACGCATTACCCCTTCCTGTACGGTAGAAGCGACCAGCACGCCATCCTGGGTATAAAACTCTCCGCGTACAAAGCCCCGGGCACCGGATGCCGAAGTACTCTCGACGTTATACAGCAGCCATTCATTGATATTAAACGGACGGTGGAACCACATAGAATGGTCAATGGTGGCGATCTGAATCCCTTTTTCCAGGAAGCCAATCCCGTACGGTTGCAGCGCAACAGGCAGGAAGTTCAGGTCTGAGGCATAACCCAGCAGATACTGATGGACGCGCAGATCGTCCTGCAGCACGCCGTTAGCGCGAATCCACACCTGGCGCGTCGGAGGTGCGACGTGACCTTTGAGGGGGTTATGAAACTCGACAGGGCGTACTTCCAACGGACGATCGTTGATAAATTTTTCTTTCAACAGCGGCGGCAGCAAATGCGCCACTGAGCGGGCAATTTCCGTTTCTGATTTCAGCTCATCGGGACCCGGCGCATCCGGCATGGTTTTCTGATGTTCAAATCCGTCTTCCGGTGCCTGAAAAGAGGCGGTCATGTAAAAAATGGGTTTGCCATTCTGGATCGCGGCAACGCGGCGCGCGCTGAAGCTGTTACCATCACGCAGGACTTCCACATCATAGATGATGGGCTTTTGGCTATCGCCGGGGCGTAAAAAGTAGCTGTGAAAAGAGTGTACCAGACGCTCTTCCGGTACGGTTTCTTTTGCGGCATACAGCGCCTGACCGACAACCTGTCCCCCAAAAACCTGACGTAACCCTAAGTCTTCACTTTGGCCCCGAAAGAGTCCTTCTTCAATTTTTTCCAGATTTAACAATGTCAGCAAATTTTTCAGTGCCAGACTCATACGTGCTCTCCAGGTGATATCGATGTCGCAGCGAGGTAGGCAGAGTATAACGCAATTTTAAAAGTGGTCCGATGGGTGCAATTGTCTGAATTACTGGCCTATTACAGGCAAAAATAGCTGTCTTGTGCCACACTTAGTCACGTTATGTTTTTGTTAACCACTCTTCTGGCGAGGAAAGTTCTCGCTGGTGCATAGATGATAAGGAGAATTTAATGAAACTCGTGCACATGGTAAGTGGTTTAGCGGTTGCAGTCGCTCTGGCGGCCTGTGCCGATAAAAGCGCTGATATTCAGACACCTGCGCCAAGCCCTAATACGTCAATTTCTGACACACAGTCTAAAATTCAGCAGCCAAATGTCTCCGGTACAGTATGGATCCGTCAGAAAGTGGCCTTGCCACCCGATGCGGTGCTAACCGTTACGCTGTCAGATGCTTCACTGGCCGATGCGCCGTCAAAAGTGCTGTCGCAAAAAGCGGTTCGTACTGAAGGTAAACAAGCGCCATTCAGCTTTGTATTACCGTTTAACCCGGCAGATATTCAACCTAACGCCCGTATTCTGCTGAGTGCGGCTATTACGGTAAATGATAAACTGGTCTTTATTACTGATACCGTTCAGACGGTCATCAATCAGGGGGGGACTAAAGCCGACCTGACGTTGGTCCCTGTACAGCAAACAGCAGTACCGGTTCAGGCGAGCGGTGGGGCTACTACCACGGTTCCGTCTACTTCACCAACCCAGGTGAATCCGTCATCTGCGGTTCCGGCTCCCACGCAGTACTAAGGTCGTTGTAACCCTCTCCGCCTGGAGAGGGTTAGTACACCCAGCGATAGCGCTGTAAATCGATCTGTCCGCTTCCTGAAACCACTATTCCTTCTGCCAGCAACGCCTGACGTTGTCGTTGCAGGTCGGGACCTGTCAGCGAAATGACCCCATGGCGATTGACCACCCGATGCCAGGGCAGGGCGCTGCCTTCGGGGAGACGCTTAAGCACGCCGCCTACCTGACGCGCAGCGCGCGGCGATCCCGCAAGCCGGGCAACTTCGCCATACGTGGTGACGAAACCTTCGGGGATTGAAGCGACGATTTGCCAGACGCGTTGGGGGAAAGAGTCTTGTATATCCATCATTTATTCCTGCGCTAATCCTCCAGCATAATGCCGAATGGCGAAGGAGTGAAGCCGCATTGCACAAGAAAACAGCATCCGATGCTGGATGGGTTGCAATTACAGGGTGCAGCAGTGATAATGCGCCTGCGCGTTGGTTAACAACGCTCTCAATGGGGGCTCTGTTGGTTCTCCCGCAACACTACTCTGTTTACCAGGTCAGGTCCGGAAGGAAGCAGCCAAGGCAGATGACGTGTGTGCCGGGATGTAGCTGGCAGGGCCCCCACCCATTTCAGCCGTCCGGCAATTTCTCTTCTGTTTATCTTCTTTTCTTTGTCATCGGATCGTCATTTTATTGTCATCAAATACTGTCACTGTGTTTTGGGGATGTTATTTGAGCTTTTGCCGCCGCCATTGCGCTGTAATGACATGGTCTTACATCCGGTGTGTTGTGGCTGACCACAAGGATTTTCTACGATGTCGACCGCTGTATTGAATGTCAAAGTTGATGAGGCGCTAAAAGAAAAGCTTCGCCATTATGCTGAAGTGCATAATGAAAATTTGAGTATCGCCACGGAAAAACTGCTACTGATCGCGTTTTCCGTCATTGAAGAGGTGGGAGTCTCCGCTGAGGATATCGATAGCCAGCATACGGAAGAATCCGTAGTTGACGCACTGACTCCTAAAGAAATCAAAGCATTGCGAAGATTACTGAAGAAGAAAAAATGAAACAACAATCGCTCTCAACCGCCTGTAATTATGGCGAAGCCTGTGAAATGCTGCGCTCCGGTTATGTGAAACACGTTCGTCTGAGCTGGAATGTCGGCAGCGATGAGTTCTTCCGTATTGCCTCCGACTGGTGTGATGCCGGGGCAAAAATTAAGAAAGACGGTGAGAATTTCGTGATTTCCCTGAAGGGTTTTCCGGTTCCTCCTCAGCGGTAGTATTGCCAGGACCTCCTCGTCCATCACGGCATTCAAGAGCGAGTCCTTTAACTCGTCGTTTAGATTATTTTACGCATTTTCCCACTGCTGGCCTGCAAGCGCAGGCTATCCCAAATGGGTTGCAACACTCTGAAGGCGGCACACGCTGTGTCATCCGGCAACGTGAAGGGCATACGCAAAAATCGGTCGAATGCGCCATCAAGGCCGAACCGCGTACCGGTTCCCAACTGAATGCCTGCGCTTTCGGCGCGCGTGGCAAAGAGCGTCGCCAGCGTATCAGGCAGTTCAACCCAGAAAGAGAGTCCTCCTTGTGGCTGGGTAAATTGCCATTCCGGAAAATGTGAGTTCATCAGGCGCGAGCACAGGTCTCGCTGTGATGTGAGCCGGCGTCTTCTGTCAGGAAGAAAGTCCTCGGCGTTATCCAGCAGCCAACTGGTGGCGAGTTGTTCAAGCACCGGGGAGCCCAAATCGAAGGTGTCGCGGGTTTGGACCAGCGCGGCAATGGTACGCGCCGACGCCCGAATCCAGCCCAGACGTAATCCGCCCCAAAAGCTTTTCCCTGCTGAACCGAGCAGGATGATCGGGGCATCGCGATTGAATGCGGCAAGCGGCGGTGGCGGTGGGGCGTCATACCACAGGTTCACCATGGTCTCATCGACCACCAACGTCGTGTGGGTTCTTTCAGCAATATCCGCCACGACCTGGCGAGTAGCGGTGTCCATACAGCGCCCGGTTGGGTTGTGAAAATCCGGCATCAGATAGGCCATTCTCGGTGCAGTTTGCGCGATGGTGGCGACCAGACCCGCCGTATCCCAACCGTGCTCGGGCAGCGACACGCCGACGGGGCGACATGACGCCCCTTGTATTGCTGCAATGGCCAGCGGATAAGTGGGATGATCTACCACTACGCGATCGCCGGGGCCGGTGAGTAAACGCAGGATCAACGCCAGACCGCTGACCGCGCCGTTCACGACCATTATTTCGTCGGGCTGCGTCGGGAGTCCGCGTTCGCAATAATGCCGGGCGATGGATTCACGCAAAACCGACAGTCCCTGCGGTAGATACCCGGAGCTCAGCAGATGCTGCGGCATTGCGAACAGTGCCTGCTGGTAAGCCTGATGAATTTCAGGACCGGCACTCAGCGCTGCCGTGGACAAATCAAGCGCTGTGCCAGTGCTGGTCCGCGTAGGCACATGGCGAATGTGTTCCGGCAGGATCACCCGTGAACCGCTACCATGTCGGCTTTCCAGATATCCCTCCTCACGCAGTTGCGCCATGGCGCTGGCGACGGTGGTTCGGCTGACTTGCAGAACGGCAGCGAGCTCTCGTTCACCGGGCAAGCGGCTATCCAGCGCCAGCCGTCCATCGAGGATCAGCAAACGTAACGCTTCTGCCAACTGTCGCCAGATGGGCGTTCGCGAGGGACTTTCCTGCCAGTGTCCGAGCAGGCGTTGCAAAGACTGGCTTCCGTAACGGCGAGATGACATAGCAGTCCACTTTTTGAAAACTGGACATTAATCATAGTGCCAATTGCGGTGAAGATGAAAGTTATCTGAGAGTAAGAGGGGAAGAACATGCTGCGTCGTTTACTTCAGCTGTTTATTGGGCTGACGCTGTACGGTGTGTCGACGGCGATGTTTGTCCGTGCCGATTTAGGGGCCGATCCGTGGAACGTGTTTCACCTGGGGGTGGCAAATTTACTGTCGATGAATATCGGCGTGGTGATTATTGCCGTGGGTGTGTTGGTGCTTCTGGCGTGGATACCGCTACGCCAGCGCCCAGGGTTTGGCACGTTGAGCAACGTGATTATGATTGGGCTGGCGGCAGATGTCGCGCTGCTGGTGATTCCGGGATTTGAATCCCTGCTGGCGCGCAGCGGGCTGCTGGTGTCAGCGGTGATACTGAATGCGTTAGCAACCGCTCTGTACATTGGTGCCGGTTTTGGCGCGGGCCCGCGTGACGGTCTGATGACTGGAATTCACGCGCGTACCGGCTGGCCAGTACGACGAATTCGAACCGCAATCGAAGTGTCCGTGTTGCTTATTGGTTGGCTGTTGGGGGGAACCGTTGGGTTTGGAACGGTGCTGTATGCACTGGCTATTGGGCCGCTGATTCAAATTTGCCTGCCATGGTTTTGCCATCAGCCGCAGGCGCGTATTCGCATCAGGAATGCGCCTGGGGCACGATCGCCTGCTGGCGACTAAACTTAACCTCGACTGACGCGGCCGGAATCGGCTTGCCGCGCAGTACACTTCGGAGGTTTTTCTCATGAAGTATGTTGATGGCTTTGTGGTTGCCGTACCCGCTGAAAACAAGGAGGCGTATATTGCGATGGCGGTAAAAGCAGCTCCGCTTTTCAAGGAGTTCGGTGCATTGCGCGTGGTGGAGTGCTGGGCAGATGATGTCCCCGACGGCAAACTGACCGATTTTCGCATGGCTGTGAAAGCGCAGGATCATGAGGAAGTGGTATTCAGCTGGATTGAATACCCTTCCAAAGAGGTCCGCGATGCGGCGAATCAGAAGATGATGTCCGATCCCCGTATGAAGGAATTCGGTGAATCTATGCCATTTGATGGCAAGCGAATGATCTACGGTGGATTTGCGCCCATTATGGAAGAGTGATGTGACTGGCTGTGCGGCGTGCCGCCAGCCATCTCACCATCAACAGCCATGCTAAAGCCGTTTTTCTGCCCACAGAATAAATTCTGCTTTCGGCAGCGCTTTACTGTAAAGCCAGCCCTGACCGTATTGCACGCCGTGCTGGCGTAGCCAGGCTTCCTGATTCTCGGTTTCAATACCTTCTGCCACCATCTCCAGCTTCAGCGTTTTCGCGATCTCGATGATATGCGGCGTGACGTTGTTGTACTCCAGCGCATCGACGAACGATTTGTCGATCTTCAGGATATCCACATCCAGATCCTGCAAATAGCTAAGACTTGAATAGCCGGTACCAAAGTCATCAATATAGATCGAATGGCCTGCCTGTCGGTATTTAGCAATAAACGGCGCGCTGTTTTTTGGGTCGGCAAATTCGCGTTCGGTCAGTTCCAGCGCGATTTGTGCAGGCTTAAGTTGCCAGTGGTTCACCTTCTGGCTTAACAGAGCAGGAAGTGTTTCGGAGGTCAGATCGGCTGACTCAAGGTTAATGGATATATGCTGGTGGGGATATTGACGCAGCCATTTTCCTAAATCGTCAAATACGCTTTCAATAATCAAACGGGTGAGCGGCTCTGAAAGCCCGGTCTCTTGCGCCAGTGCGACGAAAATCTCAGGTGACAGATAGCTCCCGTCGGCCTGTGGCCAGCGAGCCAGCGCCTCTGCCCCGACCACTTTCCCCGTTTTGAGCGAGATAATCGGTTGGTAGTAGACCTTGATATCCCGATGCTGGATAGCGTCCTGCAACTGGTGATGAGGGGACTGTAAACGGCGCAAAATACGCAGAATAAAGGCTGCGGTGAGTAAGCCGAGAAGGATCCCTGCCGGCAGCCAGATGAGCGCTTGTCGGTGCCAGCTTTTTTGCAAAGGTACAGTGGATGCCCAGGTTACAACCGTAATGCCCAGTTCGGGGAAGGGGCGGGCGTTATAAATACTGCCGTCTTTCTGCAGATGGGTAATCGAATGCTCTAGTTGCACATGTTGTAAAACATCCGGTGGCAGATCGGTGCTACTGGCTACCACCGTGTTACGCGCGGTACCAAGGATAGCGACTTCAATCGGCCATGAGCCAAACGGGATGACATCAATAAAAGAATCGGGATCGATCATCACGACGTAATGCTTGCTACCTAATGCCGCCATAAAACGCTTGATGCCCAAATCGTTTTGCATGGTCAACCATGCGTGGTAGCCATCGGGCGTGATTTTCATTGCTGGAGGAAACGCGGCTGCCCGGCTTCTTTTTTCCAGGGATGAGCATTGTGGAACGTTATCTTTGAGGTACAGCACTTCCTGAATATAGCGGTAGCTATATGACAAACGACGCATTTCAAGCAGATGCTCTTCACTACAAGGTTCACCCTGAAAAGCTTCAATATGGCGCAACGCTTTTTTGGCTTGTTCACCTACGCGCTCCGTACGTAATGCGACTCGGGTTGAGAACATATCGAGTTCATCGATAAATTTCGTTTCGACCTGACGATGCGCCAGCCACAGGCTTAAACCTACGGGCGCGAGGATGGAAAGAAACAGCACCCCAGTCACCAGGCTTATCAGATGTCGTGTTATCACAGTGATATCCTTATTAACACAGCGTAGGGAAAGTATATCCGAAAGCCGAAAAAGCTATTCGATTGGCATCATATATTTACGGCCACTTATCATCCCGTTTAACTCTTAATCGCGTAAACCAGGTTGTGATTTATACAAGAGTGGTGTATTTTGATTGTTATGTTATAACGTAGCAAATTGAGGTTGCCATGAAGCCGGATATTCATCCTTTTTACCGTACTGTGGTGTTTCACGATACCAGTGCCAATGAATTTTTTAAGGTCGGCTCGACCATTAAAACGGAACGTGAGATTGAGTTTGAGGGGAAAATGTATCCGTACGTGACCCTGGATATCTCTTCCAAATCGCATCCGTACTATACCGGGAAACAAAAAACCTTTGATAACGAAGGCAGTGCAGCACGTTTCCAGAAACGTTTTGGTCATTTTATTGGCACTAAGCGAGGTTAAGATGCAGGTACTCAATTCACTTCGTAGTGCAAAACAGCGTCATCCTGACTGCCAGATAGTGAAACGCAAAGGGCGTTTGTACGTAATCTGCAAAACGAATCCGCGCTTTAAAGCTGTTCAGGGGCGTAAAAAAAGACGTTAGTTTCTTTACCAACATTTCAGGGATTAAAGTGCGTTTCCTTCATCGGGACGCACTTTTTTTATCTGCGTTGAGATGTGGTTACTGGCTGGTCTGGGGACGGGTTAGCGTAAAGACATCGTAAAACGAGAGTTCACCCTTACGCGATATCATCTTTTGCAGCTGCGCTTTATGTTCGCTATCGACGGAAGGTGAGTGCAGGATGGTATCGATGAGTGAAGGGGGGACAAAGCGCGTGTTATACCATTCCCCGTTATAGCAAACTCTGAAATCCAGTACGTCGATATCTTCAAAGCGGTATCGCGGCGCAACGTCGAAAAAGAAAAACGCGTTGAGTATGACGAACAGAACCACCAGCAGCCATACTGAATCGACTAACGTTTCTGACTGCAGCATCACCGCCAGCGTGGCAAACCACGCAACATACATGCCGATGAACAGGCCGGGATGTTTGCGAATAAAACTGATGCTAAAGCGCGGTTTGTTGTCGCGCTTTTCGCGAATATTTAAGTCGTCGATGGTTTCGGTAAGCAGGCGCTGTATTTCTGTCATCTCTTGCCTTTGTGGTGTCTGCGATATTCAGATGCGATCGCCCTATTTTAAAAGGGGATACCTTGTGAAGAAAGTAACAGATTAACCACAATTTAGCATAACAGTTACATTTAAGATTACAGCGTTTTGATAATTCTGGCGGGATTGCCCCCAACCACGCAGTTTGCCGGAACGCTTTTCGTGACCACCGCGCCCGAGGCCACAACCACGTTATCACCCAACGTTACGCCAGGGTTTATCACTGCGCGTCCACCTATCCAGACGTTGTTGCCAATAGTCACGGGTTTGCCGAGCTCCATGCCACTGTTTCGCTCGGTGGCATCCAGCGGGTGGGTGGCGGTATAAATATGGACTCCTGGGGCTAACATGCAGTTGTCGCCAATATGGATCGGGCAGACGTCGAGCATAACGCAATCGAAGTTGGCGTAAAATTCTTTACCGAGATAGATGTTATAGCCGTAATCACAACGAAAAGAGGGTTCAATATAAGCCCCTTCGCTCTGGCCCAACAGCTCATGCAGGATAGCTTGTCGCGCATTTTTTTCATCGGGAGCGGTGAGGTTGTAGCGATGGGTCAACTGACGAGCGCGTAGTCGGTCGTGGCGCAATGTTTCATCCGCCGGGCGATAAAGTTCACCGGCGATCATTTTTTGCTTTTCATTACTCATTACGAATTTCCTGTGTACTGGAGGTCATTTCAACACAGTAAAACGCAATGCAAACAAGGGGAACGTTCCCGCTTCTTCGCTGTGATCGTAGTCACGTGATTTGATTTAAATAACCATTGTAAATACGAAAATGGTCAGCCAGACAAATGTACCGCTATACCTGACTTAACCCGTGAGCAATTAGCGAATGAATTTCCAAACAGAAGTTGGAATCTTGTCGTAGAGCTTATTCATAGTCAATTCAGCAAGGCGGTGATCTGCTGCTGAGTAAAATACAGCCAGTTCGTTGTCGGACAATTCATATTTATTTTTTTCAATAACGCGCTCAAGTGTGTCAATTGTCTGACAACGTCGCAGGCGCATCAAATAATCAGTTTTAGTTAATGGTTTATCGGACATAAATCTTACCTATGATTGTAATAATTTTTAACAAGACAAACTAACAGGATTAGCCCTGGTGGCATTGACAAAACAGCGAAACAGTCGATTACCTGACTTCCGCCATTTCTGCAGATCCTGCGTATTAATACCATAACTGCTGAACAACATAAAAGTGTCATCCAGGTATTCATCTATCTGCGCGACCAGCTTATTGTCCTCATTGTACTTAATTTTATAATTAAGTGCGAAGGTTGCAATATGCTCTATCAGTTCATTGAGCTGCAAGCTGGTGGCAGAGGTAGGGTCATTAACCCAGCCATGGTTACTTTGTTCAAGGTTTGCAAGACAGTCATGATACAGGGTTTCGCAGAGAAATTTAAGCTGCGCGATATCATGTCTTTTGGGTGAGTATTCATCCATAACGCATCCCCTTCTTCGTGGCTTAAACTAACCGAACACCTTCGGGATGGATACAACAGACTACCTGGAACTTGCCCGCGACTCCTGATGATTTAACTATAATCTAGTCTAAAAAAGATTTCATCGTCATATCACGAAAAATTACAATTATGCAAACTTATGATGTCAGGTCATTTTTACATTTTAACAGATAAATGCGGTTATTCGGAATCGGACAATTTCTTTATTCTTCGGGCAATCATCGAGTTATCTTGATTAGGTTTAGCAACGAAAGGTAACAATCGACAATGTGAACCGCTTACCAGGAATAATCTTAATATTTATTAAAGTAAATAAGAACTCTCAATGTTTTTTTAAGAATAGCCTTTAAGGCTACAGGGATTATATCGCTTATTTACCCTGGAGAAAATAAACGATATAGCAATAAGTGATTTTTATGATTTTTCCAGAAAAAAGGCCGCTTGCGCGGCCTTATCTTTAGAGATCTATCAATGATGGTCTACTGAGTGGCTATGCTCAAGATCTTCACTTTTGCGGCTAAAGCGGCGGCGTACCACCACAAAGAACACCGGAACAAAGAAGATAGCCAACACGGTTGCCGTCACCATCCCGCCCATTACGCCAGTACCAACGGCGTTCTGCGCGCCGGAGCCTGCGCCGGAGCTGATAACCAGCGGCATTACGCCCAGAATAAAGGCCAGCGATGTCATCAGGATCGGACGTAAACGCATGCGGACCGCATCCAGCGTCGCCTCTATCAGACCTTTACCCTCTTTATCCATCAAGTCTTTGGCGAATTCGACGATAAGTATCGCGTTCTTCGCCGACAACCCAATGGTTGTGAGCAGGCCTACCTGGAAGTAAACGTCGTTGGTCAGGCCGCGGAACGTTGCCGCCAGCAATGCACCGATAACACCTAACGGTACCACCAGCATGACGGAGAACGGAATTGACCAGCTCTCGTACAATGCCGCCAGACACAGGAATACGACAATCAGTGAAATGGCATACAGAGCAGGGGCCTGGTTGCCGGACAGTCGTTCCTGGTAGGACATACCGGTCCAGTCATAGCCGATACCGGATGGCAGTTTGCTGGCCAGTTCCTCCATCATTGCCATGGCTTCACCGGTACTTTTACCCGGTGCGGCCTGGCCTAAGATTTCCATGGAAGGCAGACCGTTATAGCGTTCCAGACGCGGTGAACCATATTCCCAACGTGAGGTAGAGAAGGCGGAGAACGGTACCATCTGTCCATCGCTACCGCGGACATACCAGTTTCCAATATCTTCCGGCAACATACGGTATTTCGCTTCAGACATGATGTAAACTTTCTTCACACGACCACGGTCGATGAAGTCATTTACGTAGCTTCCGCCCCATGCTGCACCCAGCGTTGTATTAATATCACTAATGGATACACCCAGAGCCTGCGCTTTTTCCTGATCGATATCGATCTTGAACTGTGGCGTATCTTCCAGACCGTTAGGACGTACGCCGACTAACAGATCAGGATGTTTTGCAACTTCACCAAACAGCTGGTTACGCGCCTGGGTTAGCTTCTCATGACCTAAACCTGCCTGGTCAATCAGCTGGAAGTCGAAACCGGTCGCGGTCCCTAATTCCACAATCGCTGGCAGGTTAAAAGCAAAGACCATCGCGTCTTTAATCTGCGAGAATGCGCCCATCGCACGTTGAGTAATTGCCTCAACCTTGTTCTCTTCGCCTGGACGTTCACTCCAGTCTTTCAGAGACACGAATGCGATACCGGTGTTCTGACCACGTCCTGCAAAACCGAAGCCGTTAACGGCAAACACCGATTCAACGTTCGCTTTTTCTTTGGTCAGATAGTAATCCGTCATTTCGTCCAGCACCTTCTGGGTACGCTCTTGCGTTGCACCCGCTGGCAGCTGAGCCATTGACAGGAATACCCCCTGGTCTTCATCCGGCAGGAACGAGCTTGGCAGACGAACAAACAGATAGGCCATACCCACGACGATGATTAGATACAGCGCCAGATAACGACCGGTGCTGCGCAGAATTCCGCCCACACTGTCGGTGTAATGGTGCGTGCTCTTATCGAACATGCGGTTAAACCAGCCAAAGAAACCTTTTTTGCCTTCTCCGTGATCGCCTTTAGCAACCGGTTTGAGCATGGTCGCACACAGGGCAGGGGTCAGAATCAATGCCACCAGGACTGATAACGCCATCGCCGAAACAATGGTGATGGAGAACTGACGGTAAATTGCACCGGTAGATCCCCCGAAGAAGGCCATCGGAATAAATACCGCTGACAGCACCATAGCGATACCAACCAGTGCGCCCTGAATCTGGCCCATCGATTTACGTGTTGCTTCCTTCGGTGGTAGCCCTTCCTCAGCCATTACACGTTCAACGTTCTCGACCACAACGATGGCGTCATCCACCAACAGGCCGATGGCGAGCACCATCCCGAACATCGTCAGCGTGTTTATCGAGAAGCCGAAAATCGCAAGGACGGCAAACGTACCCAATAGCACCACCGGCACGGCGATAGTCGGAATCAGCGTCGCGCGGAAGTTCTGCAGGAACAGATACATTACCAGGAACACGAGGATGATGGCTTCCGCCAGCGTTTTCACTACTTCGTGAATAGAGATTTTCACGAACGGCGTGGTGTCATACGGGTAAACGATCTTCAGACCTGACGGGAAGAACGGTTCCATCTTCTTCAGTTCATCGCGGATAGCGTTTGCTGTGTCCAGGGCGTTAGCGCCTGTCGCCAGCTTGATACCCAGACCGGATGCCGGTTTACCGTTGAACTTCGCAATGATGTCGTAGTTCTCGCCACCCAGTTCGACTTTCGCTACGTCACGCAGGCGCACCTGGGAACCGTCCTGATTCACTTTCAGCAGAATTTTGCTGAACTCATCGGCGGAGGTTAGACGGGTTTGCGCGATGATCGAAGCGTTAAGCTGCTGGCCTTTCACCGGCGGCGTACCGCCTAACTGACCGGCTGCAACCTGGGCGTTCTGCGCTTTGATGGCGCTGATCACATCAACCGGCGTCAGCTGGAAGTTATTCAGTTTGTTCGGATCCATCCAGATGCGCATCGCGTACTGGGAACCGAACAGCTGAACATCACCCACACCTGAAGTACGGCTGATGGCGTCCTTCATGTTGGCGCCCACGTAGTCGGAAATATCCTCCTGCGTCATGGTGCCGTTGGTGTTGATTACGCCGACAACCATCAGGAAGCTACTGGATGATTTCTCAACGCTCACACCCTGTTGTTGTACTTCCTGCGGCAGAAGCGGCATTGCCAGCTGCAGTTTGTTCTGCACCTGTACCTGCGCGATATCCGCATCAGTACCAGACTGAAAGGTAAGCGTGATCTGCACGGTACCCGTGGAGTCACTGTTTGAGGACATGTACATCAGGTTATCGATACCGTTCATATTCTGTTCGATAACCTGCGTAACAGTATCCTGTACTGTTTTGGCATCAGCGCCAGGGTAGGTCGCGGAGATCGTCACTGCTGGCGGTGCAATAGTCGGATATTGCGCTACCGGCAATTTGAGGATCGCGAGCCCCCCTGCCAACATGATGATAATGGCGATCACCCACGCAAATATTGGGCGATCGATAAAGAAATTAGGCATGTCTTAACGGCTCCTGTTTAAGTTAAGACTTGGACTGTTCAGGCTGGCTACCGCTTGCAGCTTGCTGGTTGTTATCAGCGGTGATTTCCTGCGCTTTTACCTGCGCGCCAGGACGTACTTTTTGCAGCCCAGTGACAATCACGCGGTCGCCCGGTTTAAGTCCATCAGTGACTAACCATTTGTCGCCAATCGCTTGTGCGGCAACAATTTGACGGGTTTCAACTTTGTTATCTGCACCGATAACCAATGCACTGGCATCGCCACGCGGTGTGCGGGTAACGCCTTGCTGTGGAACCAGTAATGCAGTTGGGTTAGTCCCTTCTTCCAGACGAGCACGGACGAACATACCCGGCAGTAAGGTGTGATCCGGGTTAGGGAAGATTGCGCGTAACGTAATCGACCCGGTGGTTTGATCTACCGTGACATCAGAAAATTCCAGCGTACCGGACTGCGGGAATTTAATGCCGTCATTGGTCACCAGTTCGACTTTCGCTTTACCGTTTTCCTGCTTCAGCGTGCCGTTGGCCAACTCTTGTTTCAGGCGCAGGAAATCGTTGCTTGACTGCGTCACGTCCACATAGATGGGATCCAACTGCTGAACGGTTGCCAGTGCGGTTGCCTGACCGTTTTGCACCAGAGCGCCTTCAGTAACGGATGATTTACCAATGCGGCCGCTGATCGGCGACGTCACTTTGGTATAAGCCAGATTGATGCGTGCAGTTTCTACCGCGGCTTTCGCGGCGACAACGGAGGCGTTCGCCTGCTGTGCGTCTGCCAGTGCACTATCGTAATCCTGTTGACTGATGTACTTAGTACCCAACAGTTTCTGATAACGTTTGACCGTCAGTTGAGCGATATTTGCTGCGGCTTGTGCTTTTGCCAGATCGCCTTTTGCGCTTTCATAAGCGGCCTGGTAAGTAGCAGGATCAATCTGATAGAGAGATACACCCGCTTCGATGTCACCACCTTCCGTGAAATTACGCTTCAGGATAATACCGCTAACCTGAGGACGAACTTCTGCAATGCGATACGCACTGGTGCGACCCGGGAGTTCGGTTGTTATCTGTAGAGGTTCAGTTTTGAGCGTAACAACTCCAACCTCTGGCATCTGCTGGCCCCCTTGTTGGGCCTGTTTGTCGTCACATCCTGTTAGCGCTAAGCTGCCTGAGAGCATCAGAACGACTGCCAGAGGCGTTAACCCTCTGTTTTTGTTCATATGTAAACCTCGAGTGTCCGATTTCAAATTGATCAATGGCTGAAAGCCCATAAACCCATTGCTGCGTTTATATTATCGTCGTGCTATGGTACATACATTCACAAATGTATGTAAATCTAACGCCTGTAAATTCACTGACCTATGGCACGAAAAACCAAACAACAAGCACAGGAAACTCGACAGCACATTCTCGATGTCGCTCTGCGTTTGTTTTCGCAACAAGGGGTATCATCCACCTCGCTTGCGGAGATCGCAGCAGCCGCTGGTGTCACGCGCGGCGCGATCTATTGGCATTTCAAAAACAAATCGGATTTATTCAGTGAAATCTGGGAGCTAGCAAAACCTAACATTGATGAGTTAGAGACTGAGTATCAGGCAAAATTCCCCGACGATCCACTATCAGTATTAAGAGAAATTTTAATTTACGTTCTTGAAGCTACCGTGACAGAAGAACGCCGACGTTTATTGTTGGAAATTATATTCCACAAATGCGAATTTGTCGGGGAAATGGCCTCAGTTCAGCTAGCTCAACGCAGTCTGTGTATTGAAAATTACGACCGTATCGAACAAACATTGCGGCACTGCATGAACGCCAACATGCTGCCGGAAAATCTGAACACGCGTCGCGTGGCGGTGCTGCTGCGTAGTTATGTTACCGGAATTATCGAGAACTGGTTATTTGCCCCTGAATCTTTTGATCTGAAAAAAGAGGCTCGGGAATACGTCGCCGTGCTGCTTGAGATGTGTCTTCTCTGCCCAACCTTGCGGGTTAACGTAGCGGAAACCTGTTAACTCTCTGGGTCCGCACCAGGAATTCTCCTGGTCATTTTGCCTCCTGCTATTCTGCCGGTCACAGCCGTGATATTCTTGCCGCTTGACTATTTTCGGTCACTTTTCCGGTTCAGAAACCTTCATTCTCATGACTATGTTGCAGCTCTATAAACGTTCACAGCATCTTATTGCTATTACCATTCTTTTCTTCATTCTTTTGCTATCCTGCCAGTCATCTGCATTTGCGCGGGCGCAACAGAGTGGTGAACTGCCGACGAAAGCGGATATTCAGAGCCAGTTAGACACGCTGAATAAACAAAAAGATCTCTCCGCACAGGATAAGCTGGTTCAACAGGATCTCATCGATACCATTGCCACGCTGGATAAAATCGATCGTGTGAAGGATGAAACCGTACAGCTTCGGCAAAAAGTTGCCCAGGCACCGGAGAAAATGCGTCAGGCTACGGATGCGCTAAATTCGCTTAGCGATGTCGATAATGACGATGAAACGCGAAAAACGCTGAGTACGCTCTCCTTACGACAGCTTGAGTCGCGCGTGTCGCAGGTCCTGGATGACCTGCAAAGCTCGCAAAACGATCTGGCCGCTTACAACAGCCAACTGGTATCGCTGCAGACACAGCCAGAACGCGTACAAAATGCGATGTACACTGCGTCGCAACAGATGCAGCAAATCCGCAATCGACTCGATGGCACCACTGTGGGAGAGGCGGCTTTACGCCCCAGCCAGCAGGTGCTGCTGCAGGCGCAGCAAGCGTTGCTGAACGCGCAGATCGACCAGCAGCGTAAGAGCCTCGAAGGGAATACCGTTTTGCAGGATACCCTGCAAAAACAACGCGATTATGTGACGGCGCACAGTAACCGCCTTGAACACCAGCTCCAGCTCCTGCAAGAGGCGGTGAACAGCAAACGACTGACGTTAACCGAAAAGACGGCACAGGAAGCGGTAACGCCGGACGAAGCCGAGCGTATTCAGTCCAATCCGTTAGTGAAGCAGGAGCTTGATGTTAACCATCAGCTCAGCCAGCGCCTGATTGCCGCGACTGAAAACGGCAACAGCCTGATGCAGCAAAATATCAAGGTCAAAAACTGGCTTGACCGCGCGCTGCAATCCGAACGCAACATTAAAGAGCAGATCGCCGTTCTGAAAGGCAGTCTGCTGCTGTCGCGCATTTTATATCAGCAACAACAAACGCTGCCGTCGGCGGATGAGCTTGCCGATATGACCAACCGGATCGCCGATTTGCGTCTGGAGCAGTTCGAAGTCAACCAGCAGCGCGATACGTTGTTCCAGAATGATGCGTTTGTCGCCAAACTGGAAGAAGGACACAGCAACGACGTTAACCCTGAAGTCCATGATGCCCTGCTGCAGGTTGTGGATATGCGTCGTGAACTGTTGGATCAGCTAAATAAGCAGCTGGGCAACCAGTTGATGATGGCGATTAATCTGCAAATCAACCAGCAGCAGTTAATGAGCGTGTCGAAAAACCTGAAAGAGATCCTCACGCAGCAAATCTTCTGGGTTAACAGTAACCGTCCGATGGACTGGGACTGGATCAAAGCCTTCCCGCAAACCCTAAAAGACCAGTTTAAGTCGATGAAAATCACGGTGAACTGGGAAAAAGCCTGGCCCGCCGTGTTTATTGCGTTCCTGGCAGGGCTGCCGCTGCTGCTTATCGCTGGGTTAATCCGTTGGCGTTTGAAGTGGCTGAAGGATTATCAGGCAACATTAGCCGCCGCGGTGGGGAACCTGCGCAATGACAGTCAGCTTAATACGCCAAAAGCGATTCTGATCGATCTCATCAGAGCCTTGCCGGCGTGTCTGATTATCCTCGCGGTGGGTCTGATTCTGCTGACTATGCAGCTGAATATTAGCGACCTGCTGTGGGCGTTCAGTAAGAAGATGACCATCTTCTGGTTGGTGTTTGGTCTGTGCTGGAAGGTGCTGGAAAAAGATGGTGTGGCGATACGTCATTTTGGCATGCCAGCGAAGCAGACCAGCCACTGGCGTCGCCAGATTGTGCGTATTAGCCTTGCGCTGTTGCCGCTTAACTTCTGGTCGGTCATTGCTGAGCTGTCGCCGCTTAATTTGATGGACGATGTGCTTGGCCAGGTGGTCATTTTCCTCAACCTGCTGCTGATCGCCTTCCTGGTATGGCCAATGTGCCGCGAAAGCTGGCGTGACAAAGAGTCGCATGGTCTGCGTCTGGTCACTATTACCGTGCTGTCTATTATTCCGATTGCATTAATGGTGCTGACGGCGACAGGGTATTTCTACACCACGCTGCGCCTGGCGGGCCGCTGGATTGAAACGGTCTATCTGGTTATCCTCTGGAATCTGCTGTACCAGACGGTGCTGCGAGGGTTGAGCGTAGCGGCTCGCCGTATCGCCTGGCGTCGTGCGTTAGCGCGTCGTCAGAACCTGGTGAAAGAAGGGGCCGAAGGCGCAGAGCCGCAGGAAGAACCGACTATTGCGCTGGAGCAGGTTAACCAGCAAACGCTGCGTATAACCATGCTGGTGATGGTTGCCCTGTTTGGTGTTCTGTTCTGGGCCATTTGGTCTGATTTGATCACCGTGTTCAGCTATCTCGACAGCATAACGCTCTGGCATTACAACGGCACCGAAGCGGGTGCGGCAGTGGTGAAAGACGTCACCATGGGCAGCCTGTTGTTTGCGATTATTGCGTCAATGGTCGCGTGGGCGCTGATCCGCAACTTACCCGGCCTGCTGGAAGTGCTGGTGCTCTCGCGACTGAAGATGCGCCAGGGGGCTTCTTATGCGATCACCACGATCCTGAATTACGCCATCATCGCCATTGGTGCGATGACGGTCTTCGGATCGCTCGGCGTTTCGTGGGATAAGCTACAGTGGCTGGCCGCTGCTCTCTCGGTTGGTCTTGGTTTCGGCTTGCAGGAAATTTTCGGTAACTTTGTTTCCGGTCTGATTATTCTGTTTGAACGCCCGGTACGCATCGGCGATACCGTGACCATCGGTACGTTCTCCGGAACGGTCAGCAAGATCCGTATCCGTGCCACCACCATTACTGACTTCGATCGCAAAGAGGTGATCATCCCGAACAAAGCATTCGTGACGGAGCGTTTGATCAACTGGTCGCTCTCCGATACCACCACGCGTCTGGTGATCCGCATTGGCGTGGCCTATGGTTCGGATCTGGACAAAGTGAAGAAGGTGCTGTTGCAGGCGGCGACAGAACACCCGAAAGTGATGCACGATCCGGAGCCTGCAGTGTTCTTTACCGCCTTCGGTGCCAGCACGCTGGATCATGAGCTGCGTTTATACGTGCGTGAATTGCGCGATCGTAGCCACACGGTTGATGAACTTAACCGGGCGGTCGATCGTTTGTGCCGTGAAAATGACATTGATATCGCCTTTAACCAGCTCGAAGTTCACCTGCATAACGCGAAAGGTGACACCGTGACCGAGGTTAAGCGTGACATCATTAAAGGTGACGATCCGACGCCTTCGGTAGGTTAACAGAAATAATCATCAGGCCTGCGAGCTTCGATTCATTCGTAGGCCTGATAAGTGCAACGCCATCAGGTTTTCAGTTACCGCTCTTTTTTAGATAAAGAGAGCAGTTTCTTCTCGTAATCCTGCTTCACAATCTCCAGTGCTTTCAGAACTGTTTCAGGCTCCATCTGATTCTCTTCAAGCAGGACAATCAAATCGACGGCCAGTTTGACTTCATCTGGGGCGTTCTCTAATGACATAAATTCTCCGGGGATTAGCGGGTTAAACGCGCCAGCACATTATCTATTCTTGCCAGTGCATGACGACAGCGTGCCAGTCGTGCCTCGAATGCCTCTACTTCGCGATGCAGTTTTTGCTGTTCTTCAAAGCCCGTAACCTGTGCCAGGCGTTCTTTACGTTCACGCGTCATTTCAACCAGGCGGCGCTCAAACTCCTGGTGTTGAACTCGCTTACGCTGCCAGCGCGCCAGGCCAGGAGAGGCGCTGTCCCACTCCCGGAGCGACCAACTGGCGGTTTCACGTGAAATCGCCTCTAACTGTGAGGCAAGGTGTTCCGTAAGCCAGGTAATTTGTGGTAGTTGTTGCTGTTCAACTGCGCGACGTAGAGCAGTGAGATTATCATCAGCTTCATCCAGACAGGCCTGTAGCAACGTGCTGCGGGTGTGAAACAGATGCCTGTCAAAGCGGGCGCTAAGCGTGGCATGGTGTGCCAGTGGGGCACAACGCTGCCGTAAGCGGTTAAGCTGGTTTTCGAGCGTCTGAAGCAGCATGACGGTTTTCACGACAACACTCCGATGAAAATGAGAACTGTTATGATAAAGTAGCGATTCTCTGTGTTAAGTATTCATATTATGCAACGCATTATTCTAATCATCATAGGCTGGATAGCGGTAGTGTTAGGAACGCTGGGCGTTGTATTGCCTCTGTTGCCGACAACGCCGTTTATCTTGCTGGCCGCCTGGTGTTTTGCTCGCTCGTCGCCGCGTTTTCACGACTGGTTGCTGTACCGTTCGTGGTTCGGCGGGTATCTGCGCCACTGGCAAAAACACCGCGCGATGCCGCCGGGAGCAAAGCCGCGCGCTATTTTGTTGATCCTGGTAACGTTTAGTATTTCACTGTGGCTGGTCAATATGATGTGGGTACGCGGCCTGCTGCTGGTTATTCTCGCCTGTTTACTGATTTTTATGTGGCGGATCCCGGTGATTGATGAAAAACAACAAAAGCAGTAAAGCGCAATAAACGCTGTTGCAATTGTCTCTCACAGCCAGTAAATTCGACCGTTTTCGAGCACAGGCGCAGGTGGTCAAAGGTTAAGCAAATATAACCTTGGCTCTTATACAGACACAAAATCATTCAAGATACGTCGAGGATGAAGTGTATAGTGCGCCGTGAAGTAATACTGTATTAATCAGGCACAAACTTATGACCGCGACTGCACAGCAGCTTGAGTTTCTCAAAAATAGCATCAAAAGCATCCACGATTACCCAAAACCGGGCATTCTTTTTCGTGATGTCACCAGTTTACTGGAAGACCCGAAAGCCTACGCCCTCAGTATTGAATTGCTGGTTGAACGCTACAAAAATGCGGGTATCACTAAAGTGGTTGGTACCGAAGCGCGTGGCTTCCTGTTTGGCGCGCCGGTAGCGTTGGGTCTGGGCGTTGGTTTTGTTCCGGTACGTAAACCCCGTAAGCTTCCGCGTGAAGTTATTGCTGAGAGCTATGAGCTGGAATACGGCACCGATCAACTGGAAATCCACGTTGATGCCATCAAACCTGGCGATAAAGTCCTGGTTGTGGACGACCTGCTGGCAACCGGTGGCACGATTGAAGCGACCGTGAAACTGATCCGCCGTCTGGGTGGCGAAGTGACCGATGCTGCATTTATCATTAACCTGTTTGATCTTGGCGGTGAGCAGCGTCTGGAAAAGCAGGGGCTGACCTGTTATAGCCTGGTTCCATTCCCGGGCCACTAATTTCGGGCTATCTTATCTCGGCAGATTAATACCGAGACACACAACCTCGCCGTCGCTGCGAGGTTGTGTTAGCATTATCTCCCTGTGAATCCACCCTCCAGCCTTTCAGAGCCTGCCAATGAGTTATCAGGTCTTAGCCCGAAAATGGCGCCCACAAACCTTTGCTGACGTCGTCGGCCAGGAACATGTGCTGACGGCACTGGCGAACGGCTTGTCGTTAGGGCGTATTCATCATGCTTATTTATTTTCCGGCACCCGTGGCGTCGGGAAAACGTCAATCGCCCGTTTGCTGGCGAAGGGATTAAACTGTGAAACCGGCATCACCGCTACGCCGTGCGGCGTGTGTGATAACTGCCGTGAAATCGAGCAGGGGCGCTTTGTCGATCTGATTGAAATCGACGCCGCCTCACGCACCAAAGTCGAAGACACCCGTGACTTGCTGGATAACGTCCAGTACGCGCCAGCGCGCGGTCGCTTTAAGGTCTATTTGATCGACGAAGTGCACATGCTGTCGCGCCACAGTTTTAACGCCTTGCTGAAAACGCTCGAAGAGCCGCCCGCGCACGTTAAGTTCCTGCTGGCGACCACCGATCCGCAGAAACTGCCGGTGACTATCCTGTCGCGCTGTCTGCAATTCCATCTTAAAGCGTTGGATGTCGAACAGATTCGCCATCAACTTGAGCATATCCTCAAAGAAGAGCATATCGCCCATGAGCCACGTGCGCTGCAACTGCTGGCTCGCGCCGCGGACGGCAGCCTGCGCGATGCGCTGAGCCTGACCGATCAGGCGATCGCCAGCGGCGATGGTCAGGTCTCGACCGACGCGGTCAGCACCATGCTTGGCACGCTGGACGACGACCAGGCGCTCTCGCTGGTTGAAGCGGTTGTGGCTGCGGACGGCGAACGCGTTATGACGCTGGTGAACGATGCCGCCGCGCGCGGTATTGAATGGGAAGCGCTACTGGTTGAGATGTCGGCTCTGCTGCATCGTATTGCCATGGTTCAGCTTTCACCTGCCGCACTCGGCAGCGATATGGCCGCTATTGAACAGCGTATGCGCGAACTGGCGCGAATCGTCCCGCCAACCGATGTGCAGCTTTACTACCAGACTCTGTTAATCGGGCGCAAAGAACTGCCGTATGCGCCGGACAGGCGAATGGGCGTTGAAATGACGCTGCTACGTGCGCTGGCTTTTCATCCGCGCATGCCGCTCCCGGAACCTGAAGTCCCGCGACACTCGTTTGCCCCGGTCGCACCCACTGCGGTGATGAACCCGACGCAGGTGCCGCAGCAGCAGCCTGCGGCAGCGCAACAGCAACAGAATGTGCCGCTCTCCGATGCTACCAGCCAGGTGCTGGCGGCACGCAGCCAGCTGCAACGCGCTCAGGGAGCAACCAAACCAAAAAAGAGTGAACCGGCAGCCGCTTCCCGCGCGCGGCCGGTGAATAATGCTGCGCTGGAAAGACTGGCTTCGGTGTCGGAACGTGTTCAGGCGCGTCCAGCGGTCTCTGCGCTGGAAAAAGCGCCAGCGAAGAAAGAAGCGTATCGCTGGAAAGCGACCAATCCTGTTGCAGAAGTCAAAGAAGTCGTCGCTACGCCGAAAGCGCTGAAAAAAGCGCTTGAGCATGAAAAAACGCCAGAACTGGCGGCAAAGCTGGCGGCTGAGGCCATCGAACGCGACCCGTGGGCCGCACAGGTAAGCCAGCTCTCGCTGCCTAAACTGGTGGAGCAGGTGGCGCTTAATGCTTGGAAAGAAGAGAATGGCAACGTGGTTTGCCTGCACCTGCGTTCCACGCAGCGACACCTTAACTCCAGCGGCGCGCAGCAAAAACTGGCCGAAGCATTGAGTACCTTAACAGGGTCAACGGTTGAATTGACCATCGTTGAAGATGATAATCCAGCGGTGCGCACGCCGCTGGAGTGGCGTCAGGCCATTTATGAAGAGAAACTCGCGCAGGCGCGTGAGTCGATTATTGCGGATAATAACATTCAGACGCTGCGTCGTTTTTTCGATGCGGACCTGGACGAAGAGAGTATTCGCCCCATTTGATCGTCAGCCCTTACGGTTTGACGGTCGTCATCCCTTAACGTGATTGAGAGAGAAGCCTATGTTTGGTAAAGGCGGTCTGGGTAACCTGATGAAACAGGCCCAGCAGATGCAAGAAAAAATGCAGCAGATGCAGGAAGAAGTCGCCAAGCTGGAAGTGACCGGCGAATCTGGCGCGGGTCTGGTAAAAGTAACCATCAACGGCGCGCATAACTGCCGTCGTGTGGAGATCGATCCAAGCCTGCTGGAAGACGACAAAGAGATGCTGGAAGACTTGGTTGCTGCGGCATTCAACGACGCCGCGCGCCGTATTGAAGAGACGCAGAAAGAGAAGATGGCCTCTGTTTCCTCCGGAATGCAGCTGCCGCCTGGCTTTAAGATGCCGTTCTGATGCAAACCAGCCCGCTGTTAACTCAGCTTATGGAAGCTCTGCGCTGTCTGCCGGGCGTTGGCCCGAAGTCTGCGCAGCGCATGGCGTTCACGCTGCTTCAGCGCGATCGCAGCGGCGGGATGCGTCTGGCGCAGGCGTTAACGAAGGCGATGTCGGAAATCGGCCACTGTGCCGATTGCCGCACATTCACAGAACAGGACGTCTGCAACATCTGCTCGAACCCGCGTCGCCAGGAAAATGGTCAGATTTGCGTGGTGGAGAGTCCGGCGGACATCTACGCCATTGAGCAAACCGGGCAATTTTCCGGACGTTACTTCGTGCTGATGGGACACCTGTCGCCGCTGGACGGTATTGGCCCTGATGATATCGGGCTGGATCGTCTTGAGCAGCGGCTGGCATCTGAGCAAATCAGCGAACTGATCCTGGCGACCAATCCCACGGTCGAAGGAGAGGCGACCGCCAACTATATTGCTGAGCTTTGCATGCAATATGACGTTGAAGCCAGCCGTATCGCCCATGGCGTTCCGGTTGGTGGCGAGCTGGAAATGGTCGATGGCACCACGCTGTCGCACTCTCTGGCAGGACGACACAAGATTAAATTCTGAACAAACGGAGGCCGCGACGGCGGCTTCCGCTTGAAATCCTTCCCGCTTGTCCCCATTTCACCCTCAACCTGTTTTTACCATTGAAAATGGCATTGTTGAGGTAGACCTACATGAAAGGACAAGAAACTCGTGGTTTTCAGTCAGAAGTAAAACAGCTTCTGCACCTGATGATCCATTCTCTGTATTCCAATAAAGAAATCTTCCTGCGTGAGCTTATCTCTAACGCCTCAGATGCGGCAGACAAGCTGCGTTTTCGCGCACTGTCTAACCCGGACCTGTATGAAGGTGACGGTGAGCTGCGTGTGCGTGTTTCCTTCGATAAAGATAAGCGTACGTTGACCATTGCCGATAACGGCGTGGGGATGAACCGTGATGACGTTATCGATCATCTGGGGACCATTGCGAAATCCGGTACTAAATCTTTCCTTGAATCCATGGGATCCGATCAGGCGAAAGACAGCCAGTTGATCGGCCAGTTCGGGGTTGGCTTCTACTCTGCGTTCATCGTGGCGGATAAAGTCACCGTGCGTACCCGCGCAGCGGGCGATAAACCGGAAAATGGTGTGTTCTGGGAATCTGCGGGTGAAGGTGAGTACACCGTTGCCGACATCACCAAAGACGATCGCGGCACCGAAATCACGCTGCATCTGCGCGAAGGCGAAGACGAGTTCCTTGATGACTGGCGCGTACGTTCCATCATCAGCAAATATTCCGACCATATCGCGTTGCCGGTAGAGATCGAAAAATCTGAAGAGAAAGACGGCGAGACCGTAGTTTCCTGGGAAAAGATCAACAAGGCGCAGGCGCTGTGGACCCGTAACAAGTCGGAAATCAAAGACGACGAGTACAACGAATTCTACAAACATATCGCGCACGACTTCACTGATCCGCTGACCTGGAGTCATAACCGTGTGGAAGGTAAGCAGGAGTACACCAGCCTGCTGTACATCCCGTCTCAGGCTCCGTGGGATATGTGGAACCGCGATCACAAGCATGGTCTGAAACTGTACGTTCAGCGCGTGTTCATTATGGACGACGCCGAGCAGTTTATGCCGAATTACCTGCGCTTTGTGCGTGGCCTGATAGATTCTAACGATCTGCCGCTGAACGTTTCTCGTGAGATCCTGCAGGACAGCACCGTCACCCGTAACCTGCGTAGCGCGCTGACCAAACGCGTACTGCAGATGCTGGAAAAACTGGCGAAAGACGACGCAGAAAAATACCAGACCTTCTGGAAACAGTTCGGCCTGGTACTGAAAGAAGGTCCGGCGGAAGACAACGCTAACCAGGAAACGATCGCTAAGCTGATGCGCTTCGCGTCCACGCACACTGACTCCTCCGCACAAACCGTGTCGCTGGAAGACTACGTGTCGCGGATGAAAGAAGGGCAGGAGAAAATCTACTACATCACCGCAGACAGCTATGCGGCGGCGAAGAGCAGCCCGCACCTGGAACTGTTGCGTAAGAAAGGCATCGAAGTGCTGCTGCTTTCTGACCGTATCGATGAGTGGATGATGAACTACCTGACCGAGTTCGACGGTAAGGCATTCCAGTCCGTAGCCAAAGCTGACGAGTCCATCGACAAGCTGGCGGATGACGTTGACGAATCGGCAAAAGAAGCGGAAAAAGCGCTGACGCCGTTCGTTGAGCGCGTGAAAACCCTGCTGGGCGATCGCGTAAAAGAAGTGCGTCTGACTCACCGTCTGACCGACACGCCGGCTATCGTTACCACCGATGCGGACGAAATGAGCACCCAGATGGCGAAACTGTTCGCTGCTGCTGGCCAGGCCGTACCGGAAGTGAAATATATCTTTGAACTCAACCCGGACCACGTGCTGGTCAAACGCACGGCGGATACCCAGGACGAAGCACAGTTCAAAGAGTGGGTTGAACTGCTGCTGGATCAGGCGCTGTTTGCTGAACGCGGCACGCTGGAAGATCCAAACCAGTTCATTCGTCGTATGAACCAGTTGCTGGTGTCCTGATAGCCGTAAGGTAATGCCGGATGATGCTAACGCGTGTCCGGCTTACACCATCTCGTCGATCCCTGGCCGGATACGGTGTTTACACCGCGATCCGGCATTTTCTCTCCTCATTTTTAATTTTCCCACCGTTAACCGTTTCAGCGTCGGGCGTCTTCCTTGAGCCAATTGCGTGATGGTGGTATCGTTTAGCGCTTTTTAAAAAATATCGACAACCTTTAAGGGGATTTTCGTAATGCGTATCATTCTGCTTGGCGCTCCGGGCGCGGGTAAAGGAACTCAGGCTCAGTTCATCATGGAGAAGTATGGTATTCCGCAAATCTCCACCGGTGATATGCTGCGTGCTGCCGTGAAATCTGGCTCCGAGCTGGGCAAACAAGCGAAAGACATCATGGACGCCGGTAAGCTGGTGACTGATGAGCTGGTGATCGCGCTGGTAAAAGAGCGTATTGCTCAGGAAGACTGCCGTAATGGTTTCCTGCTTGATGGCTTCCCGCGTACTATTCCGCAGGCTGATGCCATGAAAGAAGCAGGCATCAACGTGGACTACGTTCTTGAATTCGACGTTCCGGACGAGCTGATCGTTGACCGTATCGTGGGTCGTCGCGTACACGCTGCTTCTGGCCGCGTTTACCACATCAAATTCAACCCGCCTAAGGTTGAAGGCAAAGACGACGTGACCGGCGAAGAGCTGACCACCCGTAAAGACGATCAGGAAGAGACCGTACGTAAGCGCCTGGTGGAATACCATCAGATGACCGCTCCGCTGATCGGCTACTACTCTAAAGAAGCGCAGGCGGGTAACACCAAATACGCGAAAGTTGACGGCACCCAGGCTGTGGCTGACGTTCGCGCAGCGCTGGAAAAAATCCTCGGTTAAGTTTTAGCGCAGTCAATGCCGGATGGCGGTGTCAACACCTTATCCGGCCTACGATTTTATGTAGGCCTGATAAGCGCAGCGCCATCAGGCAAATTCTCGTCTTACCTTTCACAGCAATTAGTTCTTCTTTATCGCTTTTCCGCTACAATTATCAACAATTTGAATCGATAAGAGGCGGTAATGCGTCAGACGAAAACCGGTATCCTGCTGGCAAACCTCGGCACTCCAGATGCCCCAACCCCCGAAGCCGTTAAGCGCTACCTGCGCCAGTTTTTAAGCGATCAACGCGTAGTCGATACGTCACCTGCGCTGTGGTGGCCGCTGCTGCGTGGTGTGATTTTGCCGCTGCGTGCGCCACGTGTGGCAAAGCTGTACCAGTCAATCTGGATGGAAGACGGTTCCCCGCTGATGGTCTACAGCAAGGCGCAACAGCAGGCGCTGGCACAACGTCTGCCAAATACGCCTGTCGCGCTGGGGATGAGCTACGGTTCACCGTCGCTTGAAAGCGCGGTCGATGAACTGCTGGCAAGCGGAGTTGAACACATGGTGGTGTTACCGCTGTACCCGCAATATTCCTGTTCTACCGTGGCGGCGGTCTGGGACGAACTGGCGCGAATCTTAGCGCGTAAACGCAGTATTCCTGGCATCTCATTTATTCGTGATTACGCCGATGACAGCAGCTACATTGATGCGCTGGCCAAGAGCGCCCGTGATTCATTTGCTCAACATGGTGAACCCGATTTGCTGCTGCTTTCCTACCACGGCATTCCGCAGCGCTACGCCGATGAAGGCGATGACTACCCGCAGCGCTGCCGCGATACGACTCGTGAGCTGGTTTCAGCGCTTGGCTTGCCGCCGGAAAAAGTGATGATGACCTTCCAGTCTCGCTTTGGCCGTGAACCGTGGTTAACGCCATATACCGATGAAACGTTAAAAATGCTGGCGGAGAAAGGGACCCGACATATCCAGGTCATGTGTCCGGGCTTCGCGGCTGATTGTCTCGAAACGCTGGAAGAGATAGCGGTGCAAAACCGGGAGATTTTCCTTGAGGCAGGCGGTAAGCAATATGAGTATATTCCGGCGCTGAATGCCACACCGGAACATATCGAAATGATGGTTAAACTGACCGCAGCCTACCGTTAAAGCTGCGCTCTGAAGTAACGCGCGCCCTCCCGCAACGCATCGTCGGCGGTTTTCATCATCCGCGAATAGTGCAGGAAGGCGTGCAACGTACCGGGGTACATTTTGTACTGGCAGGGCTGCTGATGCGCCTGTAGCGTCTGGAATAATAAGCGGCTATCGTCAATCAGCGGATCAAACTCCGCACCGGCGATAAAACACGGCGGCACGTCGCGCGTCAGGTCGTTATTAAACAGGCAATAGTATGGTGATTCGCGATCGTCGGCGCTACGCAGGTACGCGTTTTCGTACATCAGCAGATCCTCGCGAGTTAAACCATCCCAGGCGCCGCCCATTAGCCGTCGGCTCAGTGAATCCTGCAGGCCGTAAAGCCCATACCACAACAGCACGCCAGCCACCTTGCCGCAGGCAATGTGTTTATCCCGCAACCACAACGCGCTGGCAAGCGCCAGCATGGCCCCGGCGGAATCGCCCGCAAAACCAATATGATTCACATTAAGGGTATAATCGCCAGCGTGCTGATAAAAGTACTGACACACGGCGACAATCTCTTCGATGGCTTGCGGGTAGCGGGCCTCTGGCGCAAGCGAATAGTCGATGCCAATGATCGTGCACTGCGTATAGCGCGCCAGTAAACGCATAATGCGATCGTGGGTATCCAGATTACCGAGAATAAAACCGCCGCCGTGCAGGTAATATAGCGTCGCCTGGCTATGGGGCTGCGGAGCGTAAATTCGTGTGGCAACGGGGCCGCATGCGGTAGAAATAACACATTCTCGGGTATTCATCTGTGGGGCATCGGCATTCCACAACTGCCGTTCATGAATGTAGTGTTTACGCTGGGCCACAAAGTCATCAGCAGCGGGCCACGGTGGCAAATCTTCGCGATGAAAATTCACCACACTTTTCATTTCATCCGAAATGTTGTCGAGTACGGGGATCTTGTTTTCCGGCTTCATAAAGCGCTCCTTGTGAAGGTGAGTTATTGTAGAAATTCATCCCAGATAAACTGCGATCTCACCGTCCGATATTGAAACTCAGCGCCGCATCGCATGCGCAGCGGGGAATGTGCTACCATGCATCGCTCAGCTAACCACCCGTAAAATCGACCATGAAATTTCCCGGTAAACGTAAATCCAAACACTATTTCCCCGTCAGCGCGCGCGATCCGTTGCTGCAACAAATTCAGCCAGAAAATGAAACCAGCGCAGCCTGGGTGGTGGGTATTGACCAGACGCTGGTGGATATTGAAGCCAAAGTTGATGATAACTTTGTAAAACGTTATGGATTAAGCGCCGGGCACTCTCTGGTGATTGCAGATGATGTCGCTGAAGCGCTCTACCAGGAACTGGTGCGTGAAAATTTGATCACCCATCAGTTTGCGGGCGGTACTATCGGTAATACGATGCACAACTACTCCGTGCTGGCGGATGACCGCTCGGTGCTGCTGGGTGTGATGTGCAGCAATATCGAGATTGGCAGCTATGCGTACCGCTATTTATGCAATACCTCCAGTCGTACCGATCTGAACTACCTGCAGGGCGTAGATGGACCGATTGGTCGCTGCTTTACGCTGATTGGCGAGTCCGGTGAGCGTACCTTTGCAATCAGCCCTGGGCATATGAACAAGCTGCGGGCGGATAGTATCCCTGAATCGGTGATTGCCGGAGCGTCCGCGCTGGTGCTGACGTCCTATCTGGTGCGCTGCGAGCCGGGCGAGCCAATGCCGGAAGCGACCATGAAGGCGATCGAGTTTGCTAAAAAACACAATGTACCGGTGGTACTGACGCTGGGCACCAAATTTGTCATTGCCGATAATCCGCAGTGGTGGCAGGCATTCCTGAAAGAGCATGTCTCAATTCTGGCGATGAATGAAGAAGAGGCCGAAGCGCTGACCGGCGAAAACGATCCGCTGCTGGCGTCCGACAAGGCGCTGGATTGGGTGGATCTGGTGCTGTGCACAGCGGGTCCGGCGGGTCTTTATATGGCGGGCTTTACGGAAGAAGAAGTCAAACGTAAAACCCAGCATCCGCTGCTGCCTGGGGCCATTGCCGAATTCAACCAGTACGAGTTTAGCCGCGCCATGCGCCATAAAGATTGTACCAATCCGCTGCGTGTGTATTCGCACATCGCGCCGTATATGGGCGGGCCAGAGAAGATCATGAATACCAACGGCGCTGGCGACGGCGCGCTGGCGGCATTACTGCATGATATTACCGCTAACAGCTATCACCGCAGCAACGTGCCTAACTCCAGCAAGCACAAGTTCACCTGGCTGACCTATTCGTCGTTAGCCCAGGTGTGTAAATATGCGAATCGCGTGAGTTATCAGGTGCTGAACCAGCATTCCCCGCGCCTGACGCGCGGTTTGCCGGAACGCGAAGATAGCCTCGAAGAGTCGTACTGGGATCGTTAAATCATGCACATGCCGGATAAGCGATAGCGTCATCCGGCAACGACATCAGCCTGTAACGACCACCTCACCAGCAGGCGGCGTTTCAATCAGTTCCAGCATGGTACGGGCGATTTCACGCTCACCCATGACGACCTGATTGGCGCCGCGTTCGGTAATGTATTCCACCTCGTCGTCATAATGCGCGCGGGCGATAATTTCAATCGACGGGCACTTCTCGCGTGCTGAAGCGACAATTTCACCCGCTTCATAGCCATTGGGAATAGTCAGCAGCAGCCAGCGTGCGCAATCCAGATGCGCCAGATTCATAATTTCTTCGTTGGCGGCATTTCCCAGCACCGCGCGGATCCCGCGCTCGCGCAGTTCATCCACTCGGGTACGTGAGGTTTCGATAACTACCAGCGGGATCCCCGCAGCCATCAATTTCTCGCCCAGCAGGCTACCGACGCGCCCAAAGCCAACCAGCAGGGCGTGATTGCAGATATCCACCGGAATTTGCTTCTCTTCTTCAATAGCCTCTTCTAGCGTCTGTTCTTCCAGCGTTTCTGTTTTGGCGAGATATTTTTCTAACACCGCGAACAGCACCGGGTTAAGCATGATGGACAGGATCGCCCCCGCCAGCACCAGATTCTGTCCGGCCTGCGGCAGCAGGTTTAACGCCATGCCCAGACCCGCCAGGATAAAGGCAAATTCACCAATCTGCGCCAGGCTGGTGGCAATGGTGAGCGCTGTGCGTTGGGAGTGACCAAACAGGCGCACCAGGAAATAGGCGGCAAGGGATTTACCAAAGATGATAATCGCCAGCGTGCCCAGCACCGCCAGCGGCTGCTGAATCAGAATCATGGGATCAAAGAGCATCCCGACGGAAACGAAGAACAGTACGGCGAACGCATCGCGCAGCGGCAGGGTGTCATGCGCCGCACGGTGACTCAGTTCAGATTCGTTCAGCACCATGCCGGCGAAGAATGCCCCCAGTGCAAAGGAGACATCGAACAGCTCCACTGCGCCAAATGCGATACCTAATGCGAGGGCGAGGACTGACAGGGTAAACAGTTCGCGTGAGCCGGTTGCGGCGCTGCGGGCCATAATCCACGGTACCAGGCGACGACCGACCAGCATCATAATTGCGATAAATGCCACCACCTTACCGATGGTAATGCCCATATCTACGGCCAGCGAGGCAAAGCCGACATCTTCTTTTTCCAGCATTCCAGCGACGGCTGGCAGGAGAACCAGCGTCAGCACCATCATCAGGTCTTCGACAATCAGCCAGCCAATGGCGATTTGCCCGCGCTGACTGTCAATGAGCTGCCTTTCTTCAAGCGCACGCAATAGCACCACGGTACTGGCGGTTGAAAGACACAGACCAAACACGATCCCTACCATCAGCGACCAGCCCATCACCGCTGAAAGCGCCATGCCCAGCAGCGTTGCCACCGCTATCTGGGCAATCGCGCCGGGAATGGCGATAGACTTTACCGCCATCAAATCCTTCAGCGAAAAGTGCAGCCCCACGCCGAACATCAGCAGGATTACGCCAAGCTCGGCCAGTTCAGGCGCTAACTTGGTATCAGCAACAAAACCAGGTGTAAATGGACCGGCCAGAACGCCCGCTAACAGATATCCCACCAGAGGAGAAATACGTAGTTTATTGGCAATCATGCCTAATATAAAAGCGAGCACAAGGCCGCCGACAATGGTGGTGATAAGCGGGGTGGCGTGATGCATTCCGTCTCCTTTGGTTGCTGTGATAATCCTGAAAACTCAAACGACGAGTAATAGTTTATGACAATTTTGATGTTTTTGTTTGTGAATAATTATTGAATTTTGATGAAAATAGGATTTTAGACGTAAAAAAGCACGGATCGGAAAAGTACAGCGGTATGTGAGAGGCAAAGGCTGATGGCTACTGTAAGTCTGACGGCCAAAATTTACTTTTGGCCGTCAGAAAATCAGGCTTTATGTCGGTTATCAGGTAAGAATATGGTCAGTATCCCCAGTAGTGGCAGGAAAGCACATATTTTGTAGACCAAATCGATGCTGGTATGGTCGGCAATCAGCCCTAACACCGCGGCTCCCAAGCCGCCCATGCCGAAGGCAAAACCGAAAAATAGCCCAGAAACCATGCCGATACGGCCAGGAAGCAGTTCCTGCGCGTAGACCAGAATGGCAGAAAACGCCGATGCGAGGATAAAACCAATGATCACGGTTAAAATCCCGGTCCATTCCAGCGTTGCGTAGGGTAAAAAGAGGGTAAAGGGTGCTACGCCGAGGATAGAGCCCCAAATAACATATTTTCTGCCAATTTTATCGCCCAATGGTCCACCAATCACCGTCCCGGCTGCGACGGCAAACAGGAAGGCAAACAGGTGAAACTGGGCATTTTGTACCGATAATCCGAATTTTTGCATCAGATAAAAGGTGTAATAGCTGCTGATGCTCGCCATATAGAAGTATTTGGAGAAAATCAGTACCAGCAGGATGCTTACCGCCAGTACCACTTTATTCCGTGGTAACGGATTCACGATGGCGACTTTCGGTTTTCCTTTACTCATCCGGTGCTGCGCGGCATACCAACGGCTGATTTGCGCCAGAACGACAATCGCTAATAACGCAGCCAGCACAAACCATGCCACATTACCCTTACCATATGGCGCGATGATGACAGCCGCCAGTAACGGTCCCAGAGAGCTACCGAAGTTGCCGCCAACCTGGAAAATTGACTGGGCAAGACCGTGACGACCGCCGGAGGCCATTCGCGCCACGCGGGATGATTCCGGGTGAAATACCGAAGAGCCGGTACCAACCAGCGCTGCGGCGAGCAGGACCATATGGAAACTGCCGGCCATGGCCAGCAAAACAAGCCCACTCAGCGTGAAGCACATCCCAATGGGCAGCGACCACGGCATCGGGTATTTATCCGTCCAGTAACCCACAACCGGTTGCAGCAGTGAGGAAGCAAGCTGGAAGGTCAGGGTAATCATCCCTATCTGCATAAACGTCAGCGAGAACTCTGACTGCAATAGCGGATAAATCGCCAGGATCAGCGACTGGATCATATCGTTTAGCAGATGGGAGAGGCTGATTGCCCCTAAAATGCCAAATGAGGTGCGTGCTTTAGCAACCGACGCTGACGCGCCAGCCACTGGCTGGGTTGGTTCACTTATTGCCATAGAAAGTCACTTCTGTTTGGGTTGCGATTATGAGGGTAATCTAATTTGTTATTATTACCTGACTAACATACCTGCGGAAGGTGTTTGAAGGAAGTCTCATTTCTGAAAACATTTTCGGCTATTATTTTCAGTAGCTGTAATTTTATGCCCGAACTAATTCGACTTACAGGTAGGCGGCAAACGCGAGAGTCCCAGGAGCTTACTGCATAAGCGACAGGGGGAAGTGAGCGCAGCCAACGCACATGTAATTTGAAGGATAACGGGTATGGCGGTTGATATTGAGTCAGGGAGTGAAATATGAAGTTTTTAAAACGGGGCGTGGCGCTGGCGTTATTAGCCGCATTTGCGCTGGCAGGTCAACCTGCACAGGCGTACGAAAAAGATAAAACCTACAAAATTACCATTCTGCATACCAACGATCATCACGGTCACTTCTGGCGTAGCGAATACGGTGAATACGGGCTGGCGGCACAAAAAACGCTGGTGGACGGTATTCGTAAAGAGGTGGCTGAGGAAGGAGGCAGTGTACTGCTGCTTTCCGGTGGCGACATTAATACCGGCGTACCGGAGTCCGATCTGCAGGATGCGGAACCTGATTTTCGCGGAATGAACCTGATTGGCTATGATGCGATGGCGGTCGGAAACCACGAGTTTGATAATCCGCTTAGCGTATTGCGCCAGCAGGAAAAATGGTCCAAATTCCCGTTTCTCTCGGCCAATATCTATCAGAAAAGCACCGGTGAGCGTTTGTTTAAGCCGTGGGCCATCTTTAAGCGCCAGGATTTAAAAATTGCCGTACTCGGTTTAACCACTGACGATACGGCGAAAATTGGCAACCCAGAGTTCTTTACCGATATTGAGTTCCGTAAACCTGCTGATGAAGCCAAACTGGTTATCCAGGAACTGAATATGGGGGAAAAGCCGGACATCATTATTGCGACCACCCATATGGGACATTATGACAATGGCAATCACGGCTCGAACGCGCCTGGCGACGTAGAAATGGCGCGCAGCCTGCCGGCGGGAGCGCTGGCAATGATTGTGGGTGGTCACTCGCAGGATCCGGTATGTATGGCCGCGGAAAACAAGAAGCAGGTTGATTACGTACCGGGTACGCCGTGTGCGCCAGACAAGCAAAACGGGATCTGGATTGTGCAGGCGCATGAGTGGGGGAAATACGTGGGGCGGGCGGACTTTGAGTTCCGCAATGGCGAAATGAAAATGGTTAACTACCAGCTCATCCCCGTCAACCTGAAGAAAAAAGTGACCTGGGACAACGGTAAAAGTGAGCGCGTACTCTACACCCCGGAAATTGCAGAAAATCAGCAAATGCTTTCTCTGCTGACGCCATTCCAGAATAAAGGCAAAGCGCAGCTCGACGTGAAAATTGGTAGCGTCAATGCGCGCCTCGAAGGCGACCGTAGCAAAGTCCGTTTCGTGCAGACCAACATGGGGCATTTACTGCTGGCTGCGCAAATGGCGCGAACCAGCGCTGATTTTGGCGTGATGAGCGGCGGCGGTATCCGTGACTCCATCGAAGGCGGTGATATCACCTATAAGAGCGTGCTGAAAGTGCAGCCGTTCGGTAACATCGTGGTGTACGCCGACATGAGCGGGAAAGAGGTGATTGACTATCTGACCGCCGTGGCGCAAATGAAGCCGGATTCCGGGGCTTATCCGCAGTTTGCCAACGTCAGCTTCGTGGCGAAAGACGGCAAACTTAACGATTTGAAAATTAAAGGCGAACCCGTTGATCCAGCCAAAACCTATCGCATGGCAACGCTGAGCTTCAATGCCACCGGCGGCGATGGCTATCCGCGAATTGATAACAAGCCTGGCTATGTGAATACCGGGTTTATTGATGCGGAAGTGCTGAAAGAGTACGTACAGAAGAACTCACCGCTCGATGCCGGTGCGTATGAGCCGAAGGGCGAGGTAAGCTGGCAGTAACAGGGCAATTTGGGGCATCATTTTATCCGCTCCACCGGGCCGCCCTTCATGGCGGCCCAATAATCCTACTTATTACCTCTATGCTCCGGTTCCTGCGCGCTGGCCGAGTCCAAACTGTCTTCACCAATCACAACCTGTAATCGCAGTAGGCGCAATCGCCGTATCAATGGGCAAAAGACAATTAATCACGGCGTGCGATATCGGCGAATTTCGCATCCAGAATTTTCGCCAAATCGCCTGCTGCCAGTTCAATATCCAGCCCGCGTTTGCCGCCGGACACATAAATGGTGTCAAACGTCTGGGCGGGAGCGTCGATGAGCGTCGGCAATCTTTTTTTCTGCCCCAGCGGACTGATGCCGCCTACCAGATACCCGGTGGTTCGCTGCGCGATCATCGGATCGGCCATATCGACCTTTTTGGCTCCCAACGCCCTGGCGACCTTTTTGAGATCCAGTTGACCGGCTACCGGCGTAACGGCAACCGCCAGGTGCTTCATATCGCCATTCACGGCAACCAGTAGCGTTTTGTAGACCTGGTCCGCATTCAGACCTAACTTGCGTACCACTTCGTCACCAAAGTTCGTCTCGGACGGATCGTGATCGTAGGTGTGGATCTGGAAAGAAATTTTGTTTTTTTCGAGTAATTTAACGGCGGGTGTCATAGCAATTTTCCTGGCCCAGACAAAATACGACACAAGCATACGCCTGATGTCTGTCTAAAAAATAGTACCATCTTGCGCAATAGTGTTGGCAGGATGATGACTTTGAGCGACAATCGAACTACACCGATGCTTTAAGCGTCGGGATCATAATAATGATGAAATTCCTCTTTGACGGGCCAATAGCAATATTGGCCATTTTTTTACCGTAACATCTCCGGCAAATTTCCTTCTCCATACAAATGCAGCGCACCAACGGCCACGACATAGTGCCCGGCAGGCATCGCCCTGAGTCGATCGCGCCAGGCCGCATTACGCTGATGCATTAAAACGTCATACAGCGACTGGCTAAAAGTATTGGGTAGAGTGAGTTCGCTATTGCGTGGCGGCGTTTTAAGCCACCAGCCCATCATCTGTTGTAGCAGTCTGGCATTGGTATGCCAGTGCGTCAGGGTATCGTCCAGCAGAGCCAGTCCGTTATCGGGTAACTGACACAACAGCTCGATTTGGCTGGATGCGCCTTCCAGCTCGATTATGGGTTTATGCACCTGTTTTGCCGCATTCAGAAGTTGGTAATCAATGCCGTATTCTGCCCGCAACCCCAACTGCTGCGCCTGCGTTGCCTGCAAGACCATGGCGATTTGCCACAGCGGCTGGGTAGACAGCAGGGAAGGGGAAATACCCAGCTCGTCGGTGACTTTGTGCAGATTATCTAGCAGCTCTGGGCTGATGCGCTCTTCCAGTGCGGCAAAGGTCGGAAGGTTGGCAAACGGCGCGTCGTCGCCGGAAACATCGGCTTCGACAATGAGCGCATCGGCACGCTGGAGCTTTTTGAGTAATTTGGCAGGCAGAGGCGCCATATCGCGGCTGCCCATGTGAATACTGCCAATCAGATGAAAATGGCGGTTACCGGGCAAGGAGATGTCGATGGCAGGCCAGGTATAGTGGTTGCCGCGTAGCGCGGTGAAAAATGATTTTACCCGGTACAACAGATCCATACGGCCTCCCTAAGTAGACTTCCATGCTAGCGCGTGGTCCTGGAAGGTGCAAATACACTTCATCATTCCCTTAGCCTCTTTATTGGCAGCGAGCAAAAACCCCAGTCACATAGTTGGCTATGCTCCTGGGGTTTTTATACTTGCCGCCTTAATGCAACGCGAATGATTTGGGGCTCCGTTCAGAGCGGCATCCGGTAAAGGCTTACTCTTTAGGTTTGAAGCGCAGCAGTCGGTTAGCGTTGCTCACCACGGTAATGGAGGAGAGCGCCATCGCCGCCCCGGCAACGACCGGGTTGAGCAGTGTTCCGGTGAACGGCCACAAAATCCCAGCGGCAACGGGGATACCGATGCTGTTATAGATAAACGCGCCGAGCAGGTTCTGCTTCATATTGCGCAGCGTTGCCCGGGAGATAGACAGCGCATCGGCAACGCCCATCAGGCTATGGCGCATCAGCGTAATCGCGGCGGTTTCAATCGCCACATCGCTGCCGCCACCCATGGCAATCCCTACATCAGCCTGAGCCAGCGCAGGCGCATCGTTGATACCGTCACCGACCATGGCAACCTGACGCCCCTGGCTCTGCAGACGTTTAATTGCCTCGGCTTTACCGTCAGGCAGAACGCCAGCAATCACCTCATCAATACCCGCCTCTTTGGCAATGGCGTTGGCGGTCGTTGGGTTGTCGCCGGTGAGCATCACCAGACGATACCCGGCGCGGTGCAGACGCTGGAGCGCTGCCACGCTGTCGCTACGCAGAGGATCACGTACCGCTAACAGCGCTGCCGCTTTACCGTCAATCGCTAACAGTACCGGGGTTGAGCCTTGGGAAGCCTGAGCGGTGATTTCAGCCTCCATTTCAGTGGTATCTACCTGCTGTTCATTGAGCAGCGCCTGGTTTCCCAGCAGCAGCGTATGACCTTCCGTTTCGCCACTGACGCCTAAACCGCGCAGCGTACGGAAACCGTTGACCTGCGGCAGCGTGACATCACCTGCTTTGTCCAGAATCGCCCTGGCTAACGGGTGGCTGGAACCCTGTTCAAGGGCCGCTGCCAGACGAATTGCCAGCGCTTCGTCGGTATTGCCAAACGTTTTGATGGCGACAACCTGTGGTTTGCCTTCAGTTAGCGTCCCGGTTTTATCAAACACGATGGTATCGAGCGTGCTGGCGCGCTGCAGCGCATCGGCATCACGTACCAGCACCCCAAATTCAGCGGCGCGCCCGACGCCGGAAATAATCGACATCGGCGTTGCCAGACCCAGCGCACAAGGGCAGGCAATAATCAGGACGGTGGTGGCGATTACCAGCGTATAGACAATCTGCGGCGCCGGTCCAAAGAAATACCAGATAGCCGCACTGACTAGCGCAATGGCGACCACGACCGGAACGAACACCGAGGAGATGCGGTCGGCCAGTTTGCCAATTTCCGGTTTGCTGCTTTGCGCCTGGCGCACCATACGAATAATGCGCGACAGCGTGGTGTGACTGCCAACAGCGCTGGCGCGGAACAGCACGCTACCGTCCTGTACGACCGTACCGGCGTGGACGCTATCGCGTGCGCCTTTTTGCTGTGGAATCGGCTCCCCGGTCAGCATGGCCTCATCCAGCCAGGCTTCACCCTGAGTGATTTCGCCATCAACCGGAACGCGGTCGCCGGTGGTCAGACGCAGCAACATTCCAGCCTGCACCTCTGCCAGCGGCACGTTCTTTTCACCTTCGTCAGTGACGACGCGTGCGGTCGGCGGTGTCAGATCGAGCAGTTTTTCCAGTGCTTTAGACGAGCGTTGGCGAGCCCGCGCTTCCAGCATGTGTCCGAGGTTAATCAGACCGATAATCATGGCACTGGCTTCATAATAGAGGTGTCGCGCTTCCATCGGGAACCATTGCGGCCAGAGGTTGACGCTCATGGAATAGAGCCATGCCACCCCCGTACCCAGCGCCACCAGCGTATCCATGGTCGCGGTGCCGTTCATCAGGCTTTTCCACGCATTGCGGTAAAAGTGACCGCCCGCGAAAACCATCACGGCAAGCGTTGCCAGACCAATCATCAGCCACAGGCTGCGGTTGTCGTCGCTCACCATCATGTTGTCGCCAATCATGCCCCATACCATGACCGGGATACCCAGGAGCAGCGCGACGGCTGCCTGCCAGCGAAAACGTTTCATGGTTGCCACGGCGGTTTCTTGCTGACGCTCGCGACGCTTAGCATCATCTTCAATCGCTTCTGCGCCGTAGCCCGCTTTTTCAACCGCCTGTACTAAATCTGCGGCGGAGGCACTGCCCATTACCAGCGCAGTGCGTTCCGCCAGGTTTACCCGTGCCTGCGTGACGCCCGGTACACTTTGCAATGCATTTTGTACGCGGGTCACACAACTGGCGCAGCTCATGCCGTTTAACAGCAACTGTTGGCTGTCATCATCAGCCGTAGCTGCCGGAAGCTCGGAAGGGACCGCTGCCAGTGCTTCCGACGGGATTGATGACTCCGTCAGCGGTTTAGCCTTTGGGTGGCTTAACTCCGCGCCGTAACCGGCTTGTTTGATGGTTTCAATCAGCGCTTCTGCGCTGGCGCTCCCGGTAACATGCGCTTCTGTCACGGTGACATCCGCTTGCTCAACGTCCGGACGTTGTTCCAGGCTTTCTTTAACGCGTTTTACGCAGTGACCACAGGACAGGCCGTCCAGGGTTAGATCGATTGTTTGAGACATAACCAACTCCTTTTTTGCAGGATTAACTGACTGTGATAAAGGTTAAACCTTCCAGCAAGGGGAAGGTCAAGGACGTTTTTAGAAAAGGTGAAAAAAGGGTGTAAAGGGAGAAAAACGGGAACGCCACGTCAGGGGTTCCCGGTCTGTTATTGATTGAGGACGATAATCGGCGTTCGATGCTTCGGTTCATTTATGACCGTGAGATCGGCACCGTACAGCGCGTTCAGCGACCGTTGCTTCAGAACATCCTGCGGATATCCGTTATCAACTATTCTGCCGCGTTCCATCAATACCACACGGTCGGCATAGCGCGCCGCGAGGTTGAGATCGTGCAGGACGCAGCAGACGTTAAGCTGCCGTTCACGCACCAGACGACGTAGCAGACGAAAAAGGTGCTGCTGGTGGTGAATATCCAGCGCGGAGGTGGGTTCATCAAGAAACAACCATTTCGGCCCAGGCTCGGGCTCCCAAAGCTGAACCAGCAGGCGCGCCAGTTGTACCCGCTGTTGTTCTCCTCCCGAGAGATGCCGGTAATCGCGTGCGGCCAGCGCCTGGCAATCACACAATGCCATGATGTGCTCCGTTTCATCGCCCGTGTTGCGCGTACGATACGGATGTCTGCCCATGCGAATGACCTCCTGAACGCTAAACGGGAAGGCCATATGACTATTCTGGCGCATCACGGCACGGGTTTTTGCCAGCTCGGTGATTGACCACTTGTCCAGCGGCTTGCCAAACATGCTACAACGCCCACTGTGGGGCTGCAGATATCCCGTAAGCTGGCGTAGCAGCGTCGATTTCCCGGCTCCGTTCGGGCCAAGAATCGCGATGATCTCTCCATCAGGTAGCGTCAGGGAAACGTCGTCGGTCAGTCGTCTTCCCTGAATGTGGTAGACCAGATTTTCAGCGACGATCATGACACCCTCCGGCTACGCAGTATTAACCACAGGAAATACGGTCCACCGATCAGGCTGGTTAACAGGCCAACGGGCATTTCGGCTGGCTGAACAAGTGTGCGGGCCAACGTGTCGGCAATCAGGAGTAAACAGGCACCGGCCAGCGTAGAGCAGGGAATCAACCAGCGATGATCGGCACCGGTCGTCATTCTGATCAGATGTGGGATCACCAGGCCAATAAAACCAATTACGCCGCTGACGGAAACCGCAGCGCCAACCAGGAGCGAACTGAGCAACAGTAACTGCTGACGCTTACGTTTGACGTTTACGCCGAGGTAATGCGCCTCTTCATCACCCAACTGCAGTAAATTAAGCGTTCCCGCCATGCAGATGGTTACAACAATGGCTGGAAGAACAAACGTGCTGGCAACCAACAGCGTTGGCCACTGGGCCTGGCCGAGATTTCCCATCATCCACAATGTAAGTTGACGTAGCTGCTGCTCGTCGCCCACATAGCTCAGTACGCCAATAGCCGAACCGCACAGGGCATTGATAGCGATACCGGCTAACAGCAGTTGCATCATTCCACCGTGGTTATGACGCTGGCTTATCAGGAAAATAATCGTGCAGACCACCATGCTGCCTGCAACGGCAAAAATCATCTGCTCATACAGCACCAGCACCACGGGGAACGAAAATGGGATAACTATCGCGATGCCGACCATCAGCGCGGAGCCGCTGCTGACGCCAAGTAGGCCAGGATCGGCCATCGGATTGCGAAAAAGTCCCTGCATGATGACCCCTGCCGTCGCCAGCGCAGCACCGACCAGAACGGCCAGCAGCACGCGAGGCAAGCGGATGTTTAACCAGATATCACGATATTCGTCGTTGAACAGGGCGCTGAAGCTAATGTTCAGCGCTCCCTGGCTGGCACCGAAGAGCATCAGAGCAACCAGCAAAAGAGAAAGACCCGTCAGGATGCTGACGGAAGAAAGCGAGTCCTTAAGCACGTAACGCTCCATAACGTCTTTGCGGCGCGGAGTTCCCGCGCCGTGAGGGGTTTACGCGGGTTTCAGCCCCGGCTCAACCAAACTGTAAATCTGGTTATTGAGTGCCGGCGCAGTGGCCAGTTCGTGAATATGCTTCGCAACATCTGCACGCATTACAAAGCCGTGACACTCCTGAGCCTGTATTCGTTGTGCCTGGCCGGTGGCTGCACCGTTTAGCAAACCGCCGGGGCGGAGAATGGCGTAGTCCAGTCGACTGGTTTGTAGCCAGCTTTCAGCCAACGATTTTTCCCGTACAGCCTGACCAAATGCGGCCTTTGCGCGTGAAGAAAGAAAAGGCCAACTGTCACCGCAGCCGAGTGAGGTCACCAGAATCATGCGCTTGATCTCCGCTTTTTCTGCTTCATCAATGACGGTTCTGTGCGCCAGATAATCCTGGGCGCCGCCCATGGAGGAGATCACCGTGGCATGTTGACCCGCTGCGCGACAGGCACAGGCGGTGACCTGACTATCGCAGGCGTCGCCGATGAAGACCTGCACACCTTTTTCCTGCAACCCTGCAGCGACCTGTGCGTTGCGAACGACGGCAATCACCGGACGTTGTTCCGCCAGTGCGAGTTCAAGCGTTTTCGCACCGACGCCGCTACCACCCGCACCAAAAATGAGCCATGGAGCCATCAGGCATGTTCCTTTAAAGATGAAGACAACGCGTGAAAGGCGCTGACCTGTTCGGCCAGTAACTGTCGATGCTCATCCCGACCGAGGAAAATTTTGAACATCGCGCTACCCGCCTGGTTAAAGAAGAGAATGGACGCGGTGTCCATTCCCATAAATTTGCGTTCAATCAGGGCAATATGCGTACAGTTTTCTGCCTTGATATGACCGGTCATGCCTTTTTTACCGCGCAGGTTGAAGTAGCCATGACGGTGGAATCCGGAAGGTAATTCACCGGTGAATTCCAGAATGACATCAGCAGTATGGACCAGGGTGGTGACTTTGCCCCATTCGCTGACGGTTTCCCAGACGGTATCAAATTGATCGCCGGAAACCAGCGTCGGGGAGGGGAGGTTTTTCACCACCTCCAGCAGCGTGGTGTTGTACTGGGCAGCGATAGCTTCCAGCGTACCGTCCGGTTCAGTTTTCAAAAAATCCTGTAAAGAGACATGGCTCATAATTCACTCCTGGTATGGTTGTTCTACCGCAATGCGCGGCGCGTTAAGTGCCTGAATAAGTTCATCAAGAGACTGCAAAATATTGCTCGCCCAAAAACGCCCTTCATTGGTCAGGCGCACACAGGTGCTGGCATCTCGCGTCAGTCCTGCGTGATGCCATTGGGTCAGTAGCGGGGTCAGTTTTTGTGCATGAGGCGTCAGTTCATCCAGCGGGACGCGGGCCGTTTCAATGCCCGCCTGGAGAGTGTGTCGCCACTGGAAACCACGCTCGGCGGTACGCATCATCATCATTAGCGGTTTTTTCCCGGCGGCGATAGATTCATGCCATGTCGTCAGATTGCGCTCGATCATCCAGGAATAGCCATTGACTGATCCCCCGGCGCCTGAGCCGAATGCCAGACAGTCCGCTCCCTGTTTAATCAGCAGGTTGTACAGATTGCGTTCACGCGTGGTACGCGCCCAGTGGCTGTTGCTGATGCAGCGCCAGCCCGCGTTGTCCATGAAATCGCAACCCTGAAGATAGAGATCGCGACGTTCGGCGGGAGAGGGAACGGTTGTGCGCCCGGTTTCAACTGCTTTGCCAAGCGGTGTATTGGGGATCAGGTTCAGCGCATAAAGATCTACGCCGTCGAGGCCGATGTCACGGGCAATCGCCAGATCGTCGCCCCACAGTTTTGCATCTTGTCCTGGCAGACCAAACAACAGATCGCATACCACGGCGGCACGATCCCGTTTTACCAGCCCCTGCATAAAGGCAATTGCGGTTGGGCCGTCCGAGGTGCGCGCCATTTTCTTGCGGATCCGGCTGTTAAAAGATTGAATACCGATCGAAAACCGATTGGCGCCAGCGTCAAGGCAGGCATCAATTCGCGCATCGTCAAAATTGAGCACTCGTCCCTCAATGGTAATTTCGCAGTCCGGCGCCAGCGGTAACTTTTCACGCAGCGCGGTGATGATTCTGCCCAGATCCCGTGCTGACAGCGCTGAAGGCGTACCGCCGCCAAAATAGACGGCGTGAATTGGGGCTGACTGATGTAACGCGCTATCGGCTTCCATCTCGATTTCGCGCAACAGCGCGTTGGTGTAGCGGGCGCAGTGATCTTCTTCGAACCGGTTTTGATAAAAACCGCAGAAAGTACAATGCGTTGCACAAAAAGGGATATGCAAGTACACCAGCCGTTTACGCGGCGGGGTAGGCTGGCTGATAACATCCTGCCAGGTTTGTGACAATAGCTCTTTGGCAATCGGAATCGCCCCGCGCCATGGCATTGTGGCGCGGCGATCCTTAAAGGGCTGACTTCCCTCAAGCGCAAAATGCGCGGTGAGATCCAGCGAGTGTTCAGTTTTCATTCTTTTTTATAAATCCAGTTAGTGAGGCCAGAATTGCTGGTGCAGGGCTTCAACCGCATCGGCGACGCGAGGCCCCATTCCCAGAATCAGCGCCTGGTCTACCGCCACAATGCGCTGATTTTTCCAGGCCGCAGTGTGGGTAATACCGGCAATCGCGCTCAGACGAGCCAGATCGCCATCCACCATTTGCGACGTCACCACGATCACCTCCGGGTTGGCGGCGATCAGCGACTCCGCGCTGTAACTTTTATACTGCGCGTGGGTGGCGACATTTTGTGCGCCCGCAAGGGTCATAATGGCATCGGCAACGCTGCCCTTGCCGGCGACCTGCGGCGCGCTGCCGCCAGCGGAGAGAATGAACATGGCTTTGACCGGCGCATTTTTCGCCGCCACGCTGTGCTGAACACGATCCAGACGTTGATGCAGGCGATTGACCAGCGCTTCACCTTGTTCAGGAATGCGCAGCGTTTGAGCCAGCTCCCGAATGTTGGCGTACATCTGCTCGACGGTGGCCGGTACGCGCGGCAATGTAACGACGTTAACTTTCTGCGCCCGGAGCTGATCCAAAACGATTTGAGGGCCTGCATCCTGCCAGGTGATAAAGCTGTCCGGGTGCAGCGATAAAATGCCCTCGCTGCTTAACTGCTTCCAGTAGCCGATATGCGGGAGTGCGGCAGTTTCAGATGGGTACGAGGTGGTTTCATCGACGCCAACCACCCGGTTGCCGACGCCCATGGCGTAAATCAGTTCGCTAAGCGAACCGCCCGCCGCCACCAGGCGGTCAGCGGACTGGGCGCTGAAAACACAGGCGAGGCTCAGTAAGCCAATCATGAGTTTTTTCATCGTCAGAAATTCCACGCAAAGCCAACAGCGGCATTGAAACCAGCGTCTGGGATAGATTCATGCGCGGTTCTGTAACGCTTGTCGGTCAGGTTGTTGAGCGCGAGGTTGACCTGATACTGGTCCTGCGGACCAAACTCGGTGTTGAATGCGAGGTTAAGCGTGGCCCAGCCTGGATAGTTTATTTCCGTGGTGCCGGTATTATCTTTGGCGCGGGACGCCGCGCGAATAAAGACATCGGACGTCACGTTAGCGACATTCATCAACCAGGTATGTTTCAGGCCAACGCGCCCGGTCAGCGTGGGTTCGCCGGTATCCCAGGTTTTTATGGTGTTGCCTTCGTATTGACGGCGAATGAGATTACCGCTCAGGTAGGGGGAAACCGCCCAGCCGTTGTATTCTGCAGTTAATTCCATGCCCCAGGTTTTGGCACGATCGATGTTGTCGTAGTAGTAATAGCCGCCGCGGGAAGAGGTGGTGTTGCTGTTGCAAACGGGTTGGCCTGAACAGGCCAGACTGGCGATATAGTCTTTGGCTTCGGAGTAATAAATAGCGCCGTCAATCAGCCACATATTCCCTTTATACCGCGCGCCCAACTCATAGTTATTCGAGTGTTCAGCCTTCAGGTTTGGGTTGCCGTAGGTAACGCTGCCGCCGGCGGATGTCTGCATGAACAACTGAGTAAGCGTGGGGAAGACATAGCCCTGGGCGTATGCAGCCCGGAGTTCAAGATCTTCAAAGCCGGAATAGCGCAGGCTGGTCGAGGTCACCAGTTCATCATCGTGAACGGAATTTCCCCCGGTGGATTGCCTGGTGGTGCCGCTGCTTTGGATAGTTTGCGTATCGTTGCGATTGAGTTTCGAAGACAGCCAGTACTGGCGTGCGCCCACGGTCCACGTCCAGTCATCGGCAAAGCGCCAGTCGTTTTGCGCGAACAGTGAGGTGTTGCTTTGTTCCGCTTCGTTATATGACAGGGTACGGGTTTGCGTATCGAAGAAGCCGGTAGCCGCGGTCTGGCGCGTACTGCCGTCCGTGTCTTGTTTTATTTTGTCATGCTGATACTGAGTGCCAATCACCAGCGTGTTGTTAGCCGGAAGGGAGATATTGCCCTGCAGCGTTACACCCTGGGTATATTGTTTGTCGTTGGTATTGGTTTGATTGCTTACCGTCAGCGCTTTAATCATCGGGCTGGGGATAATCTGGGTCGTTTTGACCCGGTTTTCAAATTTGCGCTCTATTGTCTGGGTGTATGCGTCAAAATGGATGTTCTTCAGGTAATCCCCGTCGGCCGCATAGTCGTAGAAAAGACCGATTTTCTCGCGTTCCAGCTTAGGAATTTTGACGCTAAAGTCGTCGAACTGACCTTCGGGATCGTCAAACCAGGTTTGAGTGGATAGCTTATAACGGTCGAGTGAGAGTCCAATTTTGTGGCGATCGAGGTTGTAGCCAAGCCACACTCCCTGGCCGTTATTACGGAAGTTGGTGTCGGGCAATCTTCCGTCAGGTGTATCGCGATCCCCCTGGTCGGAATAGCTGCCATTGATACGGTAGTCAAAGTTACCGATACTTCCCCAGGCTGCCGCTGACTCTTCCCATCCTGCCGTTGCGGAGTTATAAACAGCCTTAACGCTACCACCCAGAGGCTTATCGCCGCCTTTTTTGGTAATAAAGTTCACGACGCCGCCAATTGCCTGCGAACCGTAGAGGACAGAATAAGGGCCTTTGACCACTTCAATACGTTCCAGCGCGGATTCGTCAATCAGTAAACCGGCTCCGTAGTTTTGTCCGGCACGTTGGTAGCTGACGACCTGGCCGTCTATCAAAATCAGCACCCGCGAAGAAGCTTCGCCACGGATACGAATTTGTTTCCGACCTGCGAGAGCGTTATCGGTAACTTCGACGCCGGGGATATCTTGTAAATCATCAGCAAGAGAAACGCTGGTGGAGTTTTGTAGCGTCTGGCGATCGATAACCTGAATGGTTGCCGGGCTATCCCAGAGACTACTTTCTGTGCGGTTAGCCGTAACGATTACTGTATCTTCGTCGGACGTTGAACCGTGTGTTGGAGAGGTCGCTGCAAAAGTAGCGCCGGACATGCATAATGTCAGGGCTGAAAGAATAAATGGCCTTTGATTAATCCGTGGCAACATAAGAGAACCTTTATTGAATGTAAATGATCATCATTATCATTCGCGTTTGTATATAAAATTGTTTCCCTTTGTTCAAGATGAAAGGTGCAGAACTGATACATCTTTTGATTTGAGTCAATTTTGCGTGGTCAATAAATGCTGAAATGTGATCTGAATCGGATATAACAATGTGAATTAAAAGGATTTGTGCATCGCTGTGATGGTGGAAGATGCGCGGGGTTCTTGGGTAAAGGATTACGGCAATGTGGGCTATAATGTGGCTCAGTACCAACAAGATCAGCGGGGGAAACGTGAATATTAGCGATGTTGCGAAAAAAACCGGTTTAACCAGCAAAGCGATACGCTTTTACGAAGAAAAGGGGTTAGTGACGCCGCCGCTGCGTAGCGAAAATGGCTATCGCACATACAACCAACAGCATCTGAATGAGCTTACGCTGTTACGACAGGCACGACAGGTTGGTTTTAACCTGGAAGAGTGCGGCGAGTTGGTGAACCTGTTTAACGATCCGGCGCGTCACAGCGCAGATGTGAAAAAGCGTACGTTAGAAAAGGTGGCGGATATTGAGCGCCATATCAGCGAGCTGCAGGCTATGCGCTTGCATTTGTTGGCGCTGGCGGAGAGTTGCCCTGGCGATGACAGCGCCGAATGCCCGATTATTGATAATCTCTCCGGCTGCTGCCACCATAAAGCGAAGGCTTAACGGAGTGGCGGATTAAGCATAAACACCACCGTGCCACGGTACCACGGTGATTTCTCAAGCTGCGCTTCAGCCTGCGTGTCCCGGCTACCGTTTTGTACCAGCCCCAGCTTAAATGGAATGCGCAGACGACTGAGGGCGGGCAGATACGCCTGATAATTCGGTACCGTGTGACGTCCCTGATAGCTCTGGACCACCAGTTCATCGACCGCCAGCGCGTTCAGCGTGGCGACGTCGCCCGTTTTTGCCCAATCCAGTAGTCCGGTTACGCCAAGTGCAAACTCGGTCGGTAGCCGTTGGCGTAACTGCTGCAGAAAGTGGGCGTAATCGGCAAGCTGATGGGTCGCCGCGTCAAAATCAACCTGCAGGCCGATGACGTGATTCCCGGCCGCCTGCCAGCGTTGCATCAAGCGTATGATGCGCGCCGGAATCTCTTCCGGTACGTCGAGAGTGGTAAAGCGCACGGTCAACCAGATAGAGGGGAAAGTCAGGCGATTAACAGGCAGTCCGAGACGCTGGAACACCACGTTACCTGAACGTACCAGTACCTCGCCCTGATGCAGATAGACCGTTTGTGCGTTTTTCAGCTCGTCACTGGCCTTCACTCCGGACCATAGCCAGAAGGCCGGATGTTCACGGGCGGCGACGATTTCCGCCGCCTGTGCCTGGCCGAGCAGTAGCGCAGTTACCAGTAGTATTTGAGTTTTTGCGCCCACGGACTTCCCGGATACTGCGTTTTCAGTTGGGTGAACCAGCCTTTACGCTGTAGTTTATCCACTTCCTCACCGCCGCACTCGTTAGAGCCTGACGGCGCATAGCACATGATGGCGCGATACAGCGCAAAGCTCTTATCTTCAACCTCTGCTTTTGGCGATGTGATCACCTGCTGGTAGTAGCTTTGCCTGTCGAACTGGCCGAACGGTTTCTTGCGCGAGATTGCTGATTCAAGCACATCGTTGCCGGAACTGTTTTTCCATAAATCAACGTGGGTTTGCGTAGTGCGGAAAAATTCGCCTAAGCAGTTCAGGGCGTGGGCATCATGCGCTTGTTTGCTCAGAACCGTTACCGTTTCATTGAGGCTGCGACAGGTATAACCGCTCTCGGCAGAGTCGCCTTTCCAGTCGAAAATACTCAGATTAACGTCATCAAACGCTTCGCCAATGACCGGCGGCGTAATGGCGCTGGCCAGTTTTCTGTCATTCAGCCAGTCGTCAAAGCGATGCTCAGTGAGATCCCGCACCAGCAGCGTATGCAGGGCGATGGTACGCTCTTCGTTATTAGGACCATGGACGGCTTGCTGGCGCAGTAGTTCAGGCGTGGCCTGGGTTTTCAGCACCTGCGAGCGAAAGCGCAGGTTGGTTACTGCGCTTTCTGGGGCGAAAATTGCCGCCACGTCGCCGCTATAAACCAGCGTCGCGGCTAGCTTAGCCTGCACATACTGCTGCTGTTCGTTGTCCTGGCTGAGCTTCAGCAATGTCTGCCAGAAATCACGTGCGGTGGTCCATTTCTGCTGGCCCATTAGCGCTTCGCCGTACAGCACCTGTTCGCTGAAGGCCAGCGTATCGTGGGCCGGAAGTTTCTGCGCCGGAGTAACTGCCGAAATAATCGCCGCGTAGTTGCCCGTTGCCAGCCACAGATTCAGCTGCAGATCGCGCCATAGCGGCAGTTTTTGGCTCTGCTCAAACACCGGTTTGCTGGCGTCAAGCTGGGCCTGCGTCAGCGTTGGTTTGTTGTTGTTATTCAGGCGCAACGCGCGCAGCAGTTCGATATAGCTGACAAGCGGCGCATCGGGGAAAGCCTCCACCACGGACTGTTCGTAGAACGCCATGCCGTAGACATTATCGTATTCGATGACGATCTCACGCAGTTGCTGTGCGTCAGCCGACTGCTGGAGCGTCTGCTCATACAACCCCGCCAATTGCGGCCACGCCTGTAAATACCAGTTGATACGACGCAGCATACCGTGCGAGGAAGCGGCGTACAGGCCTTGCGGGTAGTGTTGCAGATAGGCTTGCGCCAGCGTCTGAGCCTGAGAAGCGTCCTCGCGGTTAATTTTTGTGATATCAAAATCGCCGTACTCGCCCACGCTGTTCTGGCTGCTTTTGTTCAACGCCGCACGTATCAGCATGTATTGCGCGGTCTCAGCCAGCCACGGACGATCGCTTTTGGCTAGCTGAGCGAAATCCTGTTCGGCGCTGGCATAATTACCTGCATAAAAACTGGCGGCCGCTGCCAGATAGCTTTTGTAGGACTGAGCTGGAGAATCTGCCGGGAGAGTGGCAAGCGATGACTCAATTTGCTCGCGGGTTGCCCCGGATAACAGTCCTGTACGCGCCTGGGCAAGGGCCTGACGCTGATTTACCGTTAACGTTGAGTCGGCCAGCAGTGCGGCAAAAAACGCGCTGACGCTCGCGGTATTGTTCGAAACATGACGGTTCTCAAGCTCAGCGTCGTTGACGTTTATTTCGTCTGCGCTAATGTTCAGTTCGGCTATCTGTCGGGACAGGGGGCTGTCTTCGGCAGATACCTGCGCTGCGGCTGGCTGCGGGGCAATGTCATCCCACTGCGGATGATACGCAAAATAGAAATCGCGGGAGCGGGTGATGTCCGCCGGCATCGACTGCACCGGCAGAGCAAATGATTTCTCCTGGCTCAGCAGCCGCAGCAGGTTATCGCGGCTGTCGTTTTCCGGATTGAAGGTGGGCGTGCCTTTCAGCAGGCAGCTGTCGTCGCTCCATTTGCAGTCTTCCATATCGAAAGAGGCGAATACCTGCGGGGCGGCGACCAATAATGAGCAAAGGGCAAAGGTAAGGGATGTCTTCCTGACCATAGTCTTATTTCCTGTCTTTTCAGTGTGATACCGCTGTAATAATCAGGGTAATTCCCTCAACGGCAATGACTTCAACCTGCGTTCCGGCGCTCAAATCGTCGCGGGCGCTGACGGGCCATGAGCTGTCGCCGACGCGCATATGTCCGCGGCCATTGACCAGGGCAGTTTCCAGAATAAATCGACGGCCAACCAACTGCTGCCCGCGCTGGTTAAGATGGCTGTCGGCGGGTTTCTGATCTTGTACGCGCCTTGCCAGCCACTTCCACCACAGCCAGGCTGCCAGTAGGGTGAGTACGGCGAACATCGCCCCCTGCCACGCCCAGTCAAGCGGGATGAGCCACACCACCAGGCCGGTAATCACCGCCGCCACGCCGCTCCACAGCAGATAGCCGTTACCGCCCAGCATCTCGGCGGCGAGTAGCAGACCGCCGAGGCTGAGCCAGAAGATGTGCGGGTGCACCAGAATCATCGCTATCATGATTTTTTCCGTTCGCTGGCGCTGTCTTTCACCAGTTCGGCGATCCCGGCAATGGACCCCATCAGGCTGCTGGCATCCAGCGGCATCATCACCACTTTGCTGTTATTCGACGAACCGATGTGCTGCAGCGCTTCGGTGTATTTCTGCGCCACGAAGTAGTTCACGGCCTGAATATCCCCGGCTGCAATGGCCTCCGAAACCATCTGCGTCGCGCGGGCCTCGGCCTCTGCGGAACGTTCACGCGCTTCAGCCTGTAAAAATGCCGACTGGCGTTCACCTTCCGCTTTGAGGATTTTCGACTGTTTCTCACCTTCGGCCTTGACGATTTCTGCCTGACGGATCCCTTCCGCTTCAAGAATATAGGCGCGCTTGGTACGTTCGGCTTTCATCTGCGCGTTCATGGCGTCGATAAGTTCCGCTGGCGGACGCACATCGCGGATTTCAATACGGGTGATTTTGATGCCCCAGGGATTCGTGGCCTCATCAACGATATGCAGCAGGCGCGTGTTAATGTTGTCGCGCTGGGAGAGCATTTCATCGAGTTCCATCGAGCCGAGAACGGTACGAATATTGGTCATGGTCAGGTTGATGATCGCCAGTTCCAGGTTGCTGACCTCATAAGCCGCTTTTGGCGCGTCGATCACCTGAATAAAGCAGACGGCATCGATCGCGACGTTGGCGTTGTCTTTGGAGATGACTTCCTGAGAGGGGATATCAAGCACCTGTTCCATCATGTTGATCTTACGACCGATGCGGTCCATGAACGGTACAACAAGGTTTAAACCCGGTTGCAGGGTTTTGGTGTAACGGCCAAAACGCTCGACCGTCCACTGATATCCCTGCGGGACGATTTTGACGCCAGCACCGACGATGACCAGCGCGACAAAAATGAGAATAGGAATAAAAATGAGCATTGATGAAACCTCCTGTTGTGTTGTCCTTTACTGCCTCATTAGTCAAATTATACCCGATTTATCAGGGTGGGCTCCCCTATAATAAATTACAGGGATAGACTGTCTGCACGAAAGAGGTAAAAAAGGGATTGGTAATGGAAGAAAGCAGCATTCTGCTTCAGTTAAAAAATGTCGCATGGCAGGCAGGGGCGACGCAGGTTCTCAATAACATCTGTTTTAATCTCCGGGCCGGAGAATTTAAGCTGATTACCGGCCAGTCTGGTTGCGGTAAAAGTACGTTACTCAAGATTGTGGCGTCATTAATCAGCCCGACTGCCGGTGAAATTCTCTTTGAGGGCAAGGAGATAAACACTCTTAAGCCTGAAACATATCGCCAGCAGGTTTCTTATTGTGCGCAAACGCCCGCGTTGTTTGGTGACACCGTTTACGACAACCTCATTTTCCCCTGGCAAATCCGCGATAAACGTCCGGATCCGGATGTGTTTCTTGCCGATCTGGCCCGTTTTGAGCTACCCGAAACGATCCTTAAAAAAAACATCAATGAGCTGTCCGGCGGCGAAAAGCAACGCGTCTCATTAATTCGTAATTTACAGTTTCTGCCAAAAATCCTGCTGCTTGATGAAATTACCAGCGCGCTGGATGAAGCCAATAAACGGAATGTGAACGAATTAATTCACCACTATGTTCGCGATAAGAATATTGCTGTGCTGTGGGTGACGCACGACAAAGATGAAATTAATCATGCGGATAATGTCATAACCCTTCAACCGCACGCCGGGGAAATGCAGGAAGTAAGCAATGAACGAGCATAATATTACCAATGAATCACTGGCGTTAGCGATGATGCTGGTGGTGGTCGCGATACTGATCAGCAACAAAGAAAAACTGGCGCTGGAAAAAGATATTCTCTGGAGCGTTTGCCGGGCGGTGGTTCAGCTTATTATCGTTGGCTATGTGCTGAAATATATTTTCGGCGTTAACCACAGCATTCTGACCTTATTGATGGTGCTGTTTATCTGTTTCAACGCGGCCTATAACGCGCAAAAGCGCAGTAAATATATTGATAAAGCTTTTCTCTCGTCATTTATCGCCATCACGGCGGGGGCGGGGTTAACGCTGGCGGTGCTGGTTCTGTCAGGCTCTATCGAGTTTACCCCAATGCAGGTGATCCCAATTTCCGGCATGATTGCAGGCAATGCGATGGTTGCGGTAGGGCTGTGTTACAACAATCTGGGACAGCGATTTAACAGCGAACAGCAGCAAATTCAGGAAAAACTCAGCCTCGGTGCGACGCCGAAAGTGGCCTCCGCGCCGCTGATTCGCGACAGTATTCGCGCTTCGCTGATCCCGACGATCGATTCAGCGAAGACCGTGGGACTGGTGAGTTTACCGGGGATGATGTCCGGGTTGATCTTTGCAGGTATTGATCCGGTAAAAGCGATTAAGTATCAGATTATGGTGACGTTTATGCTGCTTTCGACCGCCAGTCTGTCAACCATTATCGCCTGCTACCTGACCTATCGGAAGTTCTATAATTCACGTCACCAACTGGTGGTGACGCATTTGAAAAAAAACTAATGGAGTACCGGATGGCGCGGGCCTACGGGGAGATTGTAGGCCCGATTAGCGCAAGCGCCATCAGGCAAATGCAGCGGATTAGTACAACAGCGCGTACAGCTGGCGGCGGTATTTCGAGGCCAGCGCATCGCCGGTGCCCAGTGCGGCAAGGATCTCCTGGAAGGTTTTACGCGCCTGACCGTCGGCTGCAGTGAGATCTTTCTTCAGGTGACTGAACAGCAATTCCAGTGATTCCTCGTTACGTCCGACCTGGTGTAACTGAATGGCCAGTTGAGTTGCCAGCGCCGCATCCTGTGGATTGCTGGCGACCTGCTGCTGCAACTGTTGGATTTCAGGCGTATCAGCCGCCTGCTTCAGCAGTTCGATCTGTGCCACCAGGCCCTGATAACGGGTGTCCTGATCTTGCAACGGGATAGTTTTCAGTACCGCTTCGGCTTCGTCAGAACGGTTCAGGGCGATTTGCGTTTCCGCCAGCAGCAGGCCAATTTCGCTGCTCTGATTGGAGATCTGCCATGCTTCTTTCAGCAGCGGCAGCGCATCAGCGTGATTGCCGGCTTCGATGAACTCGATCGCCTGGCGCGCTTTCAACTCTTCTTCGCTCGGTAACACTTTCTCCAGCAGCGCGCGAATAACTTCTTCCGGCTGCGGGCCCTGGAATCCATCTACCGGCTGACCGTTCTGGAACAGATAAACCGTGGGGATCGCGCGCAGACCAAACTGGGAGGCGATCATCTGCTCGGCGTCGCAGTCTAACTTGGCGAGAATAAACTGACCGTTGTACTGAGCAACAAGGTTCTCCAGTACCGGCGTTAATTGCAGACAATGCTGGCTGCGCTCAGACCAAAAATAGAACAGGACCGGCGTGGTCATCGACTGTTCAAGGGTCTGCTGGAGGTTCGATTCGTTAATATTAACAATATTCTGTGTGGACATGGAGTTACTCTCTTTTGTCGATTTCATGTTACATGGGGGCTGACGCGCGTGCTTCAACTCAACCCTGTAAAATTTTGTCCATTATGCGGCCTGGCAACAGGCGCTTCAGTAGCATAACTGCCCAGGTCACCAGCGTAACCGGATAACGCAGCTTTGGTTTGTCGCTCTCAAACGCATGACGCACTTTGGCGACAGCCGCTTGTGGCCCCAGCGTAAAACGCGCGGCAATTCCGGGGTTTTCCACGGGAGCATCGCTCTGGGTCTGGTTGACGTTTTCGGTAAAGCGGGTGCGAATAGGGCCTGGCTCAATCAGGCTGACCTTAATCCCGCTGTGGCGCAGTTCCATACGCAGCGCGTCGGACCAGGCTTCCAGCGCATATTTGCTGGCGGCATAGGCCCCGCGCCCCGGCGTTGAGATCAATCCCATTACCGACGAGGTCATCACAATTCGTCCTTCGCCGTGGGGTAGCATAGCGGGTAACAGGCGCATGGTAAGCTGATGTGCGCCAAAGAAGTTGGCGGAAAACTGCTGTTCCATCTGCTCGCGGCTGATGGTGGGCAGTGGGCCATAGACGCCGTATCCGGCGTTGTTAAAGATCCCATACAAACGATTTTCGGTCAGAGCGATCACCTCATCAGCCGCGCGATCTACGCTCTCGGGTGAATCCAGATCCAGCAATATGCCGGTGAATCCCATGCTGTTCATACGCGCCACATCGTCAGGTTTGCGACAGCCCGCCAGAATTTGAAAACCCTGGCGCTTTAGCTCAAGCGCGCTTTCCAGACCGATTCCGCTGGAACATCCTGTTATTAAGACCGATTTTTGCATAACTTTACCTGTCAGGATCTCCGTTGTTTTACGAGTCGTGATTTACTAGAGGAGTGAGATGTTGCGCCATCCAGTCGGCAATAAACGGCTGGGCGTCACGGTTAGGATGAATACCATCATCCTGCATCCACTGGGGTTTCAGATAAACCTCTTCCATAAAAAAGGGCAGCAGAGGTATATCAAACTCTTTGGCGAGTTTTGGATAAATCGCGCTAAAGCTTTCATTATAACGGCGACCGTAGTTTGCCGGCAGACGAATTTGCATCAGCAGCGGTTCGGCATTTGCTGCTTTCACATCCTGCAGAATCGTGCGCAGGGTTTGTTCGGTTTGCGCAGGCGAAAAACCGCGCAGACCGTCGTTGCCGCCAAGTTCGACCAGCACCCAGCGCGGCTGGTGCTGCTTCAGTAATGCAGGCAGACGGGCCAGCCCCTGCTGCGAGGTGTCGCCGCTAATACTGGCATTCACCACCGGCGTTTTGGTTTGCCATTTATCATTAAGTAGCGCAGGCCACGCGGCGCTGGCGGACATACGGTATCCGGCGCTCAGGCTGTCACCCAGAATTAATAACGTGTCCGCTGCGGCGGCGCGGAAAGTTAACAGGACCAGGAACAGGAAAGGCCAATGCCAGCGGAAAACATTGTTGAAGTTCATCATCTTAAGAAATCCGTCGGTCAGGGTGATCATGAGCTATCCATCCTTACCGGAGTTGAACTGGTTGTCAAACGCGCCGAGACCATTGCGCTGATTGGCGAGTCGGGTTCAGGAAAATCCACACTGCTGGCGATCCTCGCCGGGCTGGACGATGGTACCAGCGGTGAAGTCAGCCTGGTGGGGCAGGCGCTGCACACCATGGATGAAGAAGCCCGGGCACAGCTGCGGGCGCGACACGTGGGTTTTGTCTTCCAGTCATTCATGTTAATTCCGACCCTTAACGCGCTGGAAAACGTCGAGTTGCCCGCGTTGTTGCGCGGTGAAAACAGCGGAAAAAGTCGCGACGGGGCAAAAACGTTGCTGGAGCAACTGGGGCTGGGAAAACGTCTTGATCATCTTCCGGCCCAGCTTTCCGGCGGGGAGCAGCAGCGCGTGGCGCTGGCGCGGGCGTTTAACGGTCGCCCTGACGTGCTGTTTGCCGATGAACCCACGGGCAATCTGGACCGCCAGACCGGAGACAAAATCGCCGACCTGCTGTTTTCTCTGAACCGGGAACATGGCACCACCCTGATTCTGGTGACCCATGATTCTCAACTGGCGGCGCGTTGCGATCGGCGTTTACGCCTGGTGAACGGACAGTTGCAGGAGGAGGCATGATTGCACGCTGGTTCTGGCGCGAATGGCGCTCGCCTTCATTACTGATTGTCTGGCTGGCGCTGAGTCTGGCCGTGGCCTGCGTGCTGGCTCTGGGCAATATCAGCGATCGTATGGAAAAAGGGCTGAGCCAGCAAAGCCGTGAGTTTATGGCGGGAGATCGGTCGCTGCAAAGTTCGCGTACCGTGCCGAAAGCGTGGATTGACGAGGCGCGACAGCGTGGCCTGAAAGTGGGCGAACAACTGACCTTTGCCACTATGACCTTTGCCCGGGATACGCCGCAGTTGGCGAACGTCAAAGCGGTGGATGATGTGTATCCGATGTATGGCACGTTGCAAACCAATCCGCCGGGACTGAAACCTCAGCCTGGCTCGGTGCTGCTGGCTCCGCGTCTGATGGCGTTGCTGAACTTAAAAATCGGTGATTCCATCGACGTGGGTGATGCCACGCTGCGCATCGCCGGGGAAGTGGTGCAGGAGCCGGATGCCGGTTTTAATCCGTTCCAGATAGCGCCGCGCCTGATGATGAACATGGCGGATGTCGAAAAAACGGCGGCGGTCCAGCCGGGAAGCCGGGTGACCTGGCGCTATAAATTTGGCGGGACACCGCAGCAACTGGAAGCCTATGAAAAATGGCTGCTCCCGCAGTTAAAGCCTGAACAGCGCTGGTATGGGCTGGAGCAGGATGAAGGGGCGCTGGGGAAATCACTGGAGCGTTCGCAACAGTTCCTGCTGCTGTCGGCGCTGCTAACGCTGCTGCTGGCGGTCGCTGCGGTTGCCGTGGCGATGAGCCATTACTGCCGCAGTCGTTACGATCTGGTGGCTATTCTGAAAACCCTTGGCGCGGGCAGAGCACAGTTGCGCAGGCTGATTGTTGGTCAATGGCTGATGGTGCTAGTGCTGTCTGGCGTGACCGGAGGGTTATTCGGGCTGTTGTTTGAACGCGTGCTGGTGGTATTACTTAAGCCGGTACTGCCCGGCGAACTGCCGCCTGCCAGTCCCTGGCCGTGGCTATGGGCATTAGGCACCATGACGGTCATTTCTCTGCTGGTGGGGTTACGCCCTTACCGTTTGCTGCTGGCGACTCAGCCACTGCGGGTACTGCGCCGTGACGTGGTGGCAAACGTCTGGCCGCTGAAGTTTTATTTGCCGGTGGTATTGATAGTCGTGATTGCCCTGCTCGCCGGACTGATGGGCGGAAGCCCGCTGCTGTGGGCCGTGCTGGCCGGAGCGGTAGTGCTGGCGCTTTTGTGCGGGGTGCTCGGCTGGATGCTGCTCAACGTGCTGCGTGGCCTGACGCTCACCTCGCTGCCGCTGCGTTTAGCGGTCAGTCGGCTGTTGCGCCAGCCGTGGTCAACGCTCAGTCAGCTGTCGGCATTTTCGCTTTCCTTTATGTTGCTGGCGCTGCTGCTGGTACTGCGTGGCGACCTGCTCGACCGCTGGCAGCAGCAAATGCCGCCGGAAAGCCCGAACTATTTTCTCATCAACATTGCCACCGAACAGGTGGTTCCACTCAAGGCTTTCCTGGCTGAGCATCAGGTGATCCCGGAATCGTTCTATCCGATTGTGCGGGCGCGTCTGACGGCGATCAATGAGAAGCCGACCGAAGGCAATCACGATGAGGCGCTGAACCGTGAACTTAATCTGACCTGGCAGGATACCCGACCGGATCATAACCCGATCGTTGCCGGAAGCTGGCCGCCAAAAGCGGGCGAAGTCTCAATGGAAGAGGGGCTGGCGAAACGGCTGAACGTCAAGCTTGGCGATCGGGTAACTTTTATGGGCGATACCCAGGATTTCAGCGCCACGGTCAGCAGTCTGCGCAAAGTGGACTGGGAAAGCCTGCGCCCCAACTTCTTCTTTATCTTTCCCTCCGGCGCGCTGGACGCTCAGCCGCAAAGCTGGTTAACCAGCTTTCGCTGGGAGAACGGCAACGGCATGCTGACGCAGCTTAACCGCGAATTCCCGACTATCAGCCTGCTGGATATTGGCGCAATCCTCAAACAGGTGAGCCAGGTGCTGGAGCAGGTGAGCCGGGCACTGGAGGTGATGGTGGTGCTGGTTACCGCTTGCGGTATGTTGCTGCTATTGGCGCAGGTCCAGGTCGGAATGCGTCAGCGTCATCAGGAACTGGTGGTCTGGCGCACGCTGGGCGCGGGTAAGAAGCTGCTGCGTACCACGCTATGGTGCGAGTTCGCCATGCTCGGAATGGTCGCCGGACTGGTGGCTGCCATCGGCGCGGAAACCGCACTGGCGGTGCTGCAAACCCGAGTGTTTGATTTTCCGTGGGAGCCAGACTGGCGACTGTGGGTCGTATTGCCGCTTTGTGGGGCATTGTTGCTCTCGTTATGCGGCGGATGGCTCGGTTCACGTCTGCTAAAAGGCAAAGCGCTGTTCCGTCAATTCAGTAGTTAATTCATATTCGTGATGATTACGCACCGGTTTTTTAAATCGGTGCGTTTTTTATCTATGTAGCACAAATTGATAACTCATTGATATTTAACAGCACAGAACAATAAAAACCCGACAACACGAGTGTATTAATAAACGTTAATATTTGTATGCTGAATAATTGGCAGGCTATCTATCAAGGTACAAATAATGACTATAAAAAAAACGGCGCTGGCGGTATCGATCGGCGCAGCAGTGGCATTAACGACGTTCGCCTCCCAGGCGGAAATCACGGTCCTGAAACAAGATCCACAGGCGGGCAACCCGCTGAGCCGTCTTAACTTCACCGTTGGCGGGAGTATTCGTCCGCAGTTCCAGAATATGGCCGGTGATGATGGTAAGAATGGCTACAAACGTAATGGTTTCGACGGCGGGACGCGTTTCCGCTTCGCCGCTGATTACTATCTGTTTGATGACATCAGCTGGGTGAGTTATTACGAGCTGGGCGTAAACTTCCCGGCAATGTTCAACTGGGATAATCACTATGCTAACGGCGCCAACGATACCACGCGTCGTATGTTGTACACCGGTCTGAAGAGCGCGACCTGGGGTACGCTGACCTTCGGTCAACAGAACAGCATTTACTATGATGTGGTTGGTGTGAAAACGGATATCTGGGACTACGACATGATCGGTCAGGCACCAGGTAACGGTATCAATGGCGACTATGACGGTTCCTATCGTACGCGTAAATCACTGAAGTATAAGAAAACGGTTGGTGATGTTGATCTCTACGCATCTTATCTGTTCAGCGATGATTACAACCCGAACAACGGTCTGCGCTACAAGCGTAAAGGCGGTGGCTCGCTGGGTGTGGATTATCACATCACCGATGACCTGACCTGGGGTACAGCGTGGAACTACACCCGCGCGGAAATGCGTGGCGACACCAGCAAAACCTACGATCAAAACATCGTCGGTACCGCGCTGAGCTGGAAACCGGACAATTGGACCTTCTCGATGGGCGGCGGTTGGTATCAAAACTTCATGACCACCAAAAAAGTCTCTGTTAACGATTACTTTGCCGGTGATGCCTGGGGTCTGGAATATTTCGCGGGTTATACCTTCCCGGTTGGTCAGTATGCGCTGAAATCCGTTCAACCCTACGTTATGGGCGACCGTATTGAATACGTGAATGGTCGTAACTACCTGCGTACCGACAATGGTGTGGGTATCAGCTTCCAGCTGGACTACGGTTTCCGTGTGGATTACGAACACGTCTTCACCTCCAGCACCGACGATCTGGGTGATATGAACCTGGTTCGTCTGCGTTACGACTTCTAAGTCAATTTCCCTGCCAAAACCGGGTAACCAGAAGGTTATCCGGTTTTTTACTATCCTTTGCTGAAAAACACATTAGTACCTTCAGCGTACATTCAACGACATATCCCGCAACATCATGAAATAATTTCAAGGACAGCAGGTTGTGATCTGTGTCATGTTAACAATCAGCCTGTTAACAGGCCAACAAGAACAACGCCGCAAGAACGGCGTGAGACATGACACCACAACGTTAAAATGGAGAAATTATGGGATTGCGTCAGAGTTTACGCGTCGCGACCGGAGCGCTGTTACTTGCCTGTGGATTACAACTTGCTCATGCGAACAGTGACCCGCATACCATCGTGTTTGGCGTCGCACCTGGTCCGTACGGCGATATGGTGAAACAGGCCATTGCCCCTACGCTGAAAGAGAAAGGCTATAAGGTAGTGGTGCGCGAATTCAGCGACTACGTGCAGCCGAACATGGCGCTTTCCAACGGCAGTATTGATGCCAACTTGTTCCAGCACTCGCTCTACTTTGACAAATTCACCGCTGATAAAGGACTGAAGCTGAGCAAGCTGATTGTGGTCCCGACGGCCGGGATGGGTTTTTACTCACATAAAATCAAAAGCCTGGATGAGTTAAAAAAAGGGGATGTGATCACGCTTTCCAATGATCCAACCAATCTGGCTCGCGGTCTGCGTTTCCTGCAGTCTATTGGCCTTATTACCATCAAAGACACTATCGATCCGACTAAAGCCTCTGAGCGCGATATCGCCAGCAACCCGAAAGGGCTGGTGTTTAAACCGCTGGAAGCGGCGCAGCTGCCGCGTACCCTGGACGGTGTGACCGGCGCGCTGGTCAACGGTAACTTTGCCGTGGCGGCAAAACTGGATCTCGCCAGTGCCATCAAGCAAGAGCATCTTGACGAAAATCTGAAAAATATCATAGCGGTACGCAGTGAAGATGCGGATAAACCGTTCGCGAAAGATATTGTGGCGGCGGTGAAATCTCCGGCGTATCGCGCGGTGATCGACGATCCGCAAAATATCTACAGCGCCTTCCAGAAACCGGAATGGATGTCGGCAGCCCAATAATCGCTGCGCACAAGGTTAACAGGGGCAGCGGCGACTGCCCTTTTCGCATTTCTGAGGTGGCTATGATTGAGATAGAAAAGGTTTGCGTGGATTTTAGCGCAGGCCGTGGACCATCAACCCGGGCGGTTGATTACGTCAGCTTGCGCATAGGCGCAGGTGAGATATTTGGCATTGTCGGGACCAGCGGCGCGGGGAAAAGTACGCTGCTGCGCACCCTGAACGCCTTAACGCGACCAAGCCTGGGAAGCGTAAAGGTTAACGGCGTAGAAATTTCCGCGCTGGAAGGGGCGCAACTACGTAAAGCCCGTCAGCGTATTGGGATGATTTTTCAGCATTTTAATCTGATGCATACCCGTACCGTGGCGCAAAACGTCGCTTTCAGCCTGAAGGCTGCCGGATGGGAGCGCAGTAAAATTGGCCCACGCGTCAGCGAAATCCTGACGCTGGTGGGGCTGTCTGACAAGGCGAACCGCTTTCCTGTGCAGCTCAGCGGCGGGCAAAAGCAGCGCGTTGGTATTGCCCGTGCGATTGCCAATCACCCGGATGTGCTGCTGTGTGATGAACCGACCTCTGCGCTGGATCTGGAAACGTCGGCCACTATTCTGGCATTGCTTAAGCAGATCAACCAACAGCTGGGGATCACGATCGTGCTGATCACTCACGAGATGAACGTGATCAAATCGATTTGCGATCGTGTGGCGGTGATGTCCGGCGGCAAGGTGGTGGAGTCCGGTGAAGTGTTTGACGTTTTTGCTCACCCGCAGCACGCTTTCACGCAGCAACTGGTGTCGCATACCCTCAATCTGACGCTACCCGAACGCTTGCGCCAGCATTTGCCTGGCCAGTTGCTGAAAATTCTGTTCATCGGCGATTCGGCGGAACAGCCGGTGTTGTCAGAAGTCGCGGTTAAATTTGGTGTGGCGGTGAACATTCTGCACGGCAAAATTGAATATATCGGCGAGCGTGCGCTGGGGATTCTGGTGGTGCAACTGACCGCGCCGCATAACCCTTCTGCGGTGGATGTCGCCGTGGAACATATTCGTCAACGCACGGCACAGGTGGAGGTGATTCGTGGATGATTTATTGCCTGATTTGACGCTGGCGTTTAATGAAACCTTTCAGATGCTAAGTATCTCTACGGTGCTGGCGATTATTGGCGGTCTGCCGCTCGGTTTTCTTATTTTCGTCACCGACCGGCATTTATTCTGGCAAAACCGTTTTGTGTATCTGCTCAGCTCCGTGCTGGTGAATATCATCCGTTCGGTGCCGTTTGTGATCCTGCTGGTGCTGCTGCTGCCGCTCACCCAGTTTTTACTCGGAAATACCATTGGGCCGATTGCGGCGTCGGTCCCGCTCTCGGTGGCGGCAATCGCTTTTTATGCCCGTCTGGTCGACAGCGCACTGCGCGAAGTCGATAAAGGCATTATTGAAGCGGCGGAAGCCTTTGGCGCCAGCCCGATGCGCATCATCTGCACCGTTCTGTTACCTGAAGCGAGCGCGGGTCTGCTGCGTGGGTTGACGATAACGCTGGTGAGTCTGATCGGTTACTCCGCGATGGCCGGAATCGTTGGTGGCGGTGGGGTAGGCGACCTGGCGATTCGCTTTGGTTATTACCGCTACGAAACCCAGGTCATGATCGTCACCGTGGTGGCGCTGATTATTCTGGTGCAGGTCGTTCAGGTGCTGGGCGACTGGCTGGCGAAACGCGCGGATAAGCGCGACAGACACTGATCACTGTGCGTTAAGCCATCCGGCAACGTCCTGCCATGTGCCGCGAAAGACGACTTTCGCGGCTTTCTTTTCCAGTTGATAACGATACATCGGGTCGTAATACTCGTTGAGCAACGGTACCAGCCAGCTCATATGGGCGTCGGTACTGCCCGTCGCTTGCTGTTCGCGCAGAGCCACGTCGAGCAGGGCGGTCAGCTCGGCAAAACGTTGTAAACCCAGACGGCGGCGAATAGCAAACAGGCCGTGGTGCAGATACTCGCTATACTCCTGCCAGCCCTGACTCTCGCCATAAGCATGGGTAAAATCGTGGTGCATCCGCACGAAATACTCTTCGCGCAGTCGCTCCAGACGACGCTCAAAAGGATCGTCCACCACTGCAATAGATGCCTGGGTCATGCGTTCGCGCAGGCATTCGGGCAGATGATTAGCCCCGATCATGCGGCCTTCATCTTCCAGTACCCACAGACGCAGATCCTGACGGCTGTCGGTTCTGAGCATTTCGACCGCCAGCAGGTTTTCAAAACTCGCCTGACTCAACTGCGGTTCAATGGTGCGACCAAACGAGGAACCGCGATGGTGCGCCAGACCTTCGAGATCCACGCCGTTCGGCTGCTGTTGCACCAACTGCGTTTTACCGTTCCCGGTACAGCCGCCAATTAAGACGATCGGCTTTTGCACTAATTCTTCAGTCAGCTGAATCGCCGCCTGACGCAGGGCTTTGTAGCCGCCGTGTATCAGCGGGTAGTCAATCCCGGACTCGTGCAGCCACTGCTGCACAATGTGCGAACGCTGACCGCCGCGCGCGCAGCATAAATAACCCGCAGGATTTTGACGACAGGCATCCAGCCAGGCCTTCATACGTTGTTGGCGAGTCTCGCCGCAGACCAGTTGATGGCCGAGCGTGAGGGCTGCCTCGGGTCCCTGACGTTTATAACAGGTACCCACGGCGGCACGTTCGTCATCGTTCATCAGGGGAAGGTTGATTGCGCCCGGCATTGCGCCTTGCAGAAATTCGACGGGGGCGCGTACATCGATTATAGGCGTACCAGCGAGCAAAATTGCGCGATAGTCCGTTCCATCGTTCATGTGTGATCCTGAAAATACAAAAACAGCAATGGAGGGGATTTTACGCGCCAGAGGAGGGGCCGGGGAAGGATAAAATCAAATCCCCGGCATTAATGGCTTATTTCAGCGTTGACTGCGCCCAGATAATACCGCTGGCATATTCCGGCGGCAGCAGGGGGATAAGCGCTTCCAGCGTCGCGCTAAGACGCGCGGTATCGCTGTCGCTCAGGTTCAGGTGTCCCACCTTACGCCCTTCACGCACCTCTTTGTCATACCAGTGCAGATGCACCAGCGGCAGCTTCAGCCAGTCATAGTTCAGGTCGCTACCAATCAGATTTACCATCACCGAAGGAGTGTTCACTACCGGCGTGGGTAACGGCAGGTGGGTAATGGCGCGCAGGTGCAGCTCAAACTGGCTGATGCTGGCACCGTTTTGCGTCCAGTGCCCGCTGTTGTGCACGCGTGGAGCCAGTTCGTTAATCAGCAGACCTTCCGGGGTGATGAAACATTCCATCGCCATCACGCCGACATAGCCCAGCTCCTGCATGATGGCTGAGAGCATCGCTTCGGCCTGTTTCTGCTGTTTGGCGTTAGCCTGCGGGAAGACCACGCTGGTGCGCAGAATGCCGTCCTGGTGCAGGTTATGGGTCAGCGGATAGAAGACGGTGCTACCGTCGTGCGCACGAGCGCCAACCAATGAGACTTCACCAGAGAAGTTGATTCCCTGCTCAACAATGCACTCGCCGTAGCAGTCGTCCGGCAGTTGTTCGGTTTCATTTGCGCGCAAACGCCACTGCCCACGACCGTCGTAACCGCCGACGCGACGTTTCACGATCGCCAACTCACCGAGTTTGTCGAATACTGCAGGCCATTCGCTTTTATCTGCCAGCAACTGCCACGGCGCAGTTGCCAGGCCGAGCTTGTCAAAAAGCTGCTTTTGCGTCAGACGGTCGGCAATAATCGGGAAAACGTCGCGGTTGACAAATGCCGGGTGGCGCGCGAGCTCGCGGGTGAGCGCCGTTTCCGGCCAGCGCTCAATCTCAGCGGTGATTACGCTTTGCTGAAAAGGGACCGCTGCTGGTTCGGCATCCAGCCCGACGGGCCAGACCGCAATGCCCAGCGGCTCACCGGCCTGGCGCAGCATGCGCCCTAGCTGACCGTTACCGAGTACGCAGACCTGCTTCATGCCGCACCTCGCGGGTCCGGATTCTCCAGCACCTCGTCGGTTTGTGCTTTGCGCCAGTCGTTCAGACGCTGGTGTAATGCTTTGTCGTGTGTTGCCAGAATTTGTGCTGCCAGCAGGGCCGCATTTGCCGCGCCCGCTTTGCCGATAGCCAGCGTTCCGACCGGAATACCGCGCGGCATCTGTACGATGGAGTAAAGGCTATCTACGCCGCTCAGCGCCGCGCTTTGCACCGGGACGCCTAAAACAGGCACCAGCGTTTTAGCCGCAATCATGCCCGGCAGATGTGCAGCGCCACCCGCACCGGCAATGATCACCTGATAGCCGTTCTCTTCTGCGCTTTCGGCGAAGCTAAACAGCTTGTCAGGGGTGCGGTGGGCGGAGACGACTTCAACATGATGCGGCACGTTCAGAATTTCGAAGATTTCGGCGGCGAACTGCATGGTAGCCCAGTCGCTTTTGGACCCCATCACGATGGCGACACGCGCCGGGTTATTGCGGGAAGACATGCGTCTGAAAACTCCTGTGATGCACTACACTCGACTTTTGAGGCCACAGAGAATAGCATAATTCGCCGTCAAGGAAAACGATTGCGCGCTTTACACTTCACCCTTCAGGCAGCCTCTGTAGTTGGCTACATCGCAACGAGTTTTGTGTAAAGAGGAACTGGATATCTGCGGAATTAAAACGGAAATGCGATCAGTTCAACGTCATCTGGCGTGACTTTGATCATCGACCCTTCGATGTGCCATGCGCCTAATACCACGCGGAAAGCGGGTTGTTCATTGGCCGTAAGTTCGTGGACTGCCGGGCGGTGGGTGTGGCCGTGAATTAACCACTGGACCTGATGCATTTCCATCTCGGTGATGACGGCCTGCGGATTCACATCCATGATCTCCAGTGACTTGCTGCTGTTGGCCGCTTTGCTGTTGGCGCGCATTTTCGCGGCGATACGTTGGCGAACGAACAGAGGTAGGGAGAGGAACAGCTTCTGTAGCCAGGGTTGATGTACTTTGGCGCGAAACGCCTGATAGCCTGCATCGTCGGTACACAAAGTGTCGCCATGCATGATCAATACCTTGCGGCCATACAGGTTGAGTACTTTTTTCTCAGGCAGCAAGCTCATGCCGCTTTCACGGGCAAAACGTTTGCCGAGCAGAAAATCTCGGTTGCCGTGAATAAAAAAGCAGGGAACGCCAGAATCAACCAGTGATTTTATCGCCGCGGCTATTTCATGATGCAGTGGGGTTGGGTCGTCGTCGCCAATCCAGGCTTCAAACAGATCGCCGAGAATGTACAGTGCATCAGCTTTTCGCGCATCACCGGCTAAAAAACGCAGAAAACCGGCGGTGATCGCCGGTTCTTCTGTGCAGAGGTGAAGATCTGCAATAAACAGTGTCGTCACGATTACTCGCTGACGGTCACGTTTTCGATGATGACGTCTTCTTTTGGCACATCCTGGTGCATACCGCTGCGACCAGTGGAAACGCCTTTGATTTTATCAACCACGTCCATGCCTTCAACAACTTCGGCAAACACGCAATAACCCCAACCCTGCATGCTTTCGCCGGAGAAGTTCAGGAAGTCGTTGTCTGCAACGTTGATGAAGAACTGTGCGGTTGCGGAGTGCGGAGCCTGAGTACGCGCCATCGCCAGCGTACCACGGGTGTTTTTCAGACCGTTGTTCGCTTCGTTTTTGATCGCTTCTTTCGTGGCTTTTTGCTTCATGCCAGGTTCGAAACCGCCGCCCTGGATCATGAAACCGTTAATAACACGGTGGAAAATGGTGTTGTTGTAAAAACCTTCGCGGCAGTAGTCCAGGAAGTTTTTAACTGTTTCAGGCGCTTTATCATCAAACGTTTTGATTACGATATCGCCGTGATTAGTGTGGAAAGTAACCATTTTTGCATCCTGTTCCGATAGATTGGTGCTTCGACCCCGTGAAGGGTCAGAGTTAGGGGTGTGTTATAGCATAACCGCAAGCTGCGATCACCTCGCAAAGTGTGCTGCTTCCGGTCTAAATTATGGGTATTATACAGACTTTACTATCCACACACGTCTACACGGAATCTTCGATGTTAAAAATCTTTAATACACTGACGCGCCAAAAAGAGGAATTCAAACCTATTCATGCCGGGGAAGTCGGCATGTACGTGTGTGGTATTACCGTTTACGATCTCTGTCATATTGGCCACGGACGTACCTTCGTTTCTTTCGACGTTGTCGCGCGCTATCTGCGCTTCCTCGGCTATAAGCTGAAGTATGTGCGCAACATTACTGATATTGATGACAAAATTATCAAGCGCGCGAATGAAAATGGCGAGAGCTTTGTGGCGTTGGTCGACAGAATGATCGCGGAAATGCATAGCGATTTCGACGCGCTGAATATTCTGCGTCCGGATCTGGAGCCGCGCGCTACGCACCATATCGCTGAGATCATTGAAATCACTGAACAGCTGATTGCCAAAGGTCACGCTTATGTCGCTGATAACGGCGACGTGATGTTCGACGTGCCGACTGACCCGAACTATGGTCAGCTGTCACGCCAGGATCTGGATCAGCTGCAGGCGGGCGCACGCGTTGATGTGGTTGATGTGAAGCGCAACCCGATGGACTTCGTGCTGTGGAAAATGTCCAAAGAAGGCGAGCCGAGCTGGCCGTCTCCGTGGGGGGCGGGTCGTCCTGGCTGGCACATCGAATGTTCGGCGATGAACTGCAAACAGTTGGGCAACCATTTTGATATTCATGGCGGTGGTTCGGATCTGATGTTCCCGCACCATGAAAACGAAATCGCTCAGTCCACCTGTGCGCATGACGGTGAATACGTTAATTACTGGATGCACTCCGGGATGGTGATGGTTGACCGGGAGAAAATGTCCAAATCGTTGGGCAACTTCTTTACCGTGCGTGACGTGCTGAAATACTACGACGCCGAAACCATTCGCTACTTCCTGATGTCTGGTCATTACCGTAGCCAGTTAAACTACAGCGAAGAGAACCTGAAGCAGGCGCGCTCTGCGCTGGAGCGTCTGTATACCGCGCTGCGCGGCACCGATAAGTCCGTTGCTCCAGCCGGTGGCGAAGCCTTTGAAGCACGCTTCATTGAAGCGATGGACGATGACTTCAATACGCCGGAAGCCTACTCCGTGCTGTTTGATATGGCGCGTGAGGTTAACCGCCTGAAGGGTGAAGATATGGCGGCGGCTAACGGTATGGCTTCGCATCTGCGTAAGCTTTCCAGCGTGCTGGGCCTGCTGGAACAGGAGCCCGAAGCATTCCTGCAAAGCGGTGCGCAGGCGGATGACGGTGAAGTTGCTGAAATTGAAGCGTTAATCCAGCAGCGTCTGGATGCCCGTAAAGCCAAAGACTGGGCGGCAGCTGACGCCGCGCGTGACCGTCTCAATGAGATGGGTATCGTGCTGGAAGATGGCCCGCAGGGCACTACCTGGCGCCGTAAGTAATGATATTGATTGCCGGATGGCGGCTCGCGCCCTGTCCGGCAATCAATGTACGAATGTCGGTCGGATAAGACACTGTGTGCCGCATCCGGCAAATTAATATTTCCGATACCACCACAGCACACCCATCATCATAACTCCCGGTAGCCATACCCATATCAACTCCGAAATTATCACCTGGTGCCCGTATGGTGTGGCGTAGCGTGATAGCGCAAACGGGGCGACTTTAATCACCTGCCACGGTGCAAAGAAGCGTTCATCCGACCACGGCCACAGCCAGCCGACGCCTTTGCCGCCAGTGGTGACCGAATCCAACAGGCTGTGCGACAGCAGTGAAACCGTCAGGAATAGCCAGCAGCGAATTAAGCCTGCCTTAAACCATCGTCGACCCATCCATACGCAGAGCAGCGGCACCACGAAGGCGAACAGCAGCGAATGGGTAAAACCGCGGTGACCAAACACGTTGCCGTAGGCGACGCCAAGCTTAAACGACAGTACGTCGGCATCCGGCAGCATAGCCAAAATGACGCCAGTAAACAGTAATTGCGGGGGGATGACTTTACGCCCGAGACCTAATCCTAAACAGAGAGGAACGGCAGCGTGGGTAACGATTGTTGGCATGATGATCGCTTCGTGTGGAAAAACAACATGCTAACAGTTCACTGTGAAGTGGTGATGAAGTCATTATCTGAAAAGGAGAGCGGAAGTGGCCGGACAGGGGTTAACCTCATCCGGCTCCTGGGATCACGCCACGACGTTAATGCTGTGGCCTTCAAAGCTGACGGTCTGTCCGGCAACGATTTTGCAGCGTTTACGCGTTTCTACCGCACCATCGACCTTCACTAACCCTTCGCCAATAGCAATTTTTGCCTGGGCGCCGCTTTCGCTCCAGCCTTCCAGCTTCAGTAAATCGCAGAGTTCAACGTGTGGGTGTTTACCCAGTGAAAATGTCGCCATCTTAAACGTCCTTTACATCATGATATTCAACACACGCCTGCAGCGTGTTTTCGATAAGTGTGGCGACCGTCATTGGGCCTACGCCGCCGGGTACCGGCGTGATATATGACGCGCGTGCGGCAGCATCTTCAAAGACCACATCGCCAACAACCTTACCATTCTCCAGACGGTTGATGCCGACATCAATCACAATCGCACCTTCTTTGATCCACTCGCCGGGAATAAAGCCAGGTTTGCCGACGGCAACAATCAGCAGGTCTGCATGCTCTACATGGCGACGCAGATCTTTGGTGAACCGGTGGGTGACGGTGGTGGTGCAGCCAGCCAGCAGCAGCTCCATGCTCATCGGGCGGCCAACAATATTCGACGCGCCAATAACGACCGCATTCAGACCGTAGGTGTCGATATTGTAACGCTCAAGCAGAGTCACAATACCGCGCGGAGTACACGGGCGCAGGCGCGGCGCACGCTGGCACAGGCGACCAACGTTATACGGGTGGAAACCGTCAACGTCTTTATCCGGCGCAATACGCTCGAGAACTTTAACGTTGTCGATACCCGCAGGTAACGGTAGCTGGACCAGAATACCGTCGATGGTGGTATCTGCATTGAGCGTATCGATCAGCTCGAGCAGCTCCGCCTCGCTGGTGGTTTCAGGCAGGTCATAGGAGCGGGAGACAAACCCCACCTCGTCACAGGCTTTGCGTTTACTCGCGACATAAATCTGCGAAGCCGGGTTGCTACCTACCAGCACAACAGCCAGGCCTGGGGCGCGTAATCCAGCCGCTAAACGCGCCTGAACTTTTTGAGCAACCTCAGAGCGCACCTGCTGCGCAATCGTTTTACCGTCAATAATCTTTGCTGCCATCAGAGAGAGGATTCCGTCTGTTACGTTAAATCGAAGGGGATGCCGCTATTTTGTCAGAAGCGGGACGTGCTGTCAGTTTTCGTTTGCATTTTTACGTGCGCCAGGGGGCGTCACGATCTGCGAATGGGGTCAGGACAAAGGCATAAGCCTTGCGGATAATTAATGAGCATGCTAATCAAAATTAACGTGAATGAAACAACTCATCACCCTGGTATTTTCAGGGGTAATGCGCCACAAACCAGTCTGTTACGGTTAATTATGAGGGATTTTACCTCATTCCCACCCAGATTTTTCCTGGGTCCCATTAAGAATTAGCCAGGGTCATTAAAAGGATTTGCAGGTATTTTTCATTAATTGAAATGTTTAATTTATCGCTGTGACGAATAGTCATATTCGCGAGGAATAATTAGTGAATCAAATACTCAGGAGAGTTGGGGTAAAAGGTTAGCTAATTCTCATGCGATATATATCTTTACAGGATGCAGAGATAATTAGCCTGACATTTAATGTCGATAATGATTCAAACGGATCCCGCAGGATGCCGGAGCCGTATGTGTGTAATTCAAGGGAAATCCATGAAACGTAAATTAATGACCTCTTCTGTTATTGCCAGCCTGATGTTAGTCGCCGGTGCAGCGGTTGCAGCCGATCCGGTAAGCGTTAGCGGCGGTACTGTGCATTTTGAAGGTGAACTGGTCAATGCAGCCTGTGCAGTCAGTACTCAGTCATCCGATCAGGTTGTGACGTTAGGCCAGTATCGTACTGCCAGTTTTGCCGCAGTGGGTGACACTACAGCACAAATTCCGTTCTCTATCGTGCTGAACGACTGTGACCCGAACGTTGCCGCAACCGCAGCCGTTGCTTTCTCTGGCCAGTCCGATAATACCAATAACAATCTGCTGGCCGTCTCTTCTGCAGACAACGGTACCACTGCGGGCGGTGTTGGGATTGAAATTCTGGACAATACGTCCACCGCGCTGAAGCCGGATGGCGCAACCTTCTCTACCGCTCAGGCGCTGGTAGAAGGGACCAACACCCTGCGTTTCTCTGCGCGTTACAAAGCCACTGCCGCAAGCGCAACGCCGGGTCAGGCAAATGCCGACGCGACGTTCATCATGAAGTACGAATAAGCCGTTTTGATTTGCGCAAGGAAGACGTTCGCCTCAATGGATGAGGCAATATCCGGGGATGATGAAGGATGCGGCAGATGATAGGGAAAGGCGTGGCGCTGGCGGGAATGCTGTGCGTAATGCCTGTGCTTTCACATACGGTAATACTGGAAAGTGGCCGCGTCCACTTACGGGGACAGCTCGTCAACGGCGCCTGTACGGTCGCCACTGACAGTCAGGATATGCGGGTGCAAATGGGGCAGTATCGCACCAATGCTTTCTCTGGGACGGGAAGCTTCGCCTCTACCAGCGTACCGTTTTCACTGCGCTTAACGTCGTGCAGCTCCGATGTTTATGACCATGTTGGGATTGCGTTTGCGGGCGTGACGCCAGCGGAAGATCCGCAGGTTTTTCTTGCCAGCGGCGATGCGTCTGCGGCTTCGGGGATTGGTCTGGCGTTATTTGACGAGCGCCAACGGCAAATTATACCGAATGCCCTGCCGCTTCATTATGCGCCGATTATAACGCAAGAGATGACGTTTCATTTCACTGCCCGCTATCGGGCTGTCTCGGAAAATATAACGCCGGGAACGCTTCGCTCAGACGTGTGGTTTACGTTGGTTTATCCCTGATTTATTTCCCAACGATAATCGCATCAAAGGTATTTTTAGCTATGTTTAATTATCTAAAATCAGGTTTTATCCTTTTACTGGCCTTATTTTCTGCTGCCAGTGTTCAGGCTGCCGGAGGCATTGCATTAGGCGCCACTCGCGTTATTTATCCGGCCGATGCCAAACAAACGTCCCTGTCTATTAGCAATAGCGATACCAAAGAACGTTACCTGGTAAATTCATGGATTGAGAATAGCGCCGGCGCTAAAGAAAAATCGTTTGTGGTTACGCCTCCGCTGTTTGTTAGCGAACCCAAAAGCGAAAACACGCTGCGTATCATCTATGCCGGTGAACCGCTGCCCAAAGACCGTGAGTCGCTGTTCTGGATGAACGTCAAAGCCATTCCGTCAGTCAATAAAAACAGCCTTGAGGGCAAAAACGTTCTGCAACTGGCGATTCTGTCACGCATCAAACTTTTCGTTCGTCCGAATAATCTGCCGCAAATCCCGGAAGATGCACCAGGAATGCTGACCTTTTCCCGCTCCGGCAACCACCTGAAAATCAACAATCCGTCAGCGTATTACGTCACGTTGGTCAATCTCAATGTGGGGAAAACGAAGGTCGATAACGTGATGGTTGCGCCGAAAAGCGATGCGCAGGTCCTGCTACCCACGGGCGTTCAGGGCAACGTCACGTTCCAGACGGTCAATGATTATGGCGCTGTGACCCCGGCCAAAACGGTTAGTGTGCGTTGAGATAACGATGAATAAGACAACGTATTTTCCTGGCCTGTTACCGGGGGTTACGCCACCGCTGGCGGGGGTGGCGTTGTCCACGCTGGCGGCGCTCTTTCCCTCTCTAAGCTATGGGGAAAGCTATTTTAATCCGGCCTTTTTATCTGCGGATACGGCAACCGTGGCGGATTTATCACGTTTTGAAAAAGGCAATCACCAGCCTGAAGGCGTTTATCGCGTGGATATCTGGCGCAACGATGAGTTTGTTGCCACTCAGGATATTCGTTTTACTACCAGTGCGGCAAAAGCCGGGGAGAAGTCCGGTGGGCTGATGCCGTGCTTTGGACTCGACTGGGTAAAGCGCCTTGGCGTCAATATCGCCGCGTTTCCGGCACTCAGTAAGGATCCGAACGATACCTGTATCAATCTACCTGAGGCGATTCCCGGCAGCGAGATTGCGTTTGATTTTTCTACCCTGCGCTTAAACGTCAGCCTGCCACAGGCGTCAATGTTAAACAGCGCGCGCGGCTATATTCCACCGGAAGAGTGGGATGAAGGGATCCCGGCCGCGCTGGTTAACTACAGCTTTACCGGCAGCCGCGGCAGTGATACTGACAGTTACTTCCTCAGTATGCTCAGTGGTCTGAACTATGGCCCCTGGCGGTTGAGAAACAACGGTGCGTGGAGCTACTCCAAGGGCGACGGATACCACTCACAAAGCTGGAAAAACATCGGTACATGGCTTCAGCGCGCAATTATCCCGCTGAAGGGCGAACTGGTGATGGGCGACAGCAACACTGGCAACGACGTTTTTGACAGCGTCGGGTTTCGCGGTGCGCGGCTCTATTCCTCAGACAGTATGTATCCCGACAGCTTACAGGGCTACGCGCCTACCGTGCGCGGCATTGCGCGTACCGCAGCAAAACTGACCATTCGTCAGAATGGCTATGTAATTTATCAAAGCTATGTTTCACCCGGCGCTTTCTCGATAACCGATCTCAACCCAACGTCATCCAGCGGTGATCTTGAGGTCACGGTGGATGAGAAAGACGGCAGCCAGCAACGCTATACGGTGCCGTACTCCACCGTTCCCTTATTACAACGAGAAGGGCGTTTCAAATATGACGTTGTCGCCGGGGATTTTCGCAGCGGCAATAGCCAGCAATCTTCACCGTTCTTTTTCCAGGGAACATTAATTGCCGGGTTACCAGAGGGCTATACCGCATACGGTGGTACGCAGTTGGCCTCACGTTACACCGCGGTGGTTTTAGGCACCGGTCGAAACCTGGGGGACTGGGGGGCGGTTTCTGTCGATCTTACCCATGCGCGCAGCCAACTGGCGGATGACAGTACGCACCAGGGGCAGTCGCTACGTTTCTTGTATGCGAAATCGCTGAACAATTTTGGCACTAACTTCCAGCTGTTGGGGTATCGCTACTCAACGCGTGGCTTCTATACCCTCGACGATGTGGCGTATCGCAGTATGGAAGGCTATGAGTACGAATACGACAGTGAGGGCAATCGCCACGACGTGCCCAATGTGACGAGTTACCACAACCTGAGCTACAGCAAAAAGGGTCGTTTCCAGATCAACATTTCGCAGAATCTGGGGGATTACGGATCGCTGTATATCTCGGGTAGTCAGCAGACGTACTGGAATACTTCAGACACCAATACCTGGTATCAACTGGGTTATGCCAGCGGCTGGCAGGGGATTAGCTATTCACTCTCCTGGTCGTGGAATGAATCGGTTGGCATCTCCGACACCGACCGTATTCTGGCGTTCAATATGTCAGTACCGTTCAGCCTGCTGAGCGGACGGCGTTACTCGCGTGATAACGCCCTCGATCGCACCTACGCCACCTTTAATGCCAACCGTAATAGCAACGGACAGAACAGCTGGCAGAGCGGGATCGGCGGTACGTTGCTGGATGGGCGCAACCTGAGCTACAGCGTGAATCAGGGGCACAGCAGCACCAATGGCTATAGCGGAAACGCCAGCGCCAACTGGCAGGCGGCCTACGGTACGCTGGGCGTGGGTTACAACTACGACCGTGACCAGCATGACTACAACTGGCAGCTCTCCGGCGGCGTAGTGGGGCATGCGGACGGCATTACGCTCAGTCAGCCTCTGGGCGATACCAACGTGCTGATTAAAGCGCCGGGCGCGCAGGGTGTACGGATAGAGAACCAGACCGGCGTTCAAACCGACTGGCGCGGATACGCGGTGATGCCATATGCCACCGTCTATCGCTATAACCGCGTCGCGTTAGACACCAATTCCATGAACAACAATACCGATGTGGAGAATAACGTCAGTAGCGTAGTGCCAACGAAAGGGGCGCTGGTGCGGGCGGCGTTTGATACACGAATCGGTGTGCGGGCGCTGATTACCGCCAAACATGCCGGTAAACCAGTGCCGTTTGGCTCCGTCGTGCGTGAAAACACCAGCGGCGTGACCAGCATGGTGGGTGAAGACGGGCAAATCTACCTGAGCGGCCTGCCGCTAAAAGGCGAGTTGTTGATCCAATGGGGGGAAGGCGCAAACGCGCGCTGCGTGGCGCGCTATGCCTTGCCAGAGGAGAGCCTGAAACAAGCGGTAACGCTCACGAACGTGACGTGCGAATCTCCGTCAGCACGACAGGAATAATACGATGAAACGACAAACGGGTTTGTTACTGGGAAGCGCTTTACTGCTGATGACCCATTCGTCCTGGGCGACGGTCTGCCAAAACTCGAATGGCACGTCAACGGATGTTTTTTACGATCTGTCGAATGTCTTTAACAGTAGTAACAACCAGCCGGGACAGGTGGTGACGTTACCGGAAAAATCTGGCTGGGTTGGCGTGAAGGCCACCTGTCCGGCCGGGACAACGGTAAATTACACCTATCGAAGCTATGCCACTGAACTTCCGGTGCAAAGTACCGAAGGCGGTTTTCAGTATCTGAAGCTCAATGACTACCTGCTGGGGGCCATGAGCATAACTGATGACTATGCCGGGTTATTTTATCCCCCGCGTAATTACATTCGCATGGGGACTCACCCAAACGTACCTAAGCAGCAGCCTTTTGGCGTGATGGATTCAAAGCTGGTGTTTAAGCTCAAAGTGATCCGCCCGTTTATTAACATGGTGCCGATTCCGCGGCAGACGATGTTTAGCGTCTATGTCACGACCAGTACCGGAGATGCGCTAAGCGTGCCGGTTTATACCATCAGCTACAGCGGCAAGGTGGAGGTTCCACAAAACTGCGAAGTAAACGCTGGGCAGATTGTTGAGTTTGATTTTGGTGATATTGGCGCATCGCTGTTTAGCAAGGCAGGAGCGGGAAACCGGCCTGAAGGCATCAATCCGCAGACCAAAACGGTGGCGATAAAATGCACCAACGTCGCTGCACAGGCCTACTTAACCATGCGTGTAGAGGCCGAGAAAGCCACCGGGCAAATGATGGTATCTGACAATCCCGATTTAGGTTTTATTGTCGCCGACAGCAGCGGTAAACCGCTAACGCCCAATAATCTGTCCAGCACTATCCCGTTTCAACTGGATGATAACGCCGCGGCGAGCGTGGGGATCCGAACATGGCCGGTCAGCGTAACGGGCAATAAGCCTACCGAAGGACCTTTTACAGCCCGTGGCTATCTGCGAGTGGATTATGACTAACAAACAAACGCCAGCCGCAGGGACACTTCTGGCAATGGTGTGCCTGCTGACATTCAGCTCGTTGTGCCATGCCGCTTCGTCGCTGGGGGAAATCAATATTGAACTGCGCGGTAACGTGGTGGACTTTACCTGCGCGGTAATTGCCGGCGACAGCAATAAGTCTGTGGAGCTAGGCACCTGGCCGACAAAGCAGCTTCAGACCAGCGGAGATACCACTCAACCGGTCGCGTTTACGCTGAAGCTAGAAGGCTGCCCGCCGGGTTCCGCTTCGATAACGTTTTCCGGAACTCCGGCCCCGGGCACGACGTTGCTGGCGCTTGATGACGCGGTGATGGCGCAAAAGGTGGCGATCGAACTGCACGACAGCGACCGTACGCGATTGCCGCTCGAGCAGGCCAGCCAGACCGTGGGGATTGATGACAACGGCAACGCCACGCTGACCTTTTTCGCAAACTATATCGCGTTAGCTGCTGGGGTTCAGCCTGGCATTGCCAAGGCTGATGCCACGTTCATGATTAACTATAACTAATCAATGCGCTAACAAAACACTCCCGAACGAAATCTCGCCGGGAGTGTTATTACATTAATTCATGCATTTTTGCGTAATCGATCAGCTCAACGATGGTGTGCAACCCGAGCTTGGAGTAGATATTAGCCTTGTGAGCGCTAATCGTTTTATTGCTGAGTAACAACTGCTCAGCAATTTCCTTATTGGATAGCCCGTTTGCCAGATAACGCAAAACGGTAACTTCACGGTTAGAGAGCGGCATGTCATGTAAGACGCCTTTTTGTGCATTTATATTGTTAATGAAATTAAGGGTATCCGAAGGGAAAAAGGAATATCCCGATAAAATCATTTTTACCGCATTGTAGATATCATTGAGATCCTTTCGTTTACTGACAAACCCATTTGCACCGGCCCGGATAGCACGCCCGGCATAAAACGACTCGGATTTTGAGGACAGAAACAGTACCCGAGTTTTCTCCTGCAATGACTTTATTCTTTTGAGTAATGTAAACCCATCAGAACCAGGCAGTTCAATATCCAGGATGACAAGATCGACAGGGTACGTGCGCAGGTGTTCTATTGCCGTACGGCTGTCATCGGTTTTCAACACTACCTGAATATTACTGTTTTTCTCGAGTAGTACTTCTATCGACATTCTGACAATAGGGTGTTCGTCCATAATGATAACGGATGCTGGTTTCATTGTTGTATGCCTCAAACTGTTTGCGTATCTTGCGAATTTGATAAAACATCAGGCGTTATAATATTGTCAAATAGCCAAGAATTGTTCTGAGGGAGAGCCGAATAAATATTATTTCATCCTTGTTTATTCGGTTGTTCTTCTGCAGAACAATGAATTTGTGGAAAATCCATTTCACACCGGGAAAACTAACAATTAATCAGGAAACTGTGGGGATTATACCTGCTCTGCTCATTCGGAAAAGACTTACAACATCCCGGTTGTTAATGTCAGTTAGGATATTCTGAAAGATCCAGATGTGTTAATGACTATTGGTATTATTTATCTGCGGTTCGAATTATGGCAGATTGAAAATTTTTTTTAAACAGTAAAAACGACACAATAAACCAATTGTTTAGGTTTTGTTAAGACTGCAATGGGACTATTTTCTATTGAAATGCACAGGATCAGTAAGGTTAAGTGTGGGAGTGGCTCCAGGCATAATACCAGGAATAGTTGTAAATATTAAATATTTGTAAAAATTAGATCTGTTTTCTTATTTGAAAATAAGTAATTTCCTAAAAAATCTTATAGCACAATGAGTTATGGTGTTAAATTAAATGGGTAGAGGTAACGTTGAGGCGGTGTATCAGATGCAAAAAGCGCTGCCTGCTGGGTAATCCAAGGCGCGTAATCAACTGATTCAGGCGATAAATGATACGGTGATAGGGTTGTGTCTGTAACAATGCAATCTTTTTTAAGGAGTTACCCTGTAATAGTAAGGTAATCAGCTCCCAGTCGAGCTGATTTATGCGTCTGGAATGAATATAGCTAAGAACCGGAGATAATAAGGCATGACGCATCTCGGGGAGGCGCAAATTGCGTGGCAAGATATAAAATGGACCGGACAGTGTAATAAATGTAGTGAGGTCTTCATCGCGACTGGAAAGCATTATGAAGATTTGGATGTCATTATGCTTCTTAATTAGCTGGCGCAGGCTTTCAAGTATATCGAAATAAGGGGTTGTTAAGCTTTCAATGTCAATCACTAACTGGCTAATTACCGGCTCTTGCATGCTGAGCAAGGTCGATTCAACGCTCTGGAAGATCGCCGTGCGAGTACCTGAGAATAAATGTCGACTCAGCGCATAGGCCAGATAGTAGTCTGTCGTAATTATCGCCTGAGATATAGTGCCGTCTGGTAAGGTGCATTCGAGTTTTTGCGCCAGATACTCGATCCGGTCAAATACCTGTGAGGTACAGTGGGGAAATTGCCAGCTACAGTTAGCGTTTCGTATACGGCGATAGCGGTCCCGGCGTTTTGCACTGTGCATCCTTTTCCATTCCATTTCTGTTGCGGCAGGTCTGGATAAATTGCTGACTACAGACATCCCTGAACCAAACTTTTGTCAGCGCAAAGGTGAGTTGACTTATGCCGTTGGGTTTCAGTGCTTCAACAATCATCAGACTGGCGATTGCGTACCCCATCAGAATAATTTGCCGGAAGTTTTCTGATGTCTTACTCAATGCCCAAAAGATCGTTTTATCCAGTTCAACCTCTCTCTGAGATTAGATAAAATATTACCGGGTGTGTCTTTCTTTTTCCCCGGAAATAGTATGGCCGGATTATTCTCGCAGCCTGAAGCCAGGTACAGTAGGAGCCGATGCTTAATCGATGATGAGATATTTCTCAATAAAAATTAGGCAGAGATACCCCGTCTAATTTTGCAGAAAGTTCAGATGTGCGCGGATGTATCTTAAGAATTGCTGATCGTTTTTCACATGCAACTTTTTCATAATGCTGCGGCGGGTCGCTTTGGCCTGGATATCGCTGACTGAGAGCAGGTGAGCCGTTTCGGCTAACGTATACCCGCTGGCGAGAAACATTAAGAACTGGCGTTCTTCGATAGAAAAGTTGCGGGTGGTGCAGTAATGGCAGATAGTCGCGGGCACGCTAGTGCGCAGTGCGCGTTTTTGCAGGATGAGGACCAGTTTTTTGGTTATCTCGTCTACGTCATCTTCCCGATAAATCAGTGGCAACATGTACAGGCAGGGGCGGAACATCAGCTTATCTTTGTCGTTTTTGCTACAGATGACCACCCGGTGTTGGCGCCTGGTGTGGACAGGAACCATGTAACAATCGGCGCTGAGCCAATCTTCATCCAGTGAGATAAACGCGATTTCAGCGCGATCGATATCTTCGACAGGTAAAAAGCTAATCTCCTGATGCCACTGATTTGCCAGATGGGAGATGATGATTTTCAGCCCATGTTCGAAGTGACTGTTTTCTTCCTTGATGGCGATACTTAACATTAAAGAGTTCCTGAACCACTGGAGAGGGGATAAAGGAATGTTAAGCAAAATCATAAATATTCTAAATACATGCATCCCTAAATCTGACGTTTTGCGGGCTGAGTTGTTACCAGGTGATTTCCTGGATACCTTTGAACGAGCAGAAAAAATCAACATTCGTACACTTCGCCAGCAACCGAAACAAAAGGCATTGACTCAGCAAGCGCTGACCGTATAATTCACGCGTTTCATCTGCATGAAGTAATCACTTCGCAATGCGCCCTTAGCTCAGTTGGATAGAGCAACGGCCTTCTAAGCCGTAGGTCGTAGGTTCGAATCCTACAGGGCGTACCATTTCAACGTCACTTCTGATGTTCAGCTTCGGCTAATCGCGACAAATTTTCTTTTGCCAACCACATTTCCACTTCTGTAAGACTTAGTTGTACTTCCTCTCTGAGTGAAAAATCAGCTAGCGGCTGCTGTTCAAGCGCTGCGCACATCCTGCTGGCAGAACGCATCCCCATGCTGGCGCAGCTGCTTTTTAGCTGATGTGCCAGACGTTTTATCTTCTCGTACTCACATGCTGCACGCGCTGCGTCAATCTCATCTAATACAGGAAGGGTGTGTTGCTTAAAGAGCGCTAACCATTCGTGCACCTTTTGCCATCCCATTAGCTGGATATCCCCGGCTAATTGCTGGGTATCTAACCGCTGGTTGTCATTTTCTAATGCAACCGGGAGAGGGGCGTAACCGTGCAGATAATGGGTAATGAGCCGACTGAGTTCATCCTGGGGAACCGGTTTTTGAATAACGCCGAGAAACAGGGTGCTGGTTCTTTGGCTTAGCGTTTCGTCGATGACGTGTGCGCTAAAGCCCACAAGCTTTAACGTCGGAAACTCGCGGGTTAACTGTTGCGCCAGCGTGATGCCGTCGATATCCGGAAGATCAAAATCAACCAGCGCGGCATTATACTGGGTGTCTTGCTGCAGTATGGTGAGCGCCGCAGCCGCACTGTCTGCAGCCGTGACCTGGGCGCCATTGAGGGTGAGCATTTCTGTACTGATGCGCTGCGTGAGGGGGTTATCCTCGATTAGCAGTAAGCGTAAACCCTGTAACGATATGGCACGTGGAACGGATTTAGCTACCGGCATCGCGCCAGCCCGTAATGGCAGACGCAGACGAAAGCAGCTTCCGACTCCCGGCGTACTGGTGACGCTCAGTTCTCCCTGCATCGCCTGCGCAAGGCTGGCACTGATAGTGAGTCCAAGCCCGGTCCCCCCACGTTTACCGCTAACCTGAACAAACGGCTGAAAAATATCTCGCTGATGGACAGGGTCAATCCCGCATCCCGTGTCCTCAACCTCAATATACCAGTCCTGGTCTTTACATCGGCTACGCAGGGTGATGTGTCCGCGATCGGTAAAGCGCAGCGCGTTGTTTAATAGGTTAGTTATGATTTGCCGAATGCGGCGCGGATCGCCGCGTAGGGAGTCGGGGACATCGTCGGCAAAATCCGTAACCAGCACGACCGGGCGACCCACAACGCGACCGTGCATGAGCTGAAGCGTACTTTCCAGCAAGGGTCTGGGCTCAAAAGGTTCATCGCCGATCGCCACATTTTTTCCGCCCGCTTCGATGGCGGAATAGTCCAGGATATCGTTGAGGATGGTCAGCAGAGACTCGCCAGAGTCAGTGATTGCGCGCAGATTCTCCTGATGCTGCGCCAGAGCGGGATTGTCTGAGAGCAACTGCGCAGTGCCGAGGATCCCATACAGCGGGGTGCGTATTTCATGGCTCATGGCGGCCAGAAACGCCGATTTTGCCTGGTTGGCTTTTTCGGCTTCTGCCCGCGCCTGCCGGTGTTCAGACACCATAGAACGCAGTTCGGCGGTGCGAGCTTTTACCTGAGCGGCCAGATGTTCGCGATGGCTATTAAGGGCGTGAACGCTGCCGCGAAAGGCGTCCATTAACCGCCCGATGGTATCCAGTTCGCGAACGCCCGCGGTTTCCGGAAATGGGGAGTCAATATCACCTTCAAGCAGACGCTGTAACGCCTGGGTTTGCTGCGCCAACGGACGCGTCACCGAGCGGTAAACTACGCGCCAAAGAATGAGAATTAACAAGCACAATGACACCGCACCTAACAGCAGCAGCAGCGTTTGCCCGCGCTGGCTGGCCTGTTTGAGATGCGCCAGCCCGGTCTGATTGCGTTGGCCAATGATTTCTACCAACTGACTGACTTCGCTACTGAAACGGGTAAATTGCTCGATATTGTTCTGCGATAAGATCTGTAAGCGGGTGGTGATGTCATTATCCTGACGATACAGGGCCAGCAGATCGACATAACGGCTTATCGAATTTACAGCGCCGGCAACCTGAGTGCGTACCATCGGATCTTCAATGCGTATTTGTCGGCGGTGAAGCACTCTGACGGCGGCATTAAGCTGGGTTTCCAGCGCTGCAAGGTTATTCTGCGCCTGGTTATTCCCCAGATTCATCACCATTTGCTGCACGCGTAGCGCGCTCAGGCGCAGTTCATTCATCTGGTTATAATATTCCAGATCGATATCGATAAGCCTGTCGAGAGCGTGTTCCGCCGCCTGCCCCTGATGGCTCTCAATCAAGTCATAAATGCTTGCCTGCGTAGCGCCCGCCGAGGTGGCGGCATTACTGGCCTGACCGCGCGCCATTTCGGCAACGTCGGCGGTAGCCTCAACAATATGTTGGCTGAGCTGTTGCTGCCGATTGCGCAGTTTCAGACGTTCGCCAACCAACTCCCCCTGATGGCTTAACGACTGGGCGATCTCTTTTTCCTGTTGTTCAATGGCCGACGTATCAAAGCCCTGCTCGCGCAGGGTTTTCAGTAAAGCGGTAATTTTCAGGCTTTGGGCGGTTAACATACGCCCCTGAGCCAGCCACATATTTTCATTATCTGCGGTGGTCAGATTCTGCGCGGAAAACAGTTCCCAGGCGCTGGCTTCGCTGAGCTGGCGCGCCATGTCCATGGTCGGGATCAGCGCCTGGGTATTGGCCTGCTCAACCTGGCTGACAAAACGCAGGTTATACCAGCCAACCAGCGTACTAATGAGGGTCAGTGCCGCCATCAGCCCGAAGCCTATCCACAGTCGTTTGGTCAGAGATAAATTCACTGTCGGGTCGCCACAGATTAAAAAGGTTGAGTCCAAAAGAGGAAAGCAACTAGGATAAAGCCTTATCAATGTTGAGGCTATCATGCGCGTATTGGTTTTCCTGCTTATCACACTTTTTCCCGGCTTAGGTCACGCGACCGGGTCCGCACTGCTGCGCTGGCAGGATACCCAGCAGGCAGTGCCGGAGCCGCTAACGGACGTTACTGCAAACAAAGTCTGGAAACTGTGCGCGCTGTATCCCAGCCTGAAGGATTCCTACTGGCTTTCCGTGAATTACGGCATGCTGGAGGCGGCGAAAAAATACGGCGTAAGCCTGAAGGTGCTCGAGGCGGGAGGGTATCGCCAGTTCGACACGCAAAAATCACAAATCGCTCAATGCCAGCAATGGGGCGCGGATGCCATTTTGTTGGGCAGCAGCACGACGACTTTTCCGGATTTGCAGGCACAGGTTGGCACGCTACCGGTTATCGAGGTGGTGAATGCTATCCATGACGCAACGGTAAAAGCCCGGGTTGGGGTTCCGTGGTTCCAGATGGGTTATCAGCCAGGCCGCTATTTGGTTAAGTGGAGCGCGGGCAAACAGCTAAAGGTCTTATTATTGCCAGGACCTGATGACGCCGGGGGCAGTCGTGAGATGGTGGCCGGATTCCGTCAGGCGATTGCCGGCAGTCAGGTGCGCATCGTGGATGTGGCGTTGGGCGATAATGATATTGAAATACAGCGTAATCTGTTGCAGGAGATGCTTGAGCGTCACCCGGATGCCGACGTGGTGGCCGGTACGGCAATTGCTGCGGAAGCGGCAATGGGGGAGAAGCGCAATCAGGGCGCGCCGTTAACTGTCGTCTCTTTTTATCTGTCGCATCAGGTGTATCGCGGGCTTAAACGCGAAAGAATCATTATGGCTGCCAGCGATCAAATGGTCTGGCAAGGTGAACTGGCGATTCAGCAGGCTATCAGAGTATTACAAGGACAACCGGTGCCGGAAAATATCAGCCCACCGATCCTGGTGCTCACCCCGAAAAATGCCGACAGCCAGCATGTAAAGTGCTCGTTGTCACCCGGCGGATTCCGTCCTGTTTATCTGTATCAGTACACGTCGGCCGCTAAAAAATAGCCTTCCCCGTGCTGTGTCACCAGTAAATCAGCCCGCAGCTTGTGGCGTAAACGGCGGATCAGTACGTCCACGGTGCGTAAGTCCGGATTGTCTACCCGTCGCGCCGAAAGCATGCGCAGTAAACGTTCGCGACTGAGAATTTCCCCCGGATTGGTGACAAACGCGACCAGCATTTCATACTCGGCGCGGGTGAGTTTGATTGCCTCGTCGCCCAGTTCCAGAGTATGACGGGAGACGTTCAGACAATACCCGGCAAACTGATAGCAGTTGTCTTTAGCCTCCGGTCGCGCCTTGCGGGCAAGGTCGATACGCCAGAGTAAATTTTTCACTCTCACCACCAGTTCACGTAGCTCCAGCGGCTTGGTGACATAATCATCAGCCCCCATTTCCAGGCCAACGATACGGTCAATTTGGTCACTACGACCCGTTACCAGGATGATCCCCACCGTTGAGCGTTCACGCAGGGCGCGGGTCAGCATTAAGCCATTTTCATCCGGGAGATTGATATCTAACAGAATAAGATCGACAGAGTGTTGTGACATGATTTCACGCAGGCCGGCTCCACTGGCTGTGACCGAGACGTGATAACCTTCCTGTTCAAAATAAGCCTGTAATCGTGCCTGGGTAACGGGTTCATCCTCAACAATGACAATGTGATGCGACATCCTGGTTGTTGTCTCTTTCTGTTCATATCTGTTCACATTGTGCCGTAAGCCATTCATCCTGACCAGTGTTGCCGTTCACATTTGCGAAATAAGATCCTCTGTAACTAAACCATATATTTACAGGGGCTATTATGCGGAAACTATGGAGGGCGCTGCTCAGACCGAGCGCACGTTGGTCAGTGTTGGCGCTGGTCGTCATCGGAATGGTGGTCGGTATCGCGCTGATCGTCTTACCGCACGTTGGCATTAAATTAACCAGTTCAACCGAATTTTGCGTGAGCTGCCACAGCATGCAGCCGGTTTATGAAGAATATAAACAGTCTGCGCATTTTCAGAATGCCTCCGGGGTGCGCGCAGAGTGTCATGATTGCCACATTCCATCCGATATCCCTGGCATGGTGAAACGTAAGCTGGAGGCCAGCAACGATATTTACCAGACCTTTGTTGCCCACTCTATTGATACTCCTGAGAAATTCGAAGCCAAACGTGCCGAGCTGGCGGAGCGCGAATGGGCGCGAATGAAAGAGAACAACTCCGCGACCTGTCGTTCCTGTCATAACTATGATGCGATGGATCACGCGAAACAGCACCCTGAAGCTGCGCGTCAGATGAAGATTGCGGCCAAGGACAATCAATCCTGTATTGACTGCCATAAAGGTATTGCGCATCAGCTTCCCGATATGAGCAGCGGTTTCCGCAAGCAGTTTGACCAGTTACGCGCCAACGCAAACGACGATGGCGATACGCTCTATTCCCTGGACATCAAACCTATTTATGCCGCCAAAGGGGATAAAGAACCTGCGGGCTCACTGCTGCCTGCTTCTGAAGTAAAAGTGTTAAAGCGTGACGGCGACTGGCTGCAAATTGAGATTGTGGGCTGGACAGAGAGTAACGGGCGTCAGCGCGTGCTGGCGCAATTGCCAGGTAAACGCATTTTTGTGGCCTCCATTCGTGGCGACATTCAGCAGCACGTGAAAACCCTGGAGCAAACGACCGTCGCGGAAACGAACACGCAGTGGAGCAAGCTGCAGGCCACCGCCTGGATGCAGAAGGGCGATATGGTTAACGACATTAAGCCAATCTGGGCTTATGCCGACTCGCTCTATAACGGAACCTGTAACCAGTGCCACGGCGCACCTGAGAAAGAACACTTTGACGCCAACGGCTGGATTGGCACGTTGAACGGCATGATTGGATTTACCAGTCTGGATAAACGTGAAGAACGTACCTTACTGAAATATTTGCAGATGAATGCCTCTGACACCACGGACAAGCCGCATGGCGATAAGGGAGAAAGCAATGAAAAATAACGATCTCTTTCAGGCATCTCGCCGTCGTTTTCTACTGCAGTTGGGCGGCTTGACCGTCGCTGGTATGTTAGGACCTTCGCTGCTCACACCGCGCAGCGCCAACGCCGCAGAGGTGCAGGGAACTGGCGTCAAAGAGGGGATCCTGACCGGATCTCACTGGGGGGCAATCCGCGCCACCGTGGTTGATGGGCGTTTTATTGAAGCCAAACCGTTTGAGCGTGATAAGTACCCGTCAAAAATGATCGCCGGACTGCCGGATCACGTGCATGGTGGGGCGCGTATTCGCTATCCAATGGTCCGCGTCGACTGGTTGCGTAAACGCCATCAGAGCGATACCACGCAGCGTGGAGATAACCGCTTTGTGCGCGTTTCGTGGGATGAAGCGCTGGACTTCTTCTATCAGGAGCTGGAGCGAATTCAGAAGACCTATGGCCCGAGCGCGCTGCTGACGGCCAGCGGTTGGCAATCAACCGGCATGTTCCATAACGCCTCGGGGATGCTGGCGCGCGCCATTGCGCTGCACGGCAACAGCGTAAGTACCGGGGGCGACTATTCCACTGGTGCAGCCCAGGTGATTCTGCCGCGCGTGGTCGGGTCAATGGAGGTATATGAACAGCAGACCTCATGGCCGCTGGTGCTGAAAAACAGCAAAACGATTGTGCTGTGGGGTTCCGACCTGATTAAAAACCAGCAGGCGAACTGGTGGTGCCCGGATCATGATGTTTATGAATACTACGAACAACTGAAAGAAAAAGTGGCGCGCGGCGAGATCTCGGTTATCAGCGTTGATCCGGTCATCACCTCGACGCACGACTACCTGGGCCGCGACAAGGTTAAACACGTCGCTGTGAATCCGCAGGCCGATGTGCCGCTACAGCTGGCGCTGGCGCACACACTTTATACCGAGAAGCTCTACGATAAGCATTTTCTCGATAACTACTGCGTTGGGTTTGAGCAGTTTCTGCCATATCTGCTGGGGGAAAGTGACGGACAGCCTAAAGATGCCCAGTGGGCGGAAAAAATATGCGGGATTGATGCCGATACGATTCGTGAACTGGCGCGGCAAATGGCGGGCGGAAGAACGCAGATTATTGCCGGCTGGTGCGTCCAGCGTATGCAGCACGGGGAACAGTGGGCGTGGATGATCGTGGTGCTGGCCTCAATGCTTGGACAAATCGGCTTACCCGGCGGTGGCTTCGGCTTTGGCTGGCACTACAACGGCGCGGGCACGCCAAGCCGCAAAGGGATTATCCTGAGCGGTTTTTCTGGCTCCACCACCGTACCTCCTGTGCATGACAGCACTGATTATAAGGGGTACAGCAGCACCATCCCGATCGCGCGTTTTATCGATGCGATTCTTGAGCCGGGTAAACAAATTAACTGGAACGGCAAAACCGTTAAGTTGCCGCCGTTGAAGATGTGCGTTTTTGCCGGGACCAACCCTTTCCATCGTCACCAGCAGATCAATCGTATTATTGAGGGCTGGCGTAAGCTGGAAACCGTTATCGCCATCGATAATCAGTGGACCTCGACCTGTCGATTCGCTGACATCGTATTGCCCGCAACGACTCAGTTTGAGCGTAACGATCTTGACCAGTATGGCAACCACTCCAACCGCGGCATTATCGCCATGAAACAGTTGGTGCAGCCGCAATTTGAAGCACGTAATGATTTCGATATTTTCCGCGATCTCTGCCGCCGCTTTAATCGTGAAGAAGCCTTTACCGAAGGGCTGGATGAGATGGGGTGGCTGAAACGGATCTGGCAGGAAGGAAGCCAGCAGGGGAAAGGGCGCGGCGTTCATCTCCCCGCTTTTGACGTTTTCTGGAATCAGCAAGAGTACGTTGAATTCGAACATCCGCAGATGTTTGTACGTCATCAGGCATTCCGCGAAGACCCCGATCTTGAGCCGCTGGGCACGCCGAGCGGATTGATCGAAATTTTCTCGAAAACCATTGCCGGTATGCAGTATGACGACTGCCAGGGGCATCCGATGTGGTTTGAGAAAATCGAACGCTCACATGGTGGACCCGGGTCGCAGCGTTGGCCACTGCATCTGCAATCTGTTCACCCTGATTTCCGTCTGCACTCGCAGCTTTGTGAATCTGAAGCGCTGCGTAAGCATTATGCGGTAAGCGGTAAAGAGCCGGTGTTTATCAACCCGCAGGATGCCAGCGTCAGGGGGATTCGCAACGGTGATATTGTCCGTGTCTTTAACGCACGTGGACAAGTACTGGCCGGGGCGGTTGTCTCCGATCTCTACTCGCCAGGCGTGGCGCGTATTCATGAAGGTGCCTGGTACGACCCTGATAACGGCGGAGAAACTGGGGCGCTGTGTAAATACGGCAATCCAAACGTATTAACAATCGATATCGGCACGTCTCAACTGGCACAGGCGACCAGCGCTCATACCACGCTGGTGGAAATTGAGAAATATACCGGCAAGGTGGATAACGTGACGGCGTTCAGCGGCCCGATAAAAATGGTGGCGCAGTGCGAATATGTTCCGGCGGAGAAGGTATCGTCATGATAAAACACTCTTCCCTTACAACAGAACAGATGGCCTGCGTTTACGCCTGGCTGGCGCAGTTGTTTTCCCGGGAACGTGACGATGACAGCCTGGCACTTTTGCAGTCCAGCGAAATGGCTGAGTGGTTCGCGGTGCTAAAAGGTGAACCGTCGCTTGAAGCGGAAGTCCTTCAGTTGGAGGAGAAAATTGCTGCGCTTCAGGTGCGTGAGGACGCAACCCTCGAACTGGCGGCTGATTTTTGTAGCCTGTTTCTGATGACGGAAAAACACGCGGCGTTACCCTATGCGTCGGCCCATCTTGAAGGAGGGCCGAATTACGGGGTCATTAAACGATTGTTAGCCGATGCTGGCATGCAGGTAAGCGAAACGTTTAGCGAGTCAGCCGATCATCTGGCAATTTTTATCGAACTGCTGAGTCATCTGCATTTTTCTCTGGGAGAGTCCGGGTTTAGCCGCCAGCGTATTGATGCGCTGCGCAGAGAAACGCTGGCGGGGCTGTTACGCTGGTTACCGGAATTCACCGCCAAATGCCGCCGCTATGATGACTTTGGTTTCTATGGCGCGCTGAGTCAGCTGTTGCTGGCACTGGTCAGGCTGGATATTCAGAACTGAGTGATGGCCTAAGCCACAGAACAACGGGAATGCATTCGCTCTAATGCTTGTCATTTTAACGAAAATGAATGGCCGTAATGAGTAACTGAGAGTGGGACATCCGGAGGCAATGAATCTGTTGCCTCCGGTATATTGCTACATTTACCGCTGAGGTGAACGGAACCCTGAGCAAGCATCACATGTTCTCAAGAATGCTTAACTTATAAACGTTAGTGCAAATTCGCCCCCATTTTGACCCTATCACCGCACAACCAGCACGGGACATTTTGCATGGCGTACTACGGCAGCAGCCGTTGAACCCAGCAGATAAGTGCTAAAACCAGGCTTATGTGAGGCAATAACAATAAGCTCAGCGTCTACCGCTTCCGCCAGTTTGAGGATCTGATCCTTCGGCGGGCCGTAAACGACGTGAGTCTGACTCCTGCCTGCAGGAATATTGAACTGCTTAATAATCTCTTCGAGTTTTTCGCTGGCCTTGGCCTGCAGACCGCTTCTGTCCGGGAATTCTGTTGAGTAAGCCAGCCCCAGCGAGGCATAGAACGGAACGGTAGGAATAACGGCTAAAAAGTGGACCTTAGCGGTTTTGGCATGCGCCAGGACCTGTGGAACAACATGGCGGGTTAAATCGGTTTCAGAGATATCAATGGGTACCAGAATTGAGCGATACATATTCACTACCTCCTGTTTGTTTACCTCTACCCAGAGTGTAGCGAAAATCGAATCTGTATAATAAGTGACCAGATCAAGGTTGCATGCATAAATGCGCGTCAATGATAGGTGTGTGTCACAACTCTTGTCGTGAATGTATATCTGAGCACAACCACAAGAGGGGTATCTTCATTAATACGTGTTATCACGTAATAGAAAAGGGTTCGTTTTTATGTTTTTTCATTGTATATTTTATTATATAGCGACTATTGCCAAGGGCATAATTTTAATGCCATTCAGCACTCATTAAATTTTTATTCTGACGTTTCCATGATTAATGGTTAATTAAACCTTGGGCTTGGTTCAATCCTCTGATTTTAAAAAGGTATTTTATATTTAATTTCGTTCTTATTAATTATGCGAGCGCCTTCAAACTTACCCACATGCTGATTCTCATTTCCCTCTGCGTTTGATGAATATCAATAAGTAGCCGCGTTAGGGTAATTATTGTCTACCCATTAAAGGGTATTCGTCTTGTGGGAATAAAAGATGAGAAAAATAAATAAAACCATCCTCGGGACGATGCTGCTGTGCATTGTTCTTGGTGCTGTTATCGTTTTGGCAGGGCAATGGACGTTGCACAAAACCTCAAGCACGGAATTCTGTTTATCGTGCCATACGATGCAAGCACCGTATGAGGAATATACCGGTTCGGTTCACTTTCAGAATCAGAAAGGTATTCGTGCAGAGTGTGCTGATTGTCATATCCCCCAGGGCGGCCTGGATTATCTGGTGGCTAAACTGCGGGCCTCAAAAGATGTTTATCATCAGTTCATAACCAAAAAAATCGATACCCCAGAAAAATTTGAAGAACACCGTCTGGAAATGGCGCAAACCGTTTGGGCACAGCTAAAAGCGAGCGATTCTGCGACCTGCCGTAGCTGTCACAGCATGGACGCGATGGATCTTGCCGCACAACGCGCAGAGGCCCAGAAAATGCACAAAATGGGCATTGAGGAAAAGCAAACCTGTATTGATTGCCACAAAGGCGTCGCCCATTTTCCACCTGAAATAAAAATGGATGACAGCGCGCTCAAAGGGCTTGAAGCGCAGTCCGCCTCCACCCCTGCTTCGGCAACAGAGCTTTATGCCGTAAGCAACACCGCGCTGGGCGATTTGGGAACCGTTTACCCGGCAACAAAAATGCAGGTTCTGAAAACAACGGACAATACGCGACAGGTCGAGATTCGCGGTAGCCAGATGCAGGGAAATGAACAGGTCATTTACTACGCGGCAGGACAGCGTTTGATTCTTGCCAGCCTGAGTGAAAAAGGTCAGCAATCGCTGAAGATCCTCTCCGACTGGAAAAAAGATGATTACGGCAATGTGTGGCGAGATGTCGTGCTGCAGGGTGAATGGAGCGGTTCCGCTCTCGCCAGCCGTGAACTGATGTGGGATTACGCACGCAAACTCGACAATGTGTACTGCGCGGGCTGCCATGCGCCAATTCCGGCGAATCATTTCACGCTCAACGCCTGGCCTTCAGTAGCAAAAGGGATGGGCGCTCGCACCAATATCAGTGAAAACGAACTGGATATCCTGAGCCGTTACTTCCAGTACAACGCTAAAGACATGAACAAATAAGCGATAAATCAGGAGAAATCATGAAACTCACAAGACGTGACTTTATTAAGACGGCTGGCGCGGCAACCGGGACAATGGCGATTTCTTCGGTGATCCCAATGCCGGCCTGGGCCGAAGGCCAAAATGGCGGAGCGATTCTGACGGCAGCACGTTGGGGCGCGGTATACGTGGAAGTAAAAGATGGCAAAGTGGTTTCCTCAAAAGGCGCGTTGCCTAAAACGGTGCCGAACTCGTTACAGCAAACCGCGCCGGATCAGGTCCATACCAATATCCGCGTAAAATATCCGATGGTGCGCAAAAGCTATCTGGAAAACCCGGGTAATGCGGATGGTAAACGTGGAAGCGATCCTTTCGTGCGGGTTAGCTGGGAGCAGGCACTGAAACTGATACATGAGCAGCATAGCCGGATCCGTAGCAGCTATGGCCCGGCGTCGATATTTGCTGGTTCTTATGGCTGGCGCTCCAGCGGCGTTCTGCATAAAGCGCAAACCTTACTGCAACGCTATATGAGCATGGCCGGTGGTTACGTAGGTCATACCGGAGATTATTCAACCGGTGCCGCGCAGGTGATCATGCCTTACGTTGTGGGATCGGTTGAAGTCTATGAGCAGCAAACCACCTGGCCGATGGTGCTTGAGCACAGTCAGGTCGTGGTGCTGTGGGGTATGAACCCGCTCAATACCCTCAAGATTGCCTGGAGCAGCACGGATGAACAGGGGATTGAATACTTTAATCTGCTGAAGAAATCAGGGAAAAGCGTCATCGCCATCGATCCGATGCGTTCCGAAACCATTGAGTTCTTTGGTGATAATGCGACCTGGATTGCGCCACATATGGGGACCGATGTGGCGATGATGTTAGGGATCGCCCATACGCTGGTGAAGAAAAATCTCCATGACAAAGCCTTCCTGGAAAAATACACCACCGGATATCCGCAGTTTGAAGAGTATTTGCTCGGCAAGAGCGACAAAATAGAGAAAACCGCCGAGTGGGCTTCCGGCGTGTGCGGCGTGCCTGCGGAGCAACTGGAGAAGCTGGCGGAAATTTTCTCCAGCAATAAAACCATGCTCATGGCGGGTTGGGGGATTCAGCGCCAGCAATACGGTGAGCAAAAACACTGGATGCTGGTGACTCTGGCGGCGATGCTGGGGCAAATTGGTACCGAAGGCGGTGGTTTCGGGTTCTCTTATCACTATTCCAACGGCGGTAACCCAACGCGTACCGGGGGGGTATTGCCAGCCATCTCCGCCCAAATTGAGGGTGGGTCATCTGCGGGTAACGACTGGGCGGTTTCCGATGCGGTGATCAGCCTGCCGGTAGCGCGAATTGTCGAAGCGCTGGAAAATCCAGGCGGCAAATATCAGCATAACGGTAAAGAGCAAACCTTCCCGGATATCAAAATGATCTGGTGGGCGGGCGGCGCTAACTTTACCCATCATCAGGATACTAACCGTTTAATCAAAGCCTGGCAGAAGCCTGAACTGGTTGTCATCTCTGAGTGCTACTGGACCGCAGCGGCCAAACATGCCGATATAGTCCTGCCGATCACCACGTCGTTTGAGCGCAACGATCTGACCATGACCGGTGATTACAGTAACCAACATCTGGTGCCGATGAAGCAGGTCATTGAGCCGCAGTTTGAAGCACGCAGTGATTTTGACGTATTTGCCGATCTGGCGGAGATGCTCAAGCCTGGCGGTAAGGCGGTCTACACCGAGGGCAAAGATGAAATGGCTTGGCTGAAGCAGTTCTATGATGCCGCACAAAAAGCCGCCCGCGCCCAGCGTATCGCCATGCCTCAGTTCAACGCGTTTTGGCAGCAAAACAAACTGATCGAAATGCGTGAGAATGAAAAGAATAACAAATATGTACGCTACGCGGATTTCCGCAGCGATCCGGTGATGAATGCGCTTGGAACGCCGAGCGGTAAGATAGAAATCTACTCAAAAACGATTGAAGGCTATCAATACAAAGATTGTCCGCCGCATGCGTCATGGATTGAACCCGATGAATGGAAAGGAACTGCGGATAAAGATCAACTGCAGCTACTGACGGCGCACCCGGCACATCGTCTGCATAGTCAGTTGAACTACGCTTCGCTGCGCAAAGAGTACGCGATTGCCAATCGTGAGCCGGTAACGATTCACCCGGATGATGCGAAAGCCAGAGGTATTGCCGAGGGCGATCTGGTACGCGTATGGAACGCGCGTGGACAGGTGCTGGTGGGGGCACACATCAGTGACGGTATCAAACCGGGAATCATCTGTATCCATGAAGGCGCATGGCCAGATATTGAGAACGGTATCTGCAAAAATGGCGGCGCGAACGTGCTGACGGCGGATATCCCAACCTCAAGGCTGGCGAATGGCTGCGCGGGGAATACCAGCCTGGTATACGCAGAGAAATTCACCGGCGAAGCGCCAAAACTCACCGTCTTTGATGAGCCAGCAATCGTCACTCTGTAATGATGGTTGAAAAGCGGGGGCCGTAAGGCTCCCGCTTTTTATTGCTGGTATGGCAATCTCTTATCGCCGTTACTTTGCCAGCACAATCACATCTCCCGTTGCCGGGGCGTCAGTTCCCGGTAGCCACAATCGACCCCACGAACCGGTGCAATGACAGCCGAGTAGTTTTTCTGGTTGTTGTAGCTTAATAAATTGTCGGGTTCGCCATAGCTTAGCGGGGGAGGCGGTGCGTAAATGGAACCCACCGACGAGGGCGTAAATTTGGTTAACGCCGGTGATGTTTTGGCAATGGCGTACGATATTCTCTATTCCCCGATGCCCGCATCCGGTAATGATGACTAACCCGCGATCAGATTTATAGATCAATACGCCTTCGTCGCTGATGTAATCCGGTTGAGGTGTTTTCTCGCTAATAACGCCATAGGCCTGTGGAGTGGCGACACTAATTTCGCCGGACCACAAAAATCGATCGCTGATCGCCAACGGTTCACGGGTGTATTCCATGATTAGTCGAGAGTAGTCGTTATCACGCGAGAGTTTTTTTATTTTTCTTGGCGTTCCCGCCAGGGTTATTGAGGCGTACCGCTCGCAGGCTATTTGGGGATGGCAAATGATACGACTGTTATCCGCCAGCCACGGCACGCCGCCACAGTGATCGTAATGGCCGTGCGAAAGAACCACGGCGGTCAATTGCGTCAGGTCTACGCCCATTTGCGCGGCATTAAGTATGAAGCTGTCGTCCGGGCCGGTATCAAATAGTATGGTGGTGGTTTCATCCTGAACTAACAGACTTAATCCAGGCTTTGCCCGTAATGATTTATCTGCGCTCGCAGCGCGCCTGTTTTCAAGCAATACCGTGAGGGTTAATGCCATGCCTGACTCCAGTATTAAAACGACATACTGTAATACATGACCGTTGAGAGCGCTGTGATCGCAGCGCTCTTTGTGCTGACTTAGCGGTGATAGTAATGGCCGTCATCATCGGAGTGATGGTGACGATGCCGCCACGCATGCTGGTTCTCCCTTTGCTCGCGCTCCTGGCGTTCATGCTCTTTATCACGGTTGGCTTCACGGTTTTTGTGATTAGCGATCGCCGTGGCAACTGCTGCGGCCCCAATACCAGCAGCGGCTGCAGAAAGGTAAGGATGTTCGGCACAGCCCGACAGACTAGCCATAATAACCAACGTGGAAATCAGTTTTTTCATTGTGGCGGTATCCGTTACTCGCGCACAATTTTGCCAGCATTCCCGGCATCGCTGTCATTCCAGCTACCGCGACCATTCGTTTTAATGGTGTAAGTGGCATAGCCGACACGGAAAGTCATCGTATCCTGATAGGTATTTACGTCACGCACTTCATTACCATTGACGTACACGCTGGAACCCTCGACGTGAATATCAACGCTGCGTTGACCATTGGCAAATTTGGCTACGTAATTTCCGCTGAATTTGCCGTAAATATCGGCATTATCGTGGTTATCCCGGTCAGCGGTATTTTGCTGCTCTTCACCATGACGATGATGACGGCTCTGCTGGCTGTTGCCGTTCTCAATAAAGCCATGATCGCGGTTCCACTGATAGGATTTATTGATATCGCAGCCATTGAGTTCACTCATTTGCGTACAACCTGAATGTTCATACTTTTTCTGCATTGCCGGGGTAATTGCGCATGCTGTTGTGGCCGTTGTCAGGCTGAGGACAAAGAGGGTCAGCAGACGTTTTTTCATTTTTTGCTCACTATCATCATTAAGTTTATTTATAGGAATACGAACTGTTCGAGTGTCATGTTTACGACGACGGCAGTCTCCCATTAAATATTAATGACGCATACCAGGGGTAATCCTAATTTATATTAATGGTGAGAGCGTGGGGGCTGTAATATGCAACATTACAAGCAGGTGAATTACGTATTTTATACAAGTAAGATAAAACGCTTAATTATATTTACTTTTTAATGAAGTGTTTAAAGAAATATTAATATTGACATTAACGGCAGGAACGCAGGCTTGTAAATGGACAGGCCTGCGTGGCGCGTTTTGTCCGCAATATTCATACATAGCGTATTGATGGACATTTTATTCAACACAGGACAACGTTACCCTTGCGCGGGGATCTGTGCACGGTGCTGCCTGGCCTGAACCTCATGGGCATATGAATGACCGTTATTCACTGACTGGTGAACGACCATCGCTTTTTCATGTTTATTCATTTGTGAAAAGGGGTGTGCCTGGGATGGCGTTGACGTTGAATTATTCGTCTGCGCGACGTGTTCTTGCGCCATTTGTTGATGTGCAGGGGCACTGCTGTTATTCATCATTTCATGGGCTGCTGCGGCCTGCTGATGCATTTTGGGTGTGTCTGCCGCATTAACGCCAGCTGAAATAAAAAACGCGATAGCGAAAAAAGAGGATATCTTATTCATCATATTTCTCCTGTTTGGGTTTACGGAAGAAATTATAATTGGTGAGGGCTGTCAGCGGCGTGACAGGACTATGACGGTTATGTCAGAGAATCGGTGATGATATATATCGTTCATACTTCAAGCTGCATATGCGTTGGCTGCGCTCGTTCACCCCAGTCATTTACTTAAGTAAGTGACCGGGGATTCCCTCTCTTGCCGCCTTCCTGCAACTCGAATTGTTTAAGGTATCAACGCCATTATCATAAATTACATCGCATGCTTGGGCAGCGTCAGAATAAAACGGGTGGCAAGCTGATCGGATGTCACCGAGACTTTCCCCTGATGGGCGATAACAATCGATTTCACAATCGCCAGGCCAATACCGCTGCCTTCGCCTTTACGCTGTCGCGAAGGGTCAACCCGATAAAACCGATCAAATAGCCGCGATAGATGCTGTGGGGGAATGGGGGGGCCGGGATTTTCCACGACTATCTGGACCAGGCCATCCGCCTCTTTCACCCGCACGGTTACCGACTCGCCTTTTGGCGTGTAGCGCATGGCATTTGAAAGCAGATTACTCATTGCCCGGCGTAGCATTAACGGATCGCCTGAAACCCAGCATGCGCGTCCTTCAAAACGTAAGCCAACCTCGCGCTCTTCTGCCCAGGCTTCGAAAAAATCGAACACTTTACCAACCTCATCGGCCAGATTAAGCGCTGTCTTTTCCGGGATAAGCTGATTGTTGTCTGCCTGCGCCAGAAACAGCATGTCGCTTACCATTTTCGACATACGACCAAACTCTTCAAGATTGGAATACAGCACGTCTTCCAGCTCTTTTTGGCTACGGGGTTGGCTGAGCGCAATTTCCGTTTGTGTGACCAGGTTGGTTATTGGCGTGCGGATCTCATGGGCAATATCTGCCGAGAAGTTCGACTGACGTTTAAATACATCCTCGATGCGTTCGATCATGTGATTAAACGAACTTACCAGTTGTTCCAGTTCAATAGGGACCGCTTGCGGATCGAGGCGCACATCAAGATCTTTTGAGGTGATATTTTGGATGCGCCGACTGACATTACGGATCGGTTCATGGCCTTTATACACAGCGAACAGCACGATAAATACAATCATCATGCTAATCAGCGATGCCGTCATAATCAGTTTGTTTTTCAGGTCGTTAATATAGTGCAGATGAAAATCGATCGATAACGCCAGATACAGCGTATACGCCGCTTTTCCATCAGTCAGCTTTCCTACCGGCAGGCGAATCATTCGCCAGTTAGACGACGTTTTTTGTCCGTGAATATGTTTGGCCGTTTGCAGTGTTGGGCCGGATATAATAAAAACATCGCTGGCATGGGCATTTTTATCCGGTCTTGCGCTAGCGATAAATTGCCGGAGATCCGGCGCATTTGGCGAATGAAAAATGGCTTTCTGCTTACTATCTTCCAGAGAAATAATGACGTTCGAGTAGCCCTCAACCACGTTTTTTAGCGTTTCCAGACGGCGTGATTCCGGCTCGTTGGGTTGGTTAATAATCCGCTCCAGCGTGGCGCTGATCTCTTGTAAATCATTGATGTCCTGCTCGGCGAAATGGACCTTCACGGAGTGGATCATTATCCATGCAAAGGCGAAAAATGAAGCGATCGTCGCCAGACTGATAAAAAAGGTCAGTCGTGTCGCCAGCGAAAAAGGGCGCCGCCATCGTTTACTGGGCATCAGGAACCTCAAGCATATATCCCACGCCGCGTACGGTCTGAATCAGTTTCGGCTCAAAATCGTTATCAATTTTGGCGCGCAGACGCTTAACGGCGACGTCGATGGCATTGGTATCGCTGTCAAAATTCATATCCCAGACCTGGGAAGCGATCAGTGAGCGGGGTAAAACTTCCCCTTGATGACGCAGGAAAAACTCAAGCAGCGTAAACTCTTTGCTGGTCAGGGTAATACGCGTCCCGCTGCGGGTGACTTTTCTGCTGACCAGATCGACCATTAAATCCGCGACCTGAAACTGGCTTTCGACAATCACCGCCGCCCCGCGGCGCAGCAGCGTTCTGACCCGCGCCAGCAGTTCGGCGAAGGCGAACGGTTTGACCAGATAATCATCAGCGCCTAATTCCAGACCTTTAACCCGATGTTCAATGGTACCCAGCGCGGTGAGGAGAAGAATGGGCATCCCTTTGTTAGCGGAACGCAGCATCCGTACGATATCCCAGCCGTTTACATCCGGCAGCATGATGTCGAGTATGAGCAGGTCGTAATCGCCGGTCATCGCCAGGTGGTACCCGTTCAGGCCGTTATCCGCTAAATCCACGACAAAACCCGCTTCCGTCAGGCCTTTCGTCAGGTATTCACCGGTTTTTTTCTCATCTTCGACTATCAACACCTTCATCGCATTCTCCTTCTCACACGGGTTGTGCGGACTTTCAATTCTAGGGAAGCGGGATCGGATAGCAATCGGTTATTGGGAAAATGACAGTTTTGTCATTTTCCTGTCACCGCTTAAACAGAGTCACTTCGTTAAAGTACAACACTATAAATTCCTACATTTTTTAGGGCCATCAGTCCGGTCAGGACGAGAAGAACTATGAGCAAATTTAAGCTTCTTACCCTCAGCGCTGTATTCGTTCTCGCCGGTTGTTCATTGGCGCCGGACTATCAGCGTCCGACATTGCCTGTACCGCAGCAATTCTCCTTAAGCCAGAACGCCCTGGTTTCTGCACCGGTGGGATATCAGGACACGGGCTGGCGGAGCTTCTTCGTTGACTCCCAGGTAAAGGCGCTGATTGGCGAGGCGCTGGTCAATAACCGCGATTTACGTATGGCAGTGCTAAAAGTTCAGGAAGCGAGAGCGCAATATGGCGTCACGGACGCTGATCGCTATCCGCAAATCACGGCAGGTTCCAGTGGTACTTACAGCGGCAAATTAAAAGGCGATAGCAGCACCGATCGTGAATTCGAAGCTGGACTCAATCTCAGTTTCGATCTGGACTTCTTTGGTCGGCTGAAAAATATGAGTGAAGCCGAGCGACAGAACTTCTTTGCCAGCGAAGAGGCGCGTCGGGCGGTACACATCTCATTAATCTCCAACGTATCGCAAAGTTATTTCAATCAGCGTCTGGCTTATGCACAACTGCAAATTGCCGAAGAAACGCTGCAAAACTATCAGCGTTCTTACGCTTTTGTTGAGAAGCAGTTGCTGACCGGAAGCACCAACGTACTGGCGCTGGAACAGGCGCGGGGCGTGATTGAAAGCACGCGCAGCGAAATCGCGAAGCGTAAAGGTGAACTGGCGCAGGCCAACAACGCGCTGCAACTGTTGCTGGGTACGTACGGGAAATTACCCAACGACCAGATGCGCAGCAGCGGAGATATTAAACCAGTAACGCTGCCGCCGTCGCTCTCGTCGCAAATCCTGTTGCAGCGCCCGGATATTTTGGAAGCTGAACACGGATTAATGGCGGCGAATGCCAATATCGGCGCCGCACGGGCAGCGTTTTTCCCGTCGATTACCTTGACCAGTTCGGTTTCCAGCAGCAGCAGCGATCTCTCCAGCTTATTTAATGCGACCAGCGGCATGTGGAATTTTGTCCCCAAAATTGATATTCCCATTTTTAACGCCGGACGTAATCAGTCCAATCTCGACCTCGCTGAAATTCGCCAACAGCAGTCGGTGGTGAATTACGAACAAAAAATTCAGAACGCGTTTAAAGAGGTGGCGGATGCGCTGGTGTTGCGCCAAAGCATTGCCGATCAAATTAGCGGTCAGCAGCGCTACCTGACGTCATTGCAAATCACCTTACAACGCGCCAGAGCGCTTTATCAAAATGGTGCGGTTAGCTACATCGAAGTACTGGACGCCGAACGTTCTTTATTCGCTACGCAGCAATCGCTGCTCGATCTTAATTACGCCCAACAGGTTAATGAAATTAAGCTGTTTGCTGCCTTAGGCGGCGGTTGGGTGGAGTAATCCTTAATATTAACTTTTCAGGAGCATCAAGTATGAATACTACCGCCAAAGCCGTGTTGTTTAGCTTTTTCTCTGTGGTCATGTTTAACGCTCAGGCCAATGAGCATCAGCATGGCGAGATGATGAACATGCAGCCAGCGGCCCAACAGGAAGACGTCATTAGCGCCACCGGGATGATTGAAGCTATTGATAAAGAAAGTAAAAAAATCACGATCAAGCATGATCCCATTCCCGCGGTGAACTGGCCTGCCATGACGATGCGTTTTACGCGGGTTGCCGACACCAAGGCTGACGATATTAAACCCGGCGATAAGGTTGCGTTTACGTTTGTTCAGCAGGGAAATATCTCTGTGTTACGCGATATTCACATCAGTAAATAACGTTCTCGCTGGTCTCTTTTATTCTTGCCCGAATTCTTCGAAATTCGGGTGAGACTATCGCGCAATGGAAATCACTATGGCGTCTTTAAATATTAAAAATACCGCGCTTATTCTCACTGGCATGATTGCCGGTGGGGTTATTTCTGTCGGTATTTATACTTATTATTCATCAGCAAACGTAACGGCTGAAACCGGGCAGGCTTCGCAAAAAGAAGCCAGAAAAGTGTTGTTCTGGTATGACCCCATGTACCCGAACACGCGCTTTGATAAGCCGGGTAAATCACCGTTTATGGATATGGATCTGATCCCCAAATATGCCGATGAAGAGACCGCGAGCGCGTCAGAGCCTGGCGTGCGTATCGATCCTACTCAGACCCAAAATTTGGGTCTGAAAACAGAACCTGTGCGCCGTGGCCCGCTGCACTATGCGCAAACTTTCCCGGCTAACGTTAGCTATAACGAATACCAGTTTGTTATTGTCCAGGCCCGCTCCGCAGGCTTTATCGAGAAGGTTTACCCGCTAACCGTGGGCGACAAAATTAAGCAAGGTGCGCCGCTTATCGATCTGACGATTCCCGACTGGGTTGAGGCGCAAAGCGAATATTTGTTACTGCGGGAGACCGGCGGCAGCGCGACACAGGTGGAAGGGATTCTGGAGAGATTACGTCTGGCCGGTATGCCGGAAGCGGATATTCAGCGCTTAAAATCGACGCGTAAAATTCAGACCCGCTTTACCTTGAAAGCCCCTATTGATGGGGTGATTACCGCATTCGATTTGCGTACCGGCATGAACATTTCCAAAGACAATGTGGTTGCGAAAATTCAGGGGATGGACCCGGTATGGGTCAGCGCGTCGGTCCCGGAATCTATCGCCTGGCTGATCAAAGACGCCTCGCAATTTACCATCACCGTGCCCGCCTGGCCGGATAAGCCTTTCACCATTAGCAAGTGGAATATCTTGCCAAGTGTCGATGCCACCACGCGTACGCTGCAGATCCGTTTGCAGGTCAATAACCCTGATGAGGCGCTCAAGCCGGGGATGAATGCTTACCTGCAACTGAAAACGCAAAGTGAACCGATGCTGCTGATCCCCTCAAAGGCGTTGATTGATACAGGCACCGAGCAACGGGTGATCACCGTCGATAACGAAGGTCGATTTGTACCGAAGCAGGTTGCGGTATTCCATGAATCTCAAGGGCTGACGGCTATCCGCTCAGGCCTGACTGAAGGTGAAAAAGTGGTGTCCAGTGGTCTGTTCCTGATTGATTCCGAGGCGAATATCTCTGGCGCATTGGATCGTATGCGCGCGCAGAACAGTGGTGCGCAAGACGCATCCGCAAAGCCAGCCCAGGCGACCCATTCACACTGAGGACATGATAAATGATTGAATGGATTATCCGCCGTTCGGTGGCAAACCGTTTTCTGGTGATGATGGGGGCGCTGTTTCTCAGTATCTGGGGAACCTGGACCATCATCAATACCCCGGTTGATGCGTTGCCCGATCTCTCTGATGTTCAGGTGATCGTCAAAACCAGCTATCCAGGGCAGGCACCGCAAATCGTTGAAAATCAGGTGACTTACCCGCTGACCACCACCATGCTGTCGGTACCGGGCGCGAAGACCGTACGTGGTTTCTCGCAGTTTGGTGATTCCTATGTGTACGTCATTTTCGAAGATGGCACCGATCCTTACTGGGCGCGCTCGCGCGTACTGGAGTATCTCAACCAGGTTCAGGGAAAATTACCGGCAGGGGTCAGCGCGGAGATGGGACCGGACGCCACGGGCGTCGGCTGGATCTTTGAATATGCGCTGGTCGATCGCAGCGGTAAACACGATTTGGCAGAGTTACGTACTCTTCAGGACTGGTTTTTAAAGTATGAGTTAAAAACGATTCCGAACGTGGCAGAGGTGGCCTCGGTAGGCGGCGTGGTTAAACAGTACCAGGTTGTTATCGACCCGATGAAGCTGACGCAATATGGCATCAGCCTGGCGGAGGTGAAATCTGCACTGGATACGTCGAATCAGGAGGCGGGCGGCTCGTCTGTTGAGATGGCTGAAGCGGAATATATGGTCCGTGCCAGTGGGTATCTACAAACGCTTGATGACTTCAATAATATCGTCCTGAAAACAGGGGCCGACGGTGTACCTGTTTACCTGCGCGATGTCGCGCGTGTGCAGATTGGGCCGGAAATGCGCCGTGGGATCGCCGAACTGAATGGTGAAGGCGAAGTGGCGGGCGGGGTGGTAATTCTGCGTTCCGGTAAAAATGCGCGTGAAGTGATCTCCGCCGTTAAAGCCAAACTCGACACGCTGAAAAGCAGCCTGCCGGAAGGCGTTGAGGTAGTTACAACATACGATCGCAGTCAGCTCATCGATCGCGCTATTGATAACCTGAGCTATAAGCTGCTGGAAGAGTTTATCGTTGTTGCGCTGGTGTGCGCGCTGTTCCTGTGGCATCTGCGTTCGGCGCTGGTGGCGATTATTTCCCTGCCGCTGGGACTGTGTATCGCGTTTATCGTGATGCATTTCCAGGGGCTGAACGCCAATATCATGTCGCTTGGGGGCATTGCCATTGCCGTCGGGGCCATGGTCGATGCCGCGATCGTGATGATTGAAAACGCCCATAAGCGGCTCGAAGAGTGGGGACATCAGCATACGGATGAAAAACTGGATAACGCAACGCGCTGGAAGGTTATTACCGATGCCTCGGTAGAGGTCGGCCCGGCATTGTTCATCAGCTTGCTGATTATCACCCTGTCGTTTATCCCTATTTTCACGCTCGAGGGGCAAGAGGGGCGACTGTTCGGCCCGCTGGCGTTCACCAAAACGTATGCCATGGCAGGCGCGGCGTTTCTGGCTATTGTCGTCATTCCGATCCTGATGGGTTTCTGGATCCGTGGCAAAATTCCGGCGGAAAGCAGTAACCCGCTTAACCGTTTCCTGATCCGTATTTATCATCCGCTGTTGCTGAAGGTGCTGCATTGGCCTAAAACCACCCTGCTGGTGGCGGTGCTTTCAATACTGACGGTTATCTACCCGCTGAATAAAGTCGGTGGTGAATTCCTGCCGCAGATTAACGAAGGCGATCTACTGTATATGCCGTCAACCCTGCCGGGGATTTCGGCGGCGCAGGCGGCGGATATGCTGCAAAAAACCGACAAGCTGATCATGACCGTTCCGGAAGTGGCGCGTGTGTTTGGTAAAACCGGTAAGGCGGAAACCGCAACGGATTCCGCGCCGCTGGAAATGGTCGAAACAACGATCCAACTGAAGCCGCAGGATCAGTGGCGTCCGGGGATGACGATGGACAAAATCATCGCCGAACTCGACAAAACCGTGCGCTTGCCAGGGCTGGCGAACCTGTGGGTTCCGCCTATTCGTAACCGTATCGACATGCTTTCTACCGGCATCAAAAGCCCGATTGGGATAAAGGTGTCAGGTAACGTTCTGGCTGATATCGACGCCACGGCGGAACAAATCGAAGAGGTAGCCAGAACCGTGCCGGGCGTCGCTTCGGCGCTGGCTGAGCGGCTGGTGGGCGGGCGCTATATTAATGTGGACATTAATCGGGAGAAAGCAGCCCGCTACGGTATGACCGTTGGCGCGGTACAGTTGTTTGTCACCTCCGCGGTCGGAGGCGCGATGGTGGGCGAAACGGTGGAAGGGATTGCACGTTATCCGATTAACCTTCGCTATGCGCAGAGCTATCGTGATAGCCCGGAAGCGCTGCGTAATCTGCCCATTCTGACTCCCATGAAGCAGCAAATCACGCTGGCTGATGTTGCAGATGTGACAGTGGTTTCTGGTCCGTCGATGTTGAAAACCGAAGATGCGCGACCCACAAGCTGGATTTATATCGACGCCCGCGACCGTGACATGGTTTCGGTGGTGAACGATCTGAAAAAAGCGATCGCTGAAAACGTACAGTTAAAGCCGGGGACCAGCGTGGCGTTTTCCGGGCAGTTCGAGCTGCTTGAACGCGCCAGCCATAAGCTCAAACTGATGGTGCCGATGACGCTGATGATTATCTTTGTCCTGCTTTATCTGGCTTTCCGTCGCTTTGGTGAAGCGCTGCTGATTATTACCAGCGTGCCCTTTGCGCTGGTAGGGGGGATCTGGTTCCTCTACTGGATGGGGTTCCATATGTCGGTTGCGACCGGAACCGGGTTTATCGCCCTGGCCGGCGTTGCCGCGGAGTTTGGCGTAGTGATGCTGATGTACTTGCGCCATGCTATTGAAGCCGAGCCTGCACTGGAAAATCCGCAAACCTTTACGGCGGATAAGCTGGATGAAGCGTTGTATCACGGCGCGGTGCTGCGCGTGCGTCCGAAAGCGATGACCGTGGCGGTGATTATCGCGGGCCTGTTGCCAATCTTGTGGGGGACAGGGGCGGGCTCAGAAGTGATGAGCCGCATTGCCGCGCCGATGATTGGCGGCATGATTACCGCGCCATTGCTGTCGCTGTTTATTATTCCGGCAGCTTATAAGCTGATGTGGCTGCACAGGCATCGCAGCCAAAAGTAATGCCTTGAAGCGCTCGCCTGCGTCGGTTTTGTTGCCGAAGCAGGCGGTGCGTTATGCCGCCAGCGCTTTCACGCGTTTGCGGTACTCGCCCGGCGTGCAGCCAAATCCCCGTAAAAAGACTTTGTGAAACGATGATTCGCTGGCGTAACCCACCGACTCGGCAATAACGATCAACGGCTGCGATCCGCGTGACAGCATCTGGGCGGCGAATTGCAGGCGTAGCTCGGTTAACACCGCCAGCGGCGTGGAGTTTGAGACTTCACGAAATAGCTGCGCAAAGCTGGCCCGCGACATATGGGCACGCTTTGCCAGTTCTTCGACAGTCCAGGGAAAAGCCGGTGACTCCAGCATCATGAAGACAACGGCACCCAGCCTTGGGTGCAGCAGTAAATTCAGCACATTTTTAGCGGGGATCGGCTGGGATAGCCACTCGCGAACGGCTAACGCGAACAGCGTAGCGCATTGCTGGCTGCAAACGATGTTGGAGCCTGGCAGATCGTTGATGTATTCCTGCTGCATCAGCGCAATCATGGCCTTCAGCCAGTGGCTAATGGGACTGTCATCTTCTGGTGCCAGTATTAATACTTCCGGAAGGGCAGTTAAAAAATAGCGTGAAGATGCCTGCAATCGCAGGCTTCCGCAGACAATATGCGTTTGTTCTTCCCCTGTCTGGCACAGCCGATGCGCGGAGTTTTGAGGCAGAATGACTATTGTTCCTGGACGTAACGTAGAAGACGTTCCGTCTGGCATATCCAGTTGAGCAAAACCCTGGGTTACCGTATGCCAGCGGATAACGGACAGCTCACCCGCCGCGTGCGGCAGTTGCCAGTCCCTGCTCAGCAGGCAGTTTTGATCAATCGAGCCCTGCGGGTCGTTAAGCATAAGTAATCGGCTAAGTGCATCCATAAAGACTCCTGAGCAGTTATTGTTGATGCTTGTCGAGATGAAGTAACGCTGTTACTCATTATTTCTTAAATAAATTTATGGTGTTAGTTTATTGTCTCGATAGATTGAGTGGAAGAGAGATGGTAGTTATTTAGACGATTTGACAGTGATTTGCGCGATATGGATACATTGTTCATGCATCGTTAAACCTATACTTCAGTTCAACAAACGAACAGTGACATGGTGGAGAGACAGCATGAATCAGTATCAGGCGATTATTATCGGATTTGGCAAAGCGGGTAAAACGCTGGCGGCTACCCTGGCGAAAACGGGCTGGCGAGTGGCGATTATTGAACAGTCAAACACCATGTATGGCGGGACATGTATCAATATCGGCTGCATTCCCACCAAAACCCTGGTACACGATGCTGAACTTCAGCATGACTTTGCTGCGGCGATGCTGCGCAAGGCCTCCGTTGTCAGCTTTCTGCGTGATAAAAATTTCCATAATCTTGCCGATCTGGAAAATGTAGATGTGATTGAAGGCCGTGCTGAATTCATTGATAACCATACGGTGCGGGTCGTGCAGCCAACAGGCGAGATTGAACTAAGCGGCGAAAAGATCTTTATTAATACCGGCGCACAAGCAACGATGCCAAACGTGGCAGGGTTAATGACTACACCGGGCGTGTTTGACAGCACCGGGTTGTTAAGTTTGACGCAACGTCCGGAACGTTTGGGGATTTTGGGCGGCGGTTATATTGGTATTGAATTCGCATCAATGTTTGCCAACTTTGGCAGTAAGGTCACCATTTATGAAGCCGCCCCACTGTTTTTAGCCCGCGAAGATCGGGATATTGCCGACGCTATCGCCAACATTTTACGCGACAAAGGGGTTGAGATTATCCTCAATGCCAGGGTGCAGGCGGTTTCGTCCCATGACGGCGCGGTGCAGGTGCAAATGCAGGAAGGCGTCCAGACTGTGGATGCGCTACTGGTGGCATCGGGTCGCAAACCGGCAACTGAAAATCTGCAGTTGCAGAATGCGGGTGTGGATGTCAACGAGCGCGGTGCCATTGTGGTGAATAAATATCTGCGTACTTCGGCAGACAATATCTGGGCCATGGGCGATGTGACGGGGGGGTTACAATTCACCTATATCTCGCTGGATGACTTCCGTATTGTGCGCGACAACCTGTCAGGCGAGGGATTACGTAACACCGGCGATCGCCAAAACGTACCGTATTCTGTCTTTATGACGCCGCCGCTTTCCCGCGTGGGGATGACAGAAGAACAAGCTCGCGCCAGCGGCGCGGCGGTCCAGGTTGTCACCCTGCCTGTCGCGGCTATCCCGCGTGCACGGGTGATGAATGACACGCGTGGCGTACTTAAAGCGGTGGTAAATCGCGAAACGAAACAGATATTAGGCGTATCGCTGCTGTGCGTGGATTCTCATGAGATGATTAATATCATTAAAACCGTTATGGATGCTGGTTTACCTTACACGACATTGCGCGATCAAATATTTACTCATCCGAGCATGAGCGAATCACTGAACGATCTCTTCTCTCTAATAAAATAATAATATAGTTTGCATGATTGCCCCACCTGTGTGGGGCTTTTTTTTATCATATATAAAGAAATACTCATGAACAGTTATTCTGGCGTCATGGAGGAAATAAGATAAGCAATAATGTTTTATTCTATTACGAGTGAAATTACTTGTTAATGGAAATAGAAATGAACATGCTTAAAACTTCATTATTGTTGACTGCTTTACTGACCGCGCCGGTGACATTTTCTGCACTGGCACAACAGCCGGTCGAAGTAGCCCGCGTCAGCGTGTCGGCAATTGCCGCCGCACCTTCTGTTGTTGAACATGCAATCGCCAGACTGGCGCAGGAAAATAAGGCAACTTCCTGGAAAATCACCTCAATGCGCATTGATAGCAGCACTCACGCAACCGCAATTTTGTACAAGTGAGGAGAGTCTGAATGGAAAAGTATCTGCGTTTACTCAGCAAGGGCGATAGAATTGGATTAACATTGATTCGCCTGAGTATTGCCATTGTTTTTATCTGGATTGGCTTATTGAAATTTGTACCTTACGAAGCCGATAGTATTACGCCATTTGTTGCCAATAGTCCGGTAATGTCATTTTTTTATGAACATCCAGAAGAATATAAGCAGCATTTAACCCACGAAGGTGAGTTTAAACCGCAGGAGCGGGAATGGCAGAAGGCGAATAACACCTATACGTTCTCCAATGGCCTGGGCGTAGTCGAAGTGCTGATCGCATTGCTGGTGCTGGCTAATCCTGTTAGCCGTTGGTTGGGATTAATTGGTGGCGTACTGGCATTTGCTACTCCGATTGTGACGTTATCATTTTTAATTACCACACCGGAAGCATGGGTGATGCCACTGGGCGATTTGCACCACGGTTTTCCGTACTTGTCCGGAGCCGGGCGTCTGGTGTTGAAAGACACATTAATGCTGGCGGGAGCGGTGATGATCATCGCAGATTCATCGCGATCAATTATTAAGCAAAAGTATTGAATTTTTAACGTTGTACCCTCTGTAAGACAGTAAGCCTCTATAGTTCGATTCGGTAATTACCGGGCCAGCAGGATGCTGGCCTTTTTTCTGCCCTAAGGTAAATTTATTTTACAGGTGAAATATAATTATTCACTTTTTCACAATAACTAGTCGGAGCTATATTCCTGGTTAATGATATAGTGCAGTAAGCATTTTCTCTTCTTCTTGCGATAGCACGCCAGTCCGCATACTGCGTGGTCCTTCCATCAAAACCCATTCATTTCCCTCTATTTTTTTCTGTGTAGTTCTTGCTATTTGTTATCTCAAAATGACATCTCAAAGAATTTTATTATTCTCTTTTGTTATAGTTAGCCAACAACTTCATGTGGTTTTAGGCATGGCTTCAGCTAGAATTAACTTTGATTAAATGTTTTTACGTATCAATAAATGGCTAAAGATAGTTAAAAACTTAATTTTTAACCAACTGTTCGACATGGAATCCACTATGGTAATTAAGCACCAGGGGTGGATGCTGATCTTGCGTTTTGTGAGTAACCAAAAGCGAGACATATCTTAAATATGGAAATAAGGGTTTTAGAATGAGCTTTGGATTAGCAAAGGACAACAAGTTTGAAATCATCGCTACCCTTCGTGAAGAGTTGCACAAGAAAACGAAACTTGAAGTTTTATGTGAAAACCATAGTGTTATCACGCAGTTAGAGAAGATTGATTTCGAGCGGTTTGTCATCTCCGGACACGAAGACATTGTTCCTGAAAAGGTCCAGTACTTTATCCTGCACAGTGAGAGTGGGATTGTAAAATTTAGTGCCAGATTCGAACAAACCTTATCAGCAGGTGTACAAGCAGGATTATCCTACTTCATCCCGGATATGATTTTCTTTGCCCAGCAGCGACAAAATCAGCGTTTTTCCTTCCTGAAGGGTTACGACTTTTTCTGTTTTGGTCGTTACAAAAACGGAGAAAACTACTCTCTGAAGATTAAAAACATCTCGCAGGGCGGTTGTGCATTAATTGTTAAAGATGTGAACTCCCGTTTTCTCTATAAAGATGCGGTGATTAAAAATGCCGCGCTGGATTTTGATACGTTTGGCAGGTTACAGCTGGATTTGAAAGTGATCGATGTCGTCATGATCAATGAATTTGATGAGGATAATCAATTGTATGCCTGTCATCAGATTTCATGTGAGTTCGATTTTAAAAATCGTCGTGAAGAGGCAGAGGTCGAGAAGATTATTATTAAATTTTTAATGAGTAATAAGATTTGATGCTGATAAGGAGCGATGAACAGGATGTTGATGTGTGGCAGTGATAATTTTGTGGGCAACGGTTTGTTCGCCTACCTGACAAGCAAACATGTACCGATACAAACATTCCAGTTTGAGGATATGTTGCATCAGTCATCATTATGCCAGCATCAAACCATGGTTTTTAATATCATTGATAACGAACAACCATGTTCAACTATCGTGCAGTTTTTGAATAAAAACCGCTTCAAGTTTTATAATAATGTCGTGGTAATTATTGCTGATAGTTTGGTGGCGAAATTATGTGTAGAGTTATTATATGTTGAAAAAACGATAGTTTTGACGGAGAAATCTTCACTGCGCGATTTCGGTCAACTGGCGTCGTTAACGGCCGGGAAATGGAATCCCCGGCTGTATCGTTCACAGAAAAGATTAACCGAGAGAGAGCAGCAGATTCTGAATTTATTGGTAAACGGATATACCGCCAGAGAAATTTCAGAGTTAGTTAGCCTGAATTATAAAACTATCCAGGCGCATAAAATGAGGGTCGTCACCAAGCTGGGACTGACCAATACCTCGGAATTAAATAAATTAATTGTCAGATTTACCCATCGTATGTCTTTTTTACCCTAACCTGGCCATTCTATTCTGATGTAACACACCTAATAGTAGATACAATTCGGGAGTGATATTGACTGGTTTTTAATTTTTATGATTTGTTGAGGGAGAGAGGAATGTTTAATTCTAGTGAGGTGTTAACCGCGCTTGAAAAGGCATTGAATACCAGTCAGCTTTATATGGTTTATCAACCAATTTTTAATTTGCGTAATCAGCGTATTAGCGGGTTTGAAGCATTAATGCGTTGGAATAGCCCCCAGATGGGGATGATCTCTCCCGATGTTTTTATTACCTTGCTGGAAGACAGCGGCAATATCATGTCAATTGAAGATATGGTTACCCACACTCCCTGGGATGTGGCAACCCGTTGGCCAGAGCCCCTTGTATTGTCCGTCAATATTTCCGCGCTTGAATTCTGCGATCCGCTGTTACCCCAACGCGTCAGAAAAAATCTTACTGTATGTGGTCTCCCGCCCCATCGATGCCAGATAGAGGTCACGGAAACGTCGCCGCTGTGCGACAGTCAGGTCGCGGCTAAAAATATGACGGAGCTGAAGGCGATAGGGGTCAAAATTGCCCTTGATGATTTTGGAACCGGCCACGCCAATCTTAACTATCTGTTGAAATATCCTTTTGATACCTTAAAAATTGATAAGGAATTTATCGCCGGCATTGAACCCGATACCCGTTCAACAAAGATTGTTGAGGGTATAATTTCACTGGCGCACAATTTTGGTATTGAAGTTCTTGCTGAAGGGGTGGAAACCCAGTCCGAACTGGACCGGCTGATGCAGATTGGTTGTGACAAAATTCAAGGCTTTTTCATTTCTCCCCCGGTGTTGGCAGAAGAGATCCCGTTACTCCTGACGCAGTATAATCCTTAATATTCTCCCTCTCTGTTGTTCCCCTGAACCTCGATTGTTTCGCGTTGCCAGAGGGCCGCTCCCGCGCTTTCTCCGCCAGTCCGTAGGCCTGATACGTTAAGCGCATCAGGTAGCTTTGTATCTGTGACAGGCAAAAAAAAGCCCCCTGTTAAACAGAGGGCTAGCGAGTTTATGTCAGCTTAGAACGATTTCTTAAAGCCAATTGATGCATTAACCGGCGCTTCAACCTGCGACTTACTGCCACCGTTGCTAAATTGCGTACCCAGTTCTCCGTAAACCTGCAGGTTTCTGTCGATAGACCATGACAGACCGGCTGCAACTTCAGTGCTGGAGTACTGTTGTGAAGACTCAAGCGTGGTGGTGGCTACCGCATTGCTAAAGTGCGTTTTGTCTTTTGAACCCAGACCCTGCCAGACGTTGACCCTGCCGTAAGGCTGGAATTTGCCATGGTTGGTGTCATAGTCAGCGACCAGACGCACGCCCAGACGGGCGGTAAAGGAATCCGCGGTATCCATTTTCACTTTCGTTTGGGTCACGCCATCAAGCCGCCCGTTATCAAAGTCGCTGTATTGATAGATTAACTGAGCCTGAGGTTCCAGACTCCATGCGCTGGCGCCTAAACGGAACGATTTACCCACTTCTGTTGACGCCGTCAGCGTGTTGCCTCTGACGGTATACGAGCCGTTGTTACCGGTCGCCGCCAGGCGGGATTTATGGTTACCGTATTGCAGGACGTTATCAACATACATCCCGTCGCCTGAGAACCAGGTGGCGTAGCCGCCGACATAAAACGCGTTGTCGTCGATGTTGCCGCCTTTGCCGTCGCTGCCTGTCTTCGTGCCTTTCACGTTGCTGTCGATATCAAGAATGCTGGTATACATCCCGGCTTTCCAGCTTTCGTTGGCATACATATCGACGCCAACCTGAATCCCCATGGTGTGGGAGCTGGTTTGCGTTCCAGCCGCATCATCCAGTTTGGTTTTACCGGAGTAGCCAATCATTCTTGCCCAGGCGCGATTGTCTTCATCAATACCCGGTTTAACCTCGTCACCCATACGCTGGTGCATGTTGCCTAACAGGCTGATGTCGCCCTGACGAACGACGCTGGCGAGACCAGAATACAGCATAGTTTCTGGACGATATTCGCTTCTCAGATACCAGTTTTCACCCTGACCCTGAGCGTTGCCCGCATGCAGTTGATACTCAAATGCGCCTGCAGCCATACGATCGGCGGCAAGATGGAAGGCGTCTCGTGACGTTTGTGCCGTAGTGGTTGCGCCATTGAGCGCGGTTACCACTTCGATACCATCACCAATAGTTGGTGCGCCGAGACCAGAACCATCGACATCCAATAGCGTACTACCGCTGGCTTTACCGCCATCGATAATCAGACGGTCGGCAATGCCTGCGCCGCTGCCATTTTGTGTGGCCGCCATGTTGATAGTCCCTTTTTCGCCGGTGTAATCCCCTTTGACGGTTAACGTTGTGCCAGTCTGCTGGCCGATGAGTGAAACATCGCCGCCGTTGCTCAGTCCCGCTACCGTCTGGTTGTAACCTTGCGTGTTGAGGGTGGTGTCAGCGACAACGTAGTGGTGTGATGCGCTACTCAGAGTGTTGGTATTACCCGCCTGCAGTACACCGTTGGCAATCAGCGTTGCGCCGCTGTAGCTGTTTTCACCATGCAACTCCGTAACACCGCTGCCGGTTTGATGCAGTTGGCCTTCGCCGCTGATATTACCGGTCAGCGCCAGGGTATCGCCACGATTGACGTTGAGTACGCCGTTATCAACGATATCTCCCTGAATGCTGCCGATATCACCGCCGTTACCCAGCTGTAAAACGCCTTGCTCGATGGTGGTGCCACCGGTGTAGGTGTTATCCAGCGTCAGGGTGAGGGAACCTTTACCGGTTTTGGTCAACTGACCGTTACCTTCGACTTCCGTCAGCAGAGAAACGTTATGTCCGTTGGTGTCGAATGTCCCGCCGCCGGATTCCAGAGTCACCTGACGAGCGGTATCAAACGCTTCACCATATTTCAGCGTACCACCATTAAAGGTAATTCCCGTCTCTGGTGCGCCAAGGTTGGTATCACCCGCCACCTGCAGCGTACCTGAGGTGATGGTGGTTCCACCGCTGTAAGTATTGTCGCCAGTGAGGATGAGCGTACCGAGGTCGCCTTTATTCAGGCCGCCGGTGCCGCGGATCACGCTGTCGATAGTCGCGGTGTAGTTAGCGCCGTCTACTGTGCCATCGCCGACGCGAATCAGCGTATTAGCTGTATCGGTGGTAATGGCTTCCCCGCCCACGCGATAACCATCGGTGGCGAACTGTGCGCCACTGATGATGACGTCGCCTTTGCTGTTATCGACGGTTACGTTGCCCGCTTCTCCCTGGAAGACGGCGAACGCAGCATCGGTAAACGGTGCATTCAGCGCGCCTTCTGGCGTTGATTCATCCGTTGTCCAGTTGTCATTACCCTGGCTGGATTGCCAGATACCGTCGCCGCCGTTGATGACGCCGTTGTTTTTCAGCTCGCCATTCTCACCGCCGGTGCCGTCCCAGAAACGTAGCGTCAGCCCGGCATGGTTGACCAGGTTAACCTGGTTTTTAACCGAGGTTTGTACGTACAGGCTGTCCGCAGCTTCCGGCGCGTCGGCAATGTCCATCACATTGTTGGTTAATGTGCCGGTGTAGTTGATGACGCGGTAAACACCAACGTCAAAGCTTCCGCCTGGAGAGGTCTGGATATTGAGCTTACCATCGAGCGTCAGATCGCCATTCACATCTATCAGGTCATTGAAGGCTCCGCCTGGGGTATAGGCTTGACCAAACTGGTAATCAAGCTGTGCGTTATCGCTGAGCGTCAGTGAACCGGTAGTCAGTTTACCCACGCTATTGATGGCTGCACCCGCGGTAATATGGCCGTCATCCAGTACATCAACCGCGCCGCCGATAATACCGTTCCCGCCGAGCGTTGCCCCAGATTTCACCGTCACCTGACCGGTCGCGGCAGACTGATTACCGTTGACCAGCAGTACGCCTTCATTGACGTCCGTGGTGCCGGTCCAGGTGTTATCGCCGGTCAGCGTTAACGTGCCGTCACCGATTTTCACCAGGCTGCCGTCGTTGCCGCTGATAATGCCGCTGATGGTGTCATCAAGGTGCAGATTACCCAGCGACAACTCTTTATTGCCCAGTTCGACATTCCCCGCGCCGGACAACGAGCCGATAGATGTTGCGCTGTCGACTGCGCTGATATCGACCTTGCCGCCCGCCAGGTTTTTAACGACGGTATTCTCTGCTAACGCCTGGTCCGCAAAGGTCATCAGTCCGCTGTTATTCACGCTAGCAGAACCACCGCTGGCGTTTTCTTCCAGCGCCAACGTACTGTCTTTTGACACGTTAACCGTCGCCTCTCCCGCGGTGGCATTATCGGTTAACAGCGCTTTCGCTGTGCCCGTCAGGTTCAGTTTTGCGCTCGCGGCGGTGACGTTATCCGCCAGCGTTAACAGACTGTCGGCAATGTTCATGGTCAGGGATTTCAGGCTGGTCTCTGTTCCGCTGACATTGAGCGTCGCCCCGTTATTGACGTTCACGGTGCTGCTTTCATTGCTACCAAAGGCCCCGGTTTTGCTGACGTTGACCGTCACATTGTTGGCATTTCCGGTACCGGAAATTTCTGTGTCGCCTTTATAGCTGTTCGCGCGATTGAGCGACAGAGTACTGCCCGCATCGCTTGAGCTGCTGGTGACTTTCAGTTTACCGTCGCCGGTAATCTCACCGGTTGGCGTGAAGTTATGTGAATTGAGGTCAAACACCGCCGCGTTATCATTCGCGCCCAGCGCAATGGTGCGATTGCTGGTTAGGTCCGCGCCCATCTGCAGCGTGGAGCCGTTGTTGATAGCCAGGTCGGTTCCGCTCTGACCGAGGTTGCTGTCGGCGGAAATCTGCAACGTACCGCCATCAATGCGTGTGCCGCCGCGATACGCGTTATCACCACTGAGGATCAGACGACCAAGGTCGGTTTTCACCAGCGTCAGCTTGTCAGTCGTGCTGGCTTCGCGGATGACGGACTCAATGGTCGCGGTATAGTTTTGCCCCGCGCCACCCGCGCCAACGCGCAGCAGCAGTTCACCGGTTCCCGGCGTCTGGCCGGCGTGGGTCGCGTTTTCCGTGGTGGCATAAGCGTTAAGTGCGTCGCCTTTAACGACATAGCCATCGGCGTCAAACTGTGCCCCGGAGAAGTTAACTTCTCCCGCGGCGTTATCCACGGTAACGGTGCCACCTTTGGTGGTGAAGACGGCAAAGGACTTCTGCGCCCAAGGTGCGTTACCTTCGCCCGTTGCCGTGGTCCAGTTGTTATCACCCTGACTGCCGATCGCCATCCATTTGCCATTGCCACCGTCAATTTTGCTGTCGCCCTCAATGCCCGACGCGCCGTGGCTCTGACTTACCGTCGCTCCGTCCCAGAATTGCAGGGTAACGCCGTTGGCGTTCACCAGGTTGACCTGTTTGTCGATAGAGGTCTGGACAAAAATATTGCTCTTATCCTGACTGTCCGGTATTGCGCCCAGCTCCAGCGTCTGGTTATCCAGCGTACCGCCGTAATTATAGATACGGTACACGCCCGGTCCGAAGTTACCGCCTTGCGACGTGGTAACATCCAGGGTCCCGTCCAGTTGCAGATCGCCTGCTACGTTCACCAGATCGTTTAGCGCACCGCCTGGCGTAAAGGCCTGCCCCAGTTCGAAAGCGGAGGTCGTTTTGCTGCCAAGCTGCAGATTACCGTTAACAGATAGCGTACCCGCACCGCCGTCACCGGCGCTGATGGTTGTGGCATCGTTCATCAGCACGTTGCCGCCGATAATGCCCTTACCGCCAAGTGTGGACGTACCGCTGACGGTGGTGACGCCGTGCGCCGCGCTTTGATCGCCATTCACCAGCAGCGTGCCGTTGGTAACGGTGGTGTTACCGGTATAGGTATTGTTGCCGTTCAGACGGGTAATGCCGCCACCGATTTGCTGTAGCGCGCCGATACCGGAGATCACACCGTTGAGCAGCACGGTGTTGGCGCGATTAATCGCCAATACGCCGTTGTCGATGATGTCAGAGACGGCGCTCACTTCGCCTTCATTTCCACCGTCACCTAATTGCAGCGTACCGGTTTGATCAATGGTGGTAGAGCCGGTGTAGCTGTTGTTAGCGGTAAACACCGTGGTGCCGCCCGCCGCACGTTCAAATTTCCCGTCGCCGCTGATGATCCCGCGATAGATCTGTGCTGCTGAGGTATCTCCCTGAGTATCGAAGATAACTTTGCTGTCTGCGCCCTGGGTGGTGACATTGTAATCGCCAATGCTTGCGGCAGTGCTGGTTGGCTCGACGTGGTCGCCGGTACGCAGCGTGGCGCCATTGTTTACAGCAAGGGTTTCGCTCGCCAGATTCAGGTTTTCAACGATGCGTACATCTGCATTTGACCCGCTGATGGTCAGTGAATCCCAGCCGGTGCCAATGTTGGTACCGGTATTCAGGTTGTCGCTAGCCAGCGTACCAATCTTCGCACCTTTTGTATCAGTGAAGGTGAGGGCGTTGCCCGTTCCCGCTGCGGTAAGGATGTGGCGCGTTTTATCCAGCGTCACATTGCCGATATTGGCTTTATTGTTACCACCAGTACCCGCGAAATTCACTTCGCCAGCATAAGAGCCGCTACGCCAGTTGAAGGTATCCGTACCTTCACCGGTGTTGATTACGCCGCTGGTCACACCGCCGCTGATATCGATGGTGTCATTGCCTTTACCAGACTGAACTGCCACGGCCGAGTCGTTGATGGCCTGCAGGGTTCCCGTGTTGGTGATGGCTTTACTGCTGTCGCCGCTGGCGTCTATTACCGGTGAGGTGGTACTGGCAGAGATAATCTTGCCGCTGTTGGTCAATGCGCTAACGTTTTTCGCGATGATTGCTGAACCACCTGCGCTGTCATGCACGTTGATGTCGGCATTGGTGGTGATACGACCGTCCGTATTGGCGCGGATACCGCTGCCTTCGCTGTTTAGTACCTCAATGGTATAGCCTTTGCCGATGGTTAGATTGCCCGTCACCGCGTCGCCATTACGTTGTTCAAAGGCGAAGCCGGTACCTTTACCGTTGACGTTGAGGATATTGTCCAGCCCATCGTTCATGGTCAGAGCCACGCTGGTGCGGATCCCTGGGCCATCGTTGGAGTCGATGGTGACATCACGCAACGTGATATTGGTGTTGTTGGCATCGTTTTGAATACCGGCACCGGTACCATCAGCGCGGATCATCACGCTTTGCGCGGCCAGAGCGCCAGCGCCTTCGGCCAGGCGAATGCCGTCAGCGGAGCCATCGGTGGTAATGCTGTCGCCAGTCATACCGTTAATCAGCAGGCTTGCCCCTTGGGTCAACAGAACGCCAGCTGTGCCATCATCAACCTGAATTTTGCCCAGCTTATTAATCTGCGCGCTGGAGCCTGAGGCGCGTACGCCGATGCCGTTGCTGACATGCAGGGCGAGGGAGGAGTTATTGGTTAAGCTACCGCCTTTTTGAACATCGACACCGATGCTGTCGACGCTGGCCAGATCGATAATCGATTTGGTATCGAGGATCAGGTTGCCCAGATTCCTCGCCACATAGGCGATTACCTTGTTGCCGCTGGCTTCAGAGGTGATCTTCGCGTTTGAGGTCAGGGTCGTGCTCGTGGCATTGCCCTGCGTATTACCATTCAACTGATGCGCCTGACCATCCACAACCCCGGCAACGGTTCTTTCACCGGTTAAATTGATGGTGGTTTTATCGCTGATGGTCCCTTTCGCGCCGCCTTCGATAACCAGCGCCGCAGAGTCAGTGCCCTTAACGGTGAACGTTGCTTCACCGGTATCTACGTTACTGCCTGCGCCGGTGGCGAGTACGCCCACGGAATTGTTACCGCTGAGAGTCAAATCCAGGTTGGAGGTGGACTGATCTTTCGGGTTAGTGGTATTACCGGCCAGCAATGCGCCATTGGCGATACGGAAAATGGTGGTGCGATCCTGACCGTTGTCATTCATCACCGCCTGACCAATATTGGCGGTAGCGCCCTTACCATACAGGTAATAACCAATCTGATCGGTGCTATTAAATGAGGGGCTACTTAAGCTGTCAACGTTAGCGATGGCGTTATCACGCACGTGGACGCCGATGTTACCGGCTTTATCCAGCGTAATATTGGAATAGACGTTAACCACTGCCTGACCGTTGGCGTCACCTTCCGCCCAGATGGCGTAGTTACGGTTACCGACGCCGCCTTCACCGTCCACCACGATAGCGCCTGCAGCGCTGGTGGTGACTTCGGCATTTTTGTTATTGGCGCTAACGTGGATCCCTACGTTGTTGGTGCCATTCACGTTAATCTTGCCGTCGTTACGGATTTCCTGATTATTTTCTGCGCCGCTGTCGTGTACGGAGATGCCGTAGTTTTTACTGCTGCCCCCTTTAGAACCGCCATTGATCACGATATTGCCGGTATTGAGGACGTTGCCCGTGGCATTTCCGACCAAAATCCCCGCGGCGTTACGGACGCCGGTTCCCAGCGTGATAAGGCCGTTGTTAATCACCTCTTTGGCGCTCTTGATCATAATACCGGCGCTCAGGCTGGAACCGCCTGCCATGGTGACATCTTTATCCGGATCGCTTGCGTCGCGACCAAGATAAATAGAGGCATTCTGAGCATTGGTAAAGGTGGCATTCCCGGCGACTTCTACGCCATAAGCGGTGCTGCTGGCAAAGGATGTACCGCTTTTACGTCCGTCTACGACGTTAATCTCGCCATTGTTGACCCCTTGCGCATCGTCAGACAATTGCATACCAATCGCCAGCGTCAGCGAAGAAGCGGGGACGTCTTTGCTCCAGGGATCGGCTGCCGAAGCGGTACCAAAGTTATCGGTGGTGATCGCCTGGTTGATGATGCCGTTGTTAGCGAGCTGGCTGGTGCCTTGGCCTTGCATACCAAATGCGCCATAGCTGTTGACGTTTTGGTTGCCGTCTTTATCGATAAACAGCCCGGAGTTGATCATCCCGTTGTTGGTTGCCGTCGCGTCTTTTGCCAGCATGCCAATCGCCAGGCTCTGCCCGGTAGACGTTCGTAATGCGTTCAGTTCGCCAAAGTTTGTGATAACCCCGCCATCAACGGCTTTCATGACGCCATTAATACTGCCGTCAACGGCAAGAATCGCATCTTTGTTCAGGGTGCCGGAGGTGCCTGCGCCGTTGGCGTAAATAGCATGCAGCTCACCGCGGTCAGCGGTCGCGTTATTGGCATGCGATAAGCCGTCTGTCCAGACGTCGTAATCCCAACTGAGCACGTCAGAGGGCTTGCTGGAATTGATCAGACCATCAATCAGCTCTGCATACTTCGTTTGTGCTGCGGTGACGGTAGTGACTTCATCCGTTTCCAGCCACAGCTGGATTTGGCTGACTTTTTCGCCTTCCGGGTTTTCCGCCGCGTCGCTGCTATTGCCCAACAGCCAGTCGTTAAATTCGGCCAACTCCTGCGTGTTGGTGATGTTAAATGTGCGCTCACCCGTTTCGACGACTTTGCCGTCCGTATCATAGCCGTAGGTCATGAGCGTGACATCATCGCCAAACACGGAGGTTTGCGCTGAGCCGGCGAAGGTTTTTTCAGGAATAACCGGGGCGGCGTTAAATTTGATAAAGTTATCGGATTGCCAGTAAACCTGGCTACCCGCGTCCTGAGCCTCCAGTAAGGAGGAGTCTTTGGCCAGTAATTCGATGGTATTGGTTTTGGCGCGTACATTGAGCGTGTCGTCGCCCAAATTCAGATTGGCCGTGGAGCCGTTTGTCGCCAGCGCGATGCCAAATTGTTTGTAGATTTTAGACTGCGTCGGATCGTAAGTGTTTAATGCCGAATCGCCAATCTGTGATTCGGTAAGAAAGTTACTTAACGCGTTGGTATCAAAGACTTTAATGGTTGTTTTTTCGCCGGGGAACGCCGGGTCGTTAATCTCAAATTCTGTGCTCTGCGAAGGCGTTGATGATTGGTTATAAGTCAGGTATTCCGCCAGCTCCTCGGCAGTAGTAATCGTTTTTACGCCCTGGTCAGGGCTGGTGGCCTGCAGGGTGATTTTGCCGGTTTGCAGTAGCTCTCTGATGGTCGTTGATTCAACAACGCCACTTTGACCCGGACTGATGGTTGGGATCGCGCCGCTGATATTGAGCGCCTGACCAGCAGTGATATCTTCATATAAGAATCCGTAGTCGTGGACACCTTCATAATCCCCAACAGAAATACCTGTCTGGTAGTCGGTGAAAATATTATGTTCACCGATGTCGATGATCGGAGTTGCTGAAGCTTGCATTGAAGCAGCGCTTAATGCGCCGGCCGTGAGTACGGCGACAGTTTTACGCGAGCTGCTTTTTTTCTTTCCTTTGGTTAATTCGGAAACGACCACCCAGATACCGAGCACCGCGTTCCAAATAATGCTGTAAACTTTGTTCATATATAACCCTCGTCTACATTCCTGTTATGTGTATTGTTAATACATTGAGTTGTTGGCTATGGTTGGCACGCGGATGTGCTACCCGGTAATAGATTTTTGGAAATAGGATTCCCTTCCGTGCGATGCGGAATTAAAAAGTGAGCCGAAAGGAAATCTTTTAAATAATAACCGTGATAATTGTCCTTAAATAAGTCAGTTACGGCTGGCTATAGTGAGAAATGGTGTACTTGAGTCGGGAGTTATTTTTCCCGAGTTTTCTGGCAATGTTGCTTTTGTACGCCCCGATGGTTTTTTCACTTTTTTGTGATGCCCCAGCGATTTGAGTCAGTGACCACCCCCGGGCAAGCATCATCATTACGTTAAATTCGTTTGCTGTGATTTTGTTATTTATTTCTTTGATATTACGTGGTTTTTTGTTTTGTGATATGCACGTCACGGCATGCAGTAACCGATCAAGGCTGGCGTCTTGATCGAGGAACAGCATGTTCCTCCCGCAAACGGTTTGAAAAATAGAAAAAGTAGCTTCATCTGCCAAAACAATAATTTTTGTGGCAGGGCGTAAAGCCATGTTGCGGATAATCCTGGCATATTTTAAAAAATCTGAGTTGTCAGGATTAATAATGATGCAATCCATTTCATAAGGGATTATGTTGACGGCAGAAAGCGTCTGAGAGGAGTAGTACGCGATATCAATATATAATGATGAACCACGTAGGATTTCTCGCATGCCTAGCCAGGGATAAATTGATTCACCCAAAAAAATAGCCTTAGACATAACGATCTCCTTGAAATTTTGGTGCAGGCGGTCGCCTCTTTTTTTAGGCTAAAAAAAGAGTTTCTTGCGACGCATGAAATGTTAATTAAATCTCGTATGACGTTCTTTGGTGTGAACGCATCCTTATTTATTGCAGATTCAACAGATATTTCTGTATTAATTTGAATCATTAACTATTCTTAAAGTAGATATTACACTTTGTTAAAATTTAAGATAAATCGTTTATTTCAGCTCTGAGTAAATGATTGATAGATTTCGCTTATGGATCACGCGAATAATGTTTCAGCCATTTCTATAAAGACAGGGTATTCCTATTTAGACTGGAGGGGATTTATATTAAAAACCTTATATTTCAAACAGATAACCATTCTTCTTAATGGGACTATTGGCAGGTAGGAGAATTCTTAATCAAGGCCAGGATAAAGAGAGAGGGAGAGCGGTGGGAGAGAGAAATATTGTCTTATTTGCAGTTATCGACCTAAAACTCGAGTATTTAAGTTGATAACTCTGACTTACCTTAATAACTAAGCATTTTGTGCTATTTTTATCATTTGGTGCTTAATCTTCAAATCTCGCTTGAAGATGTTGTATTTTCTGCTTTCTATCGCTGATAGCGCTTAGCCCGCCAACAGCTCCTGCTCAACCTGTTGCACCTGTTGTTCCAGCGTATTGCGGATTTCCGTAAGCGCCCGTTGTTGATCGGAGAAGTAAGCCTCTTTATCCGTCACGGAGGTGGCAAGGCGCCAGGCGTTCTCAGCTTCCAGTTCGGTAATCTCTTTGAGCAGTGCGTTAATTTGTTCTCTGAGCTGCTGTATTTTGCTGCGTAAATGCTGCAGATCGTTCAATCGGTCACTCGCCATCATCGGTTCGAGGCCGCTTTGCAATTGAGTCAGTAGCGCCCGAACGGCAGCAAGGTCGGCATTCTGGCGCGCCTGGTTAAGCTGCACCATCATCTGATGCGCTTTCTCTTTCAGATCGTCCGCCACCACGTCCGGATGACAAAGACGGCTGGCCTGACGCCACAGGCGTTTTAACTCATTACGCTCTTCAGAAGAAAGTCGTTGGTCCCGGCTAAAACGATGTTGCGCATCCTGCTGCTGCTCCTGATATTCATCATATTCATGGCTGGCTTCTTCCTGTGCCTGACGGGCTGCGCTGTCGTCCTGGCGAGAAAAGTCGTTTTCCAGCTCACGAATCTCCGCCAGCAGGGCGGTAATAAGCTCCGTTTGTTGCTGAATTCGTTGACGTGTTTCCACCGATTCGCGCGAATCTGAATTCTGGTTCATCCAGAGCTGCTTAAGCCTGGCCAGTTGATCAACGGCCTGGGAAATATAGTGCTGGCAGGATTGATAGTCTTGTTCCCGGCGTTTTCGCTCCGCTTCCTGTTTGCGCTGGGCGCTGGCGGCGAGCTGTTTACGCAACTCGAGGATCCGGCTCATCAGCGGCCCAAGGCGAAGATGATACAGATCGTTGAAATCATCGAGGATTTGAATGCGCGTGTTGCGCTTATCGATCAGGTCACGCAACTGTGTTTCGAGCGCCTTTAGTTCCAGTTTACTGGCGGCAATGGCAGGATCCTGCCACGTTGAGACTGCCCGTTGAGATTGCAGCCAGGCCGTGATTTCACGTAGGGCATCACTAAAGCGCCGTGCTTCGAGCGCCTGAACGATGGCGCCTGGCAAGACTGACATAGGCTCATTTTTCAGATGATCTACCTGCTGGAAAATAATCTCCTCATCTTCCAGTTCAATAGCGCTTTTGACGATTTCCAGTCGTTTGATGATCTTATTCATGACAGTCGTTGCCTGGCCTGGCTCAAAAACGAGTGGCTGAAACACAGCGGGTTCACCCGTTTGAAAATGTTAGAAAAACAGTAAAGCGCATTCTGTGGCCTGCGATGCCTTTTCGTCCAGAATAATTCACTGTAATTATGAACAAACGCAATGCCACGGGTACAGCGGGTCCTTATTGCGCCTTGCGACAACCAGGTTGAAATGTTAAAAGAAGCCCCTTCAATAAAAACGACACAGGGGAAGGGCGTGAAAAACGCGTCAACTGCATCTGACACCAGCGTGTCTGATGCCGCGTCAACGAATGAGCCGACGCTTCAGAGGGGGTTGCAAAACCGCCATATTCAATTAATTGCGCTGGGCGGCGCAATTGGTACCGGCCTGTTTTTGGGCATTGGCCCGGCTATTCAGATGGCAGGACCTGCGGTGTTACTGGGTTACGGCGTTGCCGGGATCATCGCTTTTTTGATTATGCGTCAACTGGGCGAAATGGTGGTGGAAGAACCCGTTTCGGGATCGTTTGCCCATTTTGCCTATAAATACTGGGGACCGTTCGCGGGATTTCTGTCCGGCTGGAACTACTGGGTTATGTTTGTGCTGGTTGGCATGGCGGAACTGACCGCGGCTGGGATCTACATGCAGTACTGGCTGCCCGATGTCCCGACCTGGATTTGGGCCGCGGCATTCTTCGTGATCATCAACGCGGTTAACCTGGTCAACGTACGTCTGTATGGCGAAACGGAATTCTGGTTTGCGCTGATTAAAGTGCTGGCCATTATCGGCATGATTGGTTTTGGCGTGTGGATGCTGTTTTCCGGTCACGGCGGGGAACATGCCAGCATTGATAACCTGTGGCGTTACAACGGCTTTTTTGCCACCGGCTGGAACGGGTTGATCCTGTCGCTGGCGGTAATTATGTTCTCCTTTGGCGGACTTGAGCTTATCGGGATTACTGCCGCAGAAGCGCAGGATCCGCAGAAAAGCATTCCAAAGGCGGTAAACCAGGTGGTGTACCGAATTCTGCTGTTTTACATCGGTTCTCTGGTGGTGCTGCTGGCGCTGTACCCGTGGGTGGAAGTGAAATCCAACAGCAGCCCGTTTGTGATGATCTTCCATAATCTTGATAGCAACGTGGTGGCTTCTGCGCTGAACTTTGTCATTCTGGTGGCTTCGCTGTCGGTATATAACAGCGGCGTCTACTCTAACAGCCGTATGCTGTTTGGTCTCTCTGTCCAGGGGAACGCGCCGAAGTTCTTAACCCGCGTCAGCCGTCGCGGCGTACCGGTGAATTCACTGATCCTCTCCGGTGCTATTACGTCTCTGGTCGTACTGATCAACTATGTCCTGCCACAAAAGGCCTTTAGTCTGCTGATGGCGCTGGTTGTGGCGACGCTGCTGTTGAACTGGATTATGATCTGCCTGGCCCATCTGCGATTCCGGGCGGCGATGCGTCGTAAGGGACGTGAGACGCAGTTCAAAGCGCTGCTGTACCCGGCAGGGAACTACCTGTGTATTGCTTTCCTTGGCATGATTCTGGTGCTTATGTGTACGATGGACGATATGCGCCTGTCAGCTATCCTCCTGCCGGTGTGGATCCTGTTCCTGTTCGTTGCCTTCAAACTGCTGTGTCGTAAGTCCCGCTAAGTTTCTACCGATCCCATCGTCAGGATGGGATCGGATCTTCTCTCAATGTTTATCGTGACCGCTCTCGCAATTTTGCCTTTGCTGGCAGGATCTTTATTTTGTAATCGATTACTTTTCTATTGAATCTATTTTGTAATCGATTACTTTTTAAAGGTGAGGCAAAAAATGGTGTCAACAACCGAAAGTAGTGGAAAACAGAACGTACGGCACCGGCTGCTGGTACCCCGGCTGTCGCTAATGATGTTCTTACAGTTCTTTATCTGGGGAAGTTGGTCCGTCACGCTGGGGCTGGTGATGAGCCAGCACAACATGTCGCTGCTGATTGGCGATGCGTTTTCAGCCGGGCCCATTGCCTCTATTCTGTCGCCGTTCGTCTTAGGGATGCTGGTAGACCGCTTCTTTGCCTCGCAAAAGGTGATGGCGGTGATGCACCTTGCAGGCGCGGCGATCCTCTGGTTTGTTCCGCAGGCATTGGTGGCGCAAAACGGTGCGCTGTTGATTGGTCTGCTGTTTGGCTACACGTTGTGCTACATGCCAACGCTGGCGCTTACCAACAACATTGCTTTTCATAGCCTGTCGGATAAAGACAAAACTTTCCCGGTGGTGCGGGTGTTTGGCACCATTGGCTGGATTGTCGCGGGGATTTTTATCGGCGTAACCGGAATCTCGGATACTACCGGCATCTTTACGCTGGCGGCGGTTATTTCTGTGATTCTGGCGCTCTACAGCCTGACGTTGCCCAACACGCCAGCACCGGCGAAAGGACTGCCGGTAAAAGTGCGCGATCTGTTTTGTGCGGATGCTTTCGCCTTACTCAAGGTTCGTCACTTTTTTGTCTTCTCGCTCTGCGCGACGCTTATTTCTGTACCGTTGGGAACCTATTACGCATATACCGCGTCGTTTCTGGCTGATGCGGGCGTTGGCGATGTCAGTACGGCGATGTCGTTTGGTCAGATGTCTGAAATTTTCTTCATGCTGGTGATCCCGTTCCTGTTCAGGCGTCTGGGCGTGAAATACATGTTGTTAATCGGGATGTGCGCCTGGTTTGTGCGCTACGCATTCTTTGCCCTCGGCATCAGCGAAGAGGGCCGATTCCTGCTGTATCTCGGCATTCTGCTGCACGGCGTGTGCTACGACTTCTTCTTCGTGGTCGGCTTTATTTACACCGATCGTATTGCCGGGGAGAAAGTAAAAGGCCAGGCGCAAAGCATGATCGTTATGTTTACCTATGGGATCGGTATGCTGCTTGGTTCGCAAATTTCAGGCGCACTTTACAACCGTCTGGTGGCGGGACAAACGGTGCCTCAGGCGTGGACCACATTCTGGTGGATCCCGGCAGTGGCTGCCGCAGTGATTGCCGTGATTTTCCTTTTCTCTTTCAAGTATGACGACAAAGAGCAGGCGTAATTTTCAGGAGGGGTTATGAAAACCATCAAGGGGCCTGGCATTTTTCTGGCGCAATTTATCGGGGATCGTCCCCCATTTAACACCCTGGAAGGCGTGGCAAAATGGGCGGCGGAGCTGGGCTATAAGGCATTACAAATCCCGTGTAATCACAAGTCTTTGTTTGATGTTGAACAAGCAGCCATAAGTCAGGCCTATTGTGATGATATTCGTGGGATGCTGGCCGGGCATGGGCTGGTGATTAGCGAACTATCTACCCATCTTGAAGGCCAACTGGTTGCCGTCCATCCGGCTTACGATGACGCTTTTGACGGATTTGCTCCGCCATCTGTACGCGCTAATCCGCAGGCCAGGCAGGCGTGGGCCGTCGAAACCCTCCACCAGGCTGCTGCGGCTTCGCAAAGACTGGGGCTGACGGCGCATGCTACGTTTTCAGGTTCGCTCGCCTGGCCCTTCTTTTATCCGTGGCCACCGCATAACCGTCAGCGCTTCGAAGAGGCTTTTCTGGAGCTGGCGCGCCGCTGGAGACCCATTCTCGATCGCTTTGATCATCATGGGGTGGATGTTTGCTTTGAAATCCATCCCGGTGAAGATCTGCACGATGGCGTAACGTTCGAGCGCTTTCTGGCACTGGTTAATCATCATCCTCGCTGCAACATTCTCTATGACCCGAGCCATCTGTTATTGCAGCAGATGGATTACCTTGGGTTTATCGATGTTTACCACTCGCGCATTAAAGCGTTTCACGTCAAGGACGCTGAGTACCACGCCAGTAGCCGCAGTGGTGTCTATGGCGGTTATCAGCCGTGGCTCGAGCGCGCTGGGCGTTTCCGTTCCCTGGGGGACGGGCAGGTCGATTTCAAAACCATCTTCAGCAAGCTCACACAATATGATTTCCCTGGCTGGGCGGTACTGGAATGGGAGTGTTGCCTGAAAGACGCGCAAACCGGGGCGCGTGAGGGGAGCGATTTTATACGCCGCCACATTATTCCGGTTTCTTCACGCGCATTTGATGATTTCGCCGCTGGCGATGAGGTACGCAAATGATACAGGTTGGCATTATTGGCAGCGGTTTTATTGGGCCTGCACATATCGAGGCGTTGCGTCGACTCGGCGGTGTGAACGTGGTGGCGCTCTGCGATAGCTCGCTGGCGGTTGCCCAGGAACGTGCAGATGCTCTTCATATTCCTCAGGCGTACGGCAGCGTTGAGGCGCTGCTGGCGCATCCCGGACTGCAGGTGGTGCATAACTGTACGCCGAATCATCTGCATGCCGACATCAATCGGCAGATTTTACGTGCGGGTCTGCACGTGTTTTCAGAAAAGCCGCTGTGTATGACGCCTGATGAGGCTCGTGAACTGGAAACGCTGGCGGAGCAGGTAGGAGTGGTGCATGGCGTGAGCTTTGTCTATCGTCAGTTTGCGATGGTACAACAGGCTGCCAGCATGGTCAGGCGCGGTAGCGTGGGGCGTCTGTTTGCCGTCCAGGGGAGCTATTTGCAGGACTGGATGCTGCTGGAAACTGACTACAACTGGCGGGTCGATGCCAAACAGGGCGGCAACTCACGGGCGGTAGCGGATATCGGTTCCCACTGGTGTGACACGGTGCAATTCGTCACTGGAAAACGTATTGTCGAGGTGATGGCCGATCTGGCTATCGTCTGGCCGGTACGAAAAGCCAGCATCGCCAGTAACGCTACGTTTGGCCAGCAAACGGCTGACCTGCAATTTGAGGATAAAGCGGTGACGACGGAAGATTGTGGATCGGTGCTGGTACGTTTTGACGATGGTAGCAAAGGCTGCTTTAGCGTTTCACAGGTGAGTGCCGGGCGCAAGAATCACCTGAGCTTTGAAATTAACGGTAGCCAGAGTTCACTGCACTGGGATCAGGAAACGCCGCAACAGCTTTGGGTCGGGCACCGTCAGCAGGCGAACCAGATCCTGACGGATGACCCAGGATTGATGAATGCGGATGTCGCTGCCAGTGCGCACTTTCCGGGGGGGCATATTGAGGGCTGGCCGGATGCGTTCAAAAATATGATGCAGCAGTTCTATCAGGCGGTGCAGGCAGGCAAAATGCCCGCGGCGGCGGAGCGTCGATTTGCGTCATTTTCTGATGGTGCGGATGTGATGTATATCATTGATGCGATTATAAAAAGCCATCAGCAGCAGCGCTGGGTATCAGTGCAGCGCTAAACACGCACCCGGTTCGCCGGGCAGTGATTTTATGGTAGCCTCAACGTAAAGCCTAAACCGCAGGACTTGTCGTCGTTATGTCTATTCAAAAAATCGCCCAGCTTGCCGGTGTGTCGGTGGCGACGGTATCGCGTGTGCTGAATCACAGTGATACCGTCAAAGCCAAAAATCGCGAGCGCGTGCTACAGGCTATTAAAGAAAGCAATTATCAGCCCAACCTGCTGGCTCGTCAGCTGCGTACGGCACGCAGTTCGATGATTCTGGTGATGGTTTCCAACATTGCCAACCCTTTTTGTGCAGAGGTTGTTAAAGGCATTGAAGAAGAGGCGGAAAAGAATGGCTATCGCATTTTGCTGTGTAATTCCGGCTCGGATACCGCCCGCTCAAAATCGGCGCTAAAGCTGCTGTCTGGGAAAATCGTTGATGGCATTATCACCATGGATGCATTCTCAAAATTACCGGAACTGACCACGCTGATTGGCGACGCTCCCTGGGTTCAGTGCGCGGAATATGCTGATAAAGGCGCGGTTTCCTGCGTAGGGATTAACGATGTTGACGCTGCGCAGTCGGTAATATCTCACCTGGTGGAAAAGGGCTATCGACGCATTGCGCTAATCAATCATGATCTGAGTTATAAATACGCCCGGTTGCGCGAACGTGGCTATAAAGCGGCGCTGCATGCGCTGTCGCTTGAGTATCAGGCCGTAGAATACGCCAGCGAATTAAGTTCCAGCGCAGGAATTGCGGCGATGAAAACATTGCTTGCCGCAGAGGTGAAACCCGACGCGGTGTTTGCCGTATCGGACACGCTGGCCGCTGGGGCGATGCGTGCTATTTTCAATGCCGGATTACAGATCCCGCAGGATATCGCCGTCGTGGGGTTCGACGGTACGGAACTGGCAGAAATGGTTTCCCCACAGCTTTCGACCATTGAGCAGCCCTCGCGGGATATAGGCCGCAAAGCGGTAGGATTGCTGCTGAATAAAATAGAAAATCCTGACGCGCAGACGGAAAGGGTGATGATGGACTGGCGCTATATTTCACGCGCCAGTACCTGAGCTTTAGCGTTGAAACGCGCCTGACAGCGCGCGAATATCATTTCCGGTGGGCGACTGATGAATGCGCAAGCCAAATTCTTCGATCACGGCGAATATATGGTCGAAAATATCAGCCTGAATACTTTCATATTCCAGCCAGACCACCGTATTAGTAAAGGCATAAATTTCGATCGGTAAGCCGTGATCGTCTGGCGCAAGCTGGCGCACCATTAACGTCATATCTTTGCGAATCCGCGGATGATGACGCAAATATTCGTTCAGATAGGCGCGGAAGGTGCCAATATTCGTCATCCGACGGTGGTTTAATACTGATTCAGGTGCATCTAACTGCTGATTCCACTCGTCAATTTCCTGATGGCGCGTGGTCAAATACGGTTTCAGCAGGTGCGCTTTATGCAGCCGCTGACGCTCATCCTCATCAAGAAAATGAATGCTGGTGGCATCAATGCTGATGCTGCGTTTAATGCGTCGCCCACCGGAAGCCGACATCCCACTCCAGTTTTTAAATGAGTCCGATACCAGTGACCAGGTTGGGATAGTGGTGATGGTGTTATCCCAGTTGCGCACTTTTACGGTGGTTAAGCCAATATCAATCACCGCGCCATCTGCGCCGTATTTAGGCATTTCCAGCCAGTCACCCAACTTCAACATATCGTTGGCTGAAAGCTGTATTCCGGCCACCAGCCCGAGGATCGGATCTTTAAACACCAGCATTAACACGGCGGCCATGGCACCCAGACCGCTTATCAATATTGCCGGTGACTGACCAATCAGCAGGGAAATCATCAATATTCCGACGACAATAGCGCTGATGAGCTTGATGCCCTGAAATATGCCTTTTAGCGGCAATTGCGATGCGGCAGGGAATTTTTGCGACAGATTAAGAATGACGTCCAGCAGGGAAAACAAGGACAACAGGGCGTACATCATGATCCACAGCTGTGCGCAGGTTACTAATATTTCTGCTGCTTCACTGCCTTTCTGTAACCAGAGTGCGGCCTGTATATTGACAATGATACCCTGCAGGGTGAATGCCAGCCGGTGAAATAACTTGTTCTGCGTGATGATTTGTAGCCACAGGCGGGAGCTGGCGTTGGCGCGCTTTTCAAATGCGCGTAATACCACCCAGTGCAAAATAACGTGAACAATAATGGCGGTGATAAAAATAATGCCAAAAATCATCACCAGTGAGGTGGTGTGATTTATTTCAATGCCGAGTTCTTCTACCTGAGATATCAATTCCTGCATAACGTCTCCTTAATAAACAGCGGTCTATGATGACCGCTGTGTAGAGCTTATGCAAATGCGGGGATTAAACTTCCGTCAGTGTTGTTTCCAGCGGCAGACGAGATTTTGGCAGCGCGGCGTTGAAATCTTCTACGCTGTGATGACCCACCGGGACCACAACTACGCTGGTGAATCCTTTTTCTTTCAGGCCAAATTCTGCATCCATCACCGCCGCATCGAAGCCTTCGATCGGCACCGCATCCAGACCCATCGCCGCCACGCCCAGCAGGAAGTTACCGACGTTCAGATACACCTGTTTTGCCATCCAGTGGTTGTCATCTTTCAGCTCTTTGCGATGCATGTCGGCAAAGAAGGTACGGCCTTTGTGGTTTGCGGCTTTGGCTTCAGGGGTGGCGAAACGGCCATCGCGCTCTTCTTGATCCACCACGCGCTCCAGCCAGGCATCGTCCATCGCCGTTTTGGCGCAGAACACCACGACGTGGGAAGCATCCAGCATTTTACGTTCGTTGAATACAAAGCCGCCGGCTGCGGATTTCGCCACGCGCGCTTTACCTTCGTCAGTGCTGGCAACGATAAAGTGCCACGGCTGAGAGTTGGTGCTGGACGGACTAAACTGCAGCAGCGTTTTTAATTTTTCGGCTTGCTCAGCGGTCAGTTTTTTATTCGGATCGAATGCCTTAGTGGAGTAACGTTTTAAGGCGACAGAAACAATATCCATAACTACTCCTGGTGATTTTTCATACCCTGCGGGTGCGTTTTGTTTCAGCAGGGTACAGGGTTAGCAAGAAAAAGATAAGACAGGAAAATGCAAAAACACTTATCGGAGTTAACGATAAATCAACCTGGACGCAGGCGTTTTTGATCCCGCTTCGCCAGGCCGTCTACAACGCGATGCCATGAATCATTTACCAACTCCGTCAGTAATGACTCGGTAATGTCGTCGCCTGGGTAGACCGATATCCAGTGCTTTTTATTCATGTGATAGCCGGGTTCAATGCTGGGGTAGATCTGCTGGTTTAACAGTGACTTTTGCGGATCGGCTTTCAGGTTAACCAGCGGGCGTCCGCGAAGCTCTGAGACCAGCATAAAAATTTTGCCGCCGACTTTGAAGACATCGTATTCCGGGCCGAATGGCCAGCAGTGCTCGGTAAAAGGCAGTTCGAGCGCAAGGCGCTTTGCACAGGCATGTAAGGTCTGGCCGTCCATTATTTTTCCTCACGGGTGAGTGCGCGCCACATCGCCTCAAATCCCATCGAAATATATTCTTTTGCGCGAGCCGCGTCGCGGGCGGCGAACTCCATGGTGGTCTCTGCCAGAGAAAGAAACAGCGCGTCGCCAAAGGCGCGATACTCGTCAGACATAAACTCAGGTCGTACGGAGCGATGACAAAGATCGCGCAGTTCCGGGAACATATCATCAGCCTGCTGTTCCGTTTCTTTGCTGATTTTCTCGCTGACGGCCAACTGGCGAATCGTGCGATGCCCGCAGGTATGGTTCAGGCCCCAGCTAATGTAGCTGTTCCAGATGTAGTGAGTCATGGTTTTGGCATCGGTCACCGATCGATCCAGATTTGCCATCATCGACTGACAAAGGTCTTGCTTCAAAAAGAGGTAAAGCTCGTTGATCAAATCATCTTTGGTCGCGAAATAGCGAAACAACGTCCCCTCCGCAACCCCTGCATTGCGGGCTATCACGGCGGTAGATGCCGCAATGCCTGATTGTGCAAATGCTGTGGTTGCAGCTTCCAGTAATGCCAGTTTTTTGTCTTCACTCTTCGGACGAGCCACTACACTTTACCCTTAAGTCTGTAAAAAACATGATTGAATCACGGCCTTTGCAGCACCGCAACGGCGAATGTCAAAGATTGAAAATCATCTTGACGGCGAACTTTCGATTTCTATAATGAGTGCTTACTCACTCATAATCAAGAGTCAGTCGCGCAAACCAGCGGAAAGGGGCGCGTTTAAGGTCAGGATATGAAGCGTCTCACAGTTTGTGTGGTTGTTATTATGCTTATTGCCGCAGCTGCAAGTTTACCGTTTGTACTCAATGCCGGGTTTGGTCAGGCCCCGCAAGGGGCACAACTGAGTTTGGTTGAACAGTCACCTCACTATCGTGATGGACAGTTTCATAACCAGGTGCCGACACCGGGCTATACCGGCAACAAAGGCATGCTGGCGGCCTGGTGGGAATTTCTGGTCGCTAAGCGTGATAATGCGCGCCCGGCGCAGCCGTTACCGCTGGTGGCAACCGATCTCGCCGGACTTTCGCCACAGCAGGATACTCTGGTCTGGCTGGGCCACTCCTCATGGTATTTGCAGCTGGCGGGTCAACGTATCCTGATTGATCCGGTATTTAGCAATTATGCCGCACCGTTTTCATTCCTGAACAAAGCCTTTGCCGGGGATTATCCGTGGACTGCGCAGACGATGCCGGAGATCGATCTGCTCATTATCTCGCACGATCACTATGACCATCTGGATCTCGCCACTATCAAGGCGTTAATGCTGAAAATTAAGCGGGTGATTACGCCGCTCGGCGTAGGGTCGCATCTGCGTTACTGGGGGATGCGCAGCGAGATAATCGAAGAGCGGGACTGGAATCAGTCCGTCAGAGTGACGGATTCGCTGATCGTTCATGTGCTGCCTGCTCGTCATTTTTCGGGGCGCGGTATCAAGCGCAACCAGACGCTATGGGCGAGCTTCATGTTCGAAACGCCGGAGCAGAACGTTTATTACAGCGGAGATTCCGGCTATGGACCGCATTTTAAAGCCATCGGTGAGCAGTTTGGCTCGATTGATTTGGCGATTATGGAGAACGGTCAATATGACCAGGACTGGAAGTTTATTCACATGATGCCAGAAGAGACGGCGCAGGCCGCGGCCGATCTGCATGCGAAAGCCGTGTTGCCAGGGCATGCCGGCCGTTTCGTTCTGGCGAAACATACCTGGGATGATCCCTACAAACGACTGGCGCTTGCCAGCCGTCGTCAGGATTACCGACTACTGACGCCAATGCTGGGTGAACCGGTAATACTGTCCGAACCGGACCAACCGTTTACGGCCTGGTGGCAACAGGCGACTCAATGAATACAGGGGAGAGCATGATGACGATTTCTGCTCAGGTCATTGATACGATTGTTGAATGGATTGATGATAATTTGAATCAGCCATTGCGCATTGATGATATTGCACGCCATGCGGGATATTCCAAATGGCACCTGCAGCGTCTTTTTATGCAGTACAAAGGTGAAAGCCTCGGGCGCTACATCCGCGAGCGTAAGCTGCTACTGGCGGCGCGCGATCTACGCGATACCGACCAGAAAGTGTATGACATCTGTTTGAAATACGGATTCGATTCGCAGCAGACCTTTACGCGAATTTTCACCCGTACGTTCAGCCAGCCGCCGGGCGCGTATCGCAAAGAAAATCATAGCCGAACGCATTAACGGCAAAGGGTTCTCGCGGGTCTAATCCGCCAGCGAGAACCAGCGCCGCCAGATAAAACGCAGTACAAAATATTCAATCACCCCCAGCAGTAAAAACCACAGACAAAACAGCAAAGTATAAAATTGGTTGAGATCCATTAGATGAAAGGTGGCGACGAGTTTTTGCGCCAGCACAATGCCCAGTGAGGGGGCGGGCAGCAGCAGGCAAGACAAAAAAGCCAGCAGCAGGATCCCTGCGGCGGTCATCAGTGATTCAAGCGGGTGTTTCATGGCATTGTTAAACTTGAGTTAAAAAGCCATTGTCCGGGATCTCTGTGGGCAACGCAAACGCCACGCTTACAGCCCGGCCCAAATCTCACAATGTTTTTTCACCAGACCGCTTAGTGATCCGCCATCGGCGACAAAATCACGCATGCTCTGCGCTTCATCATGACCATTTTTAACCTGCAGACGTAAGGATTTAATCGCGCTGGTCGCGCCCACTTTGTCCGCAGAGGCGGCGACATTCTCCAGTAGCCGTAGCGTGTCATCTGACAGGCGGTGCCCATCGCCAGTATTGACGTCGGTGATGATTCCCGCCATGCCAAAGCGGCAGGCCTGGAAACGGTTAAATTTATACAGCAGGTAATCACGCTCCTGGTGCTTGAATGGCCGTTTAGTGAGCAACCAGTGGGCGGTAGCCTGAATAAGTCCCGCCATATTGACTGCGTGTTCAAGGGTTAGCGGAGTGTCCATGACGCGAACCTCTACCGTACCAAAGTGCGGGCTGGGGCGGATATCCCAGTGTAAATCTTTAATGCTATCAATCATGCTGGTGTAAGCCAGTCGACGAAATAACCCCTCAAATTCCTGCCAGTTATTCACCCACGGCATCGGGCCATTATCGGGAAATCCAGAGAAAATATTCAGCCGCGCGCAGGCAAACCGCGTGTCGGACGTTTGCATATAAGGTGAGGCGGCAGAGAGCGCAATAAAATGGGGAACAAATCGCGACAGGCCGTGCAGGAGGTAAATAGCATCATCGCCGTTTGCGCAGCCGATATGCACATGTTGGCCGAATACCGTCGCCTGCTGAATAAGATAGCCAAAATTTTCCAGGTTGCGCCGATAGCGTTCGTCATCGCAGACTTCCTGACGTTGCCATTTTTGAAACGGATGCGTACCGCCGCCACAGATGGCGAGGTGATGCTCGGCAGCAACCCGCGAGATTATCTGCTGCATGGCGGATAATTCAGCACTCGCCTGGTCGATATTGCGACAAACCCCGGTCGCCATCTCCAGCATACTTTCAGTGATATCGTGCTTTACTTCTCCGGCGGTGAGCTGCGGCTTTACGGCGTCAATCAGTCGGGAAGAGTCCTGGCTCAGGTCGTAGCCCGGAGGATTGACCACCTGCATTTCCAGTTCAATGCCTAACGTAAAAGGGTCAGAAACATGAAAATCGGGTAGGGACATAGTGTTCTCTTCAGCGTTGATTTTTAATCAGTATAGACGCGTCATCTTGCAAGCTGCATATAGAAGGGCCGCTGATTTTCTGTTCGATGTCAGAAATCCCCCCGCGATGCTTTGAAGGCGAAATGGCCGGTGTTATAACTATTTTTTACTTCGCAACAGGGGTTGAATCGTGCCGGAAATTAATCTTTATGGACAGACCGTCGGCGATATTGTGCCTGACTGGAATGGTGCAGCCGTACTGCCGCGGGAAGAACTTGCAGGGCAATATTGTCGACTGGTTCCCCTGGATGCCGACAGCCATGCCGCCGATCTGTTTGATGCTTACGCGCAGGCGCCAGACGATCGCGACTGGACCTGGCTTGCAAGTTCTCGCCCCACGAGCGTTGAGGCCACAGCTTGCTGGGTAGAGGGCAAATCTACGGATGCATCTCTGGTTCCCTTTGCTGTCATTGAACAGCGTTCCGGTCGTGCGGTGGGACTGGTGTGCTTTATGGCGATCGAACGGGAGCATGGTTCGGTTGAAATTGGTCATGTGACCTGGTCACCGCGCATGAAAAATACGGTACTCGGCACCGAAAGCATCTGGCTGTTGCTGCGCCAGGCGTTTGCGTTGGGCTATCGTCGCGTGGAGTGGAAATGTGACTCTCTGAACACGGCTTCCCGTCGGGCGGCGGAGCGCCTTGGGTTTATCTTCGAAGGACGTTTTCGCCAGAAGATTGTGCGCAAGGGGCGTAATCGCGACAGCGACTGGTTATCGATGATTGATAGCGAATGGCCCCAGTGCGACGCTGTTTTGCAGCGCTGGCTGGCTGCCGACAACTTCGATGAAAAAGGGCAGCAACGCCGATCTCTGGCGGCGTGTCAGCCGCAGTAGCTCGCTTTTGAAGAATTAGCAGTGCGCCCACAGTCAGTTATGGGTGCGGGCGCATTTATCATTAGCGTTGATTTATTAACGGGTTTGCCAACGGGTGCGTTCGACGGCTCCTTGCCATTCATGCCAGCGTTTTTGCAATCTCCCATGGCGCGCCATGTTTGGCTGGAACGATACGTGATCGGGCAGATAATCTCGCAACTGGCTGGTAGATGCACCCTGCAGCTTCTTGCGTGCCAGCAATCCGGCACCGATAGCGGAAAGTTCAGGGATATCGCTGCGCATCACCGGACAGCCCAATAAATCGGCTTGATACTGCATTAGCCAGTCATTTTTTGTTGGCCCGCCATCAACCATTAACGCGCTGAGTCGAAAACCGTTGTGCTGGCGCATCGCTAAAACAACATCGGCAATCTGATAGGTAATCGACTCCAGTGCCGCACGTACCAGATGTGCGCGTTTCACTCCGCGGCTGAGACCGTGAATCAACCCCCGGGCATCTTCATCCCACCAGGGCGCGCCCAGCCCGGTAAGGGCCGGAACAAAATAGACGCCCAGCGTGGAGTCAACCGTGGCGGGCAGCGTATTGAGCTCATGAAGCAGTTGCTCTTCCGGTAATTCGCTAAGACCTGTGCTATCGGCCATCCATGCGACGGCATCTCCCGTATGCGGAATATTACCTTCCAGTCCGTAGACCAGGGTGTCACCGTCATGCCAGGCTATGGTCGTTGCCAGCGCGCTCACCTCGGACTGCGCCGAGAATACGGGTGCCATAATGGAAGATCCGGTGCCATAGGTCGCTTTGACGCAGCCTTCCATACCCAGCCCATGGGCAAAAAGCGCAGCATGAGAGTCGCCAATCATCGCCAGAATAGGGATTCCATCAGGTATCCTCTCCAGACCTTTTGTTACGCCAAAATGGTGGCTGGAAGGGCAAACTTCGGGTAACGCCTGCTGCGGAATACCGAATAGAGCCAACATCTCGTTATCCCATTGTCCGCTGTTGAGATTGAGCAACTGCGTGCGTGAAGCGTTGGAGATGTCGCAACGAAATTCCTCGCCGTGCGTTAAGTTCCACAGTAACCAGCTATCGATGGTCCCGAGACATATTTCCCCTTGCTGTGCGAGCGTCATACCGTTGGGAACTGACTCCAGCAGCCAGCGCATTTTAGAGGCGGAAAAGAGTGGGGCAACGGGTAATCCGGTGATGGATTTTATGTACGCCTCGTGCCCCTGTTCACGTAATGCACGGCAAAAATCGGCCGTACGCGAACATTGCCAGGTGATAGCAGGGCCGAGAGGGCGACCGCTGGCACGATACCAGCCTATCGCCGTTTCACGTTGATTGCTGATCGCCAGCGCTGCGACGCGTTGTGCGCCGACGCAGGCAATGGCTTGTGCCACAACATCCAGCGATGCGTCCAGAAGTGCATCACCTGACTGTTCAACCCAGCCTTCACGGGGCGTGTGGATCGCCAGCGCGCGTGAGAACTTCGCGACCACGTTTCCCTGACCATCCAGCGCTACGGCTTTGGCATTGGTGGTGCCTTCATCAAGCGCAATAATAATGTCTTTTTGTGCTGACATTGTTTTCTCCAGCCCTTCGGTTTCCCTGAGTATTAGCGATGGAAAAAGGTATCCACCCCGAGATAGCGGGTGAAAGCTTCATGCAGCACCTCTGCGCTGGCGGAATGGTTCATTGCCACGTGATGCTCAAAGCCATTACGACAAATCCAGGCCAGTAGGTTCTCCAGATGAGGCACCTGGATTACCGCTCGGCAGCCGACAGTGTCCAGCGGATCGTCAACCGATAGCCCTTCGCCGACGTAGGCTTTGATTTCGCCGGTTAAATCGTCGGTACTCAGGCGGAAGTAGGTCAAGGCACCGCTTTTCATACGACCATGAACTGCACCGCAGGTGTTCTCTTTACCGACGGTGGTACCGATGATATCCGCCGTCCCCATCTTCGGGCTGTCCAGACTGGCTGATGCGAAATTACCGCAGTGAAAAAGAACGCATTTATCACGATCGTCGCCGAAATTATTATTCCAGTCGGCAATGGATGCTGGACTTAAGTTGCTGCTGGCGAGGGCATACATTGACAACGCGCCCATCACATCCACTTCGCAGGCACTGGGCATTAACTGCCCGGACATCACGCTCATGATTGAGCACACGTTGATGCCTAAATTTTCCTGCAGCGAGGTCCAGCACTGGATGGCAGTTGTATCAATATCATTAGCGATGACCCATTCGCTGATAACGACAAACAGTTTTGCCATGGTGACCAGTTTGTCTGCTGGAATGGCGCTGGCGTCGGCGTTATCCATCAACAGGCGGCGTTTTTCATCCACCCGGATATCGTCGTCGCGCAGTCGTTTGATGCGGGTAAAGACTTCAGACAGATCCAGTGTTTCGACGGCAATACCCAGTCTTTCGAGCAATTTTTCGCTGTAGCGGACGGTGTTAAACCCAGCTGGACGTGCGCCGATAGCGCCGACGCGAACTCCGCGCATGCTGGCGACCACGCGACAGATTTGTTCGAAACGTTTCAGGTCTTGTGCAAACACCTCGCCTGACAGGTCGCAGACATGCTGGGTGGTTAGCGTAAACGGTATACCGTACTGGCGCATGTTATTGCACAGGGAGATCTTGCCGCAGAAGCTGTCACGGCGAGTGGCAAGCCCCATTTTATCCAGGTTGTCTTCCTGCGCCTGGATCAGAACCGGGACATCTAAACCGGAAAGTCGCAGCGTTTCCGCTATCGCTTTTTCATCGCCAAAGTTCGGCAGTAGTACCACCACACCGTGAATCTTGTCGCGGTGAGCGCGGAAAAGTTCAGCACAAACTTTCGCATCCTGACGGGTTTCAACACCGCCGAGTTCTGTCTGCGTATCGTTGAGCATAATGGTGTTAATGCCCAGCCGCTCAAAGAGCACGCTGGCTTGTTCGCGGGCTTCAGCAACCAGATAGCTCGGGAAAAATCCCCGATTGCCAATAATCACCGCCATGGTCAACTGATGAGGAATTCGTGACATCGCTTTCTCCAGTAAGTGTTCTGTTGTTGTTATTGTTTTATCGTGTTGCCAGCAACAGTGCGGTGGCGTTTTTCACGACACCCGCCGCGTCAATTTCATGGTGCGCGCGCGTTGCTGCACGATCGGCTGCGATTGCATATTGGCCATCGGCAATCCCCAATCTACGCAGTGGAATGGCACAGCCAGCTTCTGCCAGCACTTCAGCCACCAGACTTCCCACGCCGCCATTAATGTTATGTTCTTCCACGCTAACCACTGCCTTGCAGTGGGTTAAAGCCGCCAGTAACTGTTGGGTATTGCAGGGACGAATTGACGGTACACTGATTACGCTGGCGTCAATACCCGCCTGTTCCAGCACTGTGGCAGCCTCGACAATTTCATGCACAGTTGAGCCCATTGCCACCAGTGCGACATCTTTTCCTTTGCGCAAAATATCGATATTACCCGGCGCGAACTGGTAGTTTTCATCGTGTAATTCGGGTAAGGCTTTGCCATCCAGGCGAATATAAACCGGACCTATGTGGCTTAAGGCGTAGTCGAGAATCTGTCGGCATTCCACCGGACAGGACGGGGCGTAAATCTCAATATTGCCAAAACCGCGTAGCACGGAAATATCATCAATGCTGTGGTGCGTACTGGCGAGCGGTCCGTAGCTGGCCCCTGCGTTCAGGCCAATCAACTTCACGTTGGTATTGTTGTAGCAAATATCGACTTTAATTTGCTCATTGGCCCGAGAAATCAAGAAGGGCGCAGCGTTACAGGTGACGGCGATTTTACCGCCCAGCGCCAGTCCGGCAGCAGCACCGACCAACGTCTGTTCGGCAATACCCACGTTGACCAGACGACCGGGAAATTCCTTCATAAATGGGGCGATTTTGGCTGTTGATGTTGAGTCAGCCACCACTGGCACAACATCCATTCCACGTTTGACCGCGGCAATTAACGTGTTCACCATGACGGTGGCGAGGTGTTCGCTATTACGCATCTTTCAGTTCCTCCAGCGCCAGTTCAACTTCTTCTCCTTTTGGCACGCGGTGGTGCCATTCCGGGCGGCCCTGGATAAAAGAGATCCCGGCTCCTTTGGTGGTGTGTGCAATGACGACATATGGCTTGCCTTCAGGGGTTAATCCTTCCAGCGTGCGCACCACATCGCTCATATCGTTCCCGCGACACTCTGTGACTTGCATACCGAAGGCTCGCCATTTTTCATCCAGCGGATCGGTGTTCATGATCTCTTTGGTTGAGCCGGCAAGCTGGAGGTTATTTTTGTCGTTGATGATAATCAGGTTATCCAGTTTATAGTGGGCAGCGACCAGTGCCGCTTCCCAGTTGCTGCCTTCGGCCAGTTCACCATCACCGGTGACGACAAACACCCGGCGTTTGCTGTTGCTGCGTTTAGCCGCCAGCGCAATCCCTACTGCAACCGGCAGACCGTGACCAAGAGCTCCGGTATTCAATTCAATTCCTGGCGTTTTATGTTTTACCGGATGCCCCGGCAGATGCGAATCAGCGTGTTGATAGGTCGCCAGCCAGTCCACAGGAATAAAACCGGCTTCTGCCAAGACACAGTAGTAACCGCCCACAGCGTGACCTTTTGACTGGATGTAGATATCGCGCTCGTCGCTCTCTTTAATCTCCGGGGAGCAATTCAGGATGCGAAAATAGAGTGCTGTCAGCAGTTCAACCTGCGACAGGTCTGCGCCAGTGTGCCCGCCAGCCGGGCTTTCAGCATTCAACACGATAATGCGGCGACGCACGGCACGTGCTTTCTTTTCTAGCTCTGGTATTGAGAGCGAAAACGGATTCATAAGACACCTCTTGAATGTTTAATCTTGAATGAATAAATATTCCATGTGAGTGCAGTAGTGCAACTGTCTCTCTACCCACTACGTAATCTGCAGATAAAACAGTCAGTCGTTATTGGTTAGAATAAATATTCACTACTGATTTATTATTCACTATTAAAGATATGCCTTGTCTGGCGGTTTGTCTACGGCTTGTGCCACCAAATTTTGGAGAAAAGAGAAAAGGATCACACTAACGTGATAACTGGAAAGGTACTGATGACTTGTTATCTATTCAGGTATGAATAAAAATAACAGGCAGTTTATCAGGGGGAATGCCATGTCAAAGCAGGATGAACAGCGGTTGCTGGTTAAGATTGCCACGCTTTACTACGCCGAAAATAAAAAACAGTCTGAAATCGCCACGCTGCTGCATTTGTCGCAGTCCTTTGTCTCCCGTGCTTTAACGCGTTGTCAGAAAGAAGGCCTGGTGAAAATCACCGTCGTACAGCCGACCAATATCTTTGTGGCGCTGGAAAAAGCCATTGAAGAGCAGTTTGGTATTCGTCAGGCGATTGTCGTGGATGTCGGTGACAACCCCAGCAATACGCAAATTAAGCATGCAATTGGCAGTGCGGCGGCGCATTACGTTGAAACCCGCTTGCGAGCCGAGGACCTGGTTGGAATTTCCTCCTGGAGTAGCACCATTCGCTGTATGGTCGATGAGATGCACCCGCAAAATATCCGTGCGGCGGGGGTGATCCAACTGCTGGGCGGCGTAGGGCCGAATGGTAACGTGCAGGCCACGATTCTTACGCAACAGTTGGCAGCGCACCTTGGCTGTCCGGCCTGGCTTCTGCCTTCACAAAGTATTGAGCATTCGGTTGAAGAGCGTACACGGTTGGTTAACAGCCCTGACGTTGCCGCGGTGGTTGAAAAGTTTGCTGAAGTGGATGTGGCAATTGTCGGTATTGGCGAACTGGAGCCTTCTCAATTGCTGAAAAACTCAGGCAACTACTACAACGAAGAAATGTTGCGACTGCTCGCCGAGCGCGGCGCAGTAGGCGATATCTGTCTGCATTATTACGATGCAGCAGGTAACCCGGTACTCAGCCATGAGGAAGACCCGGTCATCGGAATGGAGCTTTCGCAGATCCGGGAGTGTAACCACGTGATTGCTTTGGCTGGTGGTGTGGAAAAACAGAATGCGATACGCGGGGCATTGCAGGGGAATTATATTGACGTATTGATCACCGACTACCCGACAGCCCGCAGTCTGGTGAAAGGGTGATGTCACGGTGAGTTAAACAATTGACAGCCCCAGGAGGCCCCTGGAGCTGTCTGGTTGTACATATCAGACTTTTCAGAGGGGATTACTGACTTTCCATCGCCGCCTTTTGTGCTACCACCGCGGCTTTTTGCTGCATCCGGTTTTGCATCTGGTCGATGATGACCGCGACGATAATCACGATACCTTTAATCACCATTTGCCAGAACTCGCTGACGCCCATCATCACCAGACCATCGGCCAGAAAACCGATAACGAAAGCGCCAATCAGCGTGCCTAAAATCGTGCCCCGTCCACCGGCCAGTGACGTACCGCCGAGAACCACTGCGGCAATGGCGTTCATCTCAAATGCCGTACCGTTGGCCGGATGGCTGGCGGAAAGCTGTGCCGAGACCACAATTCCAGCAATCGCGGCACACAGTCCGGATAGGGTATACACCCAGATTTTCACCTGTTTTACTTTTACCCCTGACAGCTCAGCAGCGCGCTCGTTATCCCCGATGGCGTAAACGTGGCGACCAAAGGGTAGACGACGAGCGACGTAAGCAATGACCAGTGCCAGCACAATCATCATCCAGATGGCCCACGGAATCCCAAACAGTGTACCGGCACCAATCTCATCAAAACCGGTATTGCCGAGCTGCGGATTGCCGGAAAGCCCAGGAAAGGTTTGCCCATCGGAGGTCAGCATCGCCGCCCCGCGCAAAACGTACATGGTTCCGAGCGTACAAATAAACGGTGCGACGTTATAGTGGGTGATGATCCAACCATTCGCCGCGCCAATCAGCCCACCAATCAACAAGACGACAGGCACAATCACCCAGACGCTGGGGAAAATTGCGATGCCGAACATTGGCAATACAATGCCTTTAGTGATTAGCCATCCCGCGACCATGCCGCACAGCCCAAGCGTAGCGCCAATTGAGAGATCAATCCCGGCGGTAATAATGACAAACGTGATCCCCAGCGCCAGAAAGGCGTTAATGGCGATATGCTTGATCATAATGACCATGCTGCCGCCAGAGAGAAATCCCGGTACGGTGAAGGCAAAGAACCCGACGATTAAAAACAGTGCAATAAAAGTGCGCAGTTTTAGGATTAGTAGCAGGATATTTTCCCGAGAGAAGGCGACTGTGGAGCGAGGCGCGATGGCGGCAGATTGTAGTGTTTTCATATCAGAACCCCTGAGCACTTGCGGTTACCAGCGCCGATTCTTCGGCACGATCGCGGGCGATATCGGCAGTTAGCTTGCCGCCGGACATCACCAGAATGCGGTCAGAAACCGCCATAATTTCTTTTAAATCTGAGGTGGAAAAGACCACAGCAATACCTTGCTGGGAAAGCTGGACCATCATGCGGAACACATCGGCTTTCGCCCCGACATCGATGCCGCGTGTGGGTTCGTCAAGAAATAGAATTTTGGGATTGGTGAGCAGAGAGCGACCAATCACCACTTTTTGCTGGTTCCCTCCGCTCAGCGCCTGAATTTCAACCTCTGGCGAGGAGACTTTTATCGACAGATTGCCAATTGTGCTGGCGACCACGGCCTCTTCATCTTTGCGGGCAATGGCAAAGCCACGTTGCAGACGCCGCCAAAGGCTGGCAATAGTCAGATTGGTGGCGACGGATGAAATGGGGAAAATCCCCGTGCGCTTGCGATCCTCCGGCACCAGACTCATTCCCATACGGATGCGATCGGCGGTGGTTAAGCGCTGCGGGACCGGTTTGCTGTCGAGCCACAGTTTTCCGAGGTAGTTGCGCTCAGTACCTAACAAGCACTCGAACAATTCGGTTCGCCCAGCCCCCATAAGTCCATAGATACCGACAATTTCACCGGCGTGAACGTTAAAGGTGACGTCATTGACGACTGCGCTGCCAGCGGTATTCACGCAGGTGATATGTTCAGCTTCCAGAACCGGAGCTCCAAACGTGCGGCCGGGTTCGAGAAAGTTGCTTACCGGATCACTGCCCAACATCTCGCACACAATCCACGGGACATCGATGTCGCTAACCTTGGCTTCGGCTTGAAATTTACCATCACGTAAAATAGTGATCACATCGCCAATTGCCATCAATTCTTCGAGACGATGGGAGATATAGATTATCGACACGCCCTGGCGAGTAAGTTCACGGATCACGCGAAACAGAATCTCGACTTCAGTTTTACTGAGCGCTGAGGTGGGTTCATCAAGAATCAGGATATCTGCATCTTCAGCCAGTGCTTTGGCGATTTCGACCAGCTGTTGCTGCCCTACTTTGAGATTGCCAACCAGGTCGCGCGGTGATATCGGCTGATCGAGCCGGGTTAATAATTCCGCGGTGCGTTTCTCTTGCTCGGCCTCATTAATGGGGGCCATGCCTTTTTGAATCTCCCGACCGAGGAAAATGTTTTCCGCGACGGAGAGGTTCTCAAACAGGTTTAGCTCCTGATGCACCATACCAATTCCATGTGCCGCAGCATCCCGGGTGCTGGCAAAGCGCACGGGATTTCCATTGAGCGACATCTCACCGCTACTGGGTTGCTGAACGCCAGCGAGGATCTTCATCAACGTCGATTTCCCCGCACCATTCTCACCAATAATCACATTCACCTTGCCACGCCAGACCTGATAATCGACGCTGTCCAGCGCAATTGTGCCGGGAAACAGCATTGAAATGGCATGCGTGCGCAGGATGATGTCATCAGCTGAGGTATTGCGCATTAGTGAGCCTCCTGTTCCAGCGTCAGTGCTGCTGCGTTTTCCGCTTTTCCAGCATTCAACGTCACGGCGAACAGCACCGTGGCAGTTTTCCCTTGCCAGCTAGTGTCTACGGCGGGTAACTGTTTCGCCGCTTCACGGTTATAAGCCCGTGACAGTTGGGCAAACTGAACCTGGTTAGTAAAATCTTCAAACTTGAAACCACTGGCATCGCGAATAGCATTGCCACGCATTACCGGGCCAATCTGAATCGTGACGGGCATATCATTGACCCTCACCACGATGGTGTGCTCTCGCCCATTGGTGGTGTCGACGCTATCAATCTGGCTGGTCAGGCGTACAAACACGCTTTCGGGAGCGGGTGAGGGGGCCTTCAGGCGAGTGGTCAGCGCTGAAGCATCCAGAACATGTTGCTGTGCCGCTTCCAGGACGCGGGATTGCCAGGTTTGTTGCGCGATCTGATCGGGAGTCTGGTTGTCGAAACTGGCTTTGGCCTGAGGATCGGCCGGGATAATTGGTTTGCCGTTTTCGTCGAGGTCAACTACCGTACAGGCCGTCAGCAACAGGGTGGCGCATCCAACCAGCGCGGCACCCCATTGTGTTAACGACATAGTGCCTCCGCTTAGTGGCTCAGGTTGAACTTGTTCAGCTTGCTGGCATTGGTTTCGTCAATCAGCACGCAATCCATGAGCTGTTTTTCTTCTTTCTGGGCTTTGCCGTTTTTCAGATAGTAATCCGCCTGCTCAACAGCCATTTGTGCCTGCTGCCAGCCGGGCTGCAGTACTGTCGCTTTAATATTGCTTTTATTAATGATTGAATCGCGGGTGTAGTCGCTGCCATCAAAACCGACCACGATGACATTATTTTTCCCCGCCGCTTTTAATGCGGCTTCTGCACCCAGCGCCATAGTGTCGTTACCTGAGATCACACCTACGATATCTGGGTTGGTTTGTAGAATGGCTTCCATTCGGGTAAAGGCTTCGGTTTGGCTCCAGTTTGCCGTCTGCTGGGCTACCATTTTCATGTCCGGATAGTCATCGAGTACATCGTGATACCCCTGCGAGCGTACATGGGCGTTGGTGTCGGATTGACGTCCCAGCAGTTCAACGTACTTCCCTTTTCCGTCCAGTAACCTGGCGAACTTCTCTGCGCCGAGCTGTGCGCCTTGATAGTTATTCGACACGATTTGCGCCACCGCGATGCCGGTTTTATTGATTTCGCGATCGATCAGAAAAGCAGCTACACCCGCTGCTTTGGCTTTTTCCAGCGGCCCTACGGTGGCATCTGCACCCGCATTATCGAGAATGATCGCTTTCGCTTTACGAGCAATAGCAGTCTCAATCAGTTGGTTTTGTTTATTGACGTCATCATCATGAGAGGCAACCAGCGTGGCGTATCCAAGCTCTTTTGCTTTGGCGACTGCACCGTCGGCTTCGGCTTTAAAAAACGGGTTATCGTGAGAAGGGGTAATAATCGCAATCAGTCCGTTGTCGGCAGCATACAGCGAACCCGATGTGGTAAGGATCGAGGCCAGTAATACGGATTTAATCAAGGTCTTGTTCATCTCTTTCTCCACTTTGAATATTTATTCAAATATGATTTATTATTCAAGTTAACGATAAGTCGAGATAATCGAACTGTCTACGATTTGCGCAGCTAATTTCTTAAAAAGAGAAAAGGATCACGATCCTGATGGTGAGGATGGAAATAGCGTCACGATATTTTTATCACGCTGAAACCAATGAACGTTAACTTCTTGATTGCCGAGGTTTGCCGAAAATGACGGCATGATTTGTAATGTTAATTGCTGAGTCGTGAGTGCGGTGATTTTTGCGCTGGTGAAACCTGGTAGCCCCGATGCCTGATTGGAAAACGCCTTATACAGGCTCTCCTTTGCGCTGAATACCAGGGTTAAGGCGAGCGGAAAGGGCAGGCAGGTATGCTGCAAAATCTGATGTTCGTGGTTATCAATAATGCTATCAGCCAGCTCAACTGCGGTTTGTGGTGTAAAAATAGCTTCTATATCCAGCCCAATGGGATGCGTTGATACGACCGCCAGCGCCGTTGTTGCGCTATGGCTGATGCTGCCAAACAGATCCTGCGGCCACAATGGTTGGCGTTGCACACCGATGCCGGGCACGGTTTTGTGGCCAAATTCACGCAGTGCGTGGACTGCGGCAATACGCCCCGCTAAGTGCTCAGCTTTACGCTTACGCCCACTGGAGTGGAGCTGAGTGTGGTGGGGGAGCCAGAGCAGGTCGTGCTCATGGAAAGTGTCGGGATCAAATTCGACAATGTGCAGCGTATGATCTGCGAAAGGGAGCGGGATGTGCGTTGTGTGCATGATTTCTTACGGCTTCCCTCTCCCCGCAGCGAGGAGAGGGAAAAACGTTATCAGAAGTGTGTGTTAACGCTCATGAACCACGTCCGGCCCGGTTCGTTATAGGTGTACGCGCCAGCGCCCGCCATGTAATAGCCAGTTTTGTTGTCGCTGGTGGTTTGGGCATTACCTTCACGCCACAGACGTTTGTCGAAGACGTTATCCACGCCGCCGGTCAGGCTGACGTTTTTCGTCACATCCCAGGTCGCACTCAGGCCGACAATGCTGTACGGACTCACTTCCTGGGCTGAACTGCCGGTCACCGGTTTCCCCTGGTAATCGTATTTTTTCGGCTGCTGTTTGCCGTACCAGGTGAAGGTGGATTGCAATGACAGATCTTCGCGTGCCTGCCAGCTCAGGGTCGAGTTCAGCGTGTATTCAGGAATAATCGACAGGCGTTCGCCGGTCTCTTTATTCTTACTTTGCAGCATGTAGGTAATGTTGTTGGTCCAGGTTACGGTCTCGCTAACCGGCACGTTCAACGTCCCTTCCAGACCTTCCACCACCGCTTTAGGCACGTTTTCCCACTGATAGATATCGGTGTAGGTTGTTGTTGTTTTACCTGTGGTCGGGTTTTTCTGGGTAATCGATGTTCTGCTTAACGGTACGGTTCCTGCTTCAATCTTGTTACGGTAATCGTTGCGGAACCAGGTTACCCCGGCCAGCCAGCCATCACGTTTGAACTCCAGACCAATCTCTTTGTTGATACTGGTTTCGGCCTTCAGATCATCGTTGCCCATCATGTAGCAACCAATACCGGTCGCTGAGCCAGTGGCGTAGCAACCCTGACCTTTACTGTACAGAATGTAGTTCGGGTTGAGCTGATACAGGCTTGGCGCTTTATAGGCGCGCGCAATCCCCATCTTCAGGGTGAAATCATCGCCCAGACCTTGGGACAGGTTCAGGGACGGACTCCAGTTATCGCCCACAATGCTGTGATGATCGAAACGCAAACCCGGCGTCAGCATGGTGCTGTCGGTCAGTTCCATGTTGTTTTCAGCAAACAGAGAGAAAATCTCTGCGTCTGAGTACGGGCTGCGGTTGGTGCTGCTGGACCCAGGAATATTACCGCCCATAAAGGTCTGAGTATTGGAACTCATGTCCTTCATGCGCTGCTGGTTCCATTCGGTACCGAGCGTCAGATTTTGGTTAACCAACAGGTCGAATGGAATGCTAATTTCGCTGTGCAGGGTGACATCCGCCAGGTCAGTGTCGGTAAAATGATTACTGTTAAATAGCCCTTCAAGACCTCCTGCCAGACCTTCACCCAAACGGGAGTTGCGGGTATGTTCGTATTGCGCCCAGTTGCTGGTGGTAATGCCGTTGTCCCAGCCGCCGTTCCACGTCAGCGCATAGTTCTGACGGTACATACGGTTGGTTTCTTTACCGTAGTATTTTTTTACCAGTCCGTTGGTTTTGTTATCGTTGTTGGTGTTCTGGGTGTCGCCAGCGTATAGATTGCCCTGGCGGCTGTAGCCGGCTTCAAACTCCAGCGATTGCATTGGCGCAAAATCCCACCGCAGTTGGCCGTTGATATCTTTGTTTTTTACCCCTTCACGACCCGCTGGCATGGTATCTGCGTAGTCGCCCGTACGTGCAGACTGGTGACCATCGTTAATGTCCCACGCGTCGGCCTGGGTTTTGTCGAGGTTACCGTTCAGGCGGAAGCTGAAATCCCCGCCCAGCGGGCCATTCAGGCTAAAGTTGGTGCGTTTGGTCGAGCCTTCTTCTTTGTGTTCCGGGGCGTTGAAATAGGTATTCCAGGAGCCATGCCACTCATCGCCGCCTTTCTTGGTGATGATATTCACCACGCCGCCAGCCGCACCGTTGCCATAGCGTGCCGCGGCAGGACCGCGCAGCACTTCAATACGTTCGATCATTTCCGGAGCAACCCATGCGGTATCGCCGCGGGTATCACGCTCGCCGCGCCAGCCCTGACGCACAGAGTTACGGCTGGTTACCGGTTTGCCGTCGATCAGAATCAGGGTGTTTTCCGGCCCCATGCCGCGAATATCGATCTGGCGGTTGTTGCCGCGTTGACCGCTGGTTGAGTTACCGGTCAGGTTGACGCCTGGCATGGTACGGATGATTTCCGACACATCGCGAGCGGGAGGATTCTTACGAATTTCATCAGCGGTAATGGTTGAAACGCCCGGTGCCTGCAGGTTCTGCTGGGCGGCGGTAACCACGATGGTGTCTTCATGAGAGACAGCGGCGCTATCGGTTTGATCTTCTGCCATCGCTGGCAGGGCTACCCCGTAAATCCCTAAATTGACCAATAAGGCCAGTGAATGAATCTTGTTGTTCATTGTATGTCCTGCTGTTCTTTTAGCCACGAGTACCAATGTGCCGTGGTGCGGCATTTGGTCTGATGTCGCCCGCATCCGCGTAAACCCTCCATTCCAGAAAAAGTACGCAGCGCCAGGCCGGTTTATAAGTGGTGAAAAACTGTGCGCGCTTCCCACAGCGCGACAATACGCTATTGCAAATGCAAATAGTTATCAATAATATTATCAATATATTTCACGCTAGATCATAAAATTTGACAATAAACATGGGGTTATGGCGGTGACGACGTTAAAGATGGGAAGCGAGGCGTGGTGGCAGTCAAAAAAAGGCCCGGAGTGGGAGCGTGAAGACAACGGAAATTATCGGGTAACCTTCTGGTGGCGCGACCCGCAGGGAACGGAAAAAGAGTCAGCCATTCATCGCGTATGGGTCTATATCACCGGCGTCACCGACCACCATCAAAATGCCACCCCGCAGTCGATGCAACGCATTGACGGAACAAATGTTTGGTGCTGGAGTGTTTCCCTTAGCGCCAACTGGCGCGGCAGTTACTGTTTTATCCCAACAGAACGAAATGATATTTTTGCTGCGCAGACGCCGGGCGAAGCGCCTGACCGAACCGTGCTGCGTGAAGGCTGGCGGCAATTGTTGCCGCAGGCTATTGCCGATCCCCTCAATCCGCAGAGCTGGCAGGGCGGTCGTGGCCATGCGGTGTCTGCGCTGGAAATGCCTGATGCACCCGTACAACCGGGATGGGATCGACCTGAAAACCCCGACTCGCCCGCAGTTTGCCTGCAATGGCGTAGCGCCAGACTCGGCAATACACGCCGCGTGTGGGTGTTTACCACTGGTGAAGCCCAGCCGGAAGCGCGTCCCCTGGCTATCCTTCTGGACGGACAGTTTTGGGCACAAAGTATGCCGGTCTGGCCTGCGCTGACTTCACTCACCCATCGCGGACACCTCCCGCCCGCCGTTTATCTCCTGATTGATACCATCGACACGGCTCACCGCAGCCGCGAATTGCCGTGTAATGCGGATTTTTGGTGGGCGGTACAGCAGGAGTTATTGCCGCTGGTGAAGACTACGACCGCGTTCAGTGACGACCCGCAGCGTACCGTCGTCGCCGGGCAAAGTTTTGGCGGGCTGTCATCGCTATATGCCGGGCTTAACTGGCCCGCGCGCTTTGGCTGCGTGCTCAGCCAGTCGGGCTCTTATTGGTGGCCGCATCGCGGTGGTCATCAGGATGGGGCGATCGTTGAGCAACTGAAGAGTGGAAAGATAAGCGCCCAGGGGCTGCGTATTGTCCTGGAAGCTGGGATCCGCGAGCCCATTATTTATCGCGCAAATCAGGCGCTTTATGCCCAGTTACCCTCTGCACCACAGTCTATTTTCTGGCGTCAGGTTGATGGTGGACACGATGCGCTTTGCTGGCGCGGCGGACTGATGCAAGGGCTGATCACGCTCTGGCAACCGCTTACCGACACGATTTAACCGGACGATGTTCCACGACAGGAGTTGAGTATGGAATTCAGTAACCCCTTCGATAATCCGCAGGGCCAGTTTTACATTCTGCAAAATCCCCAACGTCAGTTTAGCCTTTGGCCGCAGCAATGCTCACTTCCTGCTGGCTGGACGGTCGCGTGTGAACCCCAATCACAGGAAGCCTGCCAGCAATGGCTGGATGCAAACTGGACCACGTTGGCGCCAGCGAACTACGTCGATGTGCAGGAGGCTCCATGACTCAACGTTTACCGTTAGTTGCGGCTCAGCCGGGGATCTGGATGGCAGAAAAACTCTCCACATTGCCCTCAGCGTGGAGCGTGGCGCACTACGTAGAATTAACCGGCGATCTGGACGCACCGTTGCTGGCGAAAGCGGTAGTGGCGGGTCTGCAGCAGGCCGATACTCTAAGGATGCGGTTTAGCGAAGATAACGGCGAGGTCTGGCAATGGGTAGACTCTGCGCTTGCCTTTGCGCCACCAGAAATTATCGATCTGCGCGAAAAATCCGATCCGCATGCGGCAGCGCGCGCCTTGATGCAGGCAGACCTGCAGCAGGACATCCGTGCTGATGGCACTAAGCCGCTGGTTTTTCACCTGCTCATTCAGGTGGGAGAAAAGCGTTGGTATTGGTATCAGCGTTACCATCATCTGCTGGTTGATGGCTTCAGTTTCCCGGCCATTACCCGCCAGATAGCCGCGATTTACCGCGCATGGCTGCATGGCGAGCCCACGCCGGAATCACCTTTTACGCCATTTTCTGAGGTGGTGGAAGAGTATCAACAGTATCGGCAAAGCGATGCCTGGCAACGCGACGGCACCTTCTGGACCGAGCAGCGAAAGCAACTCCCACCTCCGGCTTCGCTGTCTAACAAACCCCTGCCAGGTCGGTCGGCCAGCGCGGATATTATTCGTCTGAAGTTAACCGCGCCTGAAGGGGAGTTTCGCCGGCTTGCGGCACGTATGCCAGATGTTCAGCGTGCGGATCTGGCCCTTGCGCTGGTGGCGCTGTGGCTCGGACGTTTATGCAGCCGAATGGAATATGCCGCCGGGTTTATCTTTATGCGGCGTATGGGGTCGGCGGCGCTCACGTCCACCGGACCGGTTTTAAACGTCCTGCCATTTGGCGTGCAGTTGAGTGCGGCAGAAAGCTTGCCTGCACTTGCCCAACGACTGGCCGCACAGTTGAAGAAAATGCGCCGACATCAGCGATATGATGCTGAGCAAATTGTTCGCGACAGCGGGCGCGCAGCCGGTGCCGAACCGCTGTTTGGCCCGGTACTGAACGTGAAAATATTCGACTATCAACTGAATATTCCTGGCGTTCAGGCGCAAACCCATACGTTGGCGACAGGTCCGGTGAACGATCTGGAGCTGGCGCTGTTCCCGGATGAAAACGGCGGGCTGAGTATTGAAATCCTGGCCAATAAACAGCGCTACGATGCCGCGACGCTGGCGCAACATGCATCACGTTTAACCGCGCTTATCGCGCAGTTTGCCGACAATCCGTCGCTATGCTGCGGCGATGCCGGGATGCTGTTGCCGACAGAACATGAGCGGCTGGTGAAGATTAACGACACGACCGTGGCGATCCCGTCCACCACGCTGAGCGCGCTGGTGGCACAGCAGGCCGATAAAACGCCGGATGCCCCGGCGCTGGCTGATGCCCGCTATCAGTTTAGCTATCGTGAAATGCGCCAACAGGTCGTGGCGCTGGCGCGCCGCCTGCGCGAACGTGGCGTACAGCCTGGTGACAGCGTTGCCGTGGCATTACCGCGTTCCGTGTTCCTCACGCTGGCGCTGCACGGTATTGTTGAGGCAGGAGCTGCCTGGCTGCCATTGGATACCGGATACCCGGACGATCGCCTGCGGATGATGCTCGAAGACGCGAAGCCAAAATTGTTGATCGCGACCGAAGAGCAACTGGCGCGCTTTAGCGATATTCCGGAGCTGGAAAGTCTGTGCTACAACGCGCCGCTGCCAGAAGAGGATGCTGCACCGCTGGCGTTATCTCAACCTAATCATACGGCCTATATTATTTTTACTTCCGGTTCTACCGGCAGACCAAAAGGGGTAATGGTTGGGCAAACCGCCATCGTTAACCGTTTGCTGTGGATGCAAAATCACTATCCACTGACCGCGGATGATGTGGTGGCGCAAAAAACGCCGTGCAGTTTTGACGTCTCGGTATGGGAGTTTTTCTGGCCGTTTATTGCCGGGGCAAAACTGGTCATGGCAGAACCTGAAGTGCACCGCGATCCGCTGGCGATGCAGCAGTTCTTTGCGCAGTCAGGGGTGACGACCACTCACTTTGTTCCCTCTATGCTGGCCGCTTTTGTTGCTTCACTGACGCCGGAAACCGCGCGGGAGAGTTGTGCCTCGCTGAAACGGGTATTCTGCAGCGGCGAAGCCTTACCTGCAGATTTATGCCGCGAATGGGAACTGTTGACTCATGCGCCACTGCACAATTTATACGGGCCAACGGAAGCGGCAGTCGATGTGAGCTGGTATCCGGCCTGGGGGGACGATCTCGCTGCCGTAACGGGCAATAGCGTGCCGATTGGCTATCCGGTATGGAATACCGGTTTACGGATCCTGGACGCCATGATGCGCCCGGTGCCCTTTGGCGTGGCAGGTGATCTCTATCTGACGGGGATCCAACTGGCGCAAGGATACCTGGGGCGAGCGGATCTAACCGCGAGCCGCTTTATCGCCGATCCATTTAACCCTGGTGAACGCATGTACCGTACCGGGGATGTGGCGCGCTGGCTGGAGAATGGCGCAGTGGAATACCTCGGGCGCAGCGATGACCAGCTTAAAATTCGCGGACAGCGCATTGAGCTCGGTGAGATTGATCGGGTGATGCAGCAACTGCCAGATGTCGAACATGCCGTAGCCCACGCCTGCGTATTCAACCAGGCGGCGGCGACAGGCGGCGATGCGCGACAGTTGGTGGGGTATCTGGTGTCGCAATCGGGGTTACCGCTGGATACGTCTGCATTGCGGGAAACTCTGCGTGAAAAACTGCCTGCGCATATGGTGCCGACGGTATTGTTGCAACTGGCGGAGCTGCCGCTGAGTGCAAACGGTAAACTGGATCGTAAAGCGCTGCCGATGCCGCAGTTGACGTCGCGTACGTCAGGACGTGCGCCGCGAGCAGGGACTGAAACCGCCATCGCGCAGTCTTTTGCGGCTTTGCTGGATTGCGAGGTTAATGACGTAGAGGCTGACTTCTTTGCGCTTGGCGGACATTCGCTGCTGGCGATGAAGCTGGCAGCGCAGTTGAGCCGGATTTTTGAGCGTCAGGTAACGCCTGGGCAGATAATGGTGGCTTCTACTGTTGAACAACTGAGTGCACTGCTGGAGAGCAATGATGATGAACAGTCGCAGCGTCTGGGATTCGAGACGCTGCTGCCGCTGCGTGAAAGTCATGGCCCAACGCTGTTTTGCTTCCATCCGGCGTCGGGTTTCGCCTGGCAGTTTAGCGTGCTGTCGCGTTACCTCAGTCCGCAGTGGTCGATTATTGGCATTCAGTCGCCGCGACCGGATGGCCCTATGCAGACGGCGGAAAACCTTGATGCGGTATGCGAACATCACCTGGCAACGCTGCTCAGCCAGCAGCCTCATGGTCCCTATTATTTATTAGGCTACTCGCTGGGGGGGACGTTGGCGCAGGGAATCGCCGCACGCTTACATGCCAGAGGAGAGACAGTTGCATTCCTGGGGCTGCTGGATACCTGGCCGCCGGAAACGCAAAACTGGCAGGAAAAGGAGGCTAATGGGTTGGATCCCGCGGTACTGGCCGAGATCGAGCGTGAACGTGAAGCGTTTCTGGCAGCGCAGCAGGGGAATGCGTCAGAGGCCTTATTTAATGCTATCGAAGGCAACTACGCCGATGCGGTTCGCCTGCTCACCACGGCACACAGCGTGCCATTTGCTGGTCACGCCACGCTGTTCGTCGCTGAGCGCACCTTAGTGCCGGGGGTCAGTCCTGAACGCAGTTGGTCACCGTGGATATCCAGTCTGGATGTATATCGGCAGGACTGCGCGCATGTTGATATTATCTCTCCCAGCTTGTTTGAGGCGATAGGGCCAATAATAAACACCCTGATCAATAAATCGGTGTAACAAAGCGAATCTTACTATCGCGACAATCAAATAACCCCATGATGTAATAATTATGTTATGGGGTTGATCTTTTTTGGTGTGATGAGGGCGATTAAAAGGGTGAATAAATTCCGAATATAATTTTTGGTAGGGCTTCGTGCACAAAGAGTGTTTCGGATAATTCTTACTAACTGGTAGACTTCTCTTTCGGAAATGTTCTTCTTTGGGTACGGATCTCAGGTCACACACATGTCATCATTAAATATTAAGCAAGATAACGTTTCGGATTTTACTGCGTATCCTCAGCCAGCGGTAAATGCTAACGAAATCGATTTAGTTAATCTAATCGAAATCTTATGGCGCGCCAGGACGAAAATTATGGCGACCGTTTTCGCCTTTGCCTGTGTGGGTATTCTGTTCTCTTTTCTACTACCGCAAAAATGGACCAGTCAGGCCATCGTGACGCCGGCCGAGCCCGTCCAGTGGCAGAACCTCGAAAATACGTTGACCAAATTGCGCGTGCTGGATATGGATATTAACGTTAGCCGTGGTGATGTATTTAACCTGTTTATCAAAAAATTTCAGTCGCCCTCATTGTTGGAAGAGTATCTGCGTTCTTCTCCTTACGTGATGGGACAACTGAAAGGCGCGGATATCGATGAAATGGACCTGCATCGGGCAATTGTCAGGCTCAGTGAAAAAATGAACGCCGTTGACAGCAATGTGGGAAAAAAGAATGAGACTTCGCTGTATACCGCATGGACGCTAAGCTTTACCGCGCCCCAGGCTGAAGAAGCCCAGTCTGTGCTGAAGGGCTATATCCAGTATATTTCTGATGCTGTGGTGAAAGAAACGCTGGAAGATATTCGTAATAAACTGTCCATCAAAACCAGCTTTGAGAAAGAAAGACTGGAGATGGATCGCGTCAGGCTTAAGAATCAACTGGACGCCAAAATCCAGCGACTGAATTATTCACTGGAAATTGCGAATGCCGCTGGGATTAAAAAACCGGTCTACAGTAATGGCCAGGCGGTGAAAGATGACCCTGATTTCTCTATTTCACTGGGCGCTGATGGCATTGCACGTAAATTAGAAATAGAAAAGTCGGTAACGGATGTTGCTGAAATTAACGGTGAATTACGTAACCGCCAATATCACGTTGAACAGCTGTTAGCTATGAATGTGAATGATGTAAAATTTACGCCATTTAAATATCAACTTTCACCTTCGCTACCAGTGCATAAAGATGGTCCGGCAAAATCGATGATCGTTATTTTGGCTGCTTTGCTGGGTGGCATGGTGGCGTGCGGTGGTGTTCTGCTGAATTACGCCATGGTGGCGCGTAAGCAAAAAATGACGTTTATTGACCAACAACTGGTGTGATGACTTTTCGTCTGGCGGCGAGCAGTCCGCCAGACGGTAAATCTTGCTATTTATCGCGCCCAAGCGGCACCACTAACGGCGTTCCGGCAACCGGATCGTCGATAATCATACAGCGCAGACCATAGATTTTTTCAATAAGCTGCGCTGTGATGATCTCCTTCGGCGCACCCTCGGCAACAATTTTTCCGTCACGCAGCGCAATCAGATGCGTTGCATAGCGACACGCCTGATTAAGATCGTGCAGAACGGCGGCCAGCGTATACCCTTTCTCCCGGTTTAGCTCACTCAGCAGCTCCAGCAGATCGATCTGATGGCTGATATCCAGCCAGGTGGTAGGTTCGTCGAGCAGCATAATCGACGTTTCCTGCGCCAGCACCATCGCAATCCATGCGCGCTGGCGTTGTCCACCGGAAAGGGTATCCACACTTTGTGACGCAAGATGAGTGATTCCCGTCGCCTGCATTGCGTTTGAGACCGCGATTTCATCCTCATTTCGCCAGCGGGTAAACAATGGCTGGTGCGGGTAGCGCCCACGGGCAACCAGCTCCTGTACCGTAATATCACCCGGCGTGGTGGCGTTCTGCGCCAACAAACCTATTCTGCGAGCAACCTCTTTGCTGGCATAGTGCTGGATATGCTCGCCGTCGAGCCAGACCTTACCGTGCGCGGGCGTCATCAGACGACTAAGCGTGCGCAGTAGCGTTGATTTTCCGCAGCCGTTTGGCCCGATAATCGCGGTGAAGTGACCGTCTGGAATCGACACATTGAGGTTTTCCGCTACGGTAAATTTGCCATAACCCAGCGTTAACTGGTCGCCACGCAAACGGGCTACTGATTCGATCATTTTTTGCGGGACTCCTGAATTAACAAGACGATAAGATAAATACCGCCGAGGCTTACGGTGACAACGCCCACCGGAAGCTGATAAGGCATAAACAGCTGTTGGGCGCATAAATCCGCCATCAACAGCAGCAACGCGCCACACAGCGCCGACAGGGTTAATCCCCAGCGCGATGTGCCGCTAATCCGCCGCGCGATATGTGGGGCGACAAGGGCAATAAACGAGATAGGGCCAGCCAGCGCGGTGGCGGCAGCGGTCAGTACAACCGCAACCAGCATCATCATCAGACGTGAGCGCTCTACGCTGACGCCAAGCGCACAGGCGCTGTCATCACCCATTTCCAGTAAACGCATCCGGCGCACCAGCAGCGTGGCGCACACCAGCATAAGGATAATCAGTGGGGCAGAAGGCCAGGTTTTGGCCCAGGTCAGGCCATTGAGCGATCCGGCGTTCCACAGTCCGGCGGTCAGCGCGGTTTCTAATGATGCCTTCAGCAGTAGCCAGGTGTTGAACGCAACCAGCATGGCGCGTATGCCGATCCCAATAATAATCAGCCGAAAGGTGTCGATACCATTGCGCCAGGCGAGCGCCCAGACCACCAGAGACGTCAGGACCCCGCCAACCATGGCCGCAAGCGCGATAGCGGTGAGATGCTGTCCGAACAGCACCATTGCCACCAGCACACCGCTCCAGGCACCGGTATTGAAACCCATCACATCCGGGCTGCCCAGCGGGTTGCGCATCAGCGACTGGAATATTGCACCGCTCACGCCGAGCGCCGCGCCTATCAATAGCGCCATCAGCACGCGTGGCAAACGCCATTCGGTCACCACCAGCGTAATACTGCGCGGCGCATCGCCAAGCAGAGCGGCAATAATTTGCTGGGTTTCCAGCGTCACGACGCCGCTACGCAGGCTCCACAAGCCAACGGCGAGACAACCTACAACCAGCAGCAGGCTGCTGACTATCAGGCGGCGGGAGAGGTGCATCATGCGCCACCCCCGCGCGGTTTCCGGCGTACCAGAAAGATAAGCACCGGCGCGCCGATAAATGCGCTGACCACTGAAACGCGCAGTTCGCCGGGGACAATCAGGCGACCGATGATATCGGCAATTAACAACAGAGAGGGGGTTGCCAGCAGGGTAACGGGCAGCGACCAACGGTGATCTGCCCCCACCAGCCAGCGTGCCATATGCGGCATCATCAGGCCGATAAAGGCGATAGGGCCGACAATCGCGGTCGCACTGCCGCACAGTACGGTAATCACCAGCAGGCCAATAAACTGCGTGCGAGCGACTTTGCTGCCAAGCGCGGTGGCGGTGTCGCTCCCGAGGCTCAGGCTATTCAGAGCACGGCTAAGGAACAACGCGACAGCCGCGGCAATCAGTATCGGCACCAGGACGACCTTCAGCGTTTGCAGGCTGCGGATATCCAATGAACCGGCCTGCCAGAAACGCAACTGATCGTAGACATCCGGGTTGAGCAGGGCGATTCCGGTGGATAATCCTTCCAGCACCGCGCCCAGCGCAACGCCCGCCAGCGTCAGACGTACCGGGCTTAACTGCCCGCCGCCCTGGCTGCCGGTAAATGCCACTATAAGCGACGCGGCCAGCGCCCCGGAAAAGGCCATCAGCAGTTGCTCTTGCGCAGAGGAAAAACCGAACAGCGCGGCTCCCAGCACAATAGCGAAGCTGGCACCGGAGTTAACGCCCAGAATGCCGGGATCGGCGAGAGGGTTACGCGTGAGCGTTTGCATTAATGCACCAGCCAGACCCAGCGCCCCACCGGCGAGCAGCCCCGCCAGCGTGCGCGGCAGTCGCGCGTCCAGCACGATGGTGCAATCAGCGCTTTGACAACTGCCGGTAAGTGCATCCAGCACCACGGAGGCAGGTAGCGACTTGGCGCCAATAACCAGACTTAATACCGTGGTGAGAACAAGTAATAACAATAGTCCGGGCACGGCGAAGGCACGTGTCGCGGAAACAGAGCATGACATATCAACTTCCCTGATAATGATAGTAATTATCGTTATCGATCTTATTTGGATATGTTAGCATGTGCAGCCATCGAATGGATATTGAAAAAGTACCTGGTAAGGCTCTGTAATGAATCGACAATCCTGGCTGCTCAATCTCAGCCTGTTAAAGACCCACCCTGCATTTCGCGCCGTCTTCCTCGCCCGTTTTATTTCCATTGTCTCTCTGGGGCTGCTCGGCGTGGCGGTTCCGGTACAAATCCAGATGATGACCCAGTCGACCTGGCAGGTCGGTTTGTCAGTGACGTTGACCGGCAGCGCAATGTTTATTGGTCTGATGGTGGGCGGGGTGCTGGCCGACCGCTATGAGCGTAAAAAAGTGATCCTGTTGGCTCGTGGAACCTGCGGAATCGGTTTTATTGGTCTGTGTCTGAATGCGCTGCTGCCCGAACCGTCTTTACTGGCGATTTATTTGCTTGGCTTATGGGACGGTTTCTTTGCCTCACTGGGCGTGACCGCGTTGCTGGCGGCAACACCGGCGCTGGTTGGCCGGGAGAATTTGATGCAGGCCGGGGCGATTACCATGTTGACGGTACGTCTGGGTTCGGTTATTTCGCCGATGCTTGGCGGGGTATTGCTCGCGACCGGTGGCGTGGCGTGGAACTACGGTCTGGCGGCGGCGGGCACTTTCATTACCTTGCTGCCGTTGCTGAGCCTTCCCGCGCTGCCGCCTCCGCCGCAGCCGCGCGAGCATCCGCTAAAATCGCTGCTGGCAGCATTTCGCTTTCTGCTTGCCAGCCCGCTGATTGGCGGCATTGCGCTGCTTGGCGGTCTGTTGACTATGGCGAGCGCCGTGCGCGTGTTGTATCCCGCGTTGGCGATTAACTGGCAAATGTCGAGCGCGCAAATAGGTCTGCTGTATGCGGCCATTCCTCTTGGCGCGGCGGTGGGCGCGTTGACCAGCGGGCAACTGGCGCACAGCGTGCGTCCGGGACTGATCATGCTGGTATCGACCGTGGCTTCGTTCCTGGCTATCGGTCTGTTTGGGTTGATGCCGGTCTGGGAGCTTGGCGTTGTCTGCCTGGCGCTGTTCGGCTGGCTGAGTGCGGTCAGCTCTTTGTTGCAGTACACCCTGTTACAGACGCAGACGCCAGAAGCGATGCTCGGGCGAATTAACGGTTTGTGGACTGCGCAGAACGTAACAGGAGATGCGATCGGCGCGGCGCTGTTAGGGGGGTTGGGGGCGATGATGACACCGGTTGCTTCGGCAAGCGTAAGTGGGTTTGGGCTGGTGATTGTCGGTCTGCTACTGCTGCTGTTGCTGGGAGAAGTGCGCCGATTCCGACAAATGCCCGTGAATGCCGGATAGCGTTGTCTTCTACGGTTTGTAGGCCGGATAAGGCGTTAGCCGTATCCGGCGCTGGCGATTAAAAGAGAGCTGACAGACGTTGCAGCAGCAGGGTCGCGCTGTAGTAGTCGAGACGGAAGGTTTCCGTACCCAGGGCGTAAACACGTTTATTCTGCACGGCAGGCAGATGCGCCAGCAGCGGATTAGCATAAATGGCGTCGGCATCTTTGTTGTCGCCAGCGAACAGGAACAGCGCTTCGCCGTTCAGACCAGCCGCCAGGTTCTCACCGCCAAGCTGGATGATATCGTGGCGTTTGCCCTGACTCTGGCTGGTGTGCAATCCGGCAGGCAGCGGTGCCAGGGTGAAACCTAACTGCTCCATCAGCTTGCCCTGCGCCGACTCAGGCGTCCACAGGTTGGCGCTGTGCGCTGCAGCGGTGTACACCAGCGCGCTGACCGGTTGCGGCGGCAGGGTAATACGCTGCTTGACCGCCTGCAGTTGCTTATCAAACTCGGCAATACGCGCAGCCGCCTGTTGCTCCTGACCGGTAATTTCACCTAACTGCGTCAGCAGCGCCTGCCAGCTTTTGTCGTCGTAATTAATGATGAGCGTTGGCGCAATGGTGGACAACTGATCGTATAGCGCGAGGGCTGAATCTCCCCCGGTGGCGCTGATCAGAATCAGATCCGGCATTTGCGCTGCCACGGCCTCAGCGCTCGGTTCGCCGATATACAGGCGGCTCAGTTTGCGCGCCTTTGCCACTTCGCTCCACTGGCGTAAAAAGCCCTGTGCATCGCCGATACGATTGTTCGGCGTAGTAGCGCCGCTGGCGATGACCGGGGCATCAATTGCCAGCAGCGAGCCGGTGAGGGTGACGCTGGTGGAGACAATTCGCTGCGGCTTATGTTCCAGCGTATGCGTACCACGACTGTCGGTAACCTGACGCGGCCAGTCGGCGGCATAACCTGAAGAAATTCCTGAAATAGACAAACCTGCCAGTAAGAGCACGGTGCGGCAAAAAGAGGGGAGACTCACGAATCAGCATCCTGTTATCAGTATAAGTAATGCTTCTCATTTTCATTGTTAGTGGACAAGGATGCAAGCCAAAGTCGCACATTGTGCTGCCACAAGAGTTGACATACCGCCGCTTTGCTTTTAGGTTAGCGACCGAAAATATAAATGATAATCATTATTAGAGCTTTTATCATTTTTGGAGGATGATATGGAAACGTCACTGGCCGAGGAAAAAACGCAGACTATGCCGACGCTCGCTCCCGACAGTTTTTTCTTTATGTCGCCGTACCGTAGTTTTACGACGTCAGGATGCTTCGCCCGCTATGCGGAACCGGCAATTGATGGCGATTCGCCAGACAGCCCTTTCCAACAAAAAATGCATGCGCTGTTTGCTGATGCCAAAGCGCAGGGTATCGCTAACCCCATCATGGTCGGAGCGATTCCTTTTGACACCCGCCAGCCGTCATCGCTGTTTATTCCCCAGTCATGGCAGACTTTCTCCCGAACGGCGAAGCAGCAATCATCTCGTTACTTTAACGCGCATCAGTCGCTGAACGTTGTTGAACGTAAATCGATCCCGGAACAGAACTTCTTTGAAGATATGGTCACTCGCGCGGCTGCGCTGACGGCAACCCCGGAAGTCGACAAAGTGGTGTTGTCACGCCTGATCGATATCACCGCTGATGCCAATATTGACAGCGGGGCGCTGCTGGAGCGCCTGGTGGCGCAAAATCCGGCGAGCTACAACTTTCACGTTCCCCTTGAAGACGGTGGCGTATTGATTGGCGCCAGTCCGGAACTGCTGTTACGCAAAGAAGGCGATCGTTTCAGCTCATTACCGCTGGCAGGCTCGGCACGACGTCAACCGGACGATGTGCTGGACCGTGAGGCGGGCATCCGCCTGCTGGCGTCCGAAAAGGATCGCCATGAGCACGAACTGGTGACGCAAGCCATGAAAAATGTCCTGCGCGATCGCAGCCGTGAACTGCAACTCCCTTCTTCTCCGCAACTGGTCACCACGCCTACGCTCTGGCACCTCGGCACGCCGTTTGAGGGTAAAGCCAACACGCAAGAAAACGCCCTGACGCTCGCGTGCCTGCTGCATCCGACGCCTGCGCTGAGCGGCTTCCCGCATCAGGTTGCGCGCAAACTTATCGCCGAGCTGGAGCCGTTCGATCGCGAACTGTTCGGTGGCATTGTCGGCTGGTGTGATGCCCAAGGCAACGGCGAATGGGTGGTGACGATCCGTTGTGCGAAGCTGCTGCGTAATCAGGTACGTTTCTTTGCCGGTGCCGGGATTGTTCCGGCTTCGTCCCCGGTTGCGGAATGGCGTGAAACGGGAGCCAAACTCTCCACGATGTTGAATGTTTTTGGACTGCATTAAGAGCCTTATTGACCAGGCCTCTAAGGAGCGATAATGAGTATTCCTTTCACCCGTTGGCCGGAGGAGTTTGCCCGCCGCTATCGTGAAAAAGGTTACTGGCAGGATTTGCCGCTGACCGACATTCTGACCCGTCACGCCGACAGCGACCATACGGCGGTGATCGATGGCGAACGCCATCTGAGCTATCGTCAACTGAATCAGGCCACTGACAATCTCGCCTGCAGTCTGCGCCGTCAGGGGATCAAACCCGGCGAAACCGCGTTGGTGCAACTGGGCAACGTGGCTGAGTTGTATATCACTTTCTTTGCGCTGCTCAAGCTGGGCGTAGCTCCGGTGCTGGCATTATTCAGCCATCAGCGTAACGAACTTAACGCCTATGCCAAACAGATTGAACCGGCGCTGCTGATTGCCGATCGTCAGCATGCGCTGTTTAGCGGGGACGATTTTCTTAACGCTTTTGTGGCTGAACACAATTCAGTGCGCGTGGTGCAACTGCGCAATGATGAAGGCGAACACAATCTGCAAACGGCGATAAGCCAGCCTGCGACTGATTTTTCCGCCACGCCATCGCCTGCTGATGAGGTGGCCTATTTCCAGCTTTCTGGCGGGACTACCGGGACGCCAAAGCTGATTCCTCGTACCCATAACGATTACTACTACAGCGTGCGTCGCAGCAATGAGATTTGCCGCTTCACCGGGGAAACGCGTTATTTATGCGCGATCCCGGCGGCGCATAACTACGCGATGAGTTCGCCTGGCGCGTTGGGGGTATTCCTGGCTGGCGGCACCGTCGTGCTGGCGGCTGACCCGAGCGCCACCCTGTGCTTCCCTCTGATTGAACAGCATCAGGTTAACGTCACGGCGCTGGTGCCGCCAGCGGTGAGCCTGTGGCTGCAAGCAATTGCGGAGTGGGGGAGCAATGCGCAATTGGCTTCGCTGACGCTGCTACAGGTCGGTGGGGCTCGGCTTTCCGCCTCGCTTGCGGCGCGTATTCCGGCGGAGATCGGCTGCCAGCTGCAGCAGGTCTTCGGCATGGCGGAAGGGCTGGTGAACTACACCCGTCTGGACGACAGTCCTGAACGCATCATCAATACCCAGGGCCGCCCGATGTGTCCCGATGATGAAGTCTGGGTAGCAGACGCTGACGGCAACCCTTTAGCCGAGGGAGAAACCGGGCGCCTGATGACGCGTGGCCCATACACCTTCCGCGGCTACTTCAACAGTCCTGAGCACAATGCCAGCGCCTTTGACGCCAACGGTTTTTACTGCTCCGGCGATCTGATCGCCATCGATCGAGATGGCTACATCACCGTCCAGGGACGCGAGAAAGATCAGATCAACCGCGGTGGGGAGAAGATCGCTGCAGAAGAGATTGAAAACCTGCTGCTGCGCCACCCGATGGTGATCCATGCCGCGCTGGTCAGTATGGATGACGAACTGATGGGCGAGAAAAGCTGTGCCTGGTTGGTGGTAAAAGAGCCGCTGCGAGCGGTGCAGGTGCGTCGTTTTCTACGCGAACAGGGCGTAGCGGAATTTAAATTACCTGACCGCGTGGAGTGCGTTGAGTCGTTACCGCTGACTCCGGTTGGGAAAGTAGATAAAAAACAATTACGTCAGTGGCTGGCATCACGTTCACTGGCCTGAAGGAGAATAAGAGATGGCAATTCCTAAACTGCAGGCTTATGCGCTACCCACGGCGCTTGATGTTCCGGTGAACAAAGTGGACTGGGCGTTTGACCCCGAACGCGCCGCACTGCTGATCCACGACATGCAGGACTATTTTATCGGTTTTTGGGGCGATAACTGCCCGATGATGGAGCAGGTCGTCGCTAACATCGCCGCACTGCGTCAGTACTGCAAAGAGCATAACATTCCGGTGTATTACACCGCTCAGCCGAAAGAACAAAGTGATGAAGACCGCGCACTGCTCAATGATATGTGGGGACCGGGACTGACGCGTTCGCCGGAACAGCAAAAAATCGTAGAGGCGCTGGCGCCGGATGAAGCGGATACCATTCTGGTGAAATGGCGTTACAGCGCATTTCATCGCTCCCCGCTGGAACAGATGCTTAAGGAAACCGGACGTAATCAACTGATCATTACCGGCGTGTATGCGCATATTGGCTGTATGACCACCGCAACGGACGCCTTTATGCGCGACATCAAGCCGTTTATGGTTGCCGATGCGTTGGCAGACTTTAGCCGTGACGAACATCTGATGTCGCTGAAATACGTGGCGGGACGCTCCGGGCGTGTGGTGATGACTCAGGAATTATTACCGACGCCGGTACCGGCCAGCAAAGATGCGTTACGCAGCGTTATTCTGCCGCTGCTCGATGAGTCCGAAGAGCCGATGGATGACGAAAACCTGATCGACTACGGACTGGATTCCGTGCGCATGATGGCGCTGGCGGCGCGCTGGCGTAAGGTTCATGGCGATATTGACTTCGTGATGCTGGCGAAAAACCCGACTATTGACGCCTGGTGGACGCTGCTCTCTCGCGAGGTGAAGTAATGTCTGGATTTGACTTCGCAGGGAAAACCGTCTGGGTAACCGGCGCGGGAAAAGGGATTGGCTACACCACGGCGCTGGCGTTTGTGAAAGCGGGTGCTGAGGTGACAGGATTCGATCGTGAATTTTCTCAGGATAACTACCCGTTTGCCACCGAAGTGCTGGATGTGGCGAATGCTGAACAGGTGGCTGAGGTGTGTCAGCGCGTCCTGCAAACGCGCGAGCGGTTGGATGTGTTGGTCAATGCGGCGGGTATTTTGCGTATGGGGGCCACCGATGCGCTGAGCATTGAGGAGTGGCAGCAGACGTTTGCGGTTAACGTTGGTGGGGCGTTCAATCTGTTTCAGCAGACGATGGCGCAGTTTCGTCGCCAGCAGGGCGGGGCAATCGTGACCGTCGCGTCGGATGCAGCGCACACGCCGCGTATCGGTATGAGCGCATACGGTGCGTCAAAAGCCGCGCTGAAAAACCTGGCACTGACCGTCGGACTTGAACTGGCAGGCAGCGGTGTGCGTTGCAATGTGGTTTCGCCAGGCTCGACCGACACCGACATGCAGCGTACGTTGTGGGTCAGCGATGATGCGGAGCAACAGCGCATTCGTGGGTTTGGCGAGCAGTTTAAGCTCGGCATTCCGCTGGGGAAAATCGCTCGTCCACAGGAAATCGCTAACACGATTTTATTCCTCGCTTCCGATCTGGCGAGCCACATTACGCTTCAGGATATCGTGGTGGACGGCGGCTCCACGCTGGGGGCATGACGATGATCTGGAAACGTCATTTAACGCTGGATGAACTGAATGCCACCAGTCAGAACACGATGGTGGCGCATTTAGGCATGGTCTATACCCGACTGGGGGATGATGTGCTGGAAGCCGAAATGCCGGTGGATAGCCGGACGCATCAGCCGTTTGGTCTGCTGCACGGCGGCGCGTCGGCGGCCCTGGCGGAAACATTGGGTTCGATGGGGGGTTATCTGATGACTCGCGACGGACAGTGTGTGGTGGGTACGGAACTGAACGCCACGCACCATCGGGCGGTTGCGCAGGGGAAAGTGCGCGGCGTTTGCCAGCCGCTGCACCTCGGGCGTCAGAGTCAAAGCTGGGAAATCGTCATCTTTGATGAGCAGGGACGACGCTGTTGCACCTGTCGTTTAGGCACTGCGGTGATGGGGTGAAGTCGCCCGACAAAGTAAAATGAAATTGCAGGGTTAACGGCTAAATGAAGTGATCCAGTTAACAATGCAATGTAAATACTCAGTGATACTTCGGGTTTACATGGTTGTCAGGTTGTTAAATTCAGAAAAGATGTTATAGAAACAAAATGTAACATCTCTCTGACCAGGACAACGGAAAACCAAGTATGAATAAATCAGGGAAGTACCTCGTCTGGACAGTGCTCTCCGTTATGGGAGCATTTGCCCTCGGCTATATCGCATTAAATCGTGGCGAACAGATCAACGCGTTGTGGATAGTCGTGGCGTCGGTCTGTGTCTACCTTATCGCTTACCGTTTCTACGGCCTGTACATCGCGAAAAATGTACTGGCGCTGGACCCGACGCGTATGACGCCAGCTGTGCGTCATAACGATGGTCTGGACTATGTTCCTACCGATAAAAAAGTGCTGTTTGGCCACCATTTCGCGGCGATTGCTGGAGCGGGTCCATTAGTTGGACCGGTGCTGGCGGCGCAAATGGGCTATCTGCCGGGTATGATCTGGCTGCTTGCCGGGGTGGTACTGGCGGGGGCGGTGCAGGACTTTATGGTGCTGTTTGTTTCTACCCGTCGCGATGGTCGTTCCCTTGGCGAACTGGTGAAAGAAGAGATGGGCCCAACGGCGGGCGTCATTGCGCTGGTGGCCTGTTTTATGATCATGGTGATTATCCTCGCGGTACTGGCGATGATCGTCGTGAAAGCGCTGACCCACAGCCCGTGGGGAACCTACACCGTCGCCTTTACTATCCCGCTGGCGATCTTCATGGGGATTTACCTGCGTTATCTGCGCCCGGGCCGCATTGGTGAAGTGTCGGTCATCGGTCTGGTATTCCTGGTGTTTGCTATTATTTCCGGCGGCTGGGTGGCTGAAAGTCCGACCTGGGCACCGTACTTTGACTTTACCGGCGTACAGTTGACCTGGATGCTGGTGGGATACGGCTTTGTCGCCGCCGTACTGCCGGTGTGGTTGCTGCTGGCGCCGCGTGATTATCTCTCTACCTTCCTGAAAATCGGTACCATTGTTGGTCTGGCGGTAGGGATTCTGATCATGCGTCCGACGCTGACCATGCCTGCGCTGACCAAGTTTGTTGACGGTACAGGCCCGGTCTGGAGCGGTAACCTGTTCCCGTTCCTGTTTATTACCATCGCCTGCGGTGCGGTCTCTGGTTTCCACGCGCTGATTGCCTCCGGCACCACGCCGAAGATGCTGGCGAATGAAGGTCAGGCCTGTTTTATTGGCTACGGCGGGATGCTGATGGAATCCTTTGTCGCCATTATGGCGCTGGTGGCGGCCTGCGTTATCGACCCGGGCGTCTACTTTGCGATGAACAGCCCGATGGCTGTACTGGCACCTGCCGGAACCACCGATGTGGTTGCGTCAGCGGCACAGGTTGTGAGCAGTTGGGGCTTTGTTATCACGCCTGATACGCTGCATCAGATTGCGAACGATGTCGGCGAACAATCCATTATTTCCCGCGCAGGCGGTGCGCCGACGCTGGCGGTGGGCATGGCGTATATTCTGCATGGTGCGCTGGGCGGCATGATGGATGTGGCGTTCTGGTATCACTTCGCCATTCTGTTTGAAGCCCTGTTTATTCTGACGGCGGTAGACGCCGGTACGCGTGCCGCACGCTTTATGCTGCAGGATCTGCTGGGCGTGGTGTCACCGGGTCTGAAACGTACCGATTCGCTGCCTGCGAACCTGCTGGCAACGGCGCTGTGTGTGCTGGCCTGGGGTTACTTCTTGCACCAGGGCGTGGTGGATCCATTGGGTGGTATTAATACCCTGTGGCCACTGTTTGGTATCGCCAACCAGATGCTGGCCGGTATGGCGTTGATGCTTTGCGCGGTGGTGCTGTTCAAGATGAAACGTCAGCGCTACGCGTGGGTGGCGCTGGTGCCAACGGCCTGGCTGCTGATTTGTACCCTGACCGCCGGCTGGCAGAAAGCGTTTAGCCCGGATGCGAAAATTGGCTTCCTCGCCATCGCTAACAAGTTCCAGGCGATGATCGACAGCGGTAATATTCCGGCGCAGTACACTCAGTCGCAGCTGACGCAGTTGGTGTTTAACAACCGCCTGGATGCGGGTCTCACTATCTTCTTCATGGTAGTCGTTGTGGTGCTAGGTCTGTTCTCCATCAAAACTGCACTGGCAGCACTGAAAGAGGACAAACCTACGTCGAAAGAAACGCCATACGAACCGATGCCTGAGAATGTCGAAGAGATCGTGGCGCAGGCGAAAGGCGCGCACTAATATTCTCTTAACCAACGAGCCCTCTCCTGAATGGGGAGGGCGTTTGTTCGACAGGGAACCACTATGTTTGAAACGCTCTCTAAAGCCGGGAAGTATTTAGGTCAAACCGCCCGATTAATGATAGGTGTGCCGGATTACGACAACTATGTTGAGCATATGCGCGTCACGCATCCGGACCTGACGCCAATGACCTACGAAGAATTTTTCCGCGAACGCCAGGATGCGCGCTACGGGGGGAAAGGCGGCGCGCGCTGCTGTTAATGCACTTCATCATTCAAGCTGCAGGCGTGTTCACCCTGGTCACTTACCTTTGTAAGCTCCAGGGGTTTCGCTGCGTTGCCGCCATCAGGCATCCCACACCATAATCACACCGTAAACGATTCTACTTTTTCGAACGCTGCGCGCAGCGTCTGTGGCGTTAACGTTACCGGCAGCGCATGAATGGACTCCACCGGGCGCAGGGTGTGCGCAATCACGTTGTCGATTTCGGCGCGGTTGTTGATGTCCACGTCCAGTTGAGCCAACCGGGTTGGCAGGTTGAAGCGCTGATAGGCGGTAATTAACTGCGCCAGCACATCATCTTGTCCCAGCAGCGCGCTCTGCACCAGTATGCCGTACGCTACTTTGGTGCCATGCAAAAACTTCTCGGTCTGCGGGAGCACGGTCAGGCCATTATGTACCGAATGCGCTGCCGCCACGCGGGTGTAGCGCTCACCCAGACCGCCGACCATGCCGCCTCCGGCAATAATTGCATCCACTACATCGCAAAATGTGCGGCTCAACGTGCCTTGTTGCTTATCGACCAGCGCCTGCTCGCTGCTTTCCAACAGGACGTCGCGGATCGTCTGCGCAGCATGGATACCCAGACGTACGGTCAGAGGCAGGTTTTTCGGCTCAGGCGCGAGCACGACGGCCTCGTACCATTTCGCCAGCGTGTCGCCGATCCCCGCCAGTAAGTATTCTTCAGGCGCATTGAGAACGATCTCTGGCTCGACCAGCACGAGGAAATTGGCGTCAGCGAAAATTTCGAAATGCAGCGCCTGGCCTGCATCGTTGTACCAGACGGAGAGCGGTGTCCATGCGGCGCAGGTCGCTGCGATAGTAGGAATACCGACAAAAGGCAGACCCAGACGACGAGCCAGCGCTTTGGCCGTGTCGAGCAATGTCCCGCCGCCCACACCAATCACCACGCTGCGATTCTCTCCTGACTCTTTTGCCAGTTGAGTAACATCGGTTTCACTGCAATGTCCCGTAAACAGCAGGTGTCTGGCATCGGCAAGATGAAATGCCTCAGGCAGATAAGGGCGGGCCGCGTCGATGGCGCGTTCACCGTAAACCCAGACGGCGCGTGAGAGTTGCTCAGCGGTGAAAAAGTCGTTCAGTCTTGAGAGGCTGCCGGGATGGGAAAAATAGTTGGCCGGGCCGGTGACGACGCGAATCTCGGTATTACTCATGTTGTGTTGTCCTTTTGGCTGTCCTGTCAATGCAGGTTATTTTTATATAGACGTCTGAACGTCTTGATTGCCAAATACTAGCATCGTGCTATAGTGGCTTCAACCACAACATCACCCGCTGGGATAACAATAATGAGTAATAACCCGCTGATTCCGCAAAGCAAACTGCCTAATCTTGGCACCACTATCTTCACGCAAATGAGCGCGCTGGCGCAGCAGCATCAGGCCATTAACCTCTCGCAGGGATTTCCTGATTTTGACGGCCCACTTTTTTTGCAGGAACGTCTGGCGTATCACGTCGCGCATGGCGCAAACCAGTATGCGCCGATGACGGGCGTACAGCCGCTGCGCGAAGCCATTGCGGATAAAACCGCGCAGTTGTATGGCTATAAACCTGATGCGAATAGTGAAGTGACCGTGACGGCGGGGGCCACAGAAGCGCTGTTCGCCGCAATTACGGCGCTGGTGCGTCCTGGCGATGAGGTGATTTGTTTTGACCCGAGCTACGACAGCTATGCGCCCGCGGTCGAATTATCCGGCGGCGTAGTTAAACGTATCGCGCTGCAACCGCCGTCTTTTCGCGTCAACTGGCAGGAATTTAGCGCTGTACTCAGCGATCGTACCCGACTGGTGATCCTTAACACGCCGCACAATCCTTCCGCCACCGTATGGCATCACGCCGATTTTGATGCCCTGTGGCAGGCGATTAGAGAACGCGAGATCTTTGTCATCAGCGACGAAGTTTATGAGCACATTTGCTTCGCCGGACAAGGACATGCCAGCGTGCTGGCGCATTCACAGCTGCGCGAACGCGCCGTTGCCGTTTCATCGTTTGGGAAGACCTACCATATGACCGGCTGGAAAGTCGGTTACTGCGTTGCGCCTGCCGCCATTAGCGCTGAATTACGCAAGGTACACCAGTATCTGACGTTCTCAGTGAATACGCCGGCTCAGTTGGCGCTGGCGGATATGCTGCGGGAGGATCCAACACACTATCGTGAGTTGCCAGCCTTTTATCAGAAAAAACGCGATGTGTTGGTGAACGCGCTGCGTGACAGCCGGCTGGAAATTTTGCCGTGTGAAGGCACCTATTTTCTGCTGGTCGATTACAGTGCCGTCTCCACGCTTAACGACGTTGAGTTTTGCCAGTGGCTGACCAAAGAAGTAGGCGTTGCCGCGATCCCGTTGTCGGTTTTCTGCGCCGATCCTTTCCCGCATAAGCTGATTCGCCTATGTTTTGCCAAGCAAGAATCGACGCTGCTGGCGGCAGCCGAACGTCTGGTTGCGCTGTAGCTATTTTACTGTCCAGGCTTTGGAGAAGCGACGGTCGGCAAACAACTCTTGCAGACCGTTAATTTGTTTCAGACGTAAAACCTCATCGTCGTCCATACCTAACTCTTTACTGATTTTCTCTGCGCTCCATCCCAGTAGTGATAATTCACGAACGATTTCCGACATGGCATGAATTTTATGCCGCCCACGGGCACGGTTATGACGAATTGTCGCTGCCATGCGTTCATGGCGCTCACGCTGTAAACAGGTGACCGGCAGGTAGCCATGCAGGCGTGATTTCAGCGACGGTTTGCTTTTACCTAGCTCATGACGGTGGAAACCATCGACAATTTCGTATTCTTCCGCCGTGGAGTGAACTACCACGATGGGCTGCGTGAATCCGTCTGCTTCGAGGGATTTCTGCAGCAGCTTTTTCTCCGGAGGCGCAACGTTATTGGGGTTATAGTCATTGGGTGAGATATGCTCGTTTTTAATCCATAGTACACAGTCTACTGGCTCTTCACGAAAAGGGCTGACGCTGTGGATAGCCATTCTGAATTGGTTGATTGCTTCAATTCGTTCTTCTTCTGACAGCCCAGAAAGAAAACCAGTGAGTTCTTGAGTTAGTCGGTGTTGCATAAGATTCCCCATTGCTGGCGTTTTATTTTCATGCGTTCATTATAACGTTGGTAGTTTTTGGGTTTTGTGGGGCTGAATGACAGCGCCCGGCACCAGTAGTCGTTATTCAGCAGGACTTTACAGATACGCCGCCATGACGGAATATCCGCTGAGCCAATATCTTTTTCCTGAGTTTGCGGGATATTGTCCATGCCCTTTTTCTTATACCACTGCAAATAGATGGCGATTTTATTGCGATAATGCTCAGCGGTCTTTTCCGGCATGCTGTTGAGCAGCAGCATGGCGTATTCCTGCCAGTTTAAATGTTCGGGTTTCAATATTTTGCGGTGCCCGTAAAAATGGTTGTCCTGACCGGCATAAATTCCGCCACTTTTTACACCGCTGACACGGGCGCACATGGTTGCCCAACGCTCGGGTTCAATGACGTGATATAGCCATAATCCCTGACGCTGTTCCGGGCCAAAGGGCTCACAAATACGCATGTAACGTGTTGGGACACCGGCCTGATACATGAGATTGTATAAGGGATTGCACGACATTCTGGTTTTTGCGAACCAGGTCCAAATATCGGCAGTTTTCCAGTCATAAATCGGGTAAATATACCAGGTATGCCCGCCGGGGGCGCTGGTGGTCCAGGGTTTATCATCGGCAAAGCGCTGCTTTTGCGAATTGGCAATGGCGACAAAACGATTATATGACTCATCGGCGCGGATCCCGACCATCATGCCGGCTGGACGTTTCTCTGAATACCAGTCAGCGAACTCGCGAACAAATTGTTCAAAGGTCATGCCGGGTTGATAGAAGGAGAAATACTCTGGATCGGTTATGGCATCCGTGGGAGGCTGGCGAACCCACGGAGTACCGGGTTCCCAACACTGCCATTCTGGCTGAAATTGAGAGAGGGAATTCTGGGTGGTGAGCGGTAAAGCCACCCAATAAAAGCGCTCGATGACATCAGAATAACGTGCACGAAGCGCCTCAACATAATCAATAGTGCAGGAAAACTGGGCTTCCCAGTCGATAAATAGTACGTCAATTTTTTTATGCAGTTGGCGTGCAAGCATAGCTGTCAGATGTAACATCAGTCCTGAATCTTTCCCGCCGGAGAAAGAGACACAAACCCGAGGCAGAGTTTCCAGCGCCCAGGTTATGCGCTCCAGAGCGGCGTCCAGCACGTTTTGATCAAGCGGGATTTTATAAATAGACATATTAAACTCATATCAAAATTATTATTTAAAACAATAACAAATGCTGACAATAAGATATGCTAATTTTTTCCAGGTGCAACGTTTTAATACATTCATGGTTATTTTGAATTGCCTTCATTCATAAAAATATAAAATGAATAGGTAAAGCTCTACTTGTTAGTCCTTTGGTCATTTTTATCATTTATTTTATTAATTAAATTAACGAAGCCAGTATTGTTGAGTGACGCTCTGTTATACATTAAAAATAAATTTATTTTGGGTAAGGGGATATCGATACGGATCTCTTTTAAATTAAATGAGCCGATATATTGTTCGTAAACATCTCTTGGTAACAGACCTATGATATCTGTGTTTGAAATAATATTAATGATCGTTATTAATGAGTCGCTGCGGAAGCCAATATCTCGATTAGCCAGCAATGCGCTGGTTTTTTGCCAGTATTCTTTAACGCCAGGATCTTCAGAGATAAGTTGCGTGAACTGTTCTTTTAATATTGTTTCAAGCGTACTTTCTCCATTAATTCTCGGATGGTTTTTGTTGCAAACTAATATTGTTTCAGCAGTTTTAAATGGCGAGCATATTATCGAACGATTACTCACTGGAGCGGTAGCAATGACTAAATCTGCTTTTCTGTAAGCCAACAGATTTTCCGTGCTTTCAGCAGTGATCAGTATGTTATGGTGCTCAATTTCGACATGCGAGTCTTCTCTGAGAAAATGAATAACTTCCTCGATGTTGATAATGGTTGGCAGTTGTGGACAGTAAATAACGAATTTTTTCTTCAGACTGGAGTTATTCATGATGTTTAGTGTCTGCTCCAGACTGTTGAGGTTTTTCTCAAGATGATGATGGAGGTTAATCCCCATAATCGTTGGCGTTAGGCCTTTTCCGGAGCGGATAAACAGTGGGTCATTAAATTGTGTGCGTAGCCGTTGCAGTGACTGGCTAACGGCAGAGGGGGTGATATACAAAGTTTCGGCAGCTTTAGTGATACTCAAATGTTGATAAATACACTCAAAGATAACCAATAGATTGAGATCGAACTTTTTAAGGTCATAGAGGTTAGCCATACATACCTTCCTGTGATGGTCATGTTTTGAAAAATTTAATTCTGAAATATTTTAAGTTGTGAATATTCTTGTGATTTATGTTTGTGTGCTTAATGAATTATTAATTTAAACTAAAAATAGCACATGTTGCGTAATTTTGACCAAAAAAGTTAATTTAAATGAGTGATTGACATGGGAATGATAACAACCACTCATTTTTTTACATTTATTTATTACCCATGATAATGTTTAATTTCTCCTTATCCGGTAAGCCGACTTCCTGTTGTAACGTATCGTCTTTACTCATGTAATAGATAGCCGGCGTGACGTTGGCGCCTAAATCATCCATCAACTTTTGATTGATATTCAACACTTTCATCTGCTCCGGTGAGACGGAAGTCGGGATTTGTAGCTTCATTTTCCCACCGGATGCCTCATAGTCATGCCAGGTCTTGGCCGGATCTTTTGCGGCCAGAATCGCTGCGGCGGTAGCCGGGCTTTCGGGTTTAATTACGCCAACCAGTAATGTGCGCAACTGAACTTTACCTGAGTCCACCCACGGGCGAGCCTGCTGCCAGAACTGTTTGCAATAGGGACAGAAGGGATCGGCAAACACGTAGACAATGACCGGAGCCTCTTTTTTCCCGTTCAGAATCCAGGATGCTTTTTCCATTCGCTGCCACATTTCGCGCCCGGCAGGGGCGTAGATCTCTTTTTCTATCAGCGCATTACTGAGGTTTTCACCTTTTTCGTTATACATATAACCGGAAATGGCGTGTTTACCGTCAGGCGTAACATAGATAGTAACGCCCATATCCTGGTATTTTCCCAGGTAGCCCTTCATTCCACCCGGCGCGTCGAAGGGTTTCAGAATAGTAATGCCCTGTTTCTCAATAGCTTTAACGGGAGCAGGAAGTTCTTCGGCGTGCACCACGGCAGGAAGCAGGGTTAAGAGTAAGGTACGTTTAAACATTGATTTTCCTTATAAAATCAGAAGGAAAGGGGGCTAAGTTGCAAAACCTATCGCAGCCATAGGTAAGATCGACCGTCTGTCGATTGCCCTTTCTTGAGTGGGGTGATGTAATCCCAATCGCTGTTACGACCTTTGTTAAGGTAATGTAGAGCGCAACACATAGCCAGCCCTGCTGGCACTGACGTTACCTGCGGGTAGCTCGGGTAATGAGGCTCCCTGCAAAGGGGGCCTTTTTTACTTTTATCTTTAGGTTCACAACATGAGTTTGAGTGGGTTGTTAGTTAACGCTTATTGATTTGATAAAGGAAACGCATTAGCCCTGCGAAGAGATTTTCGTTAACTTATCTCTCAACGAAAACACGGAGGAAGTACAGATGTCTTTGATTAATACCAAAATTAAACCTTTCAAAAACCAGGCGTTCAAAAACGGTGAGTTCATCGAAGTAACCGAGAAAGATACCGAAGGTCGCTGGAGCGTCTTCTTCTTCTACCCGGCTGACTTTACTTTCGTTTGCCCGACCGAGCTGGGTGATGTGGCTGACCACTACGAAGAACTGCAGAAACTGGGCGTAGATGTCTATTCCGTATCTACTGACACCCACTTCACCCACAAAGCATGGCACAGCAGCTCTGACACCATCGCGAAAATCAAATACGCGATGATCGGCGACCCGACTGGCGCCCTGACCCGTAACTTCGACAACATGCGTGAAGATGAAGGTCTGGCTGACCGCGCAACCTTCGTTGTAGACCCGCAGGGTATCATCCAGGCAATCGAAGTTACCGCTGAAGGTATCGGCCGTGATGCGTCTGACCTGCTGCGTAAAATTAAAGCCGCACAGTACGTTGCCTCTCACCCAGGTGAAGTTTGCCCGGCGAAATGGAAAGAAGGCGAAGCGACCCTGGCTCCATCCTTAGATCTGGTCGGTAAGATTTAAGTCGCATAATTTGTAGGCCGGATAAACGCAGTGCATCCGGCCATTCCACAGGCGCAGTTTGCGCCTGTTTCATTCCAGCACCATGACGCAAGTTGCATTAATGCAGTCCCGCAAAGTCGGCTTGCATGATGATGTTTTCAGAGAGGGAAGAAGAATGCTCGACACAAATATGAAAACCCAGCTCAAGGCTTATCTTGAGAAACTGACCAAACCTGTTGAGCTGATTGCTACGCTGGATGACAGCGCCAAATCGGCAGAAATCAAGGAACTGCTGACTGAAATTGCTGAACTGTCAGAAAAAGTCACCTTTAAAGAAGACAATACTCTGGCGGTACGCAAGCCATCGTTCCTGATCACCAATCCAGGTTCTCACCAGGGGCCGCGCTTTGCCGGTTCTCCGCTGGGCCATGAGTTTACCTCCCTGGTGCTGGCGCTGCTGTGGACCGGTGGTCATCCGTCAAAAGAGGCGCAGGCGTTGCTGGAGCAGATCCGCGATCTTGACGGTGATTTTGAGTTTGAAACCTATTATTCGCTTTCCTGTCATAACTGTCCGGACGTGGTACAGGCGCTGAACCTGATGTCGGTACTGAATCCACGCATCAAGCATACGGCGATTGATGGCGGTACATTCCAGAACGAAATTACCGATCGCAACGTGATGGGCGTTCCGGCGGTGTATATGAACGGCAAAGAGTTCGGTCAGGGGCGTATGACGCTGACTGAGATCGTGGCGAAAGTAGATAGCGGCGCAGAAAAACGTGCGGCACAAGAGCTGAACAAACGTGATGCTTATGACGTGCTGATTGTCGGTTCCGGTCCTGCGGGGGCGGCAGCGGCAGTGTACTCTGCACGTAAAGGTATTCGCACCGGTCTGATGGGCGAACGTTTTGGCGGTCAGGTTCTTGATACCGTTGATATTGAAAACTACATCTCAGTACCGAAAACCGAAGGCCAGAAACTGGCGGGCGCGCTGAAAGCACACGTTGATGACTATGATGTTGATGTGATCGACAGCCAGAGCGCAAGTAAACTGGTTCCGGCGGCGCAGGAAGGCGGTTTACATCAGATTGAAACGGCATCCGGCGCGGTGCTTAAAGCACGCAGCATTATCATTGCCACCGGTGCGAAATGGCGCAACATGAACGTTCCGGGCGAAGATCAGTATCGCACCAAAGGCGTAACCTACTGCCCGCACTGCGATGGCCCGCTGTTTAAAGGCAAGCGCGTTGCAGTGATTGGTGGCGGCAACTCCGGTGTTGAAGCTGCTATTGATCTGGCAGGCATTGTTGAACATGTGACGCTGCTGGAGTTCGCACCTGAAATGAAGGCTGACCAGGTGCTGCAGAATAAGCTTCGCAGTCTGAAAAACGTCGATATTATTCTGAATGCGCAAACGACAGAAGTGAAAGGCGATGGCAGCAAAGTCACCGGCCTGGAGTATCGCGACCGCGTGAGTGGCGACGTTCACAGTGTGGAACTGGCGGGTATCTTTGTACAGATAGGTCTGCTGCCAAACACCAACTGGCTGGAAGGTGCCGTCGAGCGTAATCGCATGGGTGAAATCATCATCGATGCCAAGTGCGAAACCAGCGTGAAGGGGGTTTTCGCCGCTGGTGACTGCACCACCGTACCGTATAAGCAGATCATCATCGCGACCGGTGAAGGCGCGAAGGCCTCATTGAGTTCGTTTGATTATCTGATTCGCACGACAGTAGCATAAAAAAAGTAAGACACACCTGCAATGCCAAAACCGTCAGCCATCCGCTGGCGGTTTTTTATTTCCACGCTTTCAGATTGTCAATTCTTGAAACAATAAACCGCGTAACACATTCATTTAATGAGTCTGATCATTAGTTTCATCAAAGAAAGATGAGGCGTTTTCTTTATTATATCAACCTGCATTACGTTTTCATGGTCACCCCTGTCAGGCGTTAACCTGGCAGGGGTTTTCTTTAGCAAATTAGAGGCTATTAACGTACAACTAGCACTGGCAGAGTAGCGTGGCGAACAACGCTGGAAGCGTTTGAGCCGAGCAGATGAGTGCTGATTGATGGGTTGCGCGATCCAATGACGACCACATCCGCATTCAACTCTTCACCCAACTCGTTGACGACGTCACGTACGCTGCCAAAGCGGACGTGTTGTTTAATACGGGAAGGATCGATGCTGAAGTGACCGACCATCGTTTGCAGACGGGTTTCCGCTTCGTGTTGTAGATGCTCTTCAAAACGACGGACATCGGCTGCAAAGCGGTGCAGGCTTAAGCTTGCTGAGCCTGGCAGCACATGCAGCAGATGGATAACCCCGTTTTCCTGTGCCAGAAATTCTGCATGGCGAATAGCCTTGTCGCTCAGTTCCATTTCGAATACATCAACAGGCATTATGATTGTGTTGTACATAAACATTCTCCTTGTCATTACATGAACACATATCAGCATAGTATTAAAAATGATTCTGTCAGTCACGACACAGATTTATGTTTTGCGAACAGGAGATAAGGTGAGAGTCAGGAGCAGAGGACTAACCGGAAAGAGGATGCGGATGCATCCCCTGTAAGATAAAGCGAGTGGCTTTGATAAGACAGAGTTAGCGCAGGTAGTCGCCCGCAGCTTCAGGTTGGTACTCAAGCTCGATGACTTCGAGGTGTGTTGAGGTCCCGCCTGGTAGTTCCCAGTGAATGGTGTCGCCAACGCGCAGGCCCAGAAGTGCAGCGCCAACAGGTGCCATTACCGAAAGCTGTGTGCTGCTGTCAGTCATATTGGCCGGATACACCAGGGTACGCACACGGACTTCGCCATCACTCAGATTGCGGAATTTCACGCGGCTGTTCATGGTCACGACATCGTGCGGCATGGTTTCTGGTGAACACATTTGGGCACGATCCAGCTCGGCGTTCAGGGCGTCGGCAATCGGTAAACCAGCAAACGCAGGTTGCTCCAACAGGCGGTCAATGCGTTCCGCATCGAGGTCGTTAATGATGATAGTTGGTCTGGACATTTGTTACTCCATGTCGTCGATACTGCGGGTGCGCAGGTAAATAATCCCAAAAGAAAACCCTCACCGTCAGGCGGCAAGGGTTTAGCTTTTATGATGATACTGAGACTTACCCCTGGTTTGAAGTGATTTAGTTCACATTCAGGCAAATCATCAATATTGTTGCGTATGGTGTGATTTTAGCCGAAAAACGCGATCGTTCTCCAATTTGCATTATGCTTTTTAAGCGCTCGCTGCGGGCGCGTCAAACAACTCAGTGTTCCGCGACAGGAGATCTCATGAGCCAGTACGACAAACTTACCTTGAAAGACGGCAGCTATTTGCATTTTAAAGATTGGGGAAGTGGGCAGCCTATTGTCTTTAGCCATGGCTGGCCGCTGACGGCAGATGCGTTTGAGGATCAGATGCTGTTCCTCGGGTCGAAAGGATTTCGGGTGATCGCCCATGACAGGCGTGGGCATGGGCGTTCAGCCCAACCCTGGGATGGTCACAATATGGATCAGTATGCTGACGATCTGGCTGAACTTACCGCGCATCTCAATCTTAAAGATGCCGTACATGTCGGACACTCTACCGGGGGCGGGGAGGTGGCGAGGTACATTGGTCGCCATGGAACGCAGCGGGTAGCCAAAGCGGTGTTAATCGGCGCGGTGACGCCCATAATGATCAAGACCGACTTTAACCCAAATGGTGTGCCGAAAGAGGTGTTTGATGGCATCCGTGAGGGAGTGATAAACGATCGCGCTGCTTTCTTCTATGAACTGACCGCTGCATTTTATGGCTACAACCGCCCGGGCGTAAATGCGTCGAAAGCCGTTCGTGAAAGCTTTGTTGAACAGGGCTTACAAGGTTCCATCAAAGCGTTGTACGACTGTATTCACGCGTTTTCAGAAACTGACCTGCGTGAGGATCTCAAAAGGATGACTATCCCGACGCTGGTGATCCATGGTGATGACGATCAGATTGTCCCGTTTGAAACCTGCGGAAAGGTTGCGGCGCAAATACTGCCGGACTCGCAGTTGAAGGTGTATGTTGGCGGTTCGCATGGCATTTGCACTACCCATAAACAACAGATCAACGGCGATCTGCTCAACTTTATTCAATCGTAATCTTTAGCGGATTGTTCTACGCTGATCTTCTTTTTCCAGGGAGATGAGCGAAGCATAATTTGTGCTGCGCTGATGTTAACTTCAACAGAGAACGCTATGTATTTCTATCAACCATCACAAGGACACGGCTTACCGCATGACCCGCTGAATGCCATCATTGGACCGCGCCCTATTGGCTGGATTGCCTCCCGCGACAGCGACGGTCGGCATAACCTTGCACCGTACAGTTTCTTTAACTGCTTTAATTATCACCCGCCGATTATTGGTTTCGCCAGCAGCGGCTGGAAAGACAGCGTGCAGAATATTATCGACACCGGTGAGTTTGTCTGGAATCTGACGACTCTTGAGTTGGCCAGTGCAATGAACGAAACGTCAGCCAGCTTGCCTCACGGCGAAGATGAGTTTTTTGCCGCCGGGCTTAGCAAGGCAGATAGTCGGATAGTCAGCGTGCCGCGGGTGGCGCAAAGCCCGGTCAATTTTGAGTGTCGCTTATCGCAAAGTCTGCAACTGACCACCGCTGATGGTTCGCCTGTTGAAACCTGGCTGGTGCTGGGAGAAGTGGTGGGCATTCATATTGATGAAACGCTACTGGAAGGCGGCATCTACCAGACGGCGAAAGCAAAACCGGTACTGCGTGCGGGCGGGCCAACGGCGTATTATTCGATCAGTGAAACACACCGCTTTGATTTAGTTCGCCCGGATGCCCGTTCAAAACGCTAACCATATGGACCGACGCCAGCTTGCCGCGCCGGTCGTTATTTTCAGTATCCCACTTTGTCGATAATAAACTGTTTACCGCAGTTACCCGGATGCGGTTGCGGTAAGAATGACTGTGCGGATAACGTCTGGTTAATGGTGTCGGCTTTCAGGGACAACTGGATTTCTGTGAGATAGGCCGGATTGCCGTGGCAGCTTAGCTTCACGGCTTTAACGTTCTCTCTGCCCCAGCTTTTAGCGACGGCGGCGTCAAATGCGCTGCGGCTGACGGTTTTGCCGTAGTTTTCCGCGAGGAATTTGCCAGCCTCGCTGTTCTTAACCTCATTATTCATCCGTACCATCGTGCCGAAGTATGCGTCGGGATCAAAACCGAAACAGGCGCCATGTTTGGCATATTCGTAACGTTCCAGACAGGTTCTCCCGCCGGCACCGGGCATTACGGCACTGAGTTTTGCCGCGCTTTCCAGCGACAGGCCCGTTTCGGGAGCCGCGCATTTACGGCTGGCGCGCGCTTCAGGCAGGTTGGGAATAGGGCGAGTCGCGCAGCCAAAGCGCATCCAGCGGCGGTTGTCTACTCCACGGGCGGCGATGGATTTTGGCAGGCTGGGCCATAAACCGTGAACGGTCAGGAAATCTGCTTTGTCCGCGCTCTCTTTTTGCAGACGACATTCGGCGGGCTCTTGACGATTTCTCTCGTGTTGGCTCTGACAAAATCCGGTTTGCCAGGAGAGGGCCAGCACGTAGCTGTCAAAATCAGCGTACTGTTTTGCCTGAAGTTCATCGGCCTGAGCCGCAGAAACTGGGAGCAGAAGTGCTGCCAGCAGCGAAGAATAACGCCATGTTGATGTCATGATGATTTCGGATACTTATATAAATTCTGAATATCATCTATTTAATCATAAAAAATGCCAGTCAGGTTTAGCTGACTGGCATCATTTTCATCAGGCGGGAACCCGAATGATTAGCTCCACATTGCCAGAATCGGCCAGCCGACCAGCAGAAGCATAGAGATGTAGATAACGCCGAAGATAGCACCCAGACGCCAGTAGTCTTTGGACTTCACATAACCGCAGCCGTAAATAATAACGCCAGGGCCAGTTGCATACGGAGTCAGACAGCCCATGATACCGATGGACAGTACCAGCAGGATACACAGGTGTTCCATCGGAACGCCCGGGATGCCTTTACCGACGGCCAGAATAACCGGCAGCATGGTGGCGGTGTGTGCGGAAAGGCTGGCAAACAGGTAGTGAGCAAAATAGAACACCAGCACCAGAACGATCACGGTCGCGTTAGGCGAGAAGCCTTCCAGGTGCGAGCTCATCGTGTTGGCGAACCAGTCGATGAAGCCTGAGCGGGTTAAACCATTCGCCATAACGACCAGCGTGGCGAGGTTAACCAGGGTGTTCCATGCGCTGTTATAACGGGTGATGTCTTTCCACGGGACAACGTGCAGCGCCAGCATCAGCGAGACTGCCAGCAGACCCACAGCGGTCGCATCAATCAGTTTACCGCCAAAGACCCACAGACCCAGGCTGAGCAGAACCAGACCGATCAGGGTCAGCTCTTTACGCGTCAGTTTACCCATGGTTTTCAGTTCATCACCAGCCCACGCGGCAACTTCAGCACTGTGAGTAACTTCTGGCTTGTAAAGAACATAGGACAGCCACGGAGCAACGATCAGCAAAATAATACCAACCGGCAGGAAGCTGAGGAACCATTGCAACCAGCTGATTTGAATACCGGCAATTTTATTGACGAATTCCAGACCCAGCACGTTAGGTGCAGCACCGGTAACGAACATAGAGGAGCTCAGGCTGGTACTGATTACCATCATCCACATCAGATATCCGCCGATACGGCGTGCGGACGGATCGTTCGGGAATGATTTAAACAGCGGCGGCAGGTTTTTGATAACCGGGAATACGGTACCACCGGTACGCGCGGTGTTGGACGGTGTAAACGGCGCCAGCAGAATGTCGATGATGACAATCGCGTAGCCCAGCGTCAGGGTGCGCTTACCCATGAATTTTACCAGGAACAGCGCGATACGACGACCCAGACCGGTGACTTCATAGCCCAGCGCGAAGATAAACGCGCCAAACACCAACCACACGGTCGTGCTGGAGAAGCCTGCCAGACCCCATTTCAGCGCTTGCTTACCCGCTTTAAACGCCGGGTCGGCCAGCTCTGAAGCATCAAACAGCAGATAGTTGCTGCCGATGACGCAGATCGTTACGGCGATAAAGCTTATCGCTGTTGCCGGGATTGGCTCCAGGATCATCCCGACAATCATTGCCACGAAAACGGCAAAATAGTGCCAGGCCTGCGGGGGCATTCCATCAGGGACAGGGATAAGAAACATGACGCCCATTACGACCAATGGGGCCAGTAATTTCCATATTTTATCTTTTGCTAAAGACATGTGTGTGATTCTCCGGAAAGGATCTTTAATTGTGATAATGATGAACTTGTGAAATCTGAGCTAAGAACCAGGTGACGATCAGCAGGTCGGCGCAGCCTCCTGGGCTGAGGTTGCGTTCAATGCACTGTTGGTCGAACTGGCGCAGGTATTCGAGATCGGCAGGGGTGCGAATCCCCCCTTGCTGCAATAGAGTTGTGGCCTGCTGCTGTAGCCAGCGCAGACCTTCTGCGCCGCCACGTGAAGCCACGTTGGTGTCGCCATTGATAGACATCAGCAGCAATAACGTGTCGAGTAGCGCCAGTTCAGGATCGCGGCCCTGAGTCAGCAGTGCGCGGTAGTGCGGCAGGGCATGCTGGATGACTAGCGGGTATCCCGCTTCGGCTTCGCCCCGTGCGCCGGTTAATCCCAGTTGCTGATAAAGACGTTGGCCAGCCGTGAGTTGTTGATTGTTCTGGCGCAGTTCGCGCTCGGTTAGGCCACGGCAAAATGTTGCTGCCGTTGAGCAAAGGGTTTCAGCGGTAACAGTCAGTTGGAGCTGGTGCAGGCGGCCAATGGCGGCACACAGCAGCCCCAGTGAAAAGATGCTCCCTTTATGGGTGTTTACCCCCTCGGTGGCGCGAAACATATCGGCTTCGCAGGCCATACCCAGTGGGCGCAGTCCTTTCAACACATCTTCAGGCGACAGCTGTGCGCTAAACGCCCCATATTCAATAAAACGCGGCAGCCAGGCCTGAATTGCTTCAGCGCTGCGATGAAAATCTTCCAGCGCCATATCTTTATGTGCGCCGTTGTTAATACGATCCACCAGACCCGGTTTGGGCGACAGGTTGACTTCAGTCAACATGGCCCGCCACGCAAGCGTTGCGTAAGCGTCAGGCAGATCCAGAGGAAGGACTGCGTTATTGGTTGATGTTGCGGGAATCGGCATCATGCAGCAGTGCCTCCATCTGAGAGAGTAAGTCGGAAAGCGCGTGGGTTTTACCCCGCGCGCATTCGGCAGCGCTTTGCTCGCACAGCAGACAGCGGCGGGCAGGGAGTGCGAAATGACGTCGGGACAGAATTTCCCCATCAGGGGTCAGGACATCGATGTCCCATAACCGTCCCAGCGGATGTGAATGCTCAAGTTCAATCGTGGCGAGCTTGAGGTCGTGGGCCGGGGCCTCAATAGACAAAAGACCTTCCGGACCGCTGGCAGAAACCAGCGCCGTTTGCTCTCTGATAATCCAGGTGGATTTTTCCGCCAGCGCGAGCAGGGCGGTGACGCCGTGATTAAAGATGCGACGGGTTAATGCGCTGTCTTTAATCGGACCCGGTGCGACCACGGTAAACGAGACCAGTGGCGCGTGATGACGCGTCAGCCAGGCATGTTGCCTTGCTTGTCTCTCATCCCGGCTGGCGAGCAGCTCGGGAATCGAAACCGCGTGTTGGGTGGCGTGTTCAGGGAGCAGGCGCATGGCTTATTCCTTCACCTGATGCACAACGTCAATCACCGAGCCATCGCGGTAACGCACAACGGCAATCACGCGGTCGGTGAATTCGATAGCGCGTGGCTGACCGGTGAGCTGCTGTGCACGTTCGCGCAGCCATTCAATGGACACCACTTTCATACCGGCTTCTTTCAGACGTTCAGCCAGTTCCGGACGCGCAGGGTTAACGGCGATACCGTGGTCAGTGACCAGGATGTCTACGCTGGAGCCTGGGGTTACGCAGGTCAGGACGTTATCAACCAGCGTCGGGATGCGTCCGCGAACCAGCGGAGCGACAATGATGGAAAGCGCAGCGGCAACCGCAGTATCGCAGTGACCGCCGGATGCGCCGCGCAGTACGCCGTCAGAACCGGTCAGTACGTTAACGTTGAAGCTGGTATCAACTTCCAGCGCGCTCAGTACCACGACGTCCAGACGATCGACGGAGGCGCCTTTTGAGCCCCAGTTGGCATACTGGTTGGCACTGATCTCAATGTGGTTTGGATTGCGGGCCAGCGACTCTGCCGCGTTACGGTCAAAGCTCTGTACGTCCAGCAGTTTGCGAATCAGGCCTTTTTCGTGCAGGTCAACGATGGTAGCGGTGATGCCGCCCAGGGCGAAGTCAGCACGGATATCGCGGCTGCGCATCTTGTCTTCCAGGAAACGAGTAACGGCCAGAGAAGCGCCGCCGGTTCCTGTCTGCAGTGAGAAGCCTTCATTGAAGTAACCGGAGTTAGCAATGACGTCTGCCGCGCTACGGGCAATTAACAGTTCACGCGGGTTGGTGGTCATGCGTGTCGCATCAGCACCGATTTTGTCCGCATCGCCGACCTGATCGATCTGTACAATCAGATCCACCTGATCCTGCGTAATGCTGGCCGGGTTATGTGGATAGGTCAGCAGCTGTTCAGTCAGCAGGACAACCTGTTTTGCATTTTCGGCATCGACGCGGGCATAGCCCAGTGAACCACAGCACGCTTTACCGGTATAGCCGTTAGCGTTACCAAACTGGTCGCAGGACGGTACGCCGAGGAACGCCACATCAATGCTGAGTTCGCCACTTTGCACCAGGTGTACACGGCCGCCATGGGAGTGGACCTGCACAGGCTCGGCCAGCAGGCCACGCGAGATCTCTTCCGCCAGCGGGCCACGCAGCCCGGAGGTGTAAATACGGCTGACCACGCCCTGACGGATGTGCTCAACCAGCGGAGCATGGCAGTCGCTCAGGGAGCTGGAGGCCAGCGTCAGATTTTTAAAGCCCATTCTGGCGATGGCGTCCATCACCAGGTTAATCGTCAGATCGCCACCGCGAAAAGCGTGGTGGAAAGAGATGGTCATGCCATCCTGTAAACCTGAACGACGAATGGCGTCTTCCAGGTTAGCGCACAGCTTTTTGTCGCGCGGTTTTTGCGCCTGTAATTCTACTTTTGCGGTGCTCTGATAAGCGGAAAGCTCACTTTCTGCATGACGGCTCCAGGTCGCCACGCGATCCTGGCGTTGAGACTGTTCGATTTTCTGCGTCATTTTTTTGCCTTATTCTTCGCGAATGCCTGAAAGTTCTGCACGGGAGATAACCAGAAGGGCGCGCTCGATAACCGGGCTGTCGACCATTTTGCCGTTCAGGGAAACTACGCCACGGCCTTCGCGAGCGGCGGCTTCAGCGGCTTCCACGACCAGGCGCGCGTGAGCCAGCTCTTTGCGTGTCGGCGCATACAGGTTGTGCAGGAGCTCGATCTGGCGCGGGTTGATGAGCGACTTACCGTCAAAACCCAGTTGCTTGATGTGTGCGGCTTCATGCAGGAAACCCGCTTCGTTGTTGGCATCGGAATAAACGGTGTCGAACGCCTGAATGCCGGCAGAGCGTGCCGCCTGCAAAATAGAGCAGCGGGCAAACAGCAGTTCAGTCCCTTCCGCAGAGCGCTCAGTGCGCAGGTTACGCACATAATCTTCCGCACCCAGTGCAATACCGATCAGGCGCTCGGAAGCGTGGGCAATTTCTACCGCGCGGGTAATGCCTAACGGCGATTCGATGGCGGCTAACAGACCGGTACTGCCGGGCTCACGGCCACAGGCTTTCTCGATACGCAGGATTTCGCTTTCGATGTCGATGACATCCTGCGCGGTATCGGTCTTCGGTAAACGCACGATGTCAGCGCCGCCGCGTACCACGGCTTCGAGATCGTTAATGCCCCATTCGGAGTCGAGGGCGTTTACGCGCACGATAGTTTCAACGTCGTGATACAGCGGATGCTGCAGCGCGTGGTACACCATACGGCGAGCAGTATCTTTCTCGCGCAGCGCGACGGAGTCTTCCAGGTCGAACATCAGCGCATCTGCCGGATAGATGAACGAGTTGCTGACCATGGCGGCATTGGCGCCCGGTACGAACAGCATGCTGCGGCGGGTACGGGTTTTACGTTGCTGCAAAGATTCACTAATCACTGGCAATCCTCCCATGGCAGTGCAGGAATACCGCCAGCGCGGGCCAGTAGTGCTTCCAGTCGCGCACGTAAAATGCAGTCCAGTGCGCCTTTATCATCAACATTTAATTGCACGCCGCGTACGTTGTAGCGGGACAGAACGTCCAGAATGGTGGCCCGGATGGCATCACCGAACTGCTTTTCGACGCTACTGTTAACCTGCAGGTCAATATCCTGCGAATCGAGTGGGGCGATGCGAATCATCACATCACCGGACTCGAGTGTGCCTGCGACGGCTGCCTGGTTTATTTTCATTTTTCACCTGTTGCTAATGCGGGGGTATTTTGGCGGACTGCCGCACCCGATGAGGCCCGCTCAACCATGCTTTGCAGATAGTGCAGCGTGGCGTCAGGGACCAGGGATGCGATAGCCGTGAGATCTTTTTTAACCAGCAGCTTGCGCACCCAGGAGGCAGAAATCGGCATCTCCTGGAAGCACAGCCGCTCAATTTCCACCAGTTCAATCGGTGGGGCGGGAAGCGTTGGGGTCTCCAGCCAGTAGCGCATATCGTTGTTGTACTGGGAGGTGACGGTGCAATACGGCTCGGTACCGACGAAGCGGTGCGTGACGCCAAGAGCCGGGGCCAGATACTGGCGGAAGATTTTCAGGTCTATTTCGGTATAGCAGTGGTTAATAACGCTCTGCTCTTTGATGAAGTAGCACGGGAACGTGGCGCGGGAAATGATGTATTCCGAACCGCGATGAACGGTTAAACGTGGAATGTCTTTTGTCCCTTTAAGCACCAGATCCAGTCGGTCTTCATACGGAAAACGCGAGGTATCTTCTTTCACCAAAAACAGATGCAGCCAGTCACATTGCGCGGCTGCTTGTTGGATCAGAAAACGATGTCCGTTGGTGAAGGGGTTGGCGTTCATGACGATACAGCCAATTTTTTTCCCTTCATGGCGCTGTTTCGCCAGTGATTCAGCGTAGCGTTTCAGACGTGTGGTGCTGTTTTCCATCAGCACCATAATGCCGGGAACGCTGGTCAGCGTAGAAAAACCGCACTGCTTAAACAGCGACTCGTACTCGGTTTTGGTATAGATGAAGAGGTGCGTACAGTGGCGCTCATAGGCGAGGTTGATTAACTCGGTCGCCAGCGTCAACGCTAAGCCTTCACCCCTTACGGATTCGCAGATGGCGACGCACTTTATGATATTGCCGGCAATGCCGCCGCAGGCAATCAGGCGGTCATCACGGGTGACGGTGATAAATACTTCGACAGTTGTATCAACGCTCAAATCATTCTCTTTCAGAAATTGCGCGATAGCCGCCATCTTTTTATTTTCTGAGCGTTTAACTTGCGTGAATATATTATTACCGAACATAGTGAATAGAGCCCCGATGCTATATTTGTTACTGGGTTTCTGTTTTTGTTGCTCTGTTTAGCAACCTGATAACTTCTTGTTTGCAATTGAAGGGAATGTTTTTTTATTACGGAGTATTTCTTTTTTTCCCTGCTGCATACATCGTAAGGAGTATTTTGGAGGTAATTTTTGATTTATTTCACAATAAGTTAGAAGGTTTTAATGTGTTTTATGGTTTTAAGTTTTTTAATTAATTTAACTCCAAAATAGCGTGTGGTTTTAATTTGTTTAATTGATTTAAGGTGGGGAATCTGCAACGATCCTGTTTTATACCGCGACTTGCAAATAAAACATTTTTATTACAACTACAATGAGAAATAAGTTTCGGGTATCGTCGCTGAGGAAGAAATATGGCAGAGCAGAAAAATAAAACACGGTTTCCTTTTTTTCGCAGTCTGGCGTTTCCATTGCGTATCTTTCTGCTTATTTTGGTCGTTTCTGTTTTTATTATCGCCGCGTTAGCACAATACTTTACCGCCAGTTTTGAAGATTATCTGGCAACGCATGTCCGCGATATGGCGATGAACCAGGCCAAAATCATCGCCTCTAACGACAGTATCATCGCGGCGGTGAAGCATCGTGATTACAAGCGTCTGGCGACCATTGCCGACAAACTGCAGAGCGGGACTGACTTCGACTATGTGGTTATCGGGGATACCAACTCTGTCCGCCTTTACCACCCAAATCCGGAAAAAATTGGCTACCCGATGCAGTTCACCAAACCCGGCGCGCTGGAAAGAGGGGAAAGTTACTTTATTACCGGCAAAGGGTCGATTGGGATGGCGATGCGCGCCAAAACGCCCATCTTTGATGACGATGGCAAAATCATTGGCGTGGTCTCAATTGGCTATCTGATCAGTAAAATCGATAGCTGGCGATCGGACTTTTTACTCCCAATGGCAGGGGTGTTTATCCTGCTGTTGCTGGTACTTATGCTGCTCTCCTGGTTATTTGCCGCCCATATTCGCCGGCAGATGTTGGGGATGGAGCCTAAGCAAATTGCGCGGGTAGTGCGTCAGCAGGAAGCGCTATTCAGCTCGGTATATGAAGGTTTGATCGCCGTGGACCCTGATGGGTATATCACCGCCATAAACCGCAGCGCGAGGAAAATGCTGGGACTGTCTTCGCCTGGACGAAAGTGGCTTGGAAAACCGGTTAGTGAGGTGGTTCAGCCGACTGACTTTTTCACCCAGCAGATTGCGGAAAAACGACAGGACGCGATGGTGAACTTTAATGGCCTGAGCGTTATCGCTAACCGTGAGGCGATTCGCTCCGGCGATGAACTGCTTGGGGCAATCATCAGTTTTCGTAGTAAAGATGAAATTGCTACTCTTAATGCGCAATTAACGCAGATCAAACAGTATGTAGAGAGCCTGAGAACGCTGCGTCATGAACACCTTAACTGGATGTCGACCATTAATGGCCTGCTGCAAATGAAAGAGTATGACCGGGTGCTGGCAATGGTGCAGGGGGAGTCGCAGGCGCAACAGCAACTGATTGACAGCCTGCGTGGCGCGTTTGCCGATCGTCAGGTAGCCGGTCTGTTGTTTGGCAAGGTGCAGCGTGCACGTGAACTGGGCCTCACTATGACTATCGTTCCTGGCAGTCAACTGCATCAACTCCCTGAGGGGCTGGATAGCACAGAGTTTGCAGCAATTGTTGGCAATCTGCTTGATAATGCATTTGAAGCGAGCTTGCGCACCCAGCAAGGCAACAAGATCGTCGAACTCTATTTGAGCGATGAAGGGGATGACGTGATCATCGAAGTTGCCGATCAGGGATGCGGTGTACCGGAAGCATTGCGTGAAAAAATATTTGAACAGGGTGTGAGCACCCGTACCGATGAACCAGGTGAACATGGCATCGGTTTGTATCTGATTGCAAGTTATGTGAGGCGCTGTAACGGGGTGATTACACTCGAAGATAACTCCCCCTGCGGCACCTTATTTTCTTTATTTCTTCCGAAAGTGAAAAAAAATAATGACGGAACCATTAACGCTATTGATCGTTGAGGATGAAACGCTACTGGCGGAAATGCATGCTGAATATATCCGCCATATACCCGGCTTCAGCCAGATTTGGCTGGCGGGTAATCTTGCGCAAGCGAGGATGATGATTGAGCGTTTTAAGCCCGGTTTGATTCTGCTCGATAACTACTTGCCGGACGGCAAGGGAATTACGTTGTTGCATGAGCTAACCCAGACGCGTTATCCGGGGGGCGTGGTGTTTACCACGGCGGCCAGCGACATGGAAACGGTCTCCGAGGCCGTGCGCAGCGGCGCGTTTGATTATCTGGTCAAACCCATTGCCTACGAGCGCCTGGGACAGACGCTGACGCGTTATCAACAGCGCAGACGCATGTTGGCCGGTAATGACAGCGCCAGTCAAAAGCAGATTGATGAAATGTTTAATGCTTATGCGCGCGGCGAACCGAAAGGCGATTTGCCGACCGGAATTGATGCGTTAACGCTGAATGCGGTGTTGAAATTATTTGCCGATCCGACGGTACATCATACTGCGGAAACGATCGCCCAGGCGCTCACTATCAGCCGTACCACCTCCAGGCGCTACCTGGAGTACTGTGCCAGCCGTCATTTGATTATTGCGGAGATTATTCACGGTAAGGTGGGGAGGCCGCAGCGTATTTATCACGGCGGCTAATTCACGTCATCCTTGAAGCTGCCTCTTTGTGGGCTGCGTGAAGAAACCCCAGTCACATAATTATCTATGGTACTGGGGATGTCTTCACTTGCCGCCTTGATGCAGCTTAAATGATTTTGCGTATCAAGGTCAGATACTGACAGTTATCGTTAACCGCCAATCAGGGCGGACGTCGCCGGCACCATCACTTCAGTTGCGATAATCACAACCAGCAGTCCAACCAGAACCGGAACCGAGGTACGTTTCACTACTTCGAACGGAGAGATCTTTGCCATCCCTGCGACAGCGACAACCACACCGGAGACCGGAGAGATTGTGCGTCCAAGGTTTGATGCCTGCAGCATCGGGATAGCCAGGTAAGCCGGGTTAATACCAGAAGAGTGCGCCAGTTTCGGGATCATCTCAACGAAGGCATAGAACGGTGCGTTACCGGACCCCGTGGTCATTGCCGCCAGCATAGTCAGGATCACCAGTACCAGCATCAGAATAATGCTCGCGGAGCCAAACGAGGTGGCGATAGAAATCAGACTCTGAATAAAGCCGATTGTGCTCAGACCCTGGGCAAAAACGCCCGCCGCGACTAACAGCATCACCACGTTAGCAAAGGCATCCGCCATACCACGGTAGGCGACTTCCAGACCCGAGAAAACCTTCTGGGTGTTGAATCCTCGTACGAACTCCAGTACAGCAGCGATGAGCATGCACAGCACCAGAATCGTAATGATATGAAGCTGTGGGCCCCATTTCCCATCGAAAATCAGGACGCCAACGATCGGGGTAAATGGCAAGATGGCGTAAAACGACGGGGCGGTAGTGGTAATTTCAGCCACATCTAACATTTCATGAGAAATGTTCTCTTTTTTATCCAGATAACGCTGCCAGAAAAAGTGGGCAATCGCCATAGCAATGATGGCGGCAATGGAAATTGGCAGCGTGGTTTTAAACGCGAAATCGATCAGCGGCATTTCCGCGGCTTTTGCAGCCAGCACTACATCACCGGATGTTGGCGAAAGAATAATAGCGGCTGGGGAGGCGCAAATGGCCGCTGCGGCGCCACGGCTAATCCCAACGTTAACCATGATCGGGAACAATGTCGCCATCAGCAATACGCCCAGACCGGTTGCTGAAGAGACCGCCAGGGACATCAGGCAGGCGACAAAATAGGCGGCAATCATAAGCAGATAAGGTGAATTGATATACTGCAGCGGCTTAGAGGCCAGCTTAACCACCATATCATTCGCGCCAATATGCGTCATGTAGGCGGCAAAACCACACAGCATCATAATCATCATGCCGAGATCGCCGCCACGGCTCATCAGCAAAATTTTAATATATTCAACAATGTCTGTTGCCGTATAGCCCGTCGTTGCTGCGCTAGACGGCAAAACTTTATGGCCCATCAACGCACTGATAATCAGCAAAACCAGACCGCCGACAAACAGTACGCCTGTCGCGGAATAACCTTTAATGATGTAGCGCGCTACACCCACAATAACCACAACCCCAATAAGGAGTTCAATAAATGTCAACATTGTTTCCCCTGTCGCATTGCTGCCCAGAAAGTTAAAAAACTAAAAAAAGTAAAAAGTGGTGACAGAATGTGCCTAATAAACCGATAACTCTTGCTGATTGAAATCAATAAAAATACGGATTCAAGCGATGGCTAAGCCGTTTTTTCAGCATCGCGATTAAAAAAAGAATATCACAATAAAAAACTGTGAAGCGCAGCGTTGGTGTGTGTGTTTTGTGGTGTTATTGATAATTTATTGTTAATTTGTTGTAATGCTATTTAACTCTTGCCGCAGGAAAGCACAATTTATTGGCAATAAAGAGAAAATAGTTCCTATGAAATGGCTCAGTAAATAAAGGGATAACTTATAGGCTGAGGAATATTCTGATTTTTTATTTGCGCATTTTTGTTAAGCTGACATTAAGGTTGGGTTTGCTAAAATTAATAATAAATCCCAGGATGGTAATTAAGTTGTGATTTTCGCTAAACGATATTTTCTCATTTTTTCATTTACTTTTATTCAGTTAGCTTTCACTTCCCAGGCTGCTGCTGAAGATAAAGGCTGGTTTGCTACTTTTAAAGATAATGTCAGTGAAACCTGGCAGCAGCCGGAACATTATGATCTGTATGTACCTGCTATTACCTGGCATGCGCGTTTTGCCTACGATAAAGAAAAAACGGATCGCTACAATGAACGGCCGTGGGGTGCAGGATTTGGTCAATCCCGTTGGGATGATAAAGGTAACTGGCACGGACTTTATATCATGGCGTTTAAGGATTCCTACAATAAATGGGAACCCATTGGCGGCTATGGCTGGGAAAAAACCTGGCGACCGCTGGCTGATGAAAACTTCCATACAGGTCTCGGCTTTACCGCCGGTTTCACCGCGCGTGATAACTGGAACTACATTCCGGTACCGGTGCTGTTACCTCTGGCATCAATTGGTTATGGTCCGGCAACGTTTCAGATGACCTACATTCCTGGAACGTATAATAACGGCAACGTCTACTTTGCGTGGATGCGGTTCCAGTTTTGATGGACTACCTGTATTGTCAGGTGGTTTATTGAAAAATCTTTTAAAAACATAGTGATAGTAAGTTTAACTGAAAAATAACGCGACATTTATCACTTTTTGATAAAGTTCGACTGGACAAAGTGCACCACAATTGTTGTACTGATACCCGACACAGCATTTGTGTCTATTTTTCATGTAAAGGTAATTTTGATGTCTAAGATTAAAGGTAACGTTAAGTGGTTTAATGAGTCCAAAGGATTCGGTTTCATTACTCCGGAAGATGGCAGCAAAGATGTGTTCGTACACTTCTCTGCAATCCAGACCAATGGTTTTAAAACTCTGGCTGAAGGTCAGCGTGTAGAGTTCGAAATCACTAACGGTGCCAAAGGCCCTTCTGCTGCAAACGTAATCGCTCTGTAAGCATACGACAGCAAGCATTCAAAACCCGCTTAATTGCGGGTTTTTTTCGCTTCAATGTGCGGGAGAAGCAGATACCAACCAGAATGCCAGGGCGGTCATCGCGAATGATCCCAACAGATTAACCAGTACATTCACCATAGCCCAACCAAAGCGTCCTTCCTGCAGTAAAAACACTACCTCAGCAGAGAAAGTGGAAAACGTTGTCAGTCCCCCGCAAAAGCCAGTAGTAATCAGCACCTTCCACATTGGGTCAATATTTGTCATGCGATTAAACCATGCCAGACCCATACCAATGATAAATGCGCCAAGTAAGTTTGCAGCCAGCGTACCGAATGGAATGGCCTGATGCAGCGGGTTAAACCGCATACTCAACATCCATCTTGCTACGCTACCTGTGCCACCACCGATAAAAACCGCTAAAAGGAGTTGTAACACTGCGTAATCCTGCTATTTGATTGTATAGAGGGTGAGTGTAACGCTGAATAATTGTTGTTGGCGAGCTTAACAAAGTTTTCTGGAGGGAATATGTTCGTTGCAGCAGGGCAATTTGCCGTGGGACCTTCATGGGAAAAAAATGCAGAAACCTGCGCCTTACTGATGTCTCAGGCTGCAGGAGAGGGGGCGTCGCTACTGGTATTACCGGAGGCATTGCTGGCGCGTGACGATTTAGACCCTGACCTGTCAGTGAAATCAGCTCAGCTTTTGGAAGGTGGGTTTCTGACGCGTTTGTTGCGAGAAAGCGCACAAAATGAGATGACGACAATCCTGACGATTCATGTTCCCTCTGTGCCAGGCCGGGCATTTAACATGCTGGTGGCGCTACGGGCTGGTCGGGTAGTGGCCCATTACGCTAAATTACATCTCTATGACGCCTTTTCGATTCAGGAGTCACGTAATGTCGATGCAGGGGACGCCATAGCGCCGCTGCTGGACGTAGGCGGATTAAAAGTAGGACTAATGACCTGCTATGACCTGCGCTTCCCTGAGCTGGCGCTGGCGCTCGCGTTGCAGGGGGCTGAGATTCTCGTTTTACCTGCGGCTTGGGTGCGGGGATCGTTAAAAGAGCATCATTGGGCCACGCTTTTGGCGGCAAGAGCGCTGGATGCCACGTGTTATCTGGTTGCGGCCGGAGAATGCGGCAACAAGAATATCGGCCAAAGCCGGGTCATCGATCCCTTTGGCGTGACTATTGCGGCGGCGGCTGAAACACCCGCGCTCATTATGGCCGAGGTTTCCGCCGAGCGGGTCAGGCAGGTCAGGGCACAACTTCCGGTGTTAAGTAACCGACGCTTTGCGCCACCGCAATTATTATGACGTTTTTTTAAACAAGGCTTGATTCACCTTGTTACAGATTGCTATTGTGTGCGCGCGTCGAAAGGCCGTTAATATTCTCAGGTTAATATGGCGCTTTATGTAGCCTGGTTTAAGTCAAGAAGGTATCTATGGGTGAGATTAGTATTACCAAACTGCTGGTGGTTGCCGCACTGGTTGTTCTGCTGTTTGGTACCAAGAAGTTACGTACTCTGGGTGGAGACCTGGGGACGGCAATCAAGGGCTTCAAGAAAGCAATGAACGACGATAATGCCGATGCCAAGAAAGAGGCTGATGGTAGCGTTCAGGCTGAGAAGCTTTCTCATAAAGAGTAATTCTGCAAACTCTGCATGAAAAAAAACCGGCGATTTGCCGGTTTTTTATTGCTGATATGTAAGTGAGTATTACACGATTACTTCACTTCCAGCCCTTTGGCCTGCATGTCAGCATGGTATGAAGAGCGCACGAATGGACCGCAAGCAGCGTGGGTAAAGCCCATAGCCATGGCTTCTGCTTTCATCTCATCGAACTCATCCGGGCTTACATAGCGTTGAACCGGGAGGTGATGGCGGCTTGGCTGTAAATACTGCCCCAGCGTCAGCATGGTCACGCCATGGCTGCGCAGGTCGCGCATGACCTCAATGATTTCAGCATTAGTTTCACCCAGACCCACCATCAGACCCGATTTGGTCGGAATCTCCGGGTGCGCTTCCTTGAAGCGTTCCAGAAGCTTCAGCGACCAGTTGTAGTCAGCCCCAGGGCGTACATTACGATAAATACGCGGTACGTTTTCGAGGTTGTGGTTAAACACGTCCGGCGGCGTGGCTGTGAGGATATCCAGCGCGCGATCCATACGACCACGGAAGTCAGGCACCAGCGTTTCGATTTTAATCGACGGACTTTTCTCACGAATCGCGGTGATGCAGTCAGCAAAGTGCTGAGCGCCGCCGTCACGCAGATCGTCGCGGTCAACGGAGGTAATCACGACATAGCGCAGCGCCATGTCCGCAATTGTCTGAGCCAGTTTTAACGGCTCGTTGGCGTCAGGAGCAACCGGACGGCCATGGGCAACGTCACAGAATGGGCAACGGCGAGTACAGATTGCGCCGAGGATCATAAAGGTTGCTGTTCCGTGATTGAAACATTCAGCCAGGTTAGGGCAGGAAGCTTCTTCGCAGACAGAGTGCAGGCCATTTTTGCGCATTGCCGCTTTGATGCCCTGGATGCGAGTGGAGTCCGCTGGCAGTTTTATTTTCATCCATTCCGGTTTACGCAGCAGGGCTTCACGCTCTGTTGCCACATTTTTTACCGGGATAAGAGCCATCTTATCGGCATCGCGGTATTTAACACCGCGTTCCATCACAATGGGTTTACTCATAGCTTGCGTGTTCCAGTTGCGAATTACGAAGGAAAGCGTTTCAATTCAAGGGAATGTTGCATTTATCAACTATTTTTGAATTAGTGATACGCAGTATATCATTGAAACGGGCCAGAAAGCAGCCTGACAGGCTGGCAAAATGTAAAATAGTTGTTGTTTTGTGCCATTTGCCACAACATATGCCGTGGCAAAGTATGACCGTATTTTCAGCCCGCAATGTACTCGTGCGGTGGGTTACCCAACAGCGCGAAGATGTTGGCCAGCAGGCGGGGGCGAATGCTCTCGGTCGTGGCTGTGCTATCCCACTGCGATACTTTCGCCATCTTCATTCCGGCATAACCGCAAGGATTGATTCGCAGGAAAGGTGACAAGTCCATATCCACGTTGAGCGCTAAGCCGTGAAATGAACATCCTTTACGGATACGTAATCCCAAAGAACAGATTTTCTTCTCACCCACATATACGCCAGGCGCATCGGCTCGCGGGTGGGCGTCAATGCCGATTTCCGCAAGGGTATTCACGACGGTTTGCTCCAGCAGCGTAACCAGTTCGCGCACGCCAAGTTTACGACGCTTCAGGTTCAACAGCACATACATAACCTGTTGGCCTGGTCCGTGGTAGGTCACCTGACCGCCACGATCGCTCTGGATCACCGGAATATCTCCCGGCATCAATACGTGCTCAGCTTTACCTGCCTGACCCTGGGTGAAGACAGGATAATGCTCTACCAGCCAGATTTCATCATGACTGTTTTCATCACGGGTATCGGTAAATTCATGCATGGCCAGAGAGACTGGCTCGTAAGGTTGAAGACCGAGCTGGCGGACCAGAATTTTATCCTGATACAAAACGGCATCTCCGTAGAGAATGTTAAAGAGGGGAAAAGTATATCACAGGGGGGAGGGGTTACCCGAGCGGGGATGCAGCGGGTAACCGACAGGTTTTTACAGCACCATGCGTACGATATCGATATTGCCTAATTCTTCGTACAACGTTTCAACCTGCTCAATGTGTGTAGCAGTGATGGTGATTGAGACCGAGTGGTAGTTGCCTTTGCTGCTCGGTTTTACCGTCGGAGAGTAATCACCTGGCGCATGGCGCTGTACCACTTCAACCACCTGATCAACCAGCTCAGGCAACGCCTGCCCCATTACTTTGTAAGTAAATGGAGTAGGGAATTCAAGCAGTTCGTTAAGTTTGGTTTTCATGTCAGCTCCGGCGTTACATCAAAAAATAATAACTCCCACTGCGCGTGGGAGTTATCTGGATACCTAGTATATGGGGACGTAAATCACACTTTCAAGTGTTCGATTTTTAGCCAAACCAGTGATGGAACATTAATTTAATGTAATCAATGATTTTCCCAAAGAAGTTGCCTTCAGGGATTTCCTGCAGCACCACCAGCGGGCGCTGTTCAATGGTTTTGCCATCCAACTGGAAGTTGATAGTGCCGACAACCTGGTTTTTCTGCAGCGGGGCGTGCAGTTCAGTGGTGTTCAACACATAGCTGGCTTTCAGGTCTTTCATGCGGCCGCGCGGAATGGTCAGGTAGACATCTTTATCAACGCCTAACGACGCACGATCGGTGTTACCAAACCAGGCGGGTTCTGAGGCAAATTCTTTACCCACTTTCAACGGGTTCACGGTTTCAAAGAAACGGAAGCCCCAGGTCAGCAGTTTTTTACTTTCGGTTTCTCGGCCTTTATAGGTGCGACCACCCATAACGGCGGAGATCAGACGCATCTGGCCTTCGGTTGCGGATGCAACGAGGTTATAGCCAGCCTTATCGGTGTGACCGGTTTTGATACCGTCGACATTCAGGCTGTTATCCCACAGCAGGCCGTTGCGGTTTAACTGACGAATGCCGTTAAAAGTGAACTCTTTTTCTTTATAGATAGAGTATTCGTTAGGCACGTCACGAATCAGAGCCTGACCAATCATCGCCATGTCGCGAGCCGAGCTGTACTGACCGTCAGCATCGAGACCATGAACGGTCTGGAAGTGGGTGTTTTTCAGGCCCAGCGCATTCACATAGCTGTTCATCAGGCCGACGAAAGCATCCTGGCTACCGGCTGCGAAGTCTGCCATCGCCACGCACGCGTCGTTTCCGGATTGCAGGTTAATACCACGGATCAGCTGAGAAACAGGAACCTGCATGCCTGGCTTGAGGAACATCAGCGATGAACCTTTGAAGACCGGGTTGCCCGTAGCCCATGCGTCATTGCCGACGGTGACCAGATCGGTTTCTTTGAATTTCCCGGCTTTCATCGCCTGGCCGATGACGTAGCTGGTCATCATTTTGGTCAGACTGGCGGGGTCGCGGCGAGTGTCTGCGTTCTGTTCTGCCAGAACTTTACCTGAATTGTAATCAATCAGGATATACGACTCCGCATCGATCTGCGGAACACCCGGGATCATGGTTTTAATATTCAGGTCATCGGCATGAGCAGCAGAGAGAGAGGCTGCGCAGAGAGCCGCGGTGAGCGCCATACGCTGCACGAAACGAGCGGAAAAAGTGGTCTTCATGGTCTGAACTACGACGTCCGTGATGAAATTAAAAAAAGTGCCCTACTATAGCAAATGCATAACTGGCAGGCATCTGACTTTCCGCGTGACTTTGTTAATGTCATTTACAGAAACTGACAGTTCAGATACCTGATTTACGTTATTACACGCCGGTGATGAAGGACTGTAATTGCGCCTCGGATTGAAGACGCTGCTGCAATGTGGAGGCTTCAGCTTTGCTGGCAAACGGCCCCATCTGGATACGCCAGACTGCGCCGTTTTGTACCACCCGGCCAGGAACGCCAAACTGCTGGCTTAAACGCTTTTGATACTGCTGCGCGCGCGACTGCTCGCTGACTGCGCCAACCTGAACCACATAGCGTCCGTTGGCGGTTGCCGCAGGCGCAGGAGCTGTGACGGCTGCTGGGGTTGCTGCCGGCGCGGTTGACGTGACCGGTGCGGTGGTTGTCGATTGCGGCGCCGGAGTCGGCTCGCTGCTTTCCAGCACGCCTGATGCGAGCGTGGTTGGCGCACCGAGGAATCCACTGCTGTTTACTGGCGCACCGGTTGGATCATCGCTTTTCAGCGTGGAATTACTGATCGGACGAATATCGCCTTGCGGCTGACCTGCATCCGATGGCGAAGGCATGCTTCCCATATTGCCGCCACCGCTTAAATCAGGACGCGCAGGCAAGGCATAAGTTTGTTTCGCGACCGTGGTACAAGCCATACCCGGTCCGGACAATGAACCATCCTGGGCGACGATGATTGGGTCGATACGCACTTTAGTGTTGTTGGAGGTGTTCAGACGATCGGCTGCGGCGCGCGAAAGTGAAATCACGCGATCGTTGCCATAAGGCCCGCGATCGTTAATGCGCACGACGATCATCCTGCCGTTCGCCAGATTGGTAATTCTGGCATAGCTGGGGACAGGCAGCGTCGGATGCGCAGCGGTCAGCTGCATCGGGTCGAACGCTTCGCCAGACGCGGTTAAGTTGCTTCCTGGTTCCGCATCATAGATAGCGGCAAGTCCGGCCTGGCTAAAGCGGGAGGGATCCTGCACGATTTTGTAGCTTTTACCATCACGCTGGTAGTCCTGATTCGCCGTTGGGTTCAGGGGTTCAAAGCGCGGATCGGCCCCGCTGATTTCAACAATCGGACCATTACACACCGCAGGCTGCGGCGCGACAGCAACCTGTTGCTGACCATCATCACTCGAACACGCCGCGAGCATTCCTGCTGCGATGCAGATACCAAGCCACTGCTTACGCATTGCGTACCCCTTACACGCTTTTCGACAACATTTTTCTATGGGTGTGGATCGACATAACAATCCCGAACCCGGCCATCAGCACGATAAGTGCCGAGCCTCCGTAACTGACCAGTGGGAGTGGAACCCCAACCACGGGCAGAATACCGCTCACCATACCAATATTTACGAAGACATAAACGAATAATATCAACATTAAGCCACCCGCCATGACGCGACCAAAGGTGGTTTGCGCGCGGGCAGCGATCCATAATCCGCGCATAATCAGCAAAATGTAGAGCGTCAACAGAATCAAGATCCCCACCAGACCCAGCTCTTCCGCTAAGACAGCAAAGATAAAGTCGGTGTGGCGTTCGGGTAAAAACTCAAGCTGCGATTGTGTACCATGCAGCCAGCCTTTGCCGCGTAACCCGCCGGAGCCAATAGCAATTTTAGACTGAATTATGTGATAACCCGCGCCCAGCGGATCGGTTTCCGGGTCGAGCAGCATCATGACGCGCTGACGCTGGTAATCATGCATCAGGAAGAACCACAGTATCGGGATAAACGCCGCGACCAGAACCACCGCAACGCCGATTAAGCGCCAGCTCAAACCAGAAAGAAACAAGACAAACAGACCGGAAAGGGCGACCAGAATTGAAGTGCCGAGGTCAGGTTGGGCGGCGACCAGCAGCGTGGGCATAAAAATCAGCACCAGCGCAATGGCGGTATTTTTTAGCGATGGTGGGCAAACGTCACGGTTAATAAAGCGCGCAACCATCAGCGGCACGGCGATTTTGGCAATTTCAGAAGGCTGAAAACGCACGATACCCAAATCCAGCCAGCGCTGCGCACCTTTGGAAATGGCGCCGAAGGCGTCTACCGCCACCAACAGAATGATGCAAAAGATATAGAGATAGGGCGCCCAGCCCTCATACACCCGGGGGGGAATTTGCGCCATCACTACCATGATGACCAGGCCCATTGCGATCTGGCCGATTTTGCGCTCCATCATGCCAATATCCTGGCCGCTGGCGCTCCAGATGACCAGTGAGCTGTAAACCAGCAAAGCCAGCAAAATAAGCAACATTGTGGGATCGATGTGGATTTTGTCCCAGAATGTTTTTTTGTTCGGATTATCCGTCACGATTATTGGTCCTCCGCTGCTGCAACCGCTGGGTTTTCCGCAGGCAGATTGGTGTTGTTGTCGCCCAACATAATATGGTCAAGGATCTGGCGCATAATGGTACCCACTGCCGGACCCGCACCGCCGTTTTCAAGGATCATGGCGACAGCGACCTGGGGTTTATCATAGGGGGCGAAGGCCGTCATCAGCTTGTGGTCACGTAAACGCTCGGCGATCTTATGTGCGTTATAGGTTTCATTAGCTTTCAGGCCAAAGACCTGCGCGGTACCGGATTTCGCCGCAATTTTGTAAGGCGCGCCAGCAAAATACTTATGCGCAGTTCCGTTAGGGCGGTTCGCAACACCATACATACCGTCTTTCGCGATTTCCCAGTAACCAGAATGAATATCGCCAACGGGCGGTTCGTGCGGCTGTACCCACGGCACCTGCTTGCCGTTTTCTGCCGTGCTCATCAACAGATGCGGGACTTTTATCAAACCGTCGTTGATAAGGATCATCAGCGCTTTACTCATCTGGATTGGGGTTGCTGTCCAGTAACCCTGGCCGATGCCGACGGGAATGGTATCACCCTGATACCATGGCTTTTTAAACCGTTTTTGCTTCCACTCGCGGGTTGGCATATTGCCGGAGCGCTCTTCGGCAAGATCGATGCCCGTATATTTGCCGTAGCCAAATTTGCTCATCCACTCTGAAAGCCGGTCAATCCCCATATCATAGGCGATTTGATAGAAAAACGTATCCGCGGACTCTTCCAGAGAGCGGGTGATATTCAGATGGCCGTGCCCCCACTTTTTCCAGTCGCGGTAACGTTTTTCAGAGCCCGGTAGCTGCCACCAGCCCGGATCGAACAGGCCGGTATTGCGGGTGATGACGCCTGCGCTTAACGCAGAAACCGCAACGTAAGGTTTAACCGTCGAAGCAGGGGGGTAAACACCCTGTGTGGCGCGGTTAACCAAGGGGGTGTTCGGGTCATTGAGCAACCCGGAGTAATCTTTACTGGAGATACCATCCACGAACAGATTCGGGTCATAGCTCGGCATAGATACCAGCGCCAGAACGCCACCGGTACGCGGGTCGGTAACCACCACGGCGGCACGACTGCCCGCCAGCAGCGTTTCAATATACTGCTGGAGTTTCAAATCAAGGGTGAGATAGATATCGTGCCCGGCCTGCGGCGCCACTTCTTTCAGCTGGCGAATGACGCGGCCGCGGTTGTTCACTTCAACTTCTTCATACCCGGTTTGGCCGTGAAGCACGTCCTCATAATAGCGTTCAATACCCAGCTTGCCGATGTCATGCGTTGCCGCGTAGTTAGCCAGCTTGCCGTCTTTGTCCAGGCGGTCTACGTCTTTATCGTTGATCTTCGATACGTAGCCAATTACGTGGGTCAGCGCAGAGCCGTATGGGTAATAGCGGCGTTTATAGCCTTTAACTTCGACCCCAGGAAAGCGATATTGATTCACGGCAAAGCGTGCGACCTGAACTTCAGTCAGGTTGGTTTTTACCGGAATAGAGGTGAAACGGTGTGAACGGGCGCGCTCTTTTTTAAAGGCGGCAATATCGTCGTCCGTCAGGTCTACGACGTTACGCAGCGCGTCGAGGGTATCCTGAATGTTGTCTACCTTTTCCGGCATCATTTCTATCTGATAAATGGTGCGGTTAAGGGCGAGAGGAATTCCGTTGCGGTCATAAATGATGCCGCGACTCGGCGCGATAGGCACCAGTTTGATGCGGTTTTCGTTCGAACGGGTCTGATAATCAGTGAAGCGAACGATTTGCAGATTATAAAGGTTGGCGATCAGCACGCCGGTTAGCAGCAAAATCCCCAAAAAAGCGACCAGCGCCCGGCGCACAAACAGCGCGGACTCAGCCGAATAGTCGCGAAAAGAATTCTGTAGTTTCATCCGCTGCTTAATCTACTCAAGAATCAATGATCACTCACGGTGATAAGGATGGTTGGTGGTAATGCTCCACGCCCTGTACAGACTCTCCGCAACCAGAACCCGAACAAGAGGGTGTGGAAGGGTTAATGCAGAGAGTGACCAGCTTTGTTCCGCTGCTGCTTTACAGGCAGGAGAGAGACCTTCCGGCCCGCCAATTAACAGACTGACGTCACGACCGTCCAGTTTCCAGCGCTCCAGTTCGGTCGCCAGTTGCGGCGTGTCCCAGGGTTTACCCGGGATATCAAGGGTGACGATGCGGTTTTTGCCTGCGGCAGCCAGCATCTGCTCACCCTCTTTGTCGAGAATGCGTTTAATGTCCGCGTTCTTGCCGCGCTTTCCTGCCGGGATTTCGATCAGCTCAAAGGGCATATCTTTCGGAAACCGACGGAGATACTCGGTAAATCCGGTTTGTACCCAGTCAGGCATTTTCGTACCCACAGCGACAAGTTGCAGCTTCACGCATTAACTCCAGAGTTTTTCCAGTTCATACAGGCGACGACTCTCTTCCTGCATCACGTGGACAATCACATCGCCGAGGTCAACGACGATCCAGTCAGCGACATTCTCGCCTTCCACGCCGAGCGGCAGCAGGCCAGCAGTGCGGGACTCCTGGACCACGTGGTCTGCAATAGACATAACGTGACGGCTGGATGTACCGGTGCAGATAATCATGCAATCAGTGATGCTGGATTTGCCCTGAACGTCTAAGGCGATGATGTCTTGACCTTTCAGGTCATCAATTTTGTCGATTACAAAATCCTGGAGTGCTTTACCCTGCAAGTGTTCCCCCTGGGTGAAAAGAGTTAAAAACGTCTGTTAGTATACCTGAACCAGAGGCGATATCGGGACAAATGTCTCCGAATGCGCTTGTGAAGTGCGCTATCATCCCACCCCACGCTACAGAATGCATCGCCATTTTTGTAAAACAATTTTTGCAAAGCTCTGAAGGGCGGGAAAAGTCAGGCTGCGGAGAATAACAGCCTGTCATGGGGTGTCAATGGGAGAGAGGCCCTTCGGCATAAAAAACAGCGCTTTCACTCCCCGTCGCGCCATACGGCCCGGCTGTTAAGCACTTTCAGAACCGCAAAATCGTCACAAAAATCAATTGCGCTCCAGCAGCCTTGTTCGACGCGGAAATGCCACATTGCCGCAGCGGGCATGGACAGCAGACGGGCGATCAACACGCTCAGCACGCCTTGATGACTCACCACCAGCAGATTTTGGCTCGCTTTATAATCAGCAAGCTGGGCAATGAAACGTTCCACTCGCTGGGAAAACGCCTGAAAACCTTCGCCATTGGTGGGCGTCGCATTCTGCCAGTCGTTACACCATACGGCGTAATTTTCGGCGTCTTCGCGCGCCAGATCGCGATGGTGACGCATTTCCCAGTCACCAAAAAACATCTCATTAAGCTCAGGCATGTTGCGCACAGGAACTTCGCGTTCCGCCAGAATCAACTTCGTTGTATGGCGGGCGCGTTCCAGTTCGCTGCACAGAACGTTGTCGACAGGGACATTGCGTAACAGCGTACCCAGCGTTTGTGCCTGAGCGATCCCCCGTTCCGTTAGCGGTGTGGGGGCGTGGCCGCTATATAAACCAGCGACATTGGCTTCGGTTTCGCCATGACGTACTAACCAGAGTCTCATGTTTTCCTCGTGAGGCTATTCGCACAAAATATGATGTTTGCCCTGATTGCGCAGTGATTTTTCACTAAAATACCCTTTTTTACGTGGAGCGGCACGATGTCTTTATTGAAGAGCGCACATGGCGGTAACACCCGAGAAGCCGCCGAATTGTTGGGCATCTTGCCTGAACAGTTGCTGGATTTTAGCGCTAATATTAACCCGCTGGGTATGCCGGTAAGTTTAAAACGGGCGATTATCGACAATCTGGACTGCACGGAGCGTTACCCGGATGTCGATTACGCGCAACTGCATGCCGCGCTGGCGGAGCATCATCAAATTCCGCCCTCGTGGATCCTGGCCGGGAACGGTGAAACCGAATCCATTTTTACCCTGGTGCATGGCCTGAAGCCACGCCACGCGATGATCGTGACGCCCGGGTTTGCGGAATATCGTCGGGCGCTGCAATGGGGAGAGTGTACGATCCATGAGTTTGCGCTGTGCGAAGACGATGGCTGGCAGCTTACCGATGCGATCCTCGATGCGTTAACGCCTGAGCTGGACTGCCTGTTTCTCTGTACGCCCAATAATCCCACCGGGTTGTTGCCCGAAACCCGCCTTCTGCGTGAAATTGCCACGCGTTGCGAGTCGCTGGGGATCGCCCTGATCCTTGATGAAGCGTTTATCGATTTTATTGCCGGGGAGTCGGGGTTTATCCCGTTACTGCACGAGAACCCGCATATTTGGGTGCTGCGTTCGCTCACCAAGTTCTATGCGATCCCGGGACTGCGTCTGGGGTATCTGGTCAACAGTAACGAACAGGCGGTTGCACAGATGCGCAGCCAACAAATGCCGTGGTCAATTAATGCGTTTGCTGCCCTGGCTGGCGAGAATATCTTACGCGATAGCGCATATCAGCGGGAGACGTGGAAATGGCTGGAACAAGAGGGGGAGCGGTTTGATCAACAACTGCAAGATCTGCCCGGCCTGACGGCGTATCCCGGCCGGGCAAATTATCGTTTATTACGCTGCGATCGTGCGGATATTGATCTGCAACTTGCGTTGCTGAAACAGCATGTCTTGATTCGCAGTTGCGCCAATTATCCGGGGCTGGATGCGCGCTATTATCGGGTAGCCGTTCGCAGCCAGGAAGAGAATAACCACCTGCTGACGGCCTTACGCAAGGCGCTTAGCGGTACAGTCCCTGTTGATTGATATAGTCAAGCACCGCGTCTGGCATCAGGTCGTCGCACGGCTCGCCCTTTTCCAGGCGCTCACGGATGAGCGTGGCGGAGATGTTAAACCACGGCGTTTCGGCCAGGTAAATTTTCCCGCAAGGCAGGTTGTGCAGGTCATCTGCTGAATGGGTCAGATGATCCTCCAGCCATTGCTGGTGTTTTTCCTGCGCCATTTCGAGTGGATAGCCCGGACGTCGGCACACGATGAGGTGGGTATTACCCAGAATCGTGTGGTAGTCATGCCAGGAAGGGAAGGTTAGCAGCGAATCCTGACCAATGATAAACGCTAATGGCACGTTCGGGCCTTGCTCCTCGCGCCACTCTTTTAGCGTTTGCGCGGTGTAGGAGGCGGTATCGCGTTTCAGCTCGCGTTCATCCAGGGAAAACAGCGGTTTATCAGCAATGGCCAGTTCAACCATACGCTTACGTTGCTCACCGGACGCTTCGGGCTGCGCACGATGTGGCGGCACGTTATTGGGCATGATGATGACCCGGGAAAGGCCAATCAGATTCGCCAGAATTTCAACCGGTTTAAGATGACCGTAATGCACCGGATCAAAGGTGCCACCGAACAGAGCCTGCAATGATTTCATATCAACCATCAATAAAAACATCGGCCAGCGATTTATGACAGAGCAAAAGGGAAAGCCCCTCTAGTTCCGCCCACACTGACTGACCATAGTCTTGTTTAAGCGTAATTTCCGTACGCGTTAAAAGCGTCACAGCCTGACGCAGTTGCGCCGGGTTCAGCCGGTTTAGCGCATCTCCCATCATGCCCCGGCGATTTTGCCACACCCGGTGTTTATCAAACAACGTGCGCAAAGGCGTATGGGCCGACTGCCGTTTTAAGTTAACCAGCAACAGCAACTCACGCTGGATCGTACGCAGCAAAATAACCGGCTCGCTACCTTCCAGGCGTAGCTGCTGCAGAATGTGCAGCGCGCGTTTGCTTTTGCCCATCAGCAGCGCGTCTACCCAATGGAATGGGGTAAAGTGCGCGGCATCGTTAACCGCTTTCTCCACGCGAGGCAGTGTTAGCTTGCCGTCAGGCCAAAGCAACGCTAATCGTTCCAGCGCTTGCGCCAGTGCTAACAAATTACCTTCATAGCAATAGCACAAAAGCTGATTGGCTGCGTCATCCAGTTGCAGATTGTTAAGCTTCGCTCTGGCGGCGACCCAACGAGGAAGCTGTGCTTGTTCCGGCGTCTGGCAGCTTACCTGCACCGCATTATTGGCAAGTTTGGTATACCATGCGGCGTTTTCCTGTGCCCTGGTGAGTTTGTTGCCGCGAACTATCAGCAGCAGATCGTCATGTAACAGAGTGACGAGTGACGCGAGCTGTTCATTAATGGCGGCATTAGGGCCATTTTCAGGCAATTGCAGAAGCAGGGTTTGACGGCTGGCAAACAGGCTCATCGCCTGGCAGAGTGAAAAAATCTCTCCCCAGTCGGTGCTGTTGTCCAGAGTGAAGGCGTGGTGTTCTTCGAATCCTTGTGTTGCGGCAGCCTGACGGATGGCATCCTGGCTTTCCTGCAATAAGAGGGGATCGTTGCCCAAGAGTAAATACGCCGCGCGCAGCCCTTCATTGAGCTGTGCGCGGAGTTGTTCAGGGTACAACTTGAGCATCAGTTACCCAGCGTGGTGGAGACACGCGCCGGAGATGACGCAGGCGCTACGGTTTTATTCTCCGCAGGCTCAGCATCAGCATTGGATGACTGAGTATCGGCCAGATGTACGCTTGGCAGCTTACGAATCAACTGTTCAGCCGCTTTGTCATACATCTCTTTTATGATCATGTCCTGCTCGTTATCCTTCGCCAGTGCAGCCTGTGGGTTGTCAAAGAACGAACGATAAACTTTGGCGCTGATTGGGTAAATATCATGACCTGGAATCAGCACAGTAGCACTTACGGACATCACCATCTGGTATTCAGCCGTTTGACCGTTCTGGAATACCGATGCCGTATCTTGCGAAAGGCTGACCGCACCCAGACGTAAGGACGTCACATCTTTACGCATGGTGCCGTCTTCAAGCAGCGTAACGCCGTTCAGACGCAGCTGATTACGCACCGCGCGGCTTAACGGGCCGTTCGGATCGCCAGAGTTCAGGATCATGGTTTTCATTGAGGGTGGAACCTGCGTAGTACTACGCAGATGCCAGCCACACCCGGCGGTGACAAGCACCGCCAGCGATAACAACAATGTTGTCAGAAGTCGCACGCTTCCTCCCGCGCTTAGCCAACGACCAGATTGAGGAGTTTACCCGGTACATAAATCACTTTACGTACGGTAACGCCATCAAGATATTTTGCCACCAGATGCTCCTGGCCAGCACGTTCACGAACCTGCTCTTCAGTGGCGTTTACCGGAACGGTGATTTTGCCACGTACTTTGCCGTTTACCTGAACCACAACCAGCGTTGAGTCTTCAACCATTGCTGCTTCGTCCGCCACCGGCCACGGCGCGTTGTCGATATCGCCTTCGCCTTTCAGCGCCTGCCACAGGGTGAAGCAAACGTGTGGGGTGAACGGGTTGAGCATGCGTACAACAGCCAGCAATGCTTCCTGCATCAGGGCTCTGTCCTGCTCGTCTGCCTGCGGTGCTTTCGCCAGCTTGTTCATCAGCTCCATAATCGCCGCAATCGCGGTGTTAAAGGTCTGACGACGACCGATATCATCGGTGACTTTAGCAATGGTTTTATGCACGTCGCGACGCAGCGCTTTTTGATCTTCGCTCAACACATCAACGTTCAGGGCAGCAACATCTCCCTGGGACGTATGTTCGTAAACCAGTTTCCAGACACGTTTCAGGAAGCGGTTCGCCCCTTCAACGCCGGATTCCTGCCATTCCAGCGTCATATCAGCCGGAGAAGCGAACATCATGAACAGACGTACGGTGTCGGCGCCGTAGCGTTCAACCATGACCTGCGGGTCGATACCGTTATTTTTTGACTTGGACATCTTGCTCATGCCGGTATACACCAGTTCATGGCCTTCTGCGTCCTTAGCCTTGACGATACGACCTTTTTCGTCACGCTCAACGATGGCATCAACCGGAGAAACCCAGTTACGTTCGCCGTTGGCGCCAACGTAGTAGAACGCATCGGCCAGAACCATCCCCTGACACAGCAGCTGTTTAGCTGGTTCATCAGAGTTGACCATGCCTGCGTCGCGCATCAGTTTGTGGAAGAAGCGGAAGTAGAGCAGGTGCATGATGGCGTGTTCAATACCGCCAATGTAGATATCAACCGGCAGCCAGTAGTTCGCCGCGTCGGAATCCAGCATACCTTCCTGATACTGCGGGCAGGTGTAGCGCGCGTAGTACCAGGACGACTCCATAAAGGTATCGAAGGTGTCAGTTTCACGCAGCGCAGGCATACCGTTAACGGTGGTTTTCGCCCACTCCGGATCGGCTTTGATTGGGCTGGTAATGCCGTCCATGACTACGTCTTCCGGCAGAATAACCGGCAGTTGGTCTTCTGGCGTTGGCAGGACGGTACCGTCTTCCAGCGTCACCATCGGAATCGGCGCGCCCCAGTAACGCTGACGGGAAACACCCCAGTCACGCAGACGATAGTTAACTTTACGCTCACCCACGCCTTTAGCTACCAGCTTGTCAGCAATGGCGTTGAAGGCCGCTTCGAAGTCGAGGCCGTCAAACTCACCGGAGTTAAACAGCACGCCTTTTTCGGTCAGCGCTTGTTCAGACAGATCCGGCTCTGCGCCTTCAGCGGTCAGAATTACCGGCTTGATGGTCAGGCCATATTTGGTCGCAAATTCGTAATCGCGCTGATCGTGACCCGGAACGGCCATAACTGCGCCTGTACCGTATTCCATCAGCACGAAGTTTGCCGCCCAAACCGGGATCTCTTCGCCAGTCAGCGGGTGAACGGCTTTGAAACCAGTGTCGACGCCTTTCTTCTCCATGGTCGCCATTTCGGCTTCAGCAACCTTGGTGTTGCGGCATTCGTCAATGAAGGCAGCCAGTTCTGGGTTATTTTCAGCGGCTTTCTGCGCCAGCGGATGACCTGCAGCAACCGCCAGGTAGGTCGCACCCATAAAGGTGTCCGGGCGTGTGGTGTAGACGGTCAGCGTGTTGTCGTAATCGTTCACATCGAAGGTGATTTCCACGCCTTCAGAGCGGCCAATCCAGTTGCGCTGCATCGTTTTCACGGTGTCAGGCCAGTGATCCAGATTATCCAGGTCGCGCAGCAGTTCGTCAGCGTAAGCGGTGATTTTGATGAACCACTGCGGGATCTCTTTACGCTCAACTTTGGTATCGCAACGCCAGCAGCAGCCGTCGATAACCTGTTCGTTCGCCAGTACGGTCTGGTCGTTCGGGCACCAGTTAACGGCAGACGTTTTCTTGTACACCAGCCCTTTTTTGTACAGCTCGGTGAAGAACTTCTGTTCCCAGCGGTAGTATTCCGGGGTGCAGGTTGCCAGCTCACGGCTCCAGTCGTAACCGAAACCCAGCATTTTGAGCTGGTTTTTCATGTATGCAATGTTGTCATACGTCCACGGTGCCGGGGCGGTGTTGTTTTTAACCGCAGCGCCTTCGGCAGGCAGGCCGAACGCATCCCAGCCAATTGGTTGAAGTACGTTTTTGCCCAGCATACGCTGATAGCGAGCGATCACGTCACCGATGGTGTAGTTACGTACGTGGCCCATGTGTAGTCGACCAGAAGGATAGGGAAGCATAGACAGGCAGTAATACTTCTCTTTGCTCTCGTCTTCGGTAACTTCAAATGTGCGCTTCTCATCCCAGTGAAGCTGTACTTTGGATTCTATCTCTTCCGGGCGGTATTGCTCTTGCATGGCAGCCAGTGGTCCTGTTTTCAATACAGCTACAAACGTAGCTCTAGATGTGGTGTTTTAGATCCGCATAGCATAGCCCAAACGCCCGCGCCAAAACAGCCTTTCGCGCATTCAACGTTGAATTCCCGTAAGGATAATTCTTGCACGAATTTACACACTCTGTGGACAGTCTTGCAAAGCGTAGCGTAAATAACGTCTATTATTATAGACAGTTAACGACCCAGGAGGCGAAGCGATGAACAAGGTTGCTCAATATTACCGTGAACTGGTGGCTTCACTGAGTGAACGCCTGCGTAATGGCGAACGCGATATTGATGCGTTGGTGGAACAGGCGCGTCAGCGCGTTATGCAGACCGGGGAGTTAACGCGCACCGAGGTGGAAGAGCTCACCCGGGCCGTCAGACGCGACCTGGAAGAGTTTGCTCTGAGCTATGAAGAAAGCCTCGATGAGGAGACCGACAGCGTCTTTATGCGGGTTATCAAAGAGAGTATCTGGCAGGAACTGGCCGATATTACCGATAAAACGCAGCTTGAATGGCGCGAAGTGTTCCAGGACCTCAGCCATCACGGGGTTTATCACAGCGGCGAGGTGGTCGGGTTGGGCAATCTGGTCTGCGAGAAGTGCCACTTCCATTTGGCGGTGTACACTCCTGATGTGCTGCCGCTATGCCCGAAATGCGGACACGATCAGTTCCAGCGTCGACCGTTTGAGCCGTGATTTTCACCTGAGAGCCGCTAACGCGGCTCTGTGAGGGATTGCGAATGTGTTACGCCACAACGCGTTGATTCCAGGCATCCGTATAGATGATATTTCCATCGCAATGCTTCCATGTGATGCTTTCATAGCGTAGCAGAATGGTTTCAAGATGTGTCCCGGTTGAAGCTCCAGGATAAAGATCTGCGGTAATGGATGTGATTTTCACATTGTTTAGAATGATATTAAAATACGCCTTTTCCATATAAATATATAATATTTGGTCATTTGAATTTTTCGAATTTTTCTGTAATGACCGGATAAAACCAAAAAATAGCAATAATACTGATGAGCATTAGCTCCCACCAGTATTCAGGAAATAAATATAACCAGAGCACGGCAAAAACTATCAAGATTGCTGGGAGTACAAGGTTATATAGTACAACTGATATTAGACTCTTAAACATCGAATCTTTCCATGATTTCGTCGGCAAGCTGATCGAGGTTAGAATAGACACCAGCATGAACTTTCTGAATTATTTCTGAAAGAGCTGGCTCAACGAAGTAATAGAGCATCTCCAGCTTTGCTTGGTAAAGAATCCAATAATAACTTGGATCTATTGCTTTCAGTGCCCGGGCTGCCATAGCTGCTTTTTGCTGAAACCCATAGACCTGCAGAAGATAAACGCCAACTGGCATTTTACCAGCCAGTTTTCGCGCAACGGCTTTTGACAGAAAATCTGACTGTGCAATAGCTTCCGCCATAGCTGAGGCAACAGCAAACCGTGTACCACTTGCCACTGTTATACGAGCAGCAAGGTTTGCTGCGTTGCGAACCATCTTTTGGGCAGAACCTTCTTTGTTACCTTCTCTAACATCTTTGCTCACGGTCAGGAAATATAAATACAGCATATATGTAATAACATCGTGGTATCTGAATATAGACATGATGGAATAAACAGTCCTTATCTCTTCAGATTTCAATTCCTGACATACATCATTATATCTGGGGATTAAACAGCTCGAATACCAGCTAGCTCTTTCTATTCCTGAATAAATATCAGAGGCGATGCCTTTTGCGGCCTGTATCGTATTTGTGAATCCATTCTCAATATATATAGATAACTGCCTGTCATTCTGAAATCTTACCCTGAGATAATCTGAAGCATTCATTCAATGTTCCTCTGATTTGTTGTGCCGGATGTTGCATGATACATTAATCTGCTGGGGGATTTATTCAGTATTACCTGACAAATTAATGAAGTAACGCAGTATTCACGTTCGCTATTAGCTAACAGTAAAATCGCTATGATTCAACATAGCGATCTTACTCAATGATAAATTTCAGGCGTAAAATTTCAGACGCTCCGCTAGCAAATCGACAAACCCCTGGCGATCCACGTCCACCATTACGGTGGCGTTTGGCTTATTGCCGCTCAGGAAGTAGTAGTCAACCACGGTCATTCCCTGGGTGTATTTGCCCTGAGTTTCCACACCAACCCAGCGTTCAACGGTGGTAAACAGTTCAGGTTTCAGCAGCCAGGCAATGGTGCATGGATCGTGCAGCGGCGCGCCAATAAATCCCCATTTTTCATCTTTGTGATATTCAAAGAAGAAGTCGAGTAGCTCAGCAACGATTGTCGAAATGGGATTGCCGATAGCGCGGAACCGTTCGGTATCTTCACGATGTATTTGCGCTTTATGCGTGACATCCAGTCCAGCCATCACCACCGGAATGCCCGACTGGAACACGATCTCAGCGGCTTCTGGATCCACGAAGATGTTGAACTCAGCGGCGGGCGTCCAGTTTCCGAGGCCCATTGCACCACCCATGATCACGATACGGGCAATTTGGGGGTGCAGTTCAGGATGGCTATTCAGTAGCAATGCCACGTTAGTTTGCGGCCCGGTGGAGACAATCGTCACCGGTTCCTGACTGTTACGCAGGGTTTTCGCCATCAATTCCACGGCGGTGCAGTCCTGTGGAGCAAAAGCGGGTTCAGGCAGCGCCGGGCCATCAAGCCCGCTCTCACCGTGGACGTTATCGGCAATTATCAGGTCGCGCATCAGCGGTTTGACTGCGCCACCGGCCACTGGGATATCCGTACGGTTGAGCAACGTTAACATACGCAATACGTTACGCAGCGTTTTGTCGGGGGTCTGGTTACCGGCAGAGGAGGTTATCGCTTTTACATCCAGTTCAGGTGAAGCGAGGGCGAGAACAATTGCGATAGCGTCGTCATGACCTGGATCGCAATCAAACAGGATAGGAAGTGCCATTGTTGCTCCTTGTAAGTGGGACTTTGTGACAAGGTTAACGCTGGGCTGTGCCTGTTTCGAGAAGTGAAGAGATAAATCGTGAGGTGGCGCGCACATGGAGGTGCGCGCCAGCAAGATTAGTGCAGGATTTTCGCGAGGAAGTCTTTGGCACGGTCTGATTTTGGATTAGCGAAGAACTCTTCTTTCGGTGAGTCTTCAACAATCTTCCCTTCATCCATGAAGATCACCCGGTTAGCCACTTTACGCGCAAAGCCCATTTCGTGGGTAACCACCATCATGGTCATCCCTTCATTGGCCAGTTCAACCATGACGTCCAGTACTTCGTTGATCATTTCTGGGTCGAGCGCTGACGTCGGTTCGTCAAACAGCATGGCGATAGGATCCATGCACAGCGCCCGGGCGATGGCGACACGCTGTTGCTGGCCCCCGGAGAGCTGAGCTGGAAACTTTTCGGCATGCGCTGACAGACCAACGCGTTCCAGTAACTTTTGCGCTTTGTCGCGGGCCGGCTTTTTATCGCGTTTAAGCACTTTTACCTGCGCCAGAGTCAGGTTCTCAATAATCGACAGATGCGGGAACAGTTCAAAGTGCTGGAACACCATGCCAACGCGGGAGCGCAGTTTGGCCAAATCGGTCTTTTTATCATTCACCACGGTACCATCAACGGTGATGACGCCCTGTTGTACCGGCTCCAGCCCGTTCACCGTTTTGATAAGCGTTGATTTACCTGAACCTGACGGGCCGCAGACCACCACCACTTCACCTTTTTTCACTTCCGTGGAGCAGTCGGTCAGCACCTGAAAGTGACCATACCATTTAGAAACATTTTTCAGGGTAATCATTAAACTGTCCTTTTCTTCAAATAGCTGACCAACAACGATGCGCTCAGACTGAATACAAAATAAACGGCGCCAGCGAACAGGATCATTTCAACCTGCGTGCCGTCACGCTCGCCAATGGTGGAGGCGGTACGGAAGAAGTCTGCCAGACTCAATACATAGACCAGCGAGGTATCCTGGAAGAGTACGATGCCCTGGGTAAGCAGCAGCGGCACCATCGCGCGAAATGCCTGCGGCAGAATGATGAGCTTCATTGACTGCCAATGGGTCATCCCCAGCGCCAGTGCGGCACTGGACTGCCCTCGAGAAATACTCTGGATACCGGCGCGGATAATCTCGGAATAGTACGCGGCTTCAAACATCGAAAATGCGACCATCGCTGAGATCAGGCGAATATCGGTTTTTGGCGACAGACCCAGCACGTTTTGCAGGAAGCCGGGCACAATCAGGTAGAACCACAGCAGCACCATCACCAGCGGAATGGAGCGGAATACGTTGACGTAGCCCTTCGCAAACCAGGCAATCGGCGCGAAGCTGGACAGACGCATTACCGCAAGGATGGTCCCCCAGACGATACCAATGACGACTGCCGTGACGGTGATTTTCAGCGTGATGATCAGCCCATCCAGCAGATACGGCAGGGAAGGGACGATAGAACTCCAGTCAAATTCGTACATTATTTGCCTCCCAAATTGCCAGGCAGGCGGATTTTGCGTTCGACGAGATTCATCACCAGCATGATGACGGCGTTAATCAGTACGTAGGCCAGAGTGATGGCCGTAAACGATTCCCATGCGTGGGCGGAGTAATCCAGTAGTTTTCCCGCTTGCGCAGCCATATCGACCAGGCCGATAGTGGAGGCGATCGCGGAGTTCTTTACCAGGTTCATCATCTCTGAGGTCATTGGCGGAACAATCACGCGGTAAGCGTTTGGCAGCAGAACATAGCGGTAGGCCTGCGGCAACGTCAGCCCCATCGCCAGCGCGGCATTTTTCTGCCCGCGAGGCAGAGACTGAATAGCGGCACGAACCTGTTCGCAGACGCGCGCAGCGGTAAACAGCCCCAGACAAAGCATGGATGAGAGGAAGAACTGAATGTTGGGATCCAGTTCTGACTTAAACCACATCCCGATGTTTTCCGGCAGCAGTTCAGGAATGACCAGATACCAGGTAAAAAACTGGACGATGAGCGGAACGTTACGAAACAGCTCGACGTACAGCGTGCCGATCCCGGAAAGGAAACGATTTGGTACGGTACGTAAGATGCCGAATAAAGAGCCGATGAGGAAAGCGATAACCCAGGCGGTGATAGATAACGCGACAGTGACCTGGAAACCACTCCAGAGCCAGCCGAGATAGGTGGTGTTGCCGAACGGGGCTTGTTGTAAAAAAATACCCCAGTTCCAGTCTATAGACATAAATCTACTCCAGAAAAAAAAGGGTAGCAGCGCTACCCCCGAAGATTGTTATTCAGCGTTTTGCGGTTTTCAGGCCTGATGGGGAACGACCATCAGGCTTATAGTCTGTCCGTGCTGAGTAGCAATCGAGAGGGAGGGGAAGCCTCCCTGATTACACTTCATCCTTCAAGATGTCTCGTTGTTGGCTGCCTTTATTCATCCCGGTTACTTACTCATGTAAGCGCCCGGGAATTCGCTCAGTTGCCGCCTCGATATAACTTGAAAGGTTTTGTGTACTCTTCTAATTAATTAGTTAAGCGCTTTATCATTCGGTTCTTTGAACAGGGCTTTCATCTCGTCTGACAGTTCGAAATTCATGTTCAGGTTCTTCGGTGGAATTGGATTTTTAAACCACTTATCAAACCATTTCTCAGCTTCGCCTGAGGTCTGCGCCTTGGCGATAGTGTCATCCATCAGCTTTTTGAACTGAGGGTCATCTTTACGCAGCATGCAGCCGTAAGCTTCCTGAGACTGCGGCTTGCCGACGATCTCCCAGTTGTCTGGTTTCTTCGCCTTCGCGCGCTCGCCAGCCAGCAGGGCGTCATCCATCATAAAGGCAACGGCGCGGCCGCTTTCCAGAGTACGGAAAGAGTCACCGTGGTCTTTCGCGCTGATGATGCGCATATCCATTTTTTGCTCTTCATTCAGCTTGTGCAGCAGCACCTCTGAGGTGGTACCCGAAGTCACGACTACGGCTTTACCTTTCAGATCGGCGAAATCTTTGACGTCGCCGCCTTTTTTCGCCAGCAGACGAGTACCAACAACGAAAATGGTGTCAGAGAAAGCCGCTTGTTTTTGGCGCTCGACGTTGTTGGTTGTGGAGCCACATTCAAAGTCGAAGGTGCCGTTTTGCAGCAGCGGGATACGGTTTTGTGAAGTAATCGGGATCAGTTTCACCTGCAGGTCAGGCTTGTTCAGCTTTTTCTTCACGGCTTCAACGATCGCGTTGGAGTAATCCTGTGAATAACCGACCACTTTTTGTTGATTATCGTAGTAAGAAAACGGTACCGATGATTCACGGTGGCCGACCACAATCACGCCGTTTTTGGCGATCTTGTCCAGCGTACTGCCTGCCGCTGGTGCTGCGTCTTCTGCGTGCGCCAGACCGGCGGACATTCCCATGACCAGCATGGCTGTGGCGAGCTTACGTAATTGCATATCCAACTCCTTTATCGTCTGCGCCAGGGACGCATTGATACCCATTGTGATGTTGTTATTGTTTGCTACTAAAACGTGCAGTCTTGTATATGTTTGTTAACATTTAGTTTGGATGAATGTAAAGAATTTGCTGTTTTATTGTTTATTTTTGCGAGGTGCGCCGCACCATTTGGGGGCAAAAATATCTTGTTGCACTTTTCAGGTGCTACCGGCGCTCAACGTTGGTGCGACCAGGTTGCACATTCAGCCAAAACTGCATTTGTCTTGTAGAACAAAGCAATAGACATGCCAGAATGGGGAGCGGGAAATGTTTTATGGGCCGGATAAGCGAAACGTTATCCGGCCGGGAAAGGAAGGTTACTTACGACGCTGGCGCAGGCTCATTACCACCGCACCAAAGCCAAACAGCGCGGTCAGCAGCCAGAGCGGCCAGTTACCGGTACGGGCATAAGGGGTTAAGCCCGTCGTTGGCGTCACACTGGTGGTCAGGACCTGGCGGGTAAACTGCGGGATCATCGCCTGAATCTCACCCTGTGGACCAATCACCGCCGTAATACCGTTGTTGGTGCTACGCAGCAGGGGGCGCGCCAGCTCGAGGGAACGCATACGCGCCATCTGGAAGTGCTGCCACGGGCCGATGGATTTACCAAACCAGGCATCGTTGGAAATCGTCAGCAGGTAGTCCGTATCCGGGCGGAAATTATCCCGTACCTGTTCGCCAAGAATGATTTCATAGCAGATGGCAGCCGTCAGCTTAAAGCCGTGCGCATGCAGCTGTGGCTGCACATAAGGCCCACGGCTGAAAGATGACATTGGCAGGTCAAAGAACGGCGCTAACGGGCGCAGGATCGATTCCAGCGGGACGAACTCGCCAAACGGTACCAGATGGTTTTTGTTGTAGCGGTTGCTGGAGTCGTAACTGTACGGGCTGTCTTTACCCAGCGTGATGATGGTGTTGTAGGTGTCGTAACGATTCTGCTTGTTCAGACGCGCGTCAACGATACCGGTAATCAGCGTGCTGTTTTTCGATCTCAGCAGGTCATCCATCATGCCCAGAAAACGCTGCTGATTAATTTCCAGGTCCGGAATAGCGGATTCTGGCCAGATGATTAGCTGTGATTTGCCCATCTCAGGCTGGGTGGCGTCGAGATAAATCTTCAGGGTGTTGAGTAACTGACCTTCATCCCATTTGAGCGACTGCGCAATGTCACCCTGCACCATCGAGACCTGAGTGGTTTTTTCCGGCTCAAGCGTGTACCACTGGATATAGCGCAGCGGAAAGGGCAGAGCAAAGAGCACTAGCGCGGCAATCAGCGGCTTCCAGTTACGCGTCACCAGCGCCAGCGCCAGCAGGCCGCTAACCACCATCAGCAGGAAGTTAATCGCCTCAACGCCCATTACCGGAGCCAGCCCTTTTAACGGACCGTCGATCTGACTGTAGCCGAACTGTAGCCACGGAAAGCCGGTCAGTACCCAGCCGCGCAGGAATTCGGTTATTTGCCAGACGACCGGCGCGGCAATCGCCACGCGTATCCAGGTGGTTTTCGGCCACAGACGCGCCAACACGCCGGCAAACAGGCCGGTGTAGAGGGAAAGGTATGCGGCAAGCAGAACCACGAGGAACACATTAATGGGACCCGGCATACCGCCAAACTGCGCGATGCTGACGTAAACCCAGTTGATGCCGGAGCCAAACAGCCCCAATCCCCAGAAGTAGCCGATTGCGGCAGACTGGAGCGGGCGGCGATTGAAGGTAAGAGCCTGCAGGCCCATCAGCGAAACGATCGCAGCGGGCCAGATGTCATACGGAGAGAAAGCCAGCGTCCCGCAGGCACCGAATAATAACGCCAGCAGCAGGCGAATGCGCTGGCGTTCAATTAATGGGGCAAATGCCATGTAGTCTTAGATCCAGTTTCGGGTTTATTCGTCCAGTTTGGGCTGGGGTGAGTCGTCCGGAATTCTGACATGAACCTGAATAATACGACGGCTGTCGGCCATTGCCACTTTGAACTGGTAACCATCAATGTCGATAGTCTCCCCGCGCGCGGGCAGATGACCAAAGGCCTGCATGACCAGCCCGCCGATGGTATCTACTTCTTCGTCGCTAAAATGGGTACCGAAAGCGTCGTTGAAGTCTTCGATCGGCGCCAGAGCGCGAATGGTCCAGGTGTGGCGACTGAGCTGACGGAAATCGATATCGTCTTCTTCGTCGTACTCATCTTCAATTTCACCCACGATCAGTTCAAGGATGTCCTCAATGGTCACCAGACCTGAGACACCGCCGAATTCGTCGATGACGATAGCCATATGATAACGCTGGGAGCGGAACTCTTTCAGCATGCGGTCAACTCGCTTGCTTTCAGGTACGACAACCGCCTGGCGTAACACTTTCTCCATGCTGAAGGCTTCGGCATCGCTGCGCATAAACGGCAGCAGATCCTTGGCCATCAGAATCCCTTCAATGTGATCTTTGTCTTCGCTGATCACCGGGAAACGCGAGTGGGCAGACTCGATAATGACATCGAGACATTCGTCCAGGGTCTGGTTGCGTTTCAGGGTAATCATCTGAGAGCGAGGGATCATGATGTCGCGCACGCGTTGGTCCGCAATATCCATCACCCCTTCGAGCATATCGCGCGTATCTTCATCGATAAGGTCGTTTTGCCCGGAATCACGGATCAGCTCCAACAGTTCGTCGCGGTTTTTTGGTTCACCGTGGAAAAGTTGGCTCAGTAACAGGGAGAAAAATCCCTTTTTGCTGTTTAAGGTGTCACTACTGTGTGAATTGTCGTCGCTCATGGCGTCGTATGGGTTCTCATGTTAGTTAATACAAAGCTCGTCATGCGTATATTCAGCTGTTGACGGCATGTCTCTTCATCGTACTTCAAACCAGGTAAGCCAGATAAGGCGCAATACCTGATGGCGGCTGCGCCTTATCAGGCTTACAAGATTTCGAAATGCTTATTCTTTCTCGGCAATGTACGGATCCTCATAGCCCAGAGCAAGCATAATCTCTGTTTCTAGGGATTCCATCTCTTCCGCTTCATCGTCTTCGATATGGTCGTAACCGAGTAAATGCAGGCTACCGTGCACCACCATGTGCGCCCAGTGGGCCTCAAGCGGTTTGCCTTGTTCCTGCGCTTCTTTCTCGACTACCTGACGGCAGATGATCAAATCGCCCAGCAGCGGCATTTCAATGCCCGGCGGGGCTTCAAACGGGAAAGAGAGTACGTTGGTTGACTTATCTTTCCCGCGATAGGTCAGGTTCAGCTCGTGGCTTTCCGCGTCATCGACCAGACGAATGGTAACTTCAGACTCTTCCTGAAACTGCGGGATCACCGCATCCAGCCAACCCTGAAACTGACTTTCTGTTGGTAAACCGGATTCGTCTTCACATGCCAGCTGTAAATCGAGAATAACCTGACTCATTTTTGTTCCTGCTCCTGAGCTTCGCGCTTGCGTTCTGCAGCCAGCTCGGCTTTGCGTTTCTGTTCTGCTTCTTCCCAGGCTTCATACGCCGTGACGATACGGGCGACCACCGGGTGGCGAACCACGTCTTCGCTATGGAAGAAATTAAAACTAATTTCGTCGACTTCAGCCAGTACTTCAATGGCATGACGCAGACCGGATTTGGTGCTTCGCGGCAGGTCAATCTGGGTGATATCGCCGGTGATAACCGCTTTGGAGTTAAAGCCGATACGGGTCAGGAACATTTTCATCTGTTCGATGGTGGTGTTCTGGCTCTCATCAAGAATGATGAACGCATCGTTTAACGTACGACCACGCATGTAGGCCAGCGGCGCAACTTCAATGACGTTACGCTCAATCAGCTTTTCGACCTTCTCAAACCCGAGCATTTCGAACAGTGCGTCATACAGCGGTCGTAAGTAGGGATCGACTTTCTGGCTGAGGTCACCCGGCAGGAAGCCGAGTTTTTCGCCCGCTTCCACTGCCGGACGGGTCAGCAGAATTCGACGGATCTCCTGACGCTCAAGCGCATCGACCGCAGCGGCAACCGCAAGATACGTTTTACCCGTACCCGCAGGGCCAACGCCAAAGGTGATGTCGTGGTCGAGGATATTCGCAATGTATTGTGCCTGGTTCGGGGTACGCGGCTTAATTACCCCGCGCTTGGTTTTGATGTTCACCGCTTTGCCAAATTCCGGCACGCTGTCTGCGCTTTGCTCAAGCACTCGCGCTTCTTTAATTGCCAGATGAATTTGTTCAGGCTCAATGTCCTGCGTCTGACCACGCATTGGGGCAGTATCGACGTACAGGCTACGTAAAATATCTGCCGCCGCGGTGACGCAAATTGGGCGACCGGTCAGCTTAAAGTGGTTATCACGGCGGTTAATTTCGATGCCGAGGCGACGTTCCAGCTGCTTGATGTTGTCATCAAATGGGCCGCAAAGGCTCAACAGGCGGGCATTGTCTGCGGGTTCAAGGGTGATTTCACGAGTGTCTATGTTCAAACTGTTCCTCTTTTGCATGTCTTGCCGGACGCTGAACATTTACCGGCATCTAAGGAAATTATTCACGCCATGGGGGAAAGGCGCAAGCATTGCGATAAATATGGGGATGATGAGGTAGATTACAAGGCCCGCCGGGGCAGCGAGCCCAGAAGAGTAAGCCCGATAAGCGTAGCGCCATCGGGCATTGAAGATTAAGGCTGATAAATACCGACGCCCAGATCGTTTTCTTTGCGGGTACGCGCAATAACCGACTCAGGGGATTCAGCGATGCGCAGACCCATTTCGTCTTCGGTGCGCACCACTTTACCGCGCAGGGAGTTCGTCCAGACATCGGTAATTTCTACATCCACGAACTTACCGACCATCTCCGGGTTGCCTTCAAAGTTCACCACTCGGTTATTTTCGGTACGGCCAGACAGTTCCATGATGCTTTTACGCGATGTGCCTTCAACCAGAATGCGCTGGGTCGTGCCGACCATGCGACGGCTCCAGGCCATGGCTTGCTGGTTAATACGCTCCTGCAGAATATACAGGCGCTGTTTTTTCTCTTCCTCCGGCACGTCGTCAACCATATCGGCGGCAGGGGTGCCTGGACGCGCAGAGAAGATAAAGCTGTAGCTCATGTCAAAATTGACGTCTGCAATCAACTTCATGGTCTGCTCGAAATCCTGCGTGGTTTCGCCTGGGAAGCCAACGATGAAGTCGGAGCTAATCTGGATATCCGGACGCGCTGCGCGCAGTTTGCGGATGATCGCTTTATATTCCAGCGCGGTATGGGTGCGTCCCATCAGGTTCAGTACGCGATCTGAACCGCTCTGAACCGGCAGGTGCAGGAAACTCACCAGTTCTGGCGTGTCACGATACACTTCAATGATATCATCGGTGAATTCGATCGGATGGCTGGTGGTGAAGCGGATACGGTCAATGCCATCGATCGCCGCGACCAGACGCAGCAGATCGGCAAAAGATCCGGTCGTGCCGTCGTAGTTTTCACCGCGCCAGGCGTTCACGTTTTGTCCCAGCAGGTTCACTTCACGCACGCCTTGCGCCGCAAGCTGGGCGATTTCAAACAGAATATCGTCCGCCGGACGGCTCACTTCTTCACCGCGGGTGTATGGCACCACGCAGTAAGTACAATATTTATTACAACCTTCCATGATTGACACGAAAGCGCTTGGACCTTCAGCACGCGGTTCCGGTAGGCGGTCGAATTTTTCGATCTCCGGGAAACTGATATCAACCACCGGGCTACGGGTGGTACTTCCACGCACTTTGTTAATCATTTCCGGCAGACGATGCAGGGTTTGCGGCCCAAAAATAATATCGACATAGTGCGCGCGTTGGCGAATATGGTCGCCTTCCTGAGACGCAACACAGCCACCGACACCGATGATCAGCTTGGGGTTTTTCTCTTTTAACAGCTTCCAGCGGCCCAACTGATGGAAGACTTTTTCCTGAGCCTTCTCACGGATAGAGCAGGTATTCAGCAGCAGCACATCCGCTTCTTCGGCCACGTCGGTCAGTTGATACCCATGGGTGGCATCCAGCAGATCGGCCATCTTCGATGAATCGTATTCGTTCATCTGACAGCCCCAGGTTTTAATATGGAGTTTTTTGGTCATCGACTTGCTCTTGCGAAATTGTGGCTGAAATGCAGGGCGCATAGTGTACTGCTTTGGCGCGGTTGTGACCAGTATGACGGATGTCAGCCTCAAGGGGTAAAAAATCCTGTAAACTTACACAATACATGTAACAGGATAATTGACCATGACAAATCAACCAACGGAAATTGCCATTGTCGGCGGGGGGATGGTCGGCGGCGCGCTGGCGCTAGGACTGGCGCAGCATGGATTTACGGTAACGGTCATTGAGCATGCCGTTCCCGCGCCGTTTGTGGCTGACGGACAGCCTGATGTCAGAATTTCGGCCATCAGCTCCGCCTCCGTGTCGTTACTGAAAGGGCTGGGCGTCTGGGATACGGTTCAGGGGATGCGCAGCCATCCTTACCGTCGTCTGGAAACGTGGGAATGGGAAAATGCCCATGTGATGTTTGATGCCGCCGAGCTTAAGCTGCCCTTACTGGGCTATATGGTGGAAAACACGGTCCTGCAACAGGCGCTCTGGCAGGCTCTGGACGTTCACCCCAAAGTCACGCTGCGGGTGCCTGCGTCGCTGATCTCTCTGCATCAACATAACTATCGGCATGAGCTTGAGCTGGCTGGTGGCGAAAAAATCAGCGCGAAGCTGGTCATCGGCGCCGATGGCGCAAATTCTCAGGTGCGGAAAATGGCCGGGATTGGTATCCATGCCTGGCAGTATGCGCAGTCCTGTATGTTGATAACCGTGCAGTGCGAGAATTCGCCGGGAGACAGCACCTGGCAGCAATTCACCCCTGACGGTCCGCGCGCATTTTTACCGCTGTTTGATAACTGGGCCTCGCTGGTGTGGTACGACTCACCGGCGCGTATCCGCCAGTTGCAAGGTTTGAATATGTCGCAACTGCAGGCGGAGATCGCCAAACATTTCCCATCGCGACTCGGTAACGTTACGCCTGTGGCAGCGGGGGCATTCCCGCTAACGCGCCGTCACGCGCTGCAATATGTGCAGCCAGGACTGGCGCTGGTGGGGGACGCCGCGCATACCATTCATCCGCTGGCGGGGCAGGGCGTTAATTTGGGGTTCCGTGATGTGGATGCGCTGATTGACGTGCTGGTGAATGCGCGCAGCTACGGTGAGTCCTGGGCAAGTCAGCCGGTGCTGAAGCGCTATCAGAACCGTCGCATGACTGACAATTTCATCATGCAAAGCGGCATGGATCTGTTCTACGCAGGATTTAGCAACAACCTGCAGCCGCTGCGCATCATGCGTAATCTTGGGCTAATGGCCGCAGAGCGCGCCGGCGTGCTGAAACGCCAGGCACTCAAGTACGCGTTAGGATTGTAATTCAGACAGGCCTACAGAGAACGTTGTAGGCCTGGTAAGCATAACGCCATCAGGTAATAAATGCAGGAAAGCAAAAAGCTCGCCGAAGCGAGCTTTTTTAATATGGCTGGGGTACGAGGATTCGAACCTCGGAATGCTGGTATCAGAAACCAGAGCCTTACCGCTTGGCGATACCCCAACGGGTGCATCCACAGAATGGACGGCTTTTTGAAATTGGCTGGGGTACGAGGATTCGAACCTCGGAATGCTGGTATCAGAAACCAGAGCCTTACCGCTTGGCGATACCCCAACAATTTTTTGGATTTACCGAACGAGTCGATACGTCCTTAATATGGTGGCTACGACGGGATTCGAACCTGTGACCCCATCATTATGAGTGATGTGCTCTAACCAGCTGAGCTACGTAGCCAGATATTATCATATTCTTCGATGGCTGGGGTACCTGGATTCGAACCAGGGAATGCCGGTATCAAAAACCGGTGCCTTACCGCTTGGCGATACCCCAATGACCGTTGCGGTGAACCGCTACATCGAAGAAAAAATGGCTGGGGTACCTGGATTCGAACCAGGGAATGCCGGTATCAAAAACCGGTGCCTTACCGCTTGGCGATACCCCATCCGTGCAACGCTTACGGGTGAATGGTGCGGGAGGCGAGACTTGAACTCGCACACCTTGCGGCGCCAGAACCTAAATCTGGTGCGTCTACCAATTTCGCCACTCCCGCAAAAAAGATGGTGGCTACGACGGGATTCGAACCTGTGACCCCATCATTATGAGTGATGTGCTCTAACCAGCTGAGCTACGTAGCCATCTTTTTTTCGCGTAACCTTATCGGCGTTGCGGGGCGCATTATGCGTATTGAGCCTTGAAGCGTCAACCCCTTTTTCATTGAAAATAGCTGGAATGTGACTGTTTGGTTAGGTTGCGAACAGCATGACGCAATATTCGGCAATTATTAGTTATTAATTGTTTTTTTGCACAGAAAATAGACATAAAAAAGAGCCCCGCAGGGCCCTTTTCTAAGGATTAACTTATTTATAAGCGGACTGATGTACGCCAACCGCACGACCAGAAGGATCGTTCATGGTTTTAAACGCCTCATCCCATTCGATTGCTTTGGCAGAAGAACAGGCAACAGACGGCCCGCCAGGCACACATTCCGCAGCGCTCGCAACCGGGAACAGCTCTTCGAAAATCTCACGGTACAAATACGCTTCTTTAGATGATGGCGTGTTGTAAGGGAAACGGAAGCTGGCGGTTTCCAGTTGTTGGTCAGAAACTTGCTCAGCGGCCACCTCTTTCAGGGTATCAATCCAGCTGTAACCGACACCATCGGAGAACTGCTCTTTCTGGCGCCACGCAACGCTTGCTGGCAGGTAGGATTCAAAACATTCACGCAGAACATGTTTTTCCATTTTGCCGTTGCCGCACATTTTGTCCTGCGGGTTGATGCGCATCGCCACATCAAGGAATTTCTTATCCAGGAAGGGCACGCGAGCTTCCACTCCCCAGGCCGACATAGCTTTGTTGGCACGGGCACAGTCGAACATATGCAGCGCCTGCAGCTTACGCACGGTCTCTTCGTGCAGCTCTTTTGCATCTGGTGCTTTGTGGAAATAGAGATAGCCGCCAAATACTTCGTCAGAACCTTCGCCCGACAGCACCATTTTAATGCCCATCGCTTTAATTTTACGCGACATTAAGTACATCGGGGTCGAGGCGCGAATCGTCGTAACATCGTAAGTCTCGATGTGATAAATCACGTCGCGGATAGCATCCAAACCTTCCTGCACGGTGAAGTGGATCTCATGGTGTACAGTACCCAGATGGTTCGCCACCTCTTGTGCGGCTTTCAGGTCCGGAGCGCCTTCCAGGCCTACGGCGAAGGAGTGCAACTGCGGCCACCAGGCTTCGCTACGCTCCTGATCTTCAACACGACGCGCGGCGTATTTTTTGGTGATTGCGGAAATGACGGATGAATCCAGACCGCCGGACAGCAATACACCATAAGGAACATCTGACATCAGGTGGCTTTTCACTGCATCTTCCAGTGCCTGACGCAACTCGTTTTTATCGGTAACGTTGTCTTTTACCGCATCGTATTCAAACCAGTCGCGCTGGTAGTACTGACGAATTTCGCCGTCTTTACTCCATAAATAGCTACCGGCCGGGAATTCTTTGATCGTGCGACACACGGGAACCAGGGCTTTCATTTCAGACGCAACGTAGAAGTTACCGTGCTCGTCGTAACCCATATACAGCGGGATGATCCCGATATGATCGCGACCGATCAGATAAGCGTCCTGCTCGCTGTCGTACAGAGCAAAAGCAAACATGCCTTGCAGGTCATCCAGAAACTCTGGGCCTTTTTCCTGATACAGCGCAAGGATAACTTCGCAGTCGGAACCGGTCTGGAACTGATAACGATCGCCGTATTCAGCGCGCAGCGCCTGATGGTTATAAATTTCACCGTTAACCGCCAGGATATGCGTTTTCTTCACGTTGTACAGCGGCTGAGCACCGGCGTTGACGTCGACGATGGACAGACGTTCGTGCGCCAGAATGGCGTTATCACTGGCGTAAATACCCGACCAGTCCGGGCCGCGATGGCGCATCAGACGAGACAATTCCAGGGCTTTTTTACGCAGTTCAACTGCGTCAGTTTTAATATCGAATACGCCAAAAATAGAACACATAACCTTCTCCGTTAACCTGTTGCGTGATGCTTTTTATGTTTGCTTGATAAAGAAAATGCCGCAAAGCTGGAGAGGGCGCAAGTGAATTACGGGTCAGAAAATAAAAAACGCAATGGTCATTGTGGATTGGTGAAAAAAGATTACGGAATAGACGGGTTTATTAATGAATCGATAATTTTATGGCGGTTTTATTAAATGGAAAGATTTCTTCTGGCCGGATATGACGCGGGGGCGTCTTATCCGGCTTACGCATCAAATCACATCAATTTCCGCAACGGACGGGTAAATCCAGCTTGGTCTGAACGGCATGCTGTCAATGTCGTCGAGCGTCGAAACGCCAGACAATACCAGGATGGTTTCGAGACCCGCCTGGAAGCCCGCCAGAATATCGGTACGCAGGTTGTCGCCGACGATAACGGTCTCTTCCGAATGCGCCTGCATTTTGTTGAGCGCCGCGCGAATAATCCACGGGCTGGGTTTGCCCACATAAAACGGCTTGCGGCCAGAGATTTTTTCGATACCGGCGCACAGCGCACCACAGGCGGGATAAAAGCCGCGTCCGTGAGTATCCGGGTTTGTGGCGATGAAACGCGCGCCGTTGGCCACAAAATATGCCGCTTTATGCATCATGTCCCAGTTATAGGATCGCGTCTCGCCAACAATCACAAAATCGGGGTTCACGTCAGTAATAGTAAACCCGGCTTTATACAGCTCGTGAATTAACGCACCTTCACCTACCACGTAAGCCTTTTTCCCTTCCTGGCGGCGAAGAAAATCAGCGGTAGCCATGGCGGAAGTATAAAAGACGCTATCAGGGACATTCACACCCGCGGTGGCGAAGCGGTTTGCCAAATCCTGCCCGGTCTGTGAAGGATAGTTAGTCAGCAAAACTAACGGCAGGCCTTTTTCCAGGATCCCAGTCAGAAATTCTGCCGCACCTGGTACAGCAACATTGTCGTGCATCAGCACGCCGTCGATATCACAAATTACATTCTTAATGGCCATGGACAATCCGACATCAAAAAAAGAAGGCATTACTATACACAAAATACACTAAATCATTCGAGTTGCATCAAGGCGGCAAGTCTGAGAACCCCGGAAGCTTACTGAAGTAAGTGACTGGGGTGAGCAGGTGCAGCTAACGCAGAGGCAGCTTGGTATTAGCTTTCCAGCAAACGTTGCAGCAATGTACCGTTGAGCATCGCACGCTTCACCAGCGCAAAGGCGCCAATGGCTGAACGGTGATCCAGCGTGGAACGAACCACCGGTAAATTGTGGCGAAACGCTTTCAACGCCTGCGTGTTGATACAGCTTTCTATAGCAGGCAGCAGCACTTTATCAGCCTCGGTAATCTCGCCCGCAATGACGATTTTTTGTGGGTTAAACAGGTTGATGGCAATGGCGATGGTTTTACCCAGGTGACGACCAACGTGCTCAATGACTTCTGATGCCAGGTTATCGCCTTTATTAGCCGCCTTACAGATGGCTTTAATGCCGCAATCATCCAGCGTGAGTCGGCTTGGATAACCCTGTTTCAATAAGTTCTGCACGCGGTGTTCAATAGAGGCATTGGCGGCAATTGTTTCCAGACAGCCGAAATTACCGCAGTGACAGCGTTCACCCAGCGGCTCTACCTGAATATGGCCAATCTCACCCACGTTGCCATTGCGACCAATAAAAATTCGGCCATTGGAGATGATTCCCGCCCCGGTTCCGCGGTGAACACGCACCAAAATAGAGTCTTCGCAATCCTGGCTTGCCCCGAAATAGTGCTCGGCCAGCGCCAGACTGCGAATATCGTGACCGACAAAGCAGGTGACCTTAAAGCGTTTTTCGAGTGCTTCGACCAGCCCCCAGTTTTCGACCTGAATGTGCGGCATATAGCGGATGACGCCGCTTTCAGGATCAACCAGGCCTGGCAGAATGACGGAAATCGCAACCAGCTCGCGGATTTTCCGCTGGCAGTTCTCAATAAAGGTGGCAATGGTGTTGAGCAGCGCATACTCGAGCGTTTCCTGGGTGCGCTCCGGGAGGGGATAATGCTCTTCAGCGACCACTTTACTGCTCATATCATAGAGCGTGAGCGTAGTATCGTGGCGGCCCAGGCGTACGCCAATCGCGTGGAAATTGCGGGTTTCGGTGACGATAGAGATAGCGCGGCGGCCCCCGGTGGAGGCCTGCTGATCGACTTCTTTGATTAGCCCGCGTTCAATCAATTGACGCGTAATTTTCGTTACGCTGGCGGGGGCAAGCTGGCTTTGCTCGGCAATTTGAATTCGCGAGATTGGCCCATGCTGGTCAATCAGGCGATAAACCGCCGCGCTGTTAAGCTGTTTTACGAGATCAACATTACCTATTTGAGCTTGTCCGCCTGGTGTCATTCTTTCTCTTACTCAGTAACGACCTCGTTGCCATTAACGATGGTCTTGATAATTTTAAAGTCGTGCGTGAACGCAGTCAGGTTGGCTACTTTGCCTGGCGCGATGCTGCCGAGTTGTTTGTCGACGCCAATGGCGCGAGCAGGGTAGAGCGTTGCCATACGTAAGACTTCGTCGAGAGCGATATTCGCATGTTCGACCAGATTGCGTACGCCTTCAATCATGGTTAATGATGAGCCGCTCAGTGTACCGTTCTCATCAACGCACAATCCATTACGGTAGTATATTGTTTTACCAGCGAAAATGAACTGTTCAATGTTTGCACCTGCTGGTGCGGTTGCGTCGGTGACCAGGCACAGCTTGTCGCCTTTCAGGCGTTTGGCATTACGAATGTTAACGTAATCAACGTGGAGGCCATCAGCGATGATACCGCAGTAGATATCGGCTTCATCAAGAATAGCGCCCGCCAGACCAGGTTCGCGACCGGTAATGTAAGGCATCGCGTTGAACAGATGCGTCGCAAAGGTGATGCCTGCGCGGAACCCGATTTTTGCTTCTTTTACCGTTGCATTTGAGTGACCCGCAGAAACCACAATACCCGCATTCACCAGTTTGGTAATGACCTCTACCGGGACCATTTCTGGCGCCAGCGTTACTTTGGTGATCACATCGGCATTATTGCACAGGAAATCAACCAGCGCAGCGTCCGGTTGACGGACAAATCCCGGATTATGGGTGCCTTTTTTCACCAGATTCAGCCACGGACCTTCCAGATGAAGCCCTAGTGCCTGATTCGGGTGTTTCGCCAGGTATTCACGCATGACGCGAACGCCTTGTTTCATCAGGTCATCGCTGGTGGTGATAAGCGTTGGCAGGTAGCTGGTGCAGCCAGATTTTTCATTGGCTTTCTGCATGATTTCCAGCGTTTCAACGGTCACGGCTTCTGCCGTATCGTTAAACTGTACGCCGCCGCAGCCGTTTAGCTGTACATCGATAAAACCGGGGGAAACAATGGCCCCATTCAGTGAGCGCTGTTCAATTCCTGACGGTAACTCAGCCAGTGGGCAAACGCTGTCAATCAGGCCATTGGCGACAACAATCGCATGGTCATCAAGAATTTCGTGACCGGTAAAAATCCGGCCCTGGGTTAAAGCATACATTCCGACCCCCGATTTCAAAAAATGCCGCCCTGCAACTTATCGACAGGGCGGAGACATCAATTACAGACCTTTAATATTTTCCGCTTCTAACTCGTTAAAGTATTTCAGCGTCTTCACTTTCAGTTCCATGGTGGAAGGCTCATCGCAGACCACAACGGCTTTCGGATGCAGCTGCAGACAGCTGATGGTCCACATATGGTTAACGTTGCCTTCAACGGCAGCTTGCAGCGCCTGTGCTTTCTGGTGGCCCAGTACCAGGATCATCACTTCTTCGGCATCCAGCAGGGTGCCCACGCCAACGGTCAGCGCATATTTAGGCACCTGGCTTACGTCGCCGTCAAAGAAGCGTGAGTTCGCAACACGCGTGTCGTGAGTCAGCGTTTTGATGCGGGTACGGGAAGCCAAAGAAGAGGCTGGTTCGTTGAACGCGATGTGACCATCGTTGCCTACGCCGCCCATAAACAGGTGGATTTTACCGTAAGAACGGATTTTCTCTTCATACTGACGGCATTCTGCATCAATATCCGGTGCGTTACCATTGAGGAGGTTGATGTTTTCTGCTGGAATATCAACGTGATCAAAGAAGTTGCGATGCATGAAGCTATGGTAGCTTTCCGGATGCTCTTTCGGCAGGCCAACATATTCGTCCATATTGAACGTTACAACATGCTTGAAGCTTACCTGGCCCGCTTTGTGCATTTCAACCAATGCTTTGTAGGCTGTCAGCGGAGTACCGCCAGTCGGCAGGCCCAAAACGAACGGACGATCAGCCGTTGGTTTGAACGCGTTAATACGGTTAACGATATGGCGAGCAGCCCATTTGCCGACTTGTTCAGCGGTATTCAGGGGGATCAGTCTCATTCTTCACCTCAAAAGTAAATGTAAGCAATTGGCGGATTGAGTCTCTGTGCAGTATTAAGCGTAACCTGGTTTTGCATCGGTAAGGATCAATCCGTTTCGATTTTTTGAATGATAAAATAAGTTTTCGTAGTTAGCCAGTGGAAGGGAGGGTTAATAACGATATTTGGTGACTGGAATCACAAAAAACACGCATTTAATTTGCGATACGAATTAAATTTTCACACACTCTGAATGTAGATGAATGGTTAATATTGTTGTTCCAGAATCTTGCTGTCAGGAATGGTCGCACAATAAAAATATGGCTTCAAAGAAGCCTAATCGGGGTCTCGTAGGGGGAATAAAATGAATATTTTAGGTTTTTTCCAGCGGCTGGGTAGGGCGTTACAGCTCCCCATCGCTGTGCTGCCAGTCGCGGCACTGCTGCTGCGATTCGGCCAACCAGATTTACTTAACGTACCCTTCATCGCGCAAGCGGGTGGGGCCATCTTTGATAACCTGGCGTTAATTTTCGCTATCGGTGTGGCTTCCAGCTGGTCAAAAGACAGCGCGGGTGCTGCAGCGCTGGCGGGTGCGGTTGGTTATTTCATATTGACCAAAGCAATGGTTACCATTAACCCGGCCATCAACATGGGCGTGCTGGCAGGTATCATCACTGGTCTGGTCGGCGGTGCGGTATATAACCGTTGGTCTGGTATCAAACTACCTGACTTCCTGAGCTTCTTTGGCGGCAAACGCTTCGTGCCGATCGCCACTGGCTTCTTCTGTCTGGTGCTGGCTGCTATCTTCGGCTACGTGTGGCCGCCGGTGCAGAACGCCATCCATGCGGGAGGTGAGTGGATCGTAGGCGCTGGCGCGCTGGGTTCCGGTATCTTTGGTTTCATCAACCGTCTGCTGATCCCAACCGGTCTGCATCAGGTGCTGAACACCATCGCCTGGTTCCAGATTGGTGAATTCACTAACGCTGCAGGTACCGTATTCCACGGTGACATCAACCGCTTCTACGCGGGTGACGGCACTGCGGGTATGTTCATGTCTGGCTTCTTCCCGATCATGATGTTTGGTCTGCCGGGTGCGGCGCTGGCAATGTACTTCGCCGCTCCGAAAGCACGTCGTCCGATGGTTGGCGGTATGCTGCTGTCCGTTGCGATCACCGCGTTCCTGACCGGTGTTACCGAGCCGCTGGAATTCCTGTTCATGTTCCTGGCGCCATTGCTGTACCTCCTGCACGCACTGTTAACGGGTATCAGCCTGTTCGTTGCAACACTGCTGGGGATCCACGCGGGCTTCTCCTTCTCCGCAGGTGCTATCGACTACGTGTTGATGTACAACCTGCCGGCGGCGAGTCAGAACGTCTGGATGCTGGTCGTGATGGGCCTGGTGTTCTTCGTCATTTACTTTGTGTTGTTCAGCGCGGTTATTCGTATGTTTAACCTGAAAACGCCGGGCCGTGAAGATAAAGAAGACGATATCGTTACTGAAGAAGCGAACAGCAACACTGAAGAAGGTCTGGCTCAACTGGCAACCAACTACATTGCAGCAGTTGGCGGTACCGATAACCTGAAAGCGATTGATGCCTGTATCACTCGTCTGCGTCTGACCGTTGCCGACTCCGGTCGCGTAAATGATGCGATGTGTAAACGTTTAGGCGCATCTGGAGTGGTTAAGCTGAACAAGCAAACTATCCAGGTCATCGTGGGTGCGAAGGCCGAATCTATCGGCGACGAAATGAAGAAAGTAGTTGCGCGTGGCCCGGTGGCTGCAGCGTCTGGTGAAAGTGCGCCAGCAGCAGCGGCTCCGGTTGCTAAACCGCAAGCTGTAGCGAACGCTGTAACCGTTGAAACTTTAGTTTCTCCGATTACCGGTGACGTGGTTGCGCTGGAGCAGGTACCTGATGAAGCCTTCGCCAGCAAAGCTGTAGGCGACGGTGTGGCGGTGAAGCCAACGGATAAAATCGTGGTTGCTCCGGCTGCCGGTACCATCGTGAAAATCTTCAACACTAACCATGCGTTCTGTCTGGAAACCGTTAAAGGCGCGGAAATCGTGGTCCACATGGGTATCGATACAGTAGCGCTGGAAGGTAAAGGCTTTAAGCGTCTGGTTGAAGAAGGTGCGGAAGTGACTGCAGGTCAACCGATTCTGGAAATGGATCTGGAGTTCCTGAACGCCAACGCACGTTCCATGATTAGCCCGGTTGTGTGCAGCAACAGCGATGATTTCGGTGCTCTGGTCATTAAAGCCGAAGGTCATGTGGTTGCTGGTCAAACACCACTGTATGAGATTAAAGGTAAATAACTGCTCCTGAGTAAAGTGAGTTAAGTGCCTTAAGCGGCGGGGGATATTCCTCCGCCGCTTTTTTTTGCAGCAAATATCCACATATATCCTGTTGAAACACCTTTTTTGTGCAACAAATAGTTGTCTCCTGACGTCGCTTATAAGATCATGTTCCGTTATACGTTGTTTACGCTTTGAGGAATCCACGATGAGTGAGGCTGAAGCCCGCCCGAGTAACTTTATTCGTCAGATCATCGATGAAGATCTGGCCAGTGGTAAGCACACCACTATCCATACACGTTTTCCGCCGGAGCCAAATGGCTATCTGCACATTGGCCACGCGAAATCCATTTGTCTGAACTTTGGCATTGCGCAAGATTACCAGGGCCAGTGCAACCTGCGTTTTGATGATACGAACCCGGTTAAAGAAGATATCGAGTACGTTGAGTCGATTAAAAACGACGTTGAATGGTTAGGTTTCCACTGGACTGGCGATATTCGCTACTCTTCGGATTACTTCGATCAGCTTCACGCCTATGCGGTAGAGCTTATTAATAAAGGCCTGGCGTACGTTGATGAACTGTCAGCGGAGGAGATCCGCGAATACCGCGGCACTCTGACGCAGCCGGGTAAAAACAGCCCGTTCCGCGATCGTAGCGTCGAAGAGAACCTGGCGCTGTTCGAAAAAATGCGTACCGGTGGTTTTGAAGAAGGTAAAGCCTGCCTGCGCGCGAAAATCGATATGGCTTCGCCGTTTATCGTGATGCGCGATCCGGTGCTGTACCGTATTAAGTTCGCCGAACACCACCAGACCGGCAACAAGTGGTGCATCTACCCGATGTACGATTTTACCCACTGCATCAGCGATGCGCTGGAAGGCATTACGCATTCACTGTGTACGCTGGAGTTCCAGGATAACCGTCGTTTGTACGACTGGGTGCTGGACAACATCACCATTCCGGTTCACCCGCGCCAGTACGAATTCTCGCGCCTGAATCTGGAATACACCGTGATGTCCAAACGCAAGCTGAACCTGCTGGTGACCGACAAGCACGTTGAAGGCTGGGACGATCCGCGTATGCCGACGATTTCTGGCCTGCGTCGTCGTGGTTATACTGCTGCCGCTATTCGTGAGTTCTGCAAACGCATTGGCGTGACCAAGCAGGATAACACCATTGAGATCGCTTCTCTGGAGTCCTGCATTCGCGAAGATCTGAACGAAAACGCCCCGCGCGCGATGGCAGTTATCGATCCGGTGAAACTGGTTATCGAAAACTACCCGCAGGGCGAAAGCGAGCTGGTTACCATGCCTAACCATCCGAACAAACCGGAAATGGGCAGCCGTGAAGTGCCGTTTAGCGGTGAAATTTGGATCGATCGCGCAGACTTCCGCGAAGAAGCGAACAAGCAGTACAAGCGTCTGGTGATGGGCAAAGAAGTACGTCTGCGTAATGCTTACGTGATCAAGGCTGAACGTGTAGAGAAAGATGCAGAAGGGAATATCACCACCATTTTCTGCACCTACGATGCCGACACCCTGAGCAAAGATCCGGCTGATGGCCGTAAAGTAAAAGGTGTTATTCACTGGGTGAGCGCGTCCCATGCGCTGCCGATTGAAATCCGTTTGTACGATCGTCTGTTTAGCGTGCCAAACCCAGGTGCGGCGGAAGACTTCCTGTCCGTTATCAACCCGGAATCGCTGGTCATTAAGCAGGGCTACGGTGAGCCGTCACTGCAGGCTGCGATTGCAGGTAAAGCGTTCCAGTTTGAGCGTGAAGGCTATTTCTGCCTGGACAGCCGCTATGCAACGGCTGACAAGCTGGTATTTAACCGCACTGTAGGTCTGCGCGATACGTGGGCTAAAGTCGGCGAGTAATTGCTGTCACACTGCCTCAAACGCCGCCAACGCGACGTTTGAGGCGGATTTTTCTGTTTTACTTATGCTGCATTAACGCCTGAACCCGCTGCTGGCTGCGTTCCAGCACCACCGATGTCTCCTGCTTACCCACCGTCGCCTGATTGACCATTTCACTGAGGATCATGGAGCCGGTAATATCCCCCATCCGCGTAAAGTTCTTCTCGCCGACCGATCCAAAGACCTGCATATTCGGGTACTGGGCAATCAGCTGTTCAGGGAGAGTTCCAAAGACTTTGACGGCAGGGTTGTCCTTCCAGCTGACGTTTTGCGCGGCGGCCTTCGTCACCGGCAGCATCGCCCCCGGCGACATCAATACCCAGTCAGCCGCGTTCTGCGCCTGTCCCATAAAGCTGACAAATTTTTCGGCGGCTTTCGTTTCTGCCTCAGTCTGACCGGCCGTGAGCGTTAATGATGTGATAACGCCAAATACGGCAGGTGATTTTTCGCTCGGCACGACAAAGCCTAAATCCGCCAGTGAACCATCCTGATAAATCGCTGGCAGGATGTAGGTCGAATAGACCGCCATCGGCGCGGTGCCGTTCATAAAGGCGTCTTTGATCTCTGTTACGTTGTTCGAGCCAGGCATGGTATAGCGGGCCAGTTCGCGATAATAGTTCAGCGAGGCCTGCATTTCCGCTGAGTTAACCGTGATGTCGCCGTTTGCGTTGAACACATTGGCACCGTTTGAAAGTGCGAACTGAGAGAAGGTTTGTTCGCTCATGACGCTTTCAGCCGTCGGCAGCGCGATGCCATATTTTTTACTGGCGCTGTCGGTCAGCCTGCGTGCCGCTTCCAGCAGCTGCGTCCAGTTTTTGGGTTCGTCGATTCCCGCTTTAGCCAGTACCGATTTACGATACCAGACTCCCTGCAGCCAGGCGCTGATCGGCACGCCGGTATAGGCCGTTCCGTCTTCGGTGCGAACAATGCGCAGCACGCCGTCGTAGAAGGCGCTTTCACCTTGCCTGTCGATCAGCGTTTTCACCGCTTTGTGGTCGATAAGCTGCTCTTTATCCATGACTTTGGCATAGTCATGGCTGACCTCGACGACCTCCGGCAGTGATCCTGAGCGGGCAAGGGTAATGATTTTGGTATTATAGGCATCCTCTTCGACGGGAACCTGCTTCACAATAATATCCGGATTCTCTTGCTGAAAGCGGTTGATGATCCCGGCAATGACGGTCTGGCGCTCCTGCTCAACGGCGGAGTGCATAAATTCGATGGTCACCTGCTGCGGTTTATCCTCACAGCCTGAAAGCAAAACAGCTGTTACAAGCGCCAGCATTGTTTTTGATATGTTCATTTTTAATCCTTTGTTGTCGTCCATTTCCGTTAATTAACAACTGGCGCTGATATGGATAGCGTCCGTCGACAGCGCACCTGCACAAATCAGTAAACCGATCCCGCCATCCATCAAGGCTTCGCATTCAGCGTCCTCCACGCGCAGCGTTTTACCGTCAACGGTCGCGGAAATAATCTGCCCGTTGACGCTGATATCGAACGACACAGGGCGCTCGTACACGTCGGACAACGCCGCTTCTGCCAGGACTTTGGTACTGGTGTCGCGCACGCGGACGATCTGTAATTTCCCGTCGCGCAGGATGCGCGCGGCGTAATAGCGCCTCATCCCCTGCACCCGAAAAGCCAGACCGCCGTACTCCCCTGAATGCAGCGTAATGTCACTCTGAACGCGGTAGTTATCCCACTGCCGCGTTCCGTGAATAATCAATCCCTCGTCGTACTCTTTGGAGATGCGAAAGCTGGTGGGATAGTGGCGTGAAAAGAGATCCACGCCGTTTACCCAGGCTCGCCACCAAAAATTAGTTTCCCCTGTGGGTTTACGCAGGGTCAGCTCAGGTGCGCCGTCCCAGCGCATACTGTCGATGAGCAGGCGACCGCGGGCAACGCGGGCATCGGTGCTGATTGTTACGCCAATCTCGCCGATCGGTTGGCCCTGGCAGTCCGGGAGATCCAACGCCAGCGTTAGCGATTCACCCGGGGCTATACTCTGCGCGTCGCCGTACTGGGGCGTCAGCTGATTGTTGTCATCATAAACCCGGTAGCAGAGCCGCACGTTTAACGCGGCGGTGTTATCCGGCGGGGCTATCAGTGTGGCCTGAAGACGCTGGCCTGGGTAGATAAGTGGGGTAGCCATTAAATCGTAGCTGCGCATTTCCACGATTTCAGGCGGGGTAAAGGTTTGCGTGGTCACGCTGGCGTGAAGTCCGGGCGCAAGATGGCGATAGTGCAGACTCAACATTTGCCGCCCCAGGTGCGCCTCATTCTTAACATCAACCGCGGCCGCATTTTCTTCATTAAGCCAGCGGAAACCCTGCACGCTGCCCGGTAGTGAGAAATGGTACTGCGCGCCGGATTTTTTGGCTTCAGGGCGCGGCAGACTGGCAATCTGGTGTCCCAGCCCGACCAGGTAATCGGTGATCCGCACGGCGTTGTTTATGGAGAACCCCCCGTCGGCTGAGGAGATCAGCATTCTGTCCGCCAGCGGCCCGCGCCAGTCCGGGCCTGCGTCAATACCCTGGAGTCCCAGTATAATGCCGGACAGACAGCCGACATTCCCCGCATTGCAGTCGGTGTCCCATCCTGACGTATTGACGATGCACTGGGCCTGCTGGAAGTCGTCCGGCGCGTAAAGGATCGCCATAATCATCAGCGCATGATTAGGGATGATGTGACAATTGCTGGGATATTTGTGATAGCCATAGTTGTCGTCGATTCGCTGGCGGGTCGTCTGCCAGTCGTTATCTTCCCGTCGCCAGCGACGGATATCGCCAACCAACTGGGCTATTTGCGACTCTGCCGGGATCACGGATAGTCCAACGTCAATAAGCTGTTCGATCTCCTGGCAAATAAAGGCCTGTGATTCCATCGCCGCCCAGAGCATAGCGGCATACACCGCTTCACCGTCATGGCTCACGCTGGCGGCATTTTTGGCAAGTTCTGCCGCCAGACGGGGTTGTCCCGGTGCGACAAGCGCCCAGCTATCAATAAAGATTTGTGCGCCAATCTGTTCGGCAATCGTTTTCCCGTTGGTCGCAATGGCTCCGCTTAGCGGAGCCGGAATGCCTTTTTTGAGATTCAGCCAGGCGGTGTGTTCCGTCGAATTACCGTTGCCGCCCCACCAGAGGATGGTGCGTTTATCAATGATGTAATTAAGCCAGCAGTGACCCATCTGTTCTGCGCTCAGATCCGGCGGCAGGGCATAATCTTCCAGTGCGCGGATAAAGGTAAAGGTTCCGGCGACATCATCGTCGGTGACAACCAGCGGACGGTTAAATTTTTCGTGGACGTAATACTGGATCGGCCCCAGCTCCTGCATAATTTTTTCGTAGGTCCATCCTTCGAAAGGGCGGCCAAGGTAGACGCCGATTAATTTCCCTAACACCCCTGCATAAACGCGCGACTCATAATCTGAAGGCAATTCCATCTGTTTGATCCTTGTGTGGTGTTTTATCAGCCGTTCAGGCGGATTCTCTTTTAACCAGGCCCCAGGGCATTTCTGTGGTGCTGCCCTGGAGCGGTGCGGTGATATCAGTTTGCGCCAGGAGGAGGGCGGCCGCTTTTTGCCCAAGCTGCTCCGGGTACTGGGCGATAGTGGTCAGGGAAGGGGTCACCAGCCCGGCGGCGGGAATATCATCGAAACCCATCACCGCAAGCTGCTCCGGGATCGTGATGCCTTTCTCCCTTGCGGCACGCATCACGCCGATAGCCATTAAATCGTTGGCGGCGAAAATCGCATCCGGGAGCGTGCCGTCATTAATCAGCTGCATCGCGATCTGATAGCCGCTCTGTTCGTTAAAACCTGGCAGAATTTTGATGCGCGGAAGGCGGCCAGCCTGCGTCATCGCCTGGCGATATCCTTCCACTCTGGCAGGCTCAGGACCGCCAGCGCTGGCGATCATCGTGATATTTCGGTGTCCCTGTGCCAGCAGATATTCGACGGCACTGCGCGCGGCAGCGGCGTTGTCGATATAAACATTATGCAGCGGTAGCGGGCCGTTTTTTTTCATTCTGGCTTCAATACGTGCAATCGGGATCCCTGCCTGAAGATACGGGGCAAAATCTTTCATCCCGACGTTAAAAAATGTCCCCACCACGGCGTCGACCCGCCCCTGCGCTGACCAGCGCAAAAAATGCAGCTCTCTTTCCCGTAATCCATCGGTGCTGGCCACGATCGCATCGTAGTGATACCTATCCGTCACCGACTGAACGCCACGGACGAGCGAGGCATAAAAAGGGTTGGCGATATCCGGCACGATGCAGGCGATCGACATGGTTTTATTGGTTTTCAGCGCTTGTGCAAAACGGTTCGGTATATATCCCAGCTGATTAGCCGCTTGCTCAACCCGGCTCACTGTCTCCTGTGGGTAGGTGTGATTTCCTTTGGTGAGTACCACGGATACCACCGCCTGTGAAACGCCAGCCAGGGCCGCAACGTCTTTCTGCGTGATGCGTTTTGTCATTTATTTATCAACTTATACGTATAACCTGCATCTTTGAATAATGGGACACCCGGTACCTGTCAATAAAAACCTTATAAAGTGAGTGTATTTGTGTGGAAAATCCGAGGACGATCACATCAACGACGGAGAGTGAATTCAGGAGTTCAAACGTTCTGTTTGCAGAGCGAATTAATGACGCTCGAGAATTAATTTGTTTTGCGAATGCAAAGATAATTATTAGGGGTGGAATTATATATATAATAATAAAATTGAAGATATCTATATGTATATAAAGTGTTTTTTCTTGTTTTTGTGACTTTTTTTACTCCCAAAGCAAAATGTAACAGAAAACAAGAAAATATGTGCGGTTGCTCATACTATTACATACTCGTTACAGAAAGAGATTGATAATTCGCGTCGCGAAAAATAGTCTATTCATTGTAGTCACTGAGGTTTTCTCAGCGCTACTTTTTTAATTTTTGTTTTTTCGCTGTCCGCTTTTGTCGGCAGCATTTTATACCCAATGGATTTCGAGTTGCATCAAGGCGGAGACGCAGCGCGTGCGCTGTCCCCGATGGGGCGAGGCCAAAGGCCGAGTAAAGCCAACACCGATGCAGCTTGAAAAACGAAGGGTTATACGTCAAAGAGGATTAACATATGCGTACGTTTAGTGGCAAACGTAGTACGCTGGCGCTGGCTATCGCCGGTATCACAGCAATGTCGGGTTTCGTTGTCGCTCCCCAGGTACACGCCGAAGGATTTATTGATGACTCAACCTTAACCGGCGGCATCTATTACTGGCAGCGTGAGCGTGACCGTAAAGATGTGACCGATCACGACAAATACAAAACCAACCTTTCTCACTCCACCTGGAACGCTAACCTCGACTTCCAGTCCGGTTATGCGGCTGATATGTTTGGTATTGATATCGCAGCATTTACCGCTATTGAAATGAACGAAAGTAGCGAAAGCGGCCATCCAAACGAAATTGCATTCTCGTCAAAAAATAAAGGCTATGATGAAGATTACTCCGGCGATAAGAGCGGAATTAGCCTTTATAAAGCAGCAGCCAAATTTAAATTCGGCCCAACTTGGGCGCGCGCTGGTTACATTCAACCAACCGGACAGACTCTGTTGGCTCCGCACTGGAGCTTTATGCCAGGTACCTATCAGGGTGCTGAAGCCGGAGCCAACTTCGACTATGGTGATGCTGGTGCACTGAGCTTCTCCTATATGTGGGCCAACGAATATAAAGCACCATGGCACACTGAAGTCGATAAATTCTATCAGGCTGATAAAAAGACCAGCGTAGATTATCTGCACTCAATCGGCGCGAAATATGACTTCAAAAATAACCTGTTGCTGGAAGCCGCATTTGGTCAGTCTGAAGGCTACGTCGATCAGTACTTCGCAAAAGCCAGCTATAAATTCGATTTAGGCGGTAACCCATTTACCACCAGCTACCAGTTCTACGGCGCGCGCGACAAAGTTGACGATCGCACCGTGAACGACATTTATGACGGTACGGCCTGGCTGCAGGCGCTGACCTTTGGCTACAAAGTGGCGGAAGTGGTTGACCTGCGTCTGGAAGGGACCTGGGTTAAAGCGGACGGGCAGCAGGGGTACTTCCTGCAGCGTATGACCCCGACCTACGCCTCATCAAACGGTCGCCTGGATATCTGGTGGGATAACCGTTCCGACTTCAACGCCAACGGCGAAAAGGCTGTCTTCTTCGGCGCAATGTATGACCTGAAGAACTGGAATTTGCCGGGCTGGGCAGTGGGCGCGTCCTACGTTTACGCATGGGATGCCAAGCCATCAACCTGGCAGATCAATCCGGATGCGTACTACGACAAAAACCGGACTATCGAAGAATCTTCTTACAGCCTGGATGCGGTCTATACCCTGCAAGAGGGGCGTGCGAAGGGCACCATGTTTAAACTGCACTTCACCCAGTACGACAACCATTCAGACATTCCGAGCTGGGGCGGTGGTTACGGCAACATCTTCCAGGATGAGCGCGACGTGAAATTCATCGTTATTGCTCCGTTCACCATCTTCTAATGCCAACAGCGGCAGGCCGGGCGCCTGCCGCATCGTTGAGGAAAGTGCTATGAAAAAACTGATACTCATCGCTGTTATGGCATCTGGGCTGGTGGCTTGCGCGCAATCCCCGGCACCAAAAGAAGACAGCCGTCTGAAAGAAGCCTACAGCGCGTGCATTACTACCGCGCAAGGATCGCCGGAGAAAATCGAAGCCTGCCAAAGCGTGTTGAATGTGCTGAAGAAAGAAAAGCAGCATCAGCAGTTTGCCAATGAAGAAAGCGTACGCGTACTGGATTATCAGCAATGCATCCAGGCCACGCGCACGGGTAATGGTCAGTCCGTTAATGCTGATTGCGACAAGGTCTGGCAGGAAATTCGTAGCAAGAATACTGCGCAGTAAATCGAAAAATGAAACAGACAACGGGCGGAGAGTTTTCCGCCCGTTTGCATTTCAGGGTTTATATTCCACCGGTTGATAACTCCGACTCAGCCGGACAAACAGCATTGCCGTGGCGGCGAGCCCGCAAAGTGCCGCACACATCAGCCACCACCCCGGTGAGCTTTTATCCCCGGTTAGCTGGACCAGCGCTGTGGAGATGACTGGCGTAAGGCCGCCAAAAATCGCCGTGGCAAGACTGAATGCCAGTGAAAAGCCCACCGTACGCACATAGACAGGCATCACCTCGGTGAGTGCGGCGACCATTGCCCCGTTGTACATACCAAAAAAGAACGAGAACCAAAGCAGGACCAGCGTCATGCGCGTGAAATCTGGCGCGGCGGTGAGCCAGTGCATAACCGGCCAGGTGGTGATCAGTGCAAGGATGGTAATCCCCATCAACACCGGACGACGACCAATTCGGTCAGAAATCGCCCCGCCAATCGGCAGCCAGATAAAATTAGAAATACCGACCAGCATGGTGACGATCAGGCTGTCGCGAGCGCTCAGGTGAAGTACAGCCCTACCGTAGGTCGGTGTGTAGACGGTAATAAAGTAGAACGTCGTTGTGGTCATCGCCACCAGCAGCGTACCCGCAGCGATGAGACGCCAGTTTTTGATGATGGTAGTAAAAATTTCCCTGGTGTCGGGACGGTGCGTACGTTGTAAAAAGGCGTCTGTTTCCTGAAGCGAGCGGCGGAGCACGAAGATCAAAGGAATAATCATGCAACCAATAAAGAATGGAATACGCCAGCCCCATTCAGAAATCTCATCGTGTCCCAGGGTGGCGTTCAGGCCGTAACCAATCAGAGCTGCCACCACAATGGCGACCTGTTGACTGGCGGACTGCCAGCTGGTGTAGAAGCCTTTATTGCCAGGGGTGGCGATTTCAGAAAGATAAACCGAGACGCCGCCCAGCTCCACCCCTGCAGAAAAGCCCTGTAATAATCGGCCGAGTAATACCAGGACAGGGGCCAGCAGACCAATACTGTGATAACCAGGTACCAGGGCAATCAGCAGGGTACCGCAGCCCATAATCGCCAGCGTCACCATCAGTCCTTTACGGCGACCAATTCTGTCGATGTAAGCACCCAGCACAATTGCGCCAACAGGCCGCATTAAGAAACCTGAACCAAACACGGCGAAAGTTAACATTAGCCCGGCAAATTCACTCTCTGCAGGAAAGAAGGTCTTTGCGATATAGGTGGCGTAAAAACCGAACAGAAAAAAGTCAAACTGTTCGAGGAAATTACCGCTGGTTACCCGCAGTATTGCGCCGAAAGTTCCGGCGCGCGATGGTTGTTGTGTCATTGGGTTTGCTCCACTGTCTTATCATAATATTTATAGAGGTAAGAGTTTGCGGGTTAGTCGCCTGCGACCCCCGCCTGTTTGCCGCGCCGTTTCTCAATCGCCCACTTGAGTAAGGCTGCGCAGCGGTAAAATCCGTGGGCAAATTTTCCATAAGGAATGGTCAGAAAGAGCGCCATGACCACGCCGAGGTGAATGGCGAGCAAAATAGCCATCCAGGACGTGTCTCTTCCCGCCAGCAGCGCTAAACCGGTCAGACTGGTCAGGAGCAGCAGCAAAATAAAACCGCGATCCATCGGTTTTTGCCGTGCGTCGCCATGCAGCGGTGAGCGCTTAAAATTGAGCCATAGCAAGCCAGCCGGGCCGACAACCAGGCCAATGCCGCCCAACGTGCCCAGCATTACCGGAACGCTGAAGAACGGATAGGGCGCTTCTATACCTGCAAAGTAGTGATAGCCCGTTGCCACCACGGTGGCGGCAAAGCAGAGCATAAAACCGTAGAAGGTGAAGTGATGGAAACGGCGGCGCATCAGGGTGAAGGCATCATCTGCTTCGTTACAACCTTTGCCATGCCCACCATCGAGATACTTCAGCGTCAGCGCATTGTGCGAGGCTTCAGCAATTTCAGCGGAACGCGGTACACCCGGAGAGATTTCGCGCCAGAAGCGCAGAACGCCCGCCATCAGCAGACCTATCGCCAGAATAAATACCGAACCAAACATCCATGCGAGCAGGTTATGCGGGAAAATCTGATAAAAATCCCCGGCCAGCGGAGGATGGAATAACGAGCCCTTTAAACTCATGGCGAGGAGTAAAAACAGGATCAGACCGAAAACCAGTGCCAGCGTCACGGTGATGCCTGCGCGACGATAAAGCGCGCCAAAGGCGGCGGGTTGCGCGTAGTGCTGATAGGTTTCGAGCCGCACTTCCGCCATCGCCTTCGGTACGTTGATGGCAAATTCATGAGGTGGGGCATACTGACACGCGTGCAGGCAGGCGCCGCAGTTATGGCACAAGTTAGCCAGATAATTGATATCCGCTTTACCGAATTCCAGGCGCTGAGTCATTGCCGGGAACACGGCGCAAAAACCTTCACAATAGCGGCAGGCGTTACAGACCTGCATCACACGTTCAACTTCTGCTTCCGGCTCGGTGATAATTTGTGCTTCGATGATCAGTTTCTCAAGCTGCTTCATGACGTGCCTCCTTACGTGCTGCCAGCGCGGCTTCTTTTCCGGCAATGCGGCCAAAGGTTGTCCCGATCGACATGCCCACGCCAGCGGTGTAACCCTTGCCCAACACGTTGCCCGCCATCATCTCTCCGGCGACGAACAGGTTGCGGCTTGGCTGCCCGGCAAAGTGTACGGCAGCGCGTTCGTTCACTTTTAACCCAAGATAGGTGAAGGTGATTCCTGGCCGCAGGGCATAGCCGTAGTAAGGTGGCTGGTCCAGCGGTCGCGCCCAGTGTGTTTTCGCGGGGGTTAACTTCTTCGTCGCGCAGTTGTCCAGGATGGTATGGTCGAACTGACCTGGCTGGCAGGCGTTGTTGTACGCCGTCACGGTGTGGGTAAAGCGTTCGGTATCCAGCCCCAACTGATGCGCCAACTCCGCCAGCGTATTCGCCTGTGCGCCGGGGAATACCGGTGGCATAAAGTGGCCGATGGCTTTACTGTCGATAATGGAATAGCCAATCTGCCCTGGCTGTTGGGCGACCAGGCGTCCCCAGATGGCGTAGCGTTTGGGCCAGAAATCTTCGCCTTCATCATAAAAACGTTCTGCGTCACGGTTGACTACTATGCCGAGTGAAACGCAGTCCACGCGGGTGCAAATCCCGCCGTCATATAATGGCGCTCTGGCATCAATGGCTACGCAGTGTGACTGGGAGGGTTCGCCGATGATGTCCGCCCCGGCATCCATCATAAATTTAAGCAGTACGCCCTGATTAAAGCGCGTGCCGCGAATCAGGAAGTTATCCGCAGGCCACTCGCCGCGGGCGTTCTCTCCCCAGGCTTCGCGCAGCCATTCGCGGTTTGACTCAAATCCGCCAGCGGCAAGCACGCAGGACTTAGCGGTTATGCGCTCTTCGCCTGCCAGCGCTGCCACAAACTCACCATTATGCAGTTCAAGCGCCTGCACTGGTGTGTTATAGCGGATTTGCACGCCTAACTTTTCTGCGCTGCGATAATAGGCATTCACGAGGGCTTTCCCGCCCCCCATAAAAAAGGCGTTGGTTCGCGCTACGTGTAAAGCACCGGAGAGAGGAGGTTGAAAATTAACGCCGTGTTGTCGCATCCAGTCGCGGCATTGTGAAGAGGTGCGGATCACCAGACGCGCCAGGGCTTCGTTAGTATTTCCCTCGGTGACGCGCCGCAGATCCTGCCAGAACTCCTCTTCAGGATAGCTTTCCACCAGCACATCCTGCGGCGCGTCATGCATACAGCGCAGATTACGCGTGTGTTGAGAATTTCCCCCGCGCCATTCCCGTGGAGCCGCTTCGAGCAGGAGTACCGAAGCTCCTTGCTCCCGGGCGGTTAGGGCAGCACATAACGCGGCATTGCCACCGCCAATCACCAGAACATCAACCATCGTATACTCCATTACCATTTAACTAATTGTTAAATTTGTAATTGAAATGTATACGCACAGCTTGTGCGGGCGCTATGACGAAGTGCTAAAGAGGGCTTTAGTTATTGTAAAGGATGGCGCCTGGCCAGCTTCCTGCTTCCACCAGTTGATGCATCACTTTCGTTAGCACCACGCGGGCGGCGAGGCCCGCGGGGGTGAGCTCATCATCAGAAAGGCTGACCAGAAAGTTGGGGCGACTCAGTATTGGATTATGGACGCCGATCACTCTTAGCGTCTCTTTATCGAGATGGGAAATCGCCGCGCCGGGCTGGAGAGTAGCGCCGATTCCACTGCGAACGGCGCGCATTAGCAGCGCCAGACCATCAATTTCTGTGGCGATCTCAATGCGCAGTGCGTGTTCCTGACAAATTGCTTCCAGCCTGCCGCGCAGACCGTGGCCTGGGCTGGGCATTATCAATGGGATACTTGCCAACTGGGCTGGCGCAATATTGTCATCGGCAATATCGGCCAGTAAGGCATGAGTCCCAATCAAAAACAGGCGCTCTTCGAGAATCGGTCTGGCGCTCCAGCGCACGATCTTTTCTTTTTGAAATACCACGGCCAGATCAATCTGGCGGGTATTAATCATCCGTTCCAGGTTGCCAGAAAGGCTTTCCACCACATGCAGGCGGACATCACTATAGCTTTCCCGCATGGCGTTAATAAAAGGCATGCCGAGAACGGAAGCGGTACTGGGGGCCATACCGACGCTGACGTGCCCGGAAAGCCGGGACTCTCGCGCGGCGAGGATTGCATCGTCTGCGTGGCGGAGCGCCAGCTGCGCCTGGGAGTAAAAAGCCAGTCCGGCGCTGGTGGGCGTCACGCCACGCGAGGTGCGCTGCAGCAGGCGAATAGCGAGTTCGTTTTCCAGGCGGGACATTTGCTGGCTGAGTGCCGAAACCCCAATATTGAGATCGAGCGCCGCGCTACCCATGCTGCCGGTTTCTACAATGCGAACAAAATAGCGTAGCTGGCGAAGTTCCATTTCGACTCTCCGGGAAGGGACTATTGATTTTACATTAAAGCAACACAGGAGTGGAGGGAAGGGGAAAAGGGGTGATAACGCCCATAAAAAAAGCCAACCGAATGGTTGGCTTTTCAGAAAGCATCACTTATTTACCGTCGTGAGCATGCTCATCTTCGCGGCAATCGCCTTCGGCGCAGTGACCGTAAAGATAGAGGCTATGGTTGGTTAAACGAATACCATGTTTAGCCGCAATCTCACGCTGGCGCGCCTCGATGGAATCATCGCTGAACTCGACCACTTTGCCGCAGTCGAGGCAGATGAGGTGATCGTGATGATGCTGTTGAGTCAGTTCGAAGACGGATTTACCACCTTCAAAATTATGGCGGGTCACGATACCGGCATCATCAAACTGGTTCAGCACGCGATACACGGTCGCCAGACCAATTTCTTCACCCATATCGATCAGACGTTTGTATAAGTCTTCCGCACTGACGTGATGGTTATCCGGTTCCTGAAGAACTTCCAGAATTTTTAAACGAGGAAGCGTTACTTTCAGGCCAGCCTTCTTTAATGCGGTATTGTTGTCAGTCATGCGGAATCTGTCCTGTAGCTAAACGATTCACTTCATTAACAGAAGTGACAGAAATTGCACTTGAGATAATGCGATTCATTATAGAACTGCCATGGCTAAATGAAAACTGCAAGTCTCTGGCATATATTGTTAATCAAAACGTGGTATCGCCGACAAACACCCTGTGCAATACCCGATTGGCATCCGGCCATTGTACAGGGTCAGACGAAAAAGTTACAAATTTGTAGCAATTATTTTGATTGGTTTTATCTATTGATGTGGCGCAGATGGAAATCTTCGCCACACAAAATCAGGCATTGATGATTTCGTCGAGGTGCAGCTCCTCAGAGATCTGCTTAACCCATTTTTCTACGCGTTCGGCGGTCAATTCAGGCTGGCGATCTTCATCAATGGCCAGACCCACAAAGTGGTCGTCGTCAGCCAGGCCTTTGGACGCTTCAAAGTGATAACCCGCCGTTGGCCAGTGACCAACGATGGTTGCGCCGCGTGGTTCGATGATGTCGCGAATTGTACCCAACGCATCGCAGAAATATTCTGCGTAATCTTCCTGGTCGCCGCAGCCGAACAATGCAACCAGCTTGCCGTTAAAATCAATGTCTTCGAGGGTAGGGAAGAAATCGTCCCAGTCACACTGCGCTTCACCGTAGTACCAGGTTGGAATGCCGAGCAGCAAAATGTCATACCCTTCGAGGTCTTCTTTGCTGCTTTTTGCAATGTCATGTACATCGGCAACGTCTTTACCAAGCTGTTTTTGAATCATTTTTGCGATGTTTTCGGTGTTACCGGTGTCGCTGCCGAAAAAGATGCCAGTGATTGCCATGAGTAAAATAACCTCTTGAAACTTATTGAAATGGTGGTGGCGCATTGCCCACGGATAAGGGCAATCATAGCAGAACAGTCAGGCATGCGGAAACAGCAAACACGCAGGACTGCACTCTGTGCTACACGATTTATGATTTAGAGCAGAAATTCAGACTAAGCCTGACCGCGCAATGCACTGAGTTGGTTCATCAGCATCTCTTCGATGAGTTCACTGCGACTCATGTTGCGCGCCTCGGCCAGCTCGTTCAGAGCGTCAACAGCATCAGCGTTCAGTTTCAGTTCGACACGCTTAAGCCCGCGAACTTTATCGCGTTTAAGCTGATTACGTTTGTTAATACGTAACTGTTCATCACGCGAGAGCGGATTAGTTTTGGGTCGTCCCGGGCGACGCTCCTGCGCGAACAGATCTAATGTCGTACGGTCCGTTTGTTCTTTGGCCATGATCTTGGTGACTTCGGGGAAACAATCAGCCAGGCGTCTGCCCGGATGGATAGCCCGCCATAATACATCAGCAGGGGAGACACGCCAACGCCCACGCGCGTAATCACGCGCAGACGCTGAGTTTTTAATCAGTTAGCCTGCTCGCTCAGATAACGACGGATGGCGCGCAGTACCGCCTCCGGTTTTTCCGCATGCACCCAATGGCCCGCGCCTGCAATAACGTGCGCCCGAGCCTGCGGGAATTGCGCCAGCAGTTGTTCGCGATACGCTTCGGTTACATAAGGTGAGTTGCCTCCGGGGATAAACAGCGCCGGGTGTTCCCACGCCGGGATGGTCTCCCAGCCGACAATATGAGGATATTGCTCCCACAGCACGGGAACATTAAAGCGCCATTCGCCGTCCACGAAGGATTTGAGCAGAAACTGGATCACGCCTTCCTCTTGCAGATGCTGGCGCATGACGCTCGCCGCCTGCTGACGCGAAGAGGACTGCGCGTCAGTTACTGCGTTAATGGCAGCAAAAATCTCATCGTGACGGCGAACATGATAGTCAACGGGAGCAATGTCGATGGCTACCAACCGTTCGACACGTTCCGGGGCCAGCGCGGTTAACGCCATGACGGCTTTGCCCCCCATCGAGTGACCAATAAAGATCGCTTTTTCGATCTGTTGATCGTCCAGCGTATCCAGCAGGTCTTGCGCCATGGCCGGATAATTCATCTCAGGTGAACGCGGGGAGAGGCCATGATTTCGCATATCAACCTGGATGATATCGTGATCGGCCACCAGATCGCGCGCCAGGATCCCCAGGTTATCCAGACTGCCAAACAGGCCGTGCACCAGGACGATGGGAGAATTATTGTGCAGGTTTTGCGCAGATTGCGCTCGGATATTCAATTTCATGGCAAAGTTCTTTTTTTCACACTCACGGGTTAGGGTATCATGTTGACCATTCTGCCACATGGCTGCAACAACTACGGTTACTCTGAGTTTTGCCAGCCACCAGGCTTGACGCTATCCGCTGTTGGGATTTGCCTTTACACTACGCGTGTTGACCCCAACAACTTGTATTCAGCTAAACACTGCACTGGATTAAGATGAAAACGATTGAAGTTGATGATGAACTCTATAGCTATATTGCCAGCCACACCAAGCATATCGGCGAGAGCGCATCCGACATTTTACGGCGTATGTTGAAGTTTTCCGCCGCATCACAGCCTGTCACTCCGGTAGTAAAAGAAGTCCGCGCTGTGCAAGCTGTCGTGGAAGCGAAGCCGGTTAACCCCGTAAAAGATAAAGTGCGCGCGATGCGTGAACTGCTGCTGTCCGACGAATATGCAGAGCAGAAGAAAGCAGTAAATCGCTTTATGCTGGTGCTGTCTACACTCTATTCACTGGATCAAAACGCGTTCGCCGAAGCAACGGAATCGTTGCATGGTCGTACGCGCGTTTATTTTGCAGCAGATGAACAGACGCTGCTGAAAAATGGTAATCAAACTAAACCAAAACACGTGCCAGGCACGCCGTACTGGGTAATCACCAATACCAATACCGGCCGTAAATGCAGCATGGTTGAGCACATCATGCAGTCAATGCAATTCCCTGCGGAATTGATTGAAAAGGTTTGCGGAACAATTTAATCCTTGCATTAGAAGGACCAGGCAATGGCAATCCACAACCGTGCAGGTCAACCTGCGCAACAGAGTGATTTGATTAACGTCGCCCAACTGACGGCACAGTACTATGTACTGAAACCAACGGCAGGGAACGCTGAGCACGCCGTCAAGTTCGGTACGTCCGGACATCGCGGCAGTGCAGGTCGTCATAGTTTTAACGAGCCGCATATTCTGGCTATCGCTCAGGCGATTGCTGAAGAACGTGCGAAAAACGGGATCACTGGCCCGTGCTACGTGGGCAAGGATACCCACGCGCTGTCTGAACCGGCTTTTATCTCTGTCCTGGAAGTGCTGGCAGCGAACGGCGTGGACGTCATCGTTCAGGAAAATAACGGCTTTACGCCAACCCCTGCCGTGTCGAATGCTATCCTGGTCCATAACAAAAAAGGCGGCCCGCTGGCTGACGGCATTGTGATCACGCCGTCCCACAATCCGCCGGAAGATGGTGGCATTAAATACAACCCGCCAAACGGTGGTCCGGCAGATACTAACGTCACCAAAGTGGTGGAAGACAGGGCTAACGCTCTGCTGGCTGATGGTCTGCAAGGCGTGAAGCGTATGTCGCTGGACGCTGCGCTGGCATCTGGTCATGTAAAAGAGCAGGACCTGGTTCAGCCGTTTGTTGAAGGACTGGCCGACATCGTCGACATGGCGGCGATCCAGAAAGCGGGCCTGACGCTGGGCGTCGATCCGCTTGGCGGTTCCGGTATCGAATACTGGAAGCGTATTGCCAAGCACTACAACCTGAACCTGACTATCGTTAACGATCACGTTGATCAGACTTTCCGCTTTATGCATCTCGACAAAGATGGCGCAATCCGTATGGACTGCTCCTCCGAGTGCGCGATGGCGGGACTGTTGGCGCTGCGTGACAAGTTCGATCTGGCCTTTGCCAACGATCCGGACTATGACCGTCACGGTATCGTCACCCCGGCGGGCCTGATGAATCCGAACCACTACCTGGCGGTGGCGATCAACTACCTGTTCCAGCATCGTCCGCTGTGGGGCAAAGACGTTGCCGTTGGTAAGACGCTGGTCTCTTCGGCGATGATTGACCGCGTAGTGAATGATTTAGGGCGTAAACTGGTCGAAGTTCCGGTTGGCTTTAAATGGTTCGTTGACGGTCTGTTTGACGGCAGCTTTGGCTTTGGTGGTGAAGAGAGCGCGGGCGCTTCTTTCCTGCGCTTTGACGGTACACCGTGGTCGACCGACAAAGACGGCATCATCATGTGCCTGCTGGCGGCAGAAATTACCGCAGTGACCGGTAAGAATCCGCAAGAGCACTACAACGAACTGGCAGCCCGTTTCGGCGCGCCAAGCTACAACCGCCTGCAGGCAAGCGCGACCTCCGCGCAGAAAGCGGCGCTGTCTAAGCTGTCTCCGGAAATGGTGAGTGCCAGCACGCTGGCGGGCGACCCGATCACGGCACGTCTGACGGCGGCACCGGGTAACGGTGCTTCTATCGGCGGTCTGAAGGTGATGACTGACAACGGCTGGTTTGCTGCGCGTCCGTCAGGTACTGAAGACGCCTATAAAATCTACTGCGAGAGCTTCCTTGGTGAAGAACATCGCAAGCAGATCGAAAAAGAAGCCGTTGAGATTGTCAGCGAAGTGCTGAAAAACGCGTAAGTATTGTTTGTACTGACGCGTTTTGTAGGCCCGGTAAGCGTTAGCGCTACCGGGCTTTTTTATGCCAAGATTTAACTATGCTTATTTTTCAGTTCAAAACGCGGTGATACCAGGCCATACAGCGTCCAGCCGAGGAAGGTCACGATAGAACCATAAAGCATTGCTTCTTCGCCAGAGGAGTAGAGCGCATAGAAGCTGTACAATGCGCCAACAAACGCCACGAAGTTTGCCGGTTTCGCTTTCGACGACGGAACATTCGCCATTTTTTGAATAATTACCAGCGCGGCCATCGACAGAATATACGGAATGATGTTCGTCACCACCGCCAGGTTGACCAGCACGTTGAACTGACTGTTCAGTGACGGGCTGATAGTCATCAGTGATAAACCACTCTGGATGATCACGATTGCCAGCATCCCCTGAACCGGCGCGTCTACTTTGGTCACGCGGGAGAAGATTTTAGGGAAGTAACCCCCATCAGCCGACGATTTGAATACCTGAGCGATAGTGAACTGCCAGCCCAGCAGTGAACCGCAGCAGGACATCACCATCAGCGCCATGATCACCTTACCGACTTCCGGGGTGAACATTTGTGCGAAGGCTAAACCGAACGGTGCTGTAGAGTTAGCCAGATCCATATTCGGCACAATCCCGGCTATCACGTTGGTGGAGATGATGTAAATCACCGCCGCGCCCAGCGTACCGCCCAATACGGCGATGGGCACGTTGCGTTCCGGGTTGTCTACCACTTCAGCGTTGGCGCAGGCCGATTCCAGACCCAGAAAAGCCCACAAGGTCATCGCAATGGAAGAGCCGACAGCCGTGAAGAACGGGACGTGGTGTGGATTCCAGGAGTTAGCGTACAGCGTCGGACTGAACCAGAACCAGCCGATGATACACAGACCGACAACCGGAATAATGACGCCCCAAACGGTGATGCTGCTGATCTGCCCGGTAATGCGCGCCCCGCCAAAGTTAGCCACGGTACAGATCCACAGTACACCAATGGTTGCCAGGCCAATCTGCACCGGTGTCAGTGTGGCGCCAAACAGCTCGGTACCGTAGCCAACGGCGGAGATGGCGATAGCCACGTTGGCGATTAACAGCGAAACGCCATAAGTGTAGTTCGCCATAAAGTTACCGGATTTGCCAAAGGCGTATTCAGCGTAACCCCCCATACCACCGGATTTACGGCTGAACATACCGCATTTTGCGAAGGCCCAGGCCAGCGCCATTGAACCGACAGCAGTCACCAGCCACGAGATGATCGAGATAGTACCGACTTCCGCAAGCTTGGTGGGCAACATGATGATTCCGGATCCCATCATATTAACCATGGTCAGGATAGTGAGCTGGACGACGCCCATTTTGTTGGATTTGGCTTTGCTCATAACATTTCCCCTTTCAACAGAGCGTGTTGCGCGCTTTGTTGCTTAATCACGTAGCACCACACCTGTTTACGACCGTCGTGTTCTTCGATGTAGACACCCTGGAGTTCAGGCGCAAAACCCGGTAGCAAATTGATTCCTTCTTCCAGTGCGCTGAAGTAACGTAATACTGAACCGCCCCAGATTTCACCCGGAACCACACACAGTACGCCCGGAGGATAAGGCAGCGCGCCTTCTGCCGCGATGCGACCTTCAGCGTCCGGCAGACGCACCAGTTCAACTTCACCACGCAGATATGCATAATTGGCATCCTGGGGATTCATGCTGACGCGCGGGAAATGTGCCTTACGGAACATCTCTTTCTGGAGCTGCTTCACGTTGTGACGCGCATACAAATCGTGCATCTCCTGGCACAGTTGGCGCAGGGTGTAACCGGCGTAACGGGCTTCATGCTGCTTGTAGATCGAAGGCAGAACCTCGGCTAGCGGGGCATCGGCTTCCAGCAGTTTTTCGAAACGTACCAGCAGGGCGACAAGCTGCTGCAACTTCGCCATATCTTCTGCGGGGGTCAGCAGGAACAGGATGGAGTTGAGGTCGCATTTTTCGGGCACCACACCATTTTCGCGCAGGAAGTTAGCCAGAATGGTAGCCGGAACGCCGAAGGTATCGTATTCGCCGTTACGCGCATTAATACCCGGAGTGGTGAGCAGCAATTTGCATGGATCCACAAAGTACTGGTGTTCGGCATACCCTTCAAAGGCATGCCAGTGTTCACCGGGAACAAAATGGAAGAAACGCAGGTCGCTGGCGATTTCAGCGGTGGGATAATCCTGCCACGGTTTACCCTCTACTATCTCCGGCACGAACGGGCGGATATGGTGGCAGTTTTCCAGGATCAACTTACGAGTATCAATTCCGTTGACGACGCAGTCCATCCACATGTTGCGCCCGCTGACGCCTTCATGCATTTTGGCGTTGATGTCCAGTGCGGCAAAGAGCGGATAGAACGGGCTGGTGGAGGCGTGCATCATGAACGCGTTATTCATTCGTTTATGAGGCACGTAGCGAGACTGGCCTTTAATATGGCTGTCTTTTTTGTGGATCTGCGAAGTCTGAGAGAAGCCTGCCTGTTGTTTGTGCACTGACTGGGTGACCAGAATGCCGGGGTCATTTTCGTTAAGATCCAGCAACAGCGGAGAGCAATCGGCCATCATCGGAATAAACTGCTCATAGCCAACCCACGCGGAGTCAAACAGGATGTAGTCGCACAGATGACCGATCTTATCCACCACCTGACGGGCGTTATAGATTGTGCCGTCGTAGGTACCTAACTGAATCACGGCCAGACGGAATGGACGCTCATCTTTCGAACGTTGTGGCGCAACTTCACTCACCTGTTCACGTAGATAGCCTTCTTCAAAGCAGTGCGCGTCGATCCCGCCGATAAAGCCGTACGGGTTACGCGCGGTTTCCAGATATACCGGCGTTGCCCCGGCCTGCAATAACGCGCCGTGGTGGTTTGACTTGTGGTTGTTGCGGTCGAATAACACCAGATCGCCTGGGGTGAGCAATGCGTTAAGCACCACTTTGTTCGATGAGGAGGTCCCGTTCAGTACAAAGTAGGTCTTATCCGCGTTGAAAACTTTAGCTGCGTGCTGTTGTGCGATGCAGGGAGCGCCTTCGTGAATCAGCAGATCACCCATTGCGACATCGGCATTACACAAATCGGAGCGGAAAAGTGTTTCGCCGAAATATTCGACAAACTGATTACCCGCAGGATGGCGACGGAAAAACTCGCCCCCCTGATGACCAGGACAATCAAAGGCGCTGTTACCCTGATTGACATAGTCGACAAGCGCACGGAAGAACGGCGGACGTAACTGCGTTTCATAATGGCTGGCGGCGGTTTCTAACTGCCGGCCATAAAAGGCGGTACGGGCTTCATTACATTCGAATATACCTGAGATCCGCGGCAGATGTTCAGATGGAACACGTTCTTCATTTTCGGTGGCGATAAAAACAGGAATCCCATAGCCGGTGGCGTCAATTTCATCGAGTTTTCCACGTTCAATATCATTGATGGATAACACGATAGCAGCAACATCAATAAAATTACTTTCATCGATATTTACGCAAGAACGCTGCGTAGAAAAACAATCAGGACAGGAACGGCTTACGGCAATTTTTAATTCTGACATTTTCATCTCTTTATTTTTAGGTAATAGCAGGTCCTCAATTTCTCTAATGAGAAATTGATAACTCCGGAAAAAAAAGCAAAGTCATACCGCTGATAAATAAATCAGTAAATTGCTTTTTTGAAGATGCAATAAACCCTAACCGGTCCGGTCACAGGTAATACAGGGTTATGCAGGGAGAGCACTGCGGATACAGGCGTTAGCCTGCGATACAGAGAGTCAGGAAGACCTGTATACTTGAGTGCCCTTAGTCGGAAGACTAACGGGCATTAAAGAAATGAAAGTCGAAACTGTTGCGGTGGGCAAACATCATAATATGCGTTGTTCGCCTTATATGTGGCATTGTACGGCTATTATTTTCCATTTTAGTTACCTTTACTGGATAAGTGGAAGGTGCGGGTATTTTATCCAGGAAATGGCTATGAACTGTGAAGAAGATCAATAAAAAACGATCGTTTATAAAATATTTAGTCGCCATTTATGCATAGTGCGGGACAAGATGCTGTTTTGTTGTTTATATGTTATTTATTTGTATTTTATTATTTTTTTACAATATTCTACTGGCTGCATAATAAGTATTATGCAGTGGAGTGAGTAATGAAAAATATATTTATTAATTAATCAGAAAAAATGAATAAGAATTCACGGCATAAACCGATAGCCAATTCCGGTTTCGGTCAGAAAATGACGCGGACGGGCCGGGTCCTGTTCCAGCTTCTGGCGCAGGTGTCCCATATAAATACGTAGATAATGACTGTGTTCGACGGCGTTTGGTCCCCAAACCTGATTTAACAACTGGCGTTGCGTCAGTACCTTCCCGGCATTATTTAGCAGAACCGCTAACAGACGAAACTCAATCGGCGTCAAATGAATTTCCTCGTCACCACGGTGAACGAGGCGCGCGGCAATATCCACTTTGACGTTGGAAAAATGTACCACCGGTTCGGGAGACGCACCGCTGGCGTGGCGACGCAATGCCACGCGCAATCTCGCCTGTAGCTCGCCAATACCAAAGGGTTTACTGAGATAGTCATCGGCACCGGCATCCAGCGCAGCAATTTTATCGCTTTCCTCACTGCGGGCTGAAAGCACAATCACCGGAATCGCGCTCCATTGTCGCAGGTCGCGAATAAAATCAATGCCGTCGCCGTCCGGCAGGCCGAGATCGAGAATGATGAGATCGGGTTTTCGCGTGGCGGCTTCCAACAGACCACGTTGCAGCGTTTCTGCTTCATATACACGCAGGCCATCGGCTTCCAGCGCAGTGCGCAGAAAGCGGCGAATGGCATGTTCATCTTCAACAATCAGTACGTTCGTCACATATCCTCATGAAAATCTTCAAGTTCAGGGGGGATTTCCTGGGGCAGTGTAACACGAAAACAGGCTCCTCCTTGCGCGCGATTGTGGACCGAAATAGTACCGCCGTGCACGTCCACAATAGCCTGACAAATTGCCAGCCCCAGCCCAACGCCGGGCACCGATGACTCTTTGTTTCCCCGGGAAAATTTGTCAAAAACGCGCTGTTCCATACCCGACGGAATACCCGGCCCATTATCCCAGACGTCCAGTTGCAGATGTGCGCCATCGACGCTGGCATCAATACCGATTTGCGCCTGTGGACCCGCGTATTTGACGGCGTTTTCCAACAGGTTAATCAGCACCCGTTCAAAGAGCGGACCATCGACGTGAATCAGTGTTAACGGTTCAGGTAACGACAAATTAATCGGGGCAGAGAGACCGGGCTCCAGCATCTGCAGGGCGCTGCCGACCACCTCTTCCAGCGTTAACCACTCCTTCTTAAGATTAAAGCCGCCAGACTGAATTCGCGCCATATCCAGCAGGTTATTAACCAGTCGGGTAGTATTCAGAACGTGCTGGCGAATCTCACTGGCCTGGCGCGCGTGCGGCGATCCCTCGCTGGCCAGATCCAGCGTTAAGATTTCCGCCTGACCGAACAACACCGTCAACGGCGTGCGCAAATCGTGGGACAGAGCAGCGAGCAGGGCGTTGCGAATGCTTTCGCGCTCGCTGGCAAACCGCGCCTGCTCTTCGCTGGCGGTCAGCGTCAGGCGCTCCAGCGCACTGGCTACCAGTAGAGTGAAGGTTTCCAGCAGGCGTTGCTGTTCGGGGATCATAAGCTGGCGTAAATTTCCCGGTTCGACCACCAGCAGCCCATGCGTTTTATCGGCGCTTTTTAACGGTAAAATCTGATACGGCACGCCCGGTAACGTGTCGGTGCCTGCACCGGCCGGTTGTCCTTTGTCAAAGCTCCATTGTGCAATGGCGTCATCCCACGGCGTCATGCCCTGTTGATGGGTGAGCGGGGCCAGCTTACCGTTTTCACCGGGCAGTAAAACCTGGCTGCGAGCCTGAAACGTTGAAGCGATAAACTGTTCGCTGGTGGCGGCGATATCCGTCTGACTCCGACCGACGGCCAGCGCTTTCGACATCTCATACAAATGACGCGTACGCTGTTCACGATAACGCGCAACCCGCGCCTGATAACGCACCCCGGCGGTCAGATTACCAATAACCAGCCCTACCGTTAGCATTACGGCAAAGGTGAGCAGGTACTGAACGTCTGAAACGGCCAGCGTCCCGCGTGGGGCAATAAAGAAGAGATCGAAGCTGGCGACGTTAATAAAGGTTGCCAGTACTGACGGCCAGCGTCCGTAAAAGAGTGCGATAACCACCACACCCAATAAATAGATCATCACCAGGTTGGCGGCGTCAAAGGCCATTAGCCACTGCATGGCGATTAGCGTAATGATGGCGCACAGCGCAACGGCAACCACACAACCCTGAATTTGTACCCGCCATTTATCCTTAAAGGTGCGGCTATCAGCCGTTTGCAGCACAGGGCGTGAAGGGGGCTCATCGAGCGCAACAATCATCAGGTCGAGATCCGGTGCGCGATGAGCGAGTTTGTCGGCAAAGGAATCGCTACGCCACCAGCGACGCGTAGTCGGACGCCCGAGCACAATTTTTCCCAGATTATGCTCACGGGCATAGTGGATGACCGCTTTGTCTTCGGCGGGGTCGGAAAGGGTGGCTGTTTCTGCGCCTAACTCCTGAGCCAGCCGCAGAGCGCTTAAAATTGCGCGGCGTTGTTTTTCGGGCAGTCGGTGCAGCGCTGGCGTTTCGACATACACCGCATGCCAGACGCTGCCGAGACGCGCCGCCAGACGTGCGGCGGCGCGTACCAGTTTTTCGCTGCCGGTATTGTGCCCAATGCACAGTAAAATAGCGTCGCGGGTATGCCAGACTTTCTCCTCTCCCGGACGTCCTCGCCAGGCGCGCATCTGATCGTCTACCCGATCAGCCGTGCGGCGCAGGGCCAGTTCACGTAGCGCGATCAGATTACCTTTGCGAAAGAAATGCTCAATTGCTCTTTCTGCCTGACCGGCGATATAAACCTTGCCTTCGTTCAGGCGCTGGCGCAAATCGTCGGGGGGGAGATCGACCAGCACCACATCGTCGGCGGCATCGAAAAAAGGGTCGGGTACGGTTTCACGAACCTGAATGCCGGTAACGCCGCTGACCACGTCATTGAGACTTTCCAGATGCTGCACGTTAACGGTAGTAAAGACATCAATCCCGGCTTCCAGCAGCTCTTCAATGTCCTGCCAGCGCTTAGGATGCCGTGAGCCTGGCGCATTACTGTGCGCCAGTTCATCCATCAAAATGAGCGCTGGACGGCGGGCCAGCGCCGCGTCGAGATCGAACTCATTGATATGGCGGCCGTGACGCGCCTGTCGCTTTAGCGGCAGGATGCTGAGGCCGTCCAACAGCGCGGCGGTCTCTTTGCGTCCATGGGTTTCAACCACGCCAATCAGCACATCTAACCCTTGCGCCCGCAGTCGCTGGGCCTCTGCCAGCATGGCCCAGGTTTTGCCGACGCCAGCACAGGCACCGAAGAAAATTTTCAGTTTTCCCCGGTGCGGGGCCGTGGTCTGCTCCAGCAGGCGATCGGGGTCGGGGCGTAAGGGTTCGTTATGCATGTCCTTTTTCTCAGTGCTTATCCAGCGCTAAATTAAGTTCCACCAGGTTCACCACCGGCTGACCGATAAAACTGACCAACGGCTTTTGCGTATATTGTGCAACCAACCGCGTAACCTCTTCAACGCTGAGGTTGCGAGCCTGCGCCACGCGGGGAATTTGCCAGGCCACCGCGGCTGGCGTCAGGTTGTTATCCAGCCCGCTGGAAGAAGCCGTTACCAGCTCTACCGGGACGGCAGGATTGGCCTGCGGGTTGGCGGCACGCAGTGCGGCAATCCGGCTTTGCAGCTGTTTATCCAGTTCCGGGTTGCTGGCTGCCAGATTACTGCCGCCTGAAGCCATTGGATTATAGGGCATTTCAGCTGTGGCAGACGGACGCCCCTGAAAATAACCGGCAGCGGTAAAATGTTGCCCGATGAGCTCAGAGCCGCGAACAACCTGACCTTCGCTAAGAAGCGAACCGTTAGCCTGGTGGGGAAACCACCACTGCCCCAGCGCGGTCGTCAGCAACGGGTAAGCCCCGCCGGTGATAAGCATCAGGAAAATCAATGTTGATAATGCAGGACGTAATCCACTCATCTGAAACCTCACACCAGACCCAGCAGGGTCAGCAGTAAATCAATCGCTTTGATACCGATAAACGGCACAACCAAACCGCCCAGACCATAGATCCACAAATTGCGGCGCAACATCGCGGATGCGGACAAAGGTTTGTAGCTCACGCCTTTTAGCGCCAGCGGGATTAGAAAGACGATAACCAGCGCGTTAAAGATAACCGCGCTGAGGATCGCCGAGTCTGGCGAATGCAGTCCCATCACGTTCAGCGCATTGAGCTGCGGATAGGTGGCGGCGAAGGCGGCCGGGATAATAGCGAAATACTTCGCGACGTCGTTGGCAATACTGAAAGTGGTCAGCGAACCGCGCGTCATCAGCATTTGTTTACCAATGTGCACTACTTCAATCAGTTTGGTGGGGTTGGAGTCGAGATCCACCATGTTACCTGCTTCTTTCGCTGCCTGGGTTCCAGAGTTCATGGCGACCGCAACGTCGGCCTGCGCCAGGGCAGGAGCGTCATTGGTTCCGTCGCCGGTCATCGCCACCAGACGACCTTCCGCTTGATACTGACGAATCAGCGCCAGCTTGGCTTCCGGCGTGGCTTCAGCTAAGAAGTCATCCACTCCGGCCTCAGCGGCGATCGCGGCAGCGGTCAGGCGGTTATCGCCGGTGATCATCACCGTTTTAATCCCCATTTTGCGCAGTTGAGCAAAACGTTCTTTGATCCCGCCTTTCACAATATCTTTCAGCGCAATCACGCCCAGTACGTGGGAGCCTTCGGCAACCACCAGCGGCGTTGCGCCAAGGCGAGCGACGCTTTCGACCTTCTGCTCCACATCGGCGGGAAAGTGGCCGCCGTTGGCTTCAACGTGCCGACGAATGGCATCGACCGACCCTTTACGGATCATTCGGTTGTCGATGTTGATGCCGCTCATCCGGCTTTGGGCGGTAAACGGCACAAAGGTAGCGTGCAGAGATTGCACGTCGCGAATACGCAGATTAAAGCGCTGTTTTGCCAGGATCACGATGCTGCGGCCTTCCGGCGTTTCATCGGCCAGCGATGAAAGCTGTGCGGCGTCGGCCAGCGTTTTTTCGTCCACGCCGTGGGCGGGCAGAAAATCTGAAGCCTGACGGTTACCCAGCGTAATGGTGCCGGTTTTATCCAGCAGCAGTACGTCTACGTCACCTGCCGCCTCTACTGCACGTCCGCTGGTAGCGATGACATTCGCGCCCAGCATGCGGCTCATCCCGGCGACACCAATCGCTGAGAGCAGTCCGCCTATCGTTGTAGGGATCAAACACACCAACAAGGCAACCAGCACCGTGATGCTGACCGCACTACCACCCCAGGCGGAAAACGGCCATAGCGTGGCGGTCGCCAGCAAAAAGATAATGGTCAGGGCAATCAGCAGGATCGTCAGGGCGATTTCATTGGGCGTTTTACGCCGCTGCGCGCCTTCAACCATGGCGATCATCCGGTCGAGGAACGTTTCACCGGGGTTTACGCTGCATTCGATAACCAGCCAGTCGGAGAGGATGCGGGTCCCGCCGGTGACGGAGGCGAAATCGCCACCGGATTCACGAATCACAGGCGCGGATTCACCGGTAATGGCACTTTCATCTACTGATGCACCACCTTCAATGACCTCGCCGTCACATGGGATAATATCGCCAGCTTCCACCAGCACGATATCCCCTTTCCGTAAATCATCGGCAGGAACGTGATCCATTGCCGCGCCGTATTTGGGTTCGCGAAGTTTACGGGCAAAGGCGGTTTTTTTGACTCCCTTTAGGCTATTAGCCTGAGCTTTACTGCGACCTTCTGCCAGCGCCTCAGCGAAGTTGGCGAACAGAACGGTAATCCACAGCCACAGACTTATCGCGCCGGTAAACCACGGGCTGCCCTGCATATGACCTGTTGCCATCGCCACCGTTAACATGGTCGTTAACAAACAGCCCAGCCAGACGATAAACATCACCGGGTTACGCCACTGGGTATGTGGGCTTAATTTTTTCACGGCGTCCATCAGCGCCTGTGCGACCAGAGAGGGTTCGAACAGCGCCAGTTGCTTGCGACTCATAGTAATGTGCTCCGCATCACTCAGTGTAATGACAGGTATTCTGCGACCGGGCCAAGCGCCAGGGCAGGAACAAAGGTGAGAGCGCCAACCAGTAACACCGTACCGATTAACAACCCGACAAACAGCGCGCCGTGGGTAGGTAGCGTGCCTGGGCTTGCTGGCTGGATCTTTTTACTGACCAGCGACCCGGCAATAGCCATCACGGGGATGATCACGCCGAAGCGACCGAAGAACATGCACAGGGCCAGCAGGCAGTTCCAGAACGGGCTATTGGCGCTTAATCCGGCAAAGGCGCTACCGTTGTTGTTCGAGGCAGACGACACGGCATACAGGACTTCACTAAAGCCGTGAGGACCTGGGTTAAGCATGGCGCTGCGCCCGGTTTCGCTCATCATGGCGATCGCTGTACCGAGCAGGACCAGCGTAGGGGTGACCAGAATCGCCAGCGCGGTCATTTTCATTTCGCGCACGTCGATTTTCTTACCGAGATACTCCGGCGTACGGCCAATCATTAACCCGGCGATAAATACCGCCAGCAGCACGAACAGCAGCATGCCGTACAGACCTGAACCCACACCGCCGAAGACCACTTCACCAATCTGCATCAGCCACATAGGTACCATGCCGCCCAGTGCGGTAAAGGAGTCATGCATCGCATCGACAGCCCCGCAGGATGCTGCTGTGGTGACGACGGAAAAGAGACTCGTGGCCAGCACGCCAAAGCGGCTCTCCTTGCCCTCCATGTTGATATTGCTGTCGGCACCGAATGCCATCAGGTGCGGGTTGCCCTGAACTTCGGCCCACATCACGACGGCAACGCAGACCGCAAAAATCAGTGACATGGCCCACAGTAAGGTCCGCCCCTGACGACGATCGCCCACTACATCACCAAAGGCAAAACACAGCGCGGTGGGAATTAAGAAAATAGCCAGCATCTGTACCAGATTGGTCAGTGCGGTTGGGTTTTCAAACGGATGCGATGAGTTAGCGTTAAAGAATCCCCCTCCGTTAGTGCCGAGCATCTTAATCGCTTCCTGTGAGGCGACTGGCCCCATTGGCAGCAGCTGTTTCACCCCTTCAAGGGTGGTGATGGGCTGATAAGGCAATATGTTTTGCAACGTACCTTGCTGAATGAAGAACAGGGCAATGAGCAACGCAATAGGGACGAGGATCCACAGCGTAATGCGAACCAGATCGACCCAGGCGTTGCCCAGCGTGTTCATACTCTGGCGTGTGAAAGCGCGGGTCAGGGCAAAAATCACCGCAATTCCGGTCGCCGCAGACAGGAAATTCTGCACGGTCAACCCGGCCATCTGGCTGAAATAGCTTAAGGTGGTTTCGCCAGCATAGGATTGCCAGTTGGTATTAGTGACAAAACTCACCGCCGTGTTGAGCGCCAGATCCCACGAAAGCCCTGGCAGTTGCTGGGGATTTAACGGCAGCAGGTTTTGCGCCATTAGCATCGAAAACAGGACCAGCAGGCCCAGCGCATTGAGAGCAAGGATAGCCTGCAGATACTGCCGCCAGTTCATTTCCTGCTGCGAGATGCCCAGACCGCGCCAGAGTAAATGCTCCGCGCCAACCAGGCCCGGCAGGGGCGTATTGTTGATCAGTCGAGCCAGCCCAAATCCCAACGGTCTGGCGATGACAAATAGCACCAGCAAGAAACTGGCAATGAGTAAAAATCCTTGGGCTGCCATCAGAACGCCTCCGCATTGATCAGGGCATAGACCAGGTAACCTAATAATAAAAAGACCAGCACAATGCCGGTTATCACGCCTGCACTCACAGTGCACCTCCAGTGGCATAAATGTGATAACCAGAGCGTAGGTTTTTGCTTGCAAAGATTTCGCAAAAATCAGCGGGTGGGGTGTAAAAAAAGTATAAAAATGGCAAAAACCATTATTTAACTAATGATTAGTATTAATTTAACTTTTATGTAACTTAATTACAGTTTTAAGCTAAACGAAGCATCAATAGATAAAAATAAGTGGTCGGATGAGTAGCAAAATTACACACAAGGCGGTATTATTTTCATCAGTTAACCAAGTTTATTTTTCCGGTGCTATTCACCGAACAGATATATGGGAGAGGATTATGGACTTTTATAAAGAATATCCAGCACACATTGTTTTCTTGCGCCGTACCTTTGCCGTAGTGGCGGGCGTGCTGGCGCTACCGGTCATGCTGTTCTGGAAAGACCGCGCTCGTTTTTACAGCTACCTGCACCGCGTCTGGTCTAAAACCAGTGATAAACCGGTGTGGATGGAGCAGGCTGAAAAAGCCACCTGCGATTTCTACTAAGTTATCGTTCTTGCTCAAGAAAACCGCTCACAGTAATGTGGCGGTTTTTTTTATGCGCCGACGTCTACACTTGTCGGTGTAATAGATAACGAGTGGCAATGATTAATTTATATCCGGGAGTATTATGACCACCCATCTGGTCTGGTTTCGACGTGATTTACGTCTGCATGACAACCTCGCGCTGGCGGCGGCTTGTCGGGATCGTACTGCGCAGGTCATCGCGCTATATATCTCTACTCCTGAGCAGTGGAAGGCGCACGAAATGGCCCCACGTCAGGCGGCATTTGTGAGTGCGCAGTTGAATGCGTTGCAGACGGCGCTGGCGGAAAAAGGCATCCCGCTTCTGTTTGATGAGGTTGCAGATTTTGCGACCAGCGTGGAAACCGTCAAAAACGTCTGCGCACAGCATAGCGTCAGCCGATTGTTTTATAACTATCAATACGAAATAAACGAACGTCAGCGTGATGTCGCCGTTGAGAAGGTACTACCCCATGTGGTGTGTGAAGGGTTTGACGATAGCGTGATCTTGCCTCCGGGGGCGGTCATGACCGGCAATCACGAAATGTATAAAGTCTTTACACCGTTTAAAAATGCCTGGCTGAAGCGGATTAAAGAGGGTGTTCCAGAATGCGTTAGTGCGCCGAAGGTGAGAGAAAGCGGCGCTCTTGACGCTCCGTTAACATCAATAACGCTGAGCTATCCGCAGCAAGATTTTGATACGCAGCGGTTTGTGGCAGAAGAAAAACTGGCTATCGCGCAATTACGCCAGTTTTGCCAGCAGGCCGCGAGAGAATATGAGCAACGGCGTGATTTCCCCGCGGTTGACGGTACCAGTCGATTATCCGCGAGCCTGGCGACAGGGGGATTGTCGCCGCGCCAGTGCCTGAATCGACTGCTCGCGGAGCAGCCGCAGGCGCTTGAAGGAGGGGAAGGCAGCGTCTGGCTGAACGAACTTATCTGGCGTGAATTTTATCGTCATCTGATGACTTACCATCCGGCGCTGTGTCGGCATCAACCGTTTATCCGTTGGACCGATCGCGTGCAATGGCAGAATAATCCTGCACATTTGCAAGCCTGGCAAACAGGGAACACGGGATACCCGATTGTTGATGCGGCGATGCGTCAGCTCAACGCCACGGGCTGGATGCATAATCGATTACGCATGATTACGGCCAGTTTTTTAGTGAAAGATCTACTGATCGACTGGCGTAAAGGCGAGCAATATTTTATGTCGCAACTGATCGATGGCGATCTGGCGGCCAATAACGGCGGCTGGCAGTGGGCGGCCTCAACCGGGACCGACGCCGCACCGTATTTCCGTATCTTTAACCCCACGACTCAGGGCGAAAAATTTGATCGCGACGGCGAGTTTATCCGCCAGTGGCTGCCGGAACTGCGCGATGTGCCGGGTAAAGCCATTCATGATCCGTGGACGTGGGCTGAAAAAGCGCAGGTTACGCTTAACTATCCTCGTCCGATTGTCGATCATAAACAGGCAAGACTGGCGACGCTGGCGGCCTATGAGGCGGCGCGCAAGGGATAAGTATGTGACCGATTTTTGCGTAATGCCTTCCAGCAGAATGAACATGTTGCAGCCGGGAGCTTTTAGCGCTGAAACGTGCTCTCAGTACCGTGAATACCCTGCTGCATAAGTTTTCCCTCAGCAGTAAATTTCTGTCATCTTCATTCAGATGACGGAAATTAATGACAACGCCAACGCCAACGACATCCACACCGCACGATGCGGTGTTTAAAACGTTTTTACATCATCCCGAAACTGCGCGGGATTTTCTCGACATTCACCTGCCAGCTGAACTGCGGACGCTTTGCGATTTGAATTCGCTGAAGCTGGAGTCAGAAAGCTTTATTGAAGCGGATTTACGTTCGCGCTACTCCGACGTGCTCTGGTCTTTGCACACACGCGACGGCGACGGTTATGTCTATGTGGTTTTAGAGCATCAAAGTTCAGCCGAGCCGCATATGGCTTTTCGTCTGTTGCGTTATGCGATGGCGGCGATGCAGCGCCATCTGGACGCAGGGCATAAGGAACTGCCGTTGGTGATACCGATGCTGTTTTATCATGGCTGCCGAAGCCCCTATCCGTACTCGTTGTGCTGGCTGGATGCCTTTGCCGACTCCGTGGCGGCAAGACAACTTTATTCCAGCGCATTTCCGTTGGTCGACATAACGGTGGTACCCGATGATGAGATCATGGCTCACAGGCGAATGGCGCTTCTGGAATTAATGCAAAAACATATCCGTCGGCGGGATTTGATGGGGCTGGTAGAGCAACTGACCACGCTGCTACTTACTGGATGCGCTAATGACACGCAATTACAGGCGATGTTTAATTACATTCTACAATCTGGCGATGAATCTCGCTTTAATGAGTTTATGCAAGAGATGGCACAACGGATCCCCCAACACAAGGAGAGGCTGATGACTATTGCAGAGCGGTTACGGTTAGATGGATTACAGGAAGGTCTACAACAAGGACTACAACAAGGACTACAACAAGGAAAACAAGAAGCGGCATTACGTATAGCGCAAACCATGTTGGAACAGGGAATAGAACGCGAAATGGTAAAACTGGTGACCGGTGTTTCAGAAGCGGATTTGGCTGTAAACCATGCATAATCTCCAGAAAAACAGGCCCGAATCTTATTACATCATCGGGCCTGTAAACTCAGGACTCTACCGCCAGCGGACGATTTCTGAACTTCAGCGACTGGTACAGCCAAATCAGCAGTACCAGCACCACACAGGCCAGCGCGCCCCAGGTTATTTCGCTAAAGACATCAATATATGCATTGATGGAATAGTTGATAGCGCCCGCTGAGTCAAACGAACCTTGTGAGGTCTGATCGGCGATAACGCCGGCAAGGTAGTTGGCGATGGCCCCGGAAAGCAGCATGTAAATACCCGTTAATACGCCGGTCACTCCTGGGATCTCGATACGTGTAATCTGAGACATAGCCACCGGATCGATAAACAGCTCGGCAAAGCCCATGACCGCCAGCCCCAATACCATCAGCGGCATGGAAGAGTGACCGTAAGCCGCAGACCAGCGGGCGCTCAAGGTCAGAATACAGAATCCGGCGCTCATTAAACCGAGGCCAAGGGCAAATTTACCCCAGATACGTACGGTACGATTACCGCTAACGCTTTCTTTGACCACCCAGGCCAGCACGATACCGCACAGCATAACGGCAAAGGCGTTAACCGACTGGAACATCGCGGTAGGGACGGAATATCCCAGAATATCTCGGTTAACGAAGCGGTCGATATACAGGCTAATCGAACTGCCGCCCTGTTGAGCAAAGGCCCAGAACAACAGACTGAAGAAGGTCAATGTAACGATAAGCCCCAGCTCTTTGCGCTGTTTCTGGGTCTGCGCCTGGCGGTAAATCTTCGCCAGAACCGCCAGACCAATAACAGTAGCAACGATCAGTGCGTAAACGGACCACTCTTTCCAGAACAGAACGGTAATCAGCAGCGGTGCTGCAACCAGCAGAACTAACAACCAGGCCCAGTTTGGCAGCATATATTTTTTCGCACACAAGACGGCCTTGTTGACGCCGGTGGTATGGGCGAAATGGCGATTACCGCATACGAAAATCACCAGCCCCGCCAGCATGCCAATCGCCGCCAGCGCAAAGCCCATCGCCCAACTGTACTCTTCCTGCACGTAGCCGCAGGCAATAGGCGCGATGATTGAACCAATATTACCGGCAGCGTAGAGCAGAGAGAATCCACCGTCACGGCGAGGGTCTTCAGGCTGATACAACTCGCCTAACAGGCAACTGATGTTGGATTTAAACAGACCGTAGCCACAGACAATAATCGCCAGCGACAAATAAAGGAACGCCGGGGCCATTTCGCTGGCGCCCAATACCAGATGCCCCACTGCCATTAAAAATGCGCCGATCATCACCGCCATTCGATTGCCGAGCACTTTATCGGCCAGGTATCCCCCAAGTATGGGCGTGACGTAGACCAGCGAGCAGTAGGCGCTGAACAGTTCATATGCGTGATTATCGTCGTACTTAAGCTGGTTAGTGAGATACAGGATCAGCAATGCACGCATGCCGTAAAAACTGAAGTATTCCCAAATTTGTAGCGCAACGACGTAATAAATCGCTCGTGGTTGAGATGCTTGTTTATTCATTCTTTTCTCGAAGTAAATGCCTCGCGACAGGCTGAACGTGCTGCGCAAGTGTGTTTCCTTAAAGTTTTAACTTTGATACAGATCTGATTATTTTTGCAATATGCTGTCTGATTGCATAAATATACATGAATTAGATCGCGTGGGGGTAAGCAAATTGCGTTCAAATCAGGTGTGATTGTTTCTTGATGTGTCAGTGAAATGTCTATCGACGAACGCAAGCGGGAACGCTATTTTAACCTAAGCTGTGTTGCTGATTGGGCAGGCAGAATTTATGACTACGAGGACGATGATGAAAAACACCGAACTGGAACAACTGATCAACGACAAACTGAACAGCGCCGCCATTAGCGACTATGCGCCGAATGGTTTGCAGGTTGAGGGCAAAGAGACGGTGCATAAAATCGTGACCGGCGTGACTGCAAGTCAAGCGTTGCTGGACGAGGCGGTACGCCTGCAGGCGGATGCGGTCATCGTTCATCACGGTTATTTCTGGAAAGGCGAATCTCCGGTTATTCGCGGTATGAAGCGCCATCGTCTGAAAACGCTGTTGGAAAATGATATCAACCTGTATGGCTGGCACCTGCCGCTGGATGCTCACCCGGAACTGGGTAATAACGCGCAGCTGGCAGCGCTGTTGGGGATCACCGTCATGGGTGAAATCGAGCCACTGGTGCCATGGGGAGAACTCTCCATGCCGGTTCCGGGGCTGGAGCTGGCATCGTGGATTGAAGCGCGTTTAGGCCGTAAACCGTTATGGTGCGGTGATACCGGGCCGGAAAAAGTTCAGCGCGTCGCCTGGTGTACAGGGGGCGGTCAGAGTTTCATTGATAGCGCAGCCCGGTTTGGTGTCGATGCCTTTATCACCGGTGAAGTCTCAGAGCAAACCATTCACTCAGCCCGCGAGCAGGGGTTGCATTTTTATGCTGCTGGTCACCATGCGACCGAACGCGGCGGCATTCGCGCATTGAGCGAATGGCTGAATGAAAATACCGATCTGGACGTAACCTTTATCGATATTCCTAATCCAGCGTAATAAAGAGGGACGAAAGTGCAGCGAGCGCGTTGTTATCTGTTAGGTGAAAGTGCGGTGGTTCTTGAGCTGGAACCTCCCATTACGCTGGCGACTCAGAAACGCATCTGGCGTCTGGCCCAGCGTCTGGTTGATGCCCCGAATGTGCTGGAAGCTATTCCGGGAATGAACAATATCACGGTTACCCTGCGCGACCCGAAAACGCTGGCGCTGGATGCGATTGAACGCCTGCAGCGCTGGTGGGAAGAGAGTGAGGCGCTGGAGCCGGACTCGCGCTTTATTGAAATTCCCGTGACCTATGGCGGTGAGTTCGGCCCCGATCTGGCTGAGGTCGCCCGGCACAGTGGATTAAGCGACAAGCAGGTCGTCGAACTTCATGCGTCGGTTGATTATGTGGTGTGGTTTATCGGTTTTCAGCCGGGATTTCCCTATCTCGGGAGCTTACCTGAACCGCTCCATACTCCGAGGCGTGCGGAACCGCGTCTGCTTGTTCCGGCAGGTTCTGTGGGTATTGGCGGATCCCAAACGGGGGTCTATCCGCTTTCCACGCCAGGTGGATGGCAATTGATTGGCCGTACCTCCGTTGCGTTATTTGATCCAAAACGGCAGGAGCCGATTCTGTTACGGGCTGGCGATACCGTGCGTTTTGTCCCGCAGAAGGAGGGGATATGTTAAACATCATTCGCGCTGGCATGTACACCTCAGTACAGGACGGGGGACGCCATAGTTTTCGTCAATCCGGAATCAGTCACTGTGGCGCGCTGGATAAACCGGCGCTGAACGTTGCTAATCTGCTGGTGGGTAATGATGCGAATGCCGCTGCGCTGGAAATCACACTGGGGCAACTGGTGGTGGAATTTGAAACCGATGGCTGGTTTGCCCTGACCGGAGCGGGATGTGAAGCGCACCTGGATCGTACTCCCGTATGGAGCGGATGGCGGCTGCCGGTGAAAGCCGGGCAGCGTCTGACGCTAAAACGTCCACATCACGGCATGCGCAGCTATCTGGCGGTAGCGGGCGGTTTTGATGTGCCCGAAGTAATGGGGTCGCGCAGTACCGATCTCAAAGTCGGAATTGGCGGGCTGGAAGGGCGTCTGCTGCGCGATGGCGATCGGCTGCCAATTGGCGCATCGACCCGGCAATTCAGCGGGCCGCAGGGCGTAAAACAGCTGATGTGGGGCAACCACATTCGTGCGCTCCCCGGGCCTGAATACCAGGAGTTTGACGAAGTATCTCAGGCTTCTTTCTGGCGCTCCCCGTGGCAGCTGAGTCCGCAAAGCAACCGTATGGGGTATCGCTTGCAGGGGCAGTCGCTGACGCGCACGACCGATCGCGAGCTATTGTCGCATGGTTTGCTCCCTGGCGTAGTGCAGGTTCCGCATAATGGTCAGCCCATCGTGCTGATGAACGATGCTCAGACGACGGGCGGCTATCCGCGTATCGCCTGTATCATCGAAGCAGATATGTATCATCTGGCGCAGATCCCGCTCGGCCAGCCGATTCATTTTGTGCAGTGTTCGCTGGAGGAAGCGCTTAAGGCGCGCCAGGATCGGCAGCGTTATCTGGAACAGTTAACATGGCGACTTAACAATGAAAATTGATCTCAACGCAGACCTCGGTGAGGGATGCCCTAACGATGCAGCGCTGCTGCTACTGGTGTCATCAGCCAACATCGCCTGTGGGTTTCACGCCGGTGATGCGCAGACGATGCTTTTAAGCGTGCGCGAAGCGCTAAAAAATGGCGTAGCGATAGGTGCGCATCCGAGTTTTCCGGATCGGGAAAATTTTGGCCGTAGCGCCATGACCCTGCCTGTGGAAACGGTGTATGCGCAGACGCTGTATCAAATTGGTGCGCTGGCTGCCATCACGCGTGCGCAGGGCGGCGTAATGCGTCATGTTAAACCGCACGGTATGCTTTATAACCAGGCGGCGAAAGATCCTCAGTTGGCGGATGCTATTGCTCAAGCGGTGTATGCCTGCGATCCGTCGCTGGTTCTGGTAGGGCTGGCGGGAAGCGAACTGATTCGTGCCGGAGAACGCTATGGTCTGGTAACACGTCAGGAGGTTTTTGCCGATCGGGGTTATCAGGCGGATGGCAGTCTGGTGCCGCGCAGCCAGCCGGGCGCATTGATTGAGGATGAAGAGCAGGCGCTGGCGCAAACGCTAGAAATGGTGCAATCCAGCAGAGTAAAAAGCCAGAGTGGAACGTGGGCGAGCGTGACAGCCCAGACGGTATGCATTCACGGGGATGGTGAGCACGCACTCGCTTTTGCCCGTCGCTTGCGAGCCGCATTCAAAGCATGCAATATTCAAATTAGCGCATAAATTTATTCATATAAAACAATAATATATTACACAACAACATATACAGGACTGAATTATGGGAGAGGTAATTTCTCTCTGGCCATTGACGGGGATCGCCGTCATCGTGGTCGGATTTCTTTTACGTTTTAACCCGGTATTGGTGGTCATTATTGCCGGGATCGTCACGGGGCTGGCGGCGCATATGCCGATCGCCACTATCCTTGAAAAGCTGGGTGAAGGTTTTCTTAACACCCGCAACCTGCCATTTATCCTGCTGATCCCGCTGGCGGTTATTGGCCTGCTGGAACGCCACGGACTCAAAGAGCGTGCTCAGGCGTGGATTGCAAAAATCCGCAGCGCCACCAGTGGTCGTCTGCTTATTGTCTATCTGTTCATTCGCGAAGCGACCGCTGCGTTAGGGCTGACCAGTCTGGGGGGGCATCCGCAGATGGTGCGTCCGCTGCTGGCGCCGATGGCGGAAGGGGCCGCAGAGAAAAATCACGGCGAGATACCTGGGGCGGTACGCTATCGTCTGCGCGCCATGTCAGCTGCGACCGATAACGTCGGACTGTTCTTCGGTGAAGATATCTTTGTTGCCTTCGGCGCCATCATTTTTATGCACAACTTTATGCTGGAGTCTGGTGGGATCCAAACCGAACCGCTGCATATTGCCTTGTGGGGGATCCCAACGGCAATTTGTGCATTCCTGATCCACGGTACGCGTCTGTGGCGTCTGGATAGCTATTTGCAACGTGAGGTGGCGAAAGCGAATGCCGCAGCGAAAGGGGGAGCGAAATGAATTTTCAACAAAGCTATCTCTACTGGCTGGCGGGAGCGGTATTACTGATTGTGGCGCTGATGTCCTGGCAGGACAAAGCGAACCCGCGTCGCTTCACCACCGGCCTGTTTTGGGGCATATACGGCGTACTGTTTCTGCTTGGCGACTGGACATATTCGCTGTTTGGCGACAAACGCACGGTGCATATTGCCGTTGGCGTTGCGGTGGTCGTGCTGGCCCTGATCGCCGGTTTTGGCGGCGTGAAGCTTGGAAGCTACCATCAACGAACGCAGCAACAGCGCGAAGAAAGCGCCAGTCGTCTGGGTAACCGCCTGTTTTTCCCGGCGCTGGCAATTCCGGTGGTAACGGTTATTGGCGTGCTGATGTTCAACCATATTCCGGGCTTACAGGATGCGCTGTTTGGGCCGGGTAATCACGCCACGCTGGTGACGCTCTTTTCCATGACCGCAGGCTCGTTGATTGGTCTGGCGATGGCGATAAAAATGACCCATGAGCGGGTTCACCAACCGATTCAGGAGGCGCGCCGTCTGCTGGACTCCATCGGCTGGGCGTTCATCCTGCCGCAGATTTTGGCCACGCTCGGGCTGTTGTTTACGGCAGCGGGCGTAGGCAGCGGTATTTCCTGGCTAACGCAAGAATACCTGGCGGTGGATAGCCGCTTTATCGCAGTGGCGGTGTACACCCTCGGCATGGCATTGCTGACGATGGTCATGGGCAATGCGTTTGCCGCTTTCCCGATCGTGACCGCTGGAATTGGTATTCCGATCCTCGTGCTGCAGCACGGCGGCAATCCGGCAGTAATGGCGGCAATTGGTATGTTCTCTGGCTATTGCGGGACGTTAATGACGCCGATGGCGGCAAACTTTAACATTGTTCCTGCAGCGCTGCTGGAGCTGCCGGATAAAAACGCGGTGATTAAAGCGCAGGTGCCAACCGGCATACTGCTGTTGCTGGTCAACGTGTTCCTGATGTATTTCCTGATGTTCTTGTAAGGTGACAGGATGAAAACAGTACTCATCACGGGATTTGAACCCTTTGGCGGCGAGTCAGTTAACCCTTCCTGGGAAGTGGTCTCGGGCCTCGACAATGCTATCATCGGCGGATGCCGCGTCGTTGCCCGCCAACTGCCGTGCGTCTTTGGCGAGTCTCTTGCCGTACTCAATGGTGCGATTGACGCGCTGTCGCCATCACTGGTGCTGGCGGTGGGGCAGGCGGGGGGGCGCACGGATGTCACCGTGGAGCGCGTGGCGATCAACGTTGACGATGCGCGTATTGCGGATAATCAGGGTCAACAGCCGGTAGATGTGCCGATTGTGGCCGATGGTCCGGCGGCTTGGTTTAGTTCGTTGCCGATCAAAGCGATGGTTGTTGCCATGCGCAACGCGGGAATTCCGGCTTCGGTTTCCCAAACCGCGGGCACTTTCGTTTGTAACCACGTGATGTATGGCCTACTGCATAAACTACGTGACGTTCCGGCGGTGAAGGGAGGATTTATTCATATCCCTTATTTGCCGCAACAGGCTGCACAGCACCCCGGGGCGCCAAGTATGGCAGCGGACACGGTGCGCCGGGCGCTGGAAGTTGCGATTGCCACCGCGTTGCAGGTGGAGAGTGATATCGCAGTGACGGGCGGTGCAACACATTAAAAAAGGACAGTATTATGCCTGAAGGCCCGGAGATCCGCCGCGCGGCGGATAACCTGGAGGCGGCAGTCAAAGGCAAACCCCTGACCGATGTCTGGTTTGCCTTTGAGCAGCTAAAACCGTATCAATCTCAACTGATTGGGCAGAGTGTTACCCAGCTTGAAACGCGGGGTAAAGCATTGCTGACCCATTTTTCTAATGGATTGACGCTGTACAGCCACAATCAGCTCTATGGCGTGTGGCGAGTGGTGGATACCGGCAAAATACCGCAGACTTCGCGGGTACTGCGTGTCAGGTTGCAAACACACGACAAAACTATTCTGCTCTATAGCGCCTCTGATATCGACATGCTGACGCCGGAACAGCTCGCTACCCACCCGTTCCTGCAACGGGTTGGGCCGGATGTCCTGGATTTACGTTTAACGCCCGATGACGTGAAAGCGCGTCTGTTATCCCCGCGTTTTCGCAATCGCCAGTTTTCTGGCCTGCTGTTGGACCAGGCGTTTCTGGCGGGATTAGGTAACTACCTGCGAGTAGAGATTCTGTGGCAAGTAGGGCTGACCGGGCAGCATAAAGCGTCGATGCTCGGAGATGAGCAGTTGGATGCGCTGGCGCATGCGCTGCTTGATATTCCTCGTTTGTCCTATAACACCCGCGGGCTGGTGGATGAGAATAAACATCACGGCGCGCTGTTTCGCTTTAAGGTCTTTCACCGGGATGGTGAAGCCTGTGAGCGCTGTGGCGGAATCATCGAAAAAACGACGCTCTCTTCACGACCCTTTTACTGGTGTCCGGGATGTCAGCACTAAGCGGGATGCTTTGGCGCGTGTAGCGAAATAAACCGCGCCACCGCCGGGCCAGTCAATAAAATACTGAATAGCCGTAGGGTTTGCATCGCCATGATCAGCGCCATATCGGCGTGGCTCCCCGCGGCAATCACCGCAACAGAATCCACGCCGCCTGGACTGGTCGCCAGATAGGCGGTAAGAAAATCTATCTGCATGTAATGCGCCAGTCCCCAGGCCATAGCGGCGCAGATCGCCATCAGTGAAAAAATGGACAAGAGGATTTGCGGTAAGGGGCGCAACGCCATTAAAAAGATCTGCTTGTCAAAACCCAGGCCAATTTGCCAGCCGATGGCCATATAGGCAATCGCCAGCAGCCATTCCGGCAGTTCGATCACCATCACGCCACCGGCATTCAGCAATGCGCCTGCCAACATCGGTAGCAACATGACGCCAGAGGGGATACGCAATAGACGCCCGGCCGTACCGGCAACGGCGGCCAGCGCCAGGGTACTGAACAGATTGCTGCTCAGCGGCGGAAACCAGAGAATTTGCTCACTGACCGTTTGGGCCTGGTCGCCCATCATCACTCGGGTGACCAGTGCTGCCGCGCCAACCACCAACAGTACGCGCAGATACTGCATAAACGCCACCAGCCGGATGTCGGCACCATATTCCTGCGCCATCGCCACCATTGCCGCCGCACCGCCAGGTGACGAGCCCCATGCACCGGTGTTTCCCGGTAGGTTACTGTAGCGAACCAGCAGCCAGCCGATTACCGCGCTGCTGATAAGGGTCGCCAGCAGGATGATAATCACCATCGGCCAGTGGGCCGTAAGGGTCGTCAAGATTGAGCCCGTCAGGTTTTGGGCAATCATGCAGCCGAGAATCGCCTGCGCGCCAAGAAATGTGCAGCGGGGAGGGTGCAGTGAGATGCCGCGCATACTGAATATAATGCCGACGATCATCGAACCGAGTAGCAGCGGTCCTGGAAGGTGTATAAACAAAAAGAACAGGGAAAGAAGGAGCGATAGCAGAAACAACAGACTCCACTGCAAAACAGGCATCCCATGCTCCTGAGTGAAATGACGGAAATCTCAGTAAATCATAGAGAAAGCATGATGAGAATAAAATAATATGCATCAAAAAAACAGGTCGGATTCTGGCTTCAATGCCTTGTCCGACCCGGGAGAATTAATGGCTGTAAGCCGGACAGGCGCTGGCGCCATCCGGCAGACAATTAACGCTTAATATCAGACTTAAAATCGCGCTTGTCGTAGCCGGTGTACAACTGACGCGGACGAGCGATTTTCATGCCGTCGGTGTGCATTTCGTTCCAGTGTGCAATCCAGCCCACGGTACGCGCCATGGCGAAGATAACGGTGAACATGGAGGACGGAATGCCCATCGCCTTCAGGATGATGCCGGAGTAGAAATCTACGTTCGGGTAGAGTTTCTTCTCGATGAAGTACGGGTCGTTGAGCGCAATGTGTTCAAGTTCCATCGCCACTTCCAGCAGATCATCTTTGGTGCCCAGTTCTTTCAGTACTTCATGGCAGGTTTCACGCATGACGGTGGCGCGCGGGTCATAGTTTTTATAAACACGGTGACCAAAGCCCATCAGGCGGAAGGAATCATTCTTGTCTTTCGCGCGGCGAACAAATTCCGGAATGTGTTTAACAGAGCTGATTTCTTCCAGCATTTTCAGCGCAGCTTCGTTTGCGCCGCCGTGTGCCGGTCCCCACAGGGAAGCAATACCGGCCGCGATGCAGGCAAACGGGTTAGCGCCAGAAGAACCGGCGGTACGAACGGTAGAGGTTGAGGCGTTCTGTTCGTGGTCAGCGTGCAGGATCAAGATACGGTCCATTGCGCGTTCCAGAATCGGATTCACTTCGTATTTTTCGCACGGCGTGGAGAACATCATGTTCAGGAAGTTACCGGCGTAGGAGAGGTCATTACGCGGGTACACGAACGGCTGTCCGATGGAATATTTGTAGCACATCGCTGCCATGGTCGGCATTTTGGACAGCAGACGGAAGGCGGCGATTTCACGGTGACGCGGATTATTCACATCCAGCGAGTCGTGGTAGAACGCAGCCAGCGCCCCGGTAACACCACACATAACGGCCATCGGGTGAGAGTCGCGGCGGAAACCGTGGAACAGGCGGGTGATCTGCTCGTGGATCATGGTATGGCGAGTGACTGTGGTTTTGAACTCGTCGTACTCCTCCTGCGTCGGTTTTTCGCCGTACAGCAGGATATAACACACTTCCAGATAGTTCGACTCGGTCGCCAACTGATCAATCGGGAAGCCGCGATGCAGCAAAATACCTTCGTCACCGTCGATGAAAGTAATTTTGGATTCGCAGGATGCGGTAGAGGTGAAACCTGGGTCAAAAGTAAACATCCCTTTTGAGCCAAGACTACGAATATCAATAACATCTTGACCGAGCGTACCTTTCAGCACATCCAGTTCAATAGCAGAGTCACCATTTAGAGTGATTTTTGCTTTAGTATCAGCCATTTACGGTCTCCTTAGCGCCTTATTGCTTAAGACTGCTGGAACTCACATTTGCCTTCGTACATCAATGAACCGTTACCAGTTTGTTATTTGGCTCGCCGCTCTGCGAAAGAGGGGATAACCTGGGTACAGAGCTATGGGCGCTTGCAGGTAAAACGGTCTTTTCATGGCGAATAAACTGCAAATCAAGAACTTAGCAATCCGAATTATTAAACCTGTCTATCACTAATAACTGTCCTGACTGTATTGGTCAATACTTCCACACTGTTACATAACTAAATGTCCGGTGAAAGAGTGACCCCATAACTTTTACGCATTATATGCTTTTTCTGGTGTCGTTTGTAACAACTTTGTTTAATGATTGTCAAATTAGATGGTTAAAAATTAAAATAATGTTGTTATCGTGACCTATGTCACTGTTCGGGATAAAACCCGACAAACTATATGTAGGTTAATTGTAATGATTTTGTGAACGTCCTATACTGCCGCCAGGTCTCCGGAATACCCTGCAATCCCGAGCCAACCAGCGTTGTAACGTGTCGTTTTAGCATCTGGAAGCAGTGTTTTATATGACGCGTAGTTATAGTAAGGACGCTGTCTGACCCGCACGCAGACCGGAGGAAGGAAATCCCGTCGTCTTTCAGGCTACAGGTGTCTTCATCTTCTGTACCCGAAGTCCAAAGGGAATAATAAGAACAGCATGTGGGCGTTATTCATGATAAGAAATGTGAAAAAACAAAGACCTGTCAATCTGGATCTACAAACGATCCGGTTCCCAATCACGGCGATAGCGTCCATTCTCCATCGCGTATCCGGAGTGATCACCTTCGTGGCGGTCGGGATTCTGTTGTGGTTATTGGGTACCAGCCTTTCCTCCCCTGAAGGTTTCCTCGCGGCGTCATCCATTATGAATAACTTCTTTGTGGAGTTAATTCTGTGGGGGATCCTGATTGCGCTGGCATATCACGCCGTAATGGGCATTCGCCATCTGTTGATGGATTTTGGCTATATCGAAGAAACCCTCGAAGCAGGGACACGTTCCGCCAAAATTTGTTTCGTTATCATTGTCGTGCTTTCACTTCTCGCAGGAGTCCTCGTATGGTAAGCAACGCCTCCGCATTAGGACGCAACGGCGTACATGACTTCATTCTGGTCCGTGCTACCGCTATCGTTCTGACGTTATACATCATCTATATGGTCGGCTTCTTCGCCACCAGCGGCGAACTGACGTTTGAAGTCTGGACCGGTTTCTTCTCATCGGCATTCACCAAAGTCTTCACCCTGCTGGCTCTTTTCTCCATCTTGATTCATGCCTGGATCGGCATGTGGCAGGTGTTGACCGACTACGTTAAACCGCTGGCCGTGCGCCTGATTCTGCAACTGGCTATCGTCGTTGCGCTGGTGGTTTACGTCATTTATGGATTTGTTGTGGTGTGGGGTGTGTAATGAAACTGCCAGTCAGAGAATTTGATGCTGTTGTGATTGGTGCCGGCGGCGCAGGTATGCGCGCGGCGCTGCAAATTTCCCAGAGCGGTCAGACCTGTGCGCTGCTCTCCAAAGTGTTCCCAACCCGTTCCCATACCGTATCTGCGCAAGGTGGCATCACCGTTGCGCTCGGTAATACCCATGAAGATAACTGGGAATGGCACATGTACGACACCGTCAAAGGGTCGGACTACATAGGTGACCAGGACGCTATTGAATATATGTGTAAAACCGGTCCGGAAGCGATTCTGGAGCTGGACCACATGGGGCTGCCGTTCTCTCGCCTCGATAATGGCACAATTTATCAACGTCCGTTTGGCGGCCAGTCGAAGAATTTCGGCGGCGAGCAGGCGGCACGTACCGCGGCAGCGGCAGACCGTACCGGCCATGCGCTGTTGCACACGCTGTATCAGCAGAACCTGAAAAACCACACCACCATTTTCTCCGAATGGTATGCGCTGGATCTGGTGAAAAATGCCGATGGCGCGATTGTTGGTTGTACCGCGCTGTGTATTGAAACCGGTGAAGTGGTTTACTTCAAAGCCCGCGCAACCGTGCTGGCGACCGGCGGTGCTGGCCGTATTTATCAGTCCACCACCAACGCCCACATCAACACCGGTGACGGCGTCGGTATGGCTATCCGCGCTGGCGTGCCGGTGCAGGATATGGAGATGTGGCAGTTCCACCCAACCGGTATCGCTGGCGCGGGTGTTCTGGTAACAGAAGGCTGTCGTGGTGAAGGTGGCTACCTGCTGAACAAACACGGTGAGCGCTTCATGGAGCGTTATGCCCCGAATGCGAAAGACCTGGCGGGTCGTGACGTGGTGGCGCGTTCCATCATGATCGAAATCCGCGAAGGTCGTGGCTGCGACGGTCCGTGGGGGCCGCACGCCAAACTGAAACTCGACCACCTGGGTAAAGAAGTGCTGGAGTCCCGTCTGCCGGGTATTCTCGAACTGTCCCGTACCTTTGCTCACGTTGACCCGGTGAAAGAGCCGATCCCGGTTATTCCAACCTGCCACTATATGATGGGCGGTATTCCGACCAAAGTCACCGGCCAGGCGCTGACCGTGAATGAGCAGGGCGAAGATGTGGTGATCCCAGGGCTGTTTGCCGTCGGTGAAATCGCCTGCGTATCGGTTCACGGTGCTAACCGTTTGGGCGGCAACTCACTGCTTGACCTGGTGGTATTTGGTCGTGCTGTGGGTCTGCATCTGCAGGAATCTATCGCAGAGCAGGGTGACCTGCTGGATGCAACCGAAGATGAAATCGACGCTTCTCTGGCGCGTCTGAATCGCTGGAACGGTAACCGTAACGGTGAAGACCCGGTGGCAATTCGTAAAGCGCTGCAAGAATGTATGCAGCATAACTTCTCGGTATTCCGCGAAGGCGATGCGATGGCGAAGGGCCTGGAAGAGCTGAAAGCGATTCGCGAACGCCTGAAAAATGCCCGTCTGGACGATACCTCCAGTGAGTTCAACACCCAGCGCGTTGAGTGTCTGGAGCTGGATAACCTGATGGAGACCGCGTACGCCACTGCAGTATCTGCAAACTTCCGTACCGAAAGCCGTGGCGCGCATAGCCGCTTCGACTTCCCGGAACGTGATGACGAAAACTGGCTGTGCCATTCCCTGTACCTGCCAGAGTCGGAATCCATGACGCGACGTCAAGTCAATATGGAACCGAAGCTGCGCCCGGCATTCCCGCCGAAGATTCGTACTTATTAATGCGGAGACAGGACAATGAAACTCGAGTTTTCAGTTTATCGCTATAACCCGGATGTTGACGACGCTCCGCGCATGCAGGATTACACCCTGGAGGCGGAAGAAGGGCGCGACATGATGCTGCTGGATGCGTTGATGCAGCTGAAAGAAAAAGATCCGTCGTTGTCGTTTCGTCGCTCATGCCGTGAAGGGGTCTGCGGCTCCGACGGTCTGAACATGAACGGCAAAAATGGACTGGCCTGTATCACACCTATTTCTGCGCTGAATCAGCCGGGCAAGAAAATTGTCATTCGCCCGCTGCCAGGTTTACCGGTTGTGCGCGATTTGGTGGTAGACATGGGGCAATTCTACGCACAGTATGAGAAGATTAAGCCTTACTTGTTGAATAATGGGAAAAATCCTCCGGCTCGTGAGCATTTACAAATGCCAGAGCAGCGTGAGAAGCTCGATGGGCTGTATGAATGTATTTTGTGTGCATGCTGCTCAACGTCCTGCCCATCATTCTGGTGGAACCCGGACAAGTTTATTGGCCCGGCAGGCCTGTTGGCCGCGTATCGCTTCTTAATTGATAGCCGCGATACCGAGACCGACAGCCGTCTGGAAGGTTTAAGTGACGCTTTCAGCGTATTCCGCTGTCATAGCATCATGAACTGCGTCAGCGTATGTCCTAAAGGGCTGAACCCGACGCGCGCCATCGGTCATATTAAGTCGATGCTGCTCAAACGTAGTGCATAAGTAGTTGTAGTTGCCGGGGAAGAGATTCCCCGGCCGTGCAGGGAAACCTCTAAAAACTGCCACATTGATAGCAATAATCGCAGCCTGAACGACGACGATTATTAGACAGTTTTTAAAGGTTCCTTAGCGGACGCAGATGACACGACAGTCCGCAACAAGTGAACCCCGGCACGCACATCGGTGTGCGTGGTAGTATCCACGGCGAAATAAGCATACAAATGCTTAAGGGATCACGATGCAGAACAGCGCTTTGAAAGCCTGGTTGGACTCTTCTTACCTCTCTGGTTCTAACCAGAGCTGGATAGAACAGCTCTATGAAGACTTCTTAACCGACCCTGACTCGGTAGATGCTAACTGGCGTTCGACGTTCCAGCAGTTACCTGGTACCGGAGTCAAACCGGATCAACTCCACTCAAAAACACGTGATTATTTCCGTCGACAGGCGTTGATTACCCCACGTTACTCTTCTTCTATTTCCGACCCTGATGCCAATGTGAAGCAGGTTAAAGTCCTGCAGCTCATTAACGCCTATCGTTTCCGCGGTCATCAGCATGCGAATCTCGATCCGCTGGGACTGTGGCAGCAAGAAAATGTGGCCGATCTGGATCCCTCCTTCCACGATCTGACCGATGCGGATTTCCAGGAAAGCTTTAACGTGGGTTCTTTTGCCGGTGGCAAAGACACGATGAAGCTGAGCGACTTGGTTGTCGCGCTGAAACAAACCTACTGCGGCCCGATTGGCGCCGAGTATATGCACATCACCAGCACCGAAGAAAAACGCTGGCTTCAGCAGCGTATCGAGTCTGGCCGTACTGCGTTCAGTAGTGAAGAGAAGAAACGCTTCCTCAGCGAACTGACTGCAGCGGAAGGTCTGGAACGCTACCTGGGTGCAAAATTCCCGGGCGCGAAACGCTTCTCGCTGGAAGGCGGTGATGCGTTAATCCCAATGCTCAAAGAGATGATCCGCCACGCCGGTAATAGCGGTACCCGTGAAGTGGTACTGGGTATGGCGCACCGTGGTCGTCTGAACGTCCTGGTTAACGTGCTGGGTAAAAAGCCGCAGGATCTATTCGACGAATTTGCGGGCAAACATAAAGAACACCTCGGCACCGGTGACGTGAAGTACCACATGGGCTTCTCATCAGATATCGAAACCGAAGGCGGTCTGGTGCATCTGGCGCTGGCGTTTAACCCGTCGCACCTGGAAATCGTTAGCCCGGTGGTTATCGGTTCCGTACGTGCACGCTTGGATCGTCTGGACGAGCCGAGCAGCAATAAAGTGCTGCCAATCACTATTCATGGTGATGCGGCAGTAACCGGGCAAGGCGTGGTTCAGGAAACCCTGAACATGTCGAAAGCGCGTGGTTACGAAGTGGGCGGTACCGTTCGCATCGTTATCAACAACCAGGTGGGCTTCACCACCTCTAACCCGCTAGATGCACGTTCTACACCGTACTGCACCGACATCGGTAAGATGGTTCAGGCGCCGATTTTCCACGTGAACGCGGATGACCCGGAAGCGGTCGCTTTCGTAACGCGTCTGGCACTGGATTTCCGTAATACCTTTAAACGCGATGTCTTTATCGATCTGGTGTGCTACCGCCGTCACGGCCACAACGAAGCCGACGAGCCAAGCGCAACCCAGCCGCTGATGTATCAGAAAATCAAAAAGCATCCGACTCCGCGCAAAATCTACGCTGACAAGCTGGAAGCGGACAACGTCGCTACGCTGGAAGATGCGACCGAAATGGTCAATCTGTATCGTGACGCGCTGGACGCAGGCGAATGCGTGGTCAAAGAGTGGCGTCCAATGAATATGCACTCCTTCACCTGGTCGCCGTACCTCAACCACGAATGGGATGAAAACTACCCGAACAAAGTTGAGATGAAGCGTCTGCAGGAGCTGGCAAAACGCATCAGCACCGTGCCTGAAGCGGTGGAAATGCAGTCGCGTGTTGCCAAAATTTACGGCGACCGTCAGGCCATGGCCGCAGGCGAGAAGCTGTTCGACTGGGGTGGCGCAGAGAATCTGGCTTACGCCACGCTGGTTGATGAAGGTATTCCGGTACGTCTGTCGGGTGAAGACTCTGGCCGCGGAACCTTCTTCCACCGTCATGCGGTGATTCATAACCAGGCGAATGGTTCAACGTACACTCCGCTGCAGCATGTGCATAACGGCCAGGGCACGTTCCGCGTATGGGACTCCGTGCTGTCTGAAGAAGCGGTGCTGGCATTCGAGTACGGTTATGCCACGGCAGAACCGCGCACCCTGACTATCTGGGAAGCGCAGTTCGGTGACTTCGCCAACGGTGCGCAGGTGGTTATCGACCAGTTCATCTCTTCCGGCGAGCAGAAATGGGGCCGTATGTGCGGTCTGGTTATGCTGCTGCCACACGGCTATGAAGGTCAGGGCCCGGAGCACTCCTCCGCGCGTCTGGAACGTTATCTGCAACTTTGCGCTGAGCAAAACATGCAGGTTTGCGTCCCGTCTACCCCGGCACAGGTTTACCACATGCTGCGTCGTCAGGCGCTGCGCGGAATGCGTCGTCCGCTGGTAGTGATGTCACCGAAGTCGCTGCTGCGTCATCCGCTGGCGGTGTCCACGCTGGACGAACTGGCAAATGGCACCTTCCTGCCAGCCATTGGCGAAGTAGATGAACTTGATCCTAAAGGCGTGAAGCGTGTCGTGATGTGTTCTGGTAAGGTTTATTACGACCTGCTGGAGCAACGCCGCAAGAACGACCAAAAAGATGTCGCCATTGTGCGTATCGAACAGCTCTATCCGTTCCCGCATAAAGCGGTGCAGGAAGCGCTGAAACCGTTTGCTCATGTACATGATTTTGTCTGGTGCCAGGAAGAGCCGCTCAACCAGGGCGCATGGTACTGCAGCCAGCATCATTTCCGTGAAGTAATTCCATTTGGGTCAGCTCTGCGTTATGCAGGTCGCCCGGCCTCTGCCTCTCCGGCAGTAGGATATATGTCCGTTCACCAGAAGCAGCAACAAGATCTGGTTAATGACGCGCTGAACGTCGATTAAATAAAGGATAAATAATGAGTAGCGTAGATATTCTTGTTCCCGACCTGCCTGAATCCGTAGCGGATGCAACGGTTGCAACCTGGCACAAAAAACCGGGCGATGCAGTACGTCGTGATGAAGTACTGGTAGAAATCGAAACTGACAAAGTGGTACTGGAAGTACCGGCATCAGCGGACGGTATTCTTGATGCGGTTCTGGAAGATGAAGGGACAACCGTCACTTCTCGCCAGATCCTCGGTCGCCTGCGTGAAGGCAACAGCTCTGGCAAAGAGACCAGCGCCAAGTCTGAAGAGAAAGATTCTACTCCGGCACAACGCCAGCAGGCGTCTCTTGCTGAACAGAACAACGATGCCCTGAGCCCGGCGATCCGTCGCCTGCTGGGTGAGCATAATCTCGAAGCCAGCGCCATCAATGGCACCGGCGTCGGTGGTCGTATCACGCGTGAAGATGTTGAAAAGCATCTGGCCAAAGCACCGGCTGCGAAAGCAGAAGCCAAAGCGCCGGCCGCCGCGCCTGCACCACAGGCTCAACTGGGCGCTCGTGGCGAAAAACGTGTTCCGATGACCCGTCTACGCAAACGCGTAGCTGAGCGTCTGCTGGAAGCGAAAAACTCCACCGCCATGCTGACCACGTTCAACGAAGTCAACATGAAGCCAATCATGGATCTGCGTAAGCAGTACGGTGACGCGTTCGAGAAACGTCACGGTATCCGTCTGGGCTTTATGTCTTTCTACGTGAAAGCGGTTGTTGAAGCGCTGAAACGCTATCCGGAAGTGAACGCGTCCATCGACGGCGATGACGTGGTGTACCACAACTACTTTGATGTCAGCATGGCGGTCTCCACGCCGCGTGGCCTGGTCACGCCGGTCCTGCGTGATGTGGATCTGCTGGGTATGGCTGACATCGAGAAAAATATTAAAGAGCTGGCAGTTAAAGGTCGCGACGGCAAGCTGACGGTCGACGATCTGACGGGCGGTAACTTCACCATCACTAACGGTGGCGTGTTCGGTTCCCTGATGTCTACCCCGATCATCAACCCACCGCAGAGCGCCATCCTGGGTATGCATGCCATCAAAGATCGTCCGATGGCCGTAGACGGCAAGGTTGAAATCCTGCCGATGATGTATCTGGCGCTGTCTTATGACCACCGTTTGATCGATGGTCGTGAGTCAGTAGGCTTCCTGGTAACCATTAAAGAGTTGCTGGAAGATCCGACGCGTCTGCTGCTGGACGTGTAGTAAATAAGAGTATCACCTGCCCCGTAGGTCTGGAGGCTTATCAGGCCTACGGGTAAAAGATAACGATTACCTGAAGGATGGACAGAACACATGAACTTACATGAATATCAGGCAAAACAACTTTTTGCCCGCTATGGCTTACCGGCACCGGTGGGATATGCCTGTACTACTCCGCGTGAAGCTGAAGAAGCTGCATCTAAAATCGGCGCAGGCCCGTGGGTAGTGAAATGTCAGGTTCACGCTGGTGGCCGTGGTAAAGCGGGCGGTGTGAAGGTTGTGAACAGCAAAGAAGACATTCGCGCTTTTGCTGAACACTGGCTGGGTAAACGTCTGGTCACTTACCAGACAGACGCCCATGGTCAACCGGTAAATCAGATTCTGGTTGAAGCAGCGACCGACATTGGTAAAGAACTTTACCTCGGTGCAGTTGTTGACCGTAGTTCCCGTCGTGTGGTCTTCATGGCCTCTACCGAAGGCGGCGTGGAAATTGAAAAAGTGGCGGAAGAAACGCCGCACCTGATCCACAAAGTAGCGCTCGATCCGCTGGCCGGTCCGATGCCTTATCAGGGTCGTGAACTGGCGTTCAAACTGGGTCTGGAAGGAAAACAGGTTCAGCAGTTCACCAAGATCTTCATGGGTCTGGCGACTATCTTCCTTGAGCGCGATCTGGCGCTGATCGAAATCAACCCGCTGGTGGTGACCAAGCAGGGTGATCTGATCTGCCTCGACGGCAAACTGGGCGCTGACGGCAACGCGCTGTTCCGCCAGGCTGACTTGCGTGAAATGCGCGATCAGTCTCAGGAAGATCCGCGTGAAGCACAGGCTGCACAGTGGGAACTGAACTACGTCGCTCTGGACGGCAACATCGGTTGTATGGTTAACGGCGCGGGCCTGGCAATGGGCACCATGGACATCGTTAAACTGCACGGCGGCGAACCGGCTAACTTCCTTGACGTTGGCGGCGGTGCGACCAAAGAGCGTGTAACCGAAGCGTTCAAAATTATCCTCTCTGACGACAATGTTAAAGCCGTACTGGTTAACATCTTCGGCGGTATCGTACGCTGCGACCTGATCGCGGACGGTATCATCGGCGCGGTAGCAGAAGTGGGCGTTAACGTTCCGGTCGTGGTACGTCTTGAAGGTAACAACGCTGAACTCGGCGCGAAAAAATTGGCTGATAGCGGCCTGAATATTATTGCAGCGAAAAGTCTGACGGATGCAGCTCAGCAGGTTGTTGCCGCAGTGGAGGGGAAATAATGTCAGTTTTAATTAATAAAGATACCAAGGTTATCTGCCAGGGCTTCACCGGTAGCCAGGGGACATTCCACTCTGAACAAGCGATTGCTTACGGTACGCAAATGGTCGGCGGTGTTACGCCGGGCAAAGGCGGCACCACGCATCTGGGTCTGCCGGTGTTCAACACCGTACGTGAAGCAGTAGAAGCGACCGGCGCAACCGCCACCGTTATCTACGTTCCGGCTCCGTTCTGCAAAGACTCCATCCTGGAAGCTATTGATGCTGGCATCAAGCTTATCATCACCATCACCGAAGGTATCCCAACGCTGGATATGCTGACCGTGAAAGTGAAGCTGGATGAAGCTGGCGTGCGCATGATTGGCCCGAACTGCCCAGGTGTTATCACCCCTGGCGAATGTAAAATCGGCATCATGCCGGGCCATATTCACAAGCCTGGTAAAGTCGGTATCGTTTCTCGTTCCGGTACGCTGACCTATGAAGCGGTTAAGCAGACCACCGACTACGGTTTTGGTCAGTCTACCTGTGTGGGTATCGGCGGCGACCCGATCCCAGGCTCTAACTTCATCGATATCCTGAAGCTGTTCCAGGAAGATCCGCAGACCGAAGCGATCGTCATGATCGGTGAGATCGGCGGTAGCGCGGAAGAAGAAGCGGCGGCGTACATTAAAGATCATGTGACCAAGCCGGTTGTGGGTTACATCGCGGGTGTGACTGCGCCGAAAGGTAAACGTATGGGTCATGCTGGTGCGATCATCGCAGGTGGTAAAGGTACGGCGGATGAGAAATTCGCTGCGCTGGAAGCCGCTGGCGTGAAAACCGTTCGTAGCCTGGCCGATATCGGCGAAGCGCTGAAAACAGTGATTAAGTAAGAAAAAAAACAGCCCTGACTCTCTGCATAGTCAAGGGCTGGTCCCGTTTCGACATGGTTGGCCATCTGATGATGGCCTTTTTTAATGGCGTCGTTTTGCCACCAGCGTAAATTTATAATCGTCGCTTTTGAAGGTGTTGCGGCTGTATTCAAAAACGCGTCCATCGAGCAGAAACCCGCGAGAGATTTTCTCCAGCACCGGTTTCCCCTGCGGCATGCCCAGCATTTCTACAGTATCCTCATCCGGAATAACCGGGATCAGTTCCTGCTCGCTGCGATCGATAACCATCTTTTTGATCTGTTCTATATAGTGATATTTAGAATTTTCCATCACCTCCCAGGTGAGATCGGGAAAGAGGGCGAGCGGCATCCATGTCTCTTCGAGGGTAACGGCTTTCTGCTTAATAAAACGAACCCGTTTTACATGCCAGACTTTATCTTCAGCCGCCAGCTGTAGCCACTCGGCCAGCATCTCTCCTGCTGGAATGACCTCAAAGACCTTCACTTCGCTGTGCGTTTCAACCTGACGGTCGGCAAGCTTCTCATAAAAACTGGTGAGCTGATAAATGTCGTAATTGACGCGCTCCTCTTTCACATACCAACCGCTGCCCTGAATGCTCTCGATAATATTCTGTTCCGTCAGCAGCTTGAGTGCTTGCCTGATGGTCACGCGGCTGACCTCGAAACGGCTCTGTAGCGTAGATTCTGTGGGAAGTGCATCACCTGGTTTTAATTCACCTTTTGCAACTTGTTCGCGCAGAACGTCGGCTATCTGGCGGTACATCGGTTTTTTGCTCATCTCTTTTCGCTTTTGTCGGCAATAAAGTCAGATATTCACGACAAATTATGCGTACATTTTATCAATAGTAAATAATACAAATTAAATACAAATATTGTCTCGTTAGTGAAATTGATCACGTAAAGGTATTGTTTTGTCTGCGACAATCGCGGCACATAATAATGACAATCCTCTGAGGACCATGATGAATTTGACAATACTGTCCCACCCTCGCGCAGTCTGTGTGCAGGCGAGATTTACCGATCGTGACGATGCCATTCGCCAACTTACGCAGCGGCTGACCGAATTAGGCAAAATCACCGATGCCGACGCTTATCTGGCGGAAGTTTTTCACCGCGAATCGCTGGGACCTACGGCGCTTGGCGAAGGATTGGCGGTACCGCACGGTAAATCGTCGGCCGTGAAAGAGGCGGCTTTCGCGGTGGCGACGCTGAGTGAACCGATGGACTGGGAAGGTATTGATGGCCCGGAGTCTGTTGAACTTATTTTTTTGCTGGCGATCCCGCCAGATGAAGCCGGTTCAACTCATATCCAAATCCTGACCGAACTGACCACCTGCCTTGCGGATGAGGGTCTGCGTGCTCGCGTGATGGCGGCGACCAGCGCCGAAGCGGTGCTGGCGGCGTTAGTGGTCGAAACACCGCCGCAGGCCGCAGTGGCGACGGCGGATGCGCCAACGATTGTTTGCGTTACCGCATGTCCGGCGGGCATTGCGCATACCTATATGGCGGCTGAGTATCTGGAGAAAGCCGGCCGACAAATGGGCGTTAACGTGGTGGTGGAAAAACAGGGTGCCAATGGCATTGAAGACCGCTTAACGGCTCAACAACTGAATGATGCGCGCGCCTGCATTTTCGCCGCAGAGGTCGCTATTAAAGAAAGTGAACGTTTCAACGGTATCCCGGCGATCTCCGTTCCGGTTGCCGAACCGTTGCGCCACGCAAAAGCGCTGATTGAACAGGCGTTAGCGCTGGAGCCTCTGCAAAGCCAGCGTGTTTCTCAGCCACAGACAGAGGTGAAAAAGGGGCTGAAAACCGACCTGAAACAAGCACTGCTGAGCGGAATTTCGTTTGCCGTGCCGTTAATCGTCGCCGGAGGGACGGTACTGGCGGTGGCGGTATTGATTGCACAGATTTTCGGCCTACAGGATGTGTACAGCTTAGAGAAGTCCTGGCTGTGGATGTATCGCCAACTCGGCGGCGGGATGCTGGGCACGCTGATGGTTCCGGTACTGTCGGCCTATACCGCTTATTCGCTGGCGGATAAACCAGCGCTGGCTCCAGGCTTTGCGGCGGGTCTGGCGGCGAACTTAATCGGCTCGGGTTTTCTTGGCGGTGTTGCCGGTGGCCTGATTGCCGGTTATCTCATGCGTTGGGTGAAACAGCATCTGCGATTAAGCAGCAAATTCAATGGCTTTTTAACGTTCTACCTCTATCCGGTGATTGGCACGTTGGGCGCGGGTAGCCTGATGTTGTTTGTGATTGGCGAGCCTGTCGCCTGGATCAATACCTCGCTGACGGCCTGGCTAAATGGGTTATCAGGCACCAACGCGCTACTGCTCGGTATGATCCTGGGCTTTATGTGTTCGTTTGATCTTGGCGGTCCGGTCAATAAAGCGGCATATGCCTTTTGTCTGGGCGCGATGGCCAACGGTGTATTCGGCCCCTACGCCATTTTCGCTTCGGTAAAAATGGTTTCTGCTTTTACCGTCACCGCCTCAACCATGCTGGCGCCACGCCTGTTCAAACAGTTTGAGATTGAGACCGGTAAATCCACCTGGCTGCTCGGCCTTGCTGGGATTACCGAAGGCGCGATTCCGCTGGCGATTGAGGACCCGATTCGGGTGATTGGCTCTTTAGTGATGGGGTCGATGGCGACCGGAGCCATCGTTGGGGCCATGGGGATTGGGCTTTCGACCCCTGGTGCCGGGATTTTCTCGCTCTTTTTACTTATCCCCGCAGACCTAAGCGCGGTGATGGCCGCTGCGGGCTGGTTTGGCGCCGCGCTAATTGGGACGATTATCTCCACGGCGATTTTACTGCTCTGGCGTCGTCAAGCGGTTAAACAGGGGAAATACGTCACCGATAGCGTGATGCCGTAAGCACTTACTCAACAGGAAATGACGATGAAAGCAGTATCTCGCGTTCACATTACGCCGCATATGCACTGGGACCGTGAGTGGTACTTCACCACCGAAGAGTCGCGTATTTTGCTGGTTAACAATATGGAAGAGATCCTGACTCGCCTTGAGCAGGATGCAGAGTACAAATATTACGTGCTGGATGGTCAAACGGCGGTGCTGGAAGACTATTTTGCGGTGAAACCTGAAAACCGGCAGCGGGTTAAAGCGCTGGTGCAGGCCGGGAAGCTTATTATCGGCCCCTGGTACACGCAAACGGATACGACCCTCGTTTCCGGTGAGTCAATTGTCCGCAATCTGATGTACGGCATCCGCGATTGTATGGCCTTTGGCGAACCGATGAAGATAGGTTATCTACCTGATTCATTTGGGATGTCCGGGCAGATGCCGCATATTTATAATGGTTTTGGTATCAACCGGGCTCTGTTCTGGCGTGGGTGCTCTGAACGTCATGGCACCGATAAAACCGAATTTTTATGGCAAAGCGCTGACGGTAGCCAGGTGACGACACAGGTATTGCCGCTGGGCTATGCGATTGGTAAGTACTTACCCGAGGATGAGGCCGGGCTGCGTAAGCGACTTGACGGCTACTTCGAGGTGCTGGAGAACGCCTCGGTGACTAAAGAAATCCTATTACCCAACGGGCATGACCAGATGCCGTTACAGCAAAACATCTTTGCGGTGATGGATAAACTGCGTGAAATCTACCCGCAGCGAAAATTTGTCATGAGCCGCTTCGAGGAGATTTTTGCTCATATCGAAGCGCATCGGGAGACGTTGGCTACCCTGCACGGCGAGTTTATCGACGGTAAATATATGCGCGTGCATCGTACGATTGGATCCACACGAATGGATATCAAAATTATCCATGCGCGTATTGAGAATAAAATCGTAAACCTGCTGGAACCGCTCGCCACGCTGGCCTGGAGTTTAGGTTTTGAATATCACCACGGTCTGCTGGAGAAAATGTGGAAAGAGATTTTAAAGAATCATGCCCACGACAGCATCGGCTGTTGCTGTAGCGATAAAGTGCATCGTGAAATCGTTTCACGCTTCGTGCTGGCCGAAGATATGGCCGACAATTTGATTCGATTTTACCTGCGTAAAATCACTGACAACATGGCGCACAGTGAAGAAGACAAGCTGGTGATGTTCAACCTGATGCCCTGGCCGCGTGAGGCGGTGATCAATACGACCGTACGTCTTCGCGCCAGCCAGTTCCGCCTGCTTGATGGCAGTGGAAATGAAATCCCTTATTTTATTCGTGGCGTGCGCGAGCTTGATCCTGGTCTTATCGACCGGCAAATCGTCCATTACGGCAACTACGAGCCGTTTATGGAGTTTGATATTCAGCTCAACCAGATTCTACCTTCGATGGGGTACTGCACGCTGTATATTGAACCGCACGTTGCTGGCCGTCAGGCGATACCCACTCCGGCGACCCAGGCACTGTTGGAGAACGCGTTCTGGCTGATCGATCTCAATGACGATGGAACGCTACAGCTACGCGATAAGGATTCAGGGATTGTTTATCAACGCGTACTGGAGATTGAAGAAAGCGCCGACGACGGGGATGAGTACGATTACTCCCCCTCGCGCGAGGATTGGCGCCTCACGTCTGCGGGCGTTGCGTTTGAGCATGAAATTATCCGCGAGGGATGGCAAGACCGGGCAATCATTCGCTATCGGATGGCGGTTCCGGCGGATCTGGAGGCGCGCGCGTCACGTCAGCGCAATGGTGAAGTTAGCATCGAAATAGGTGTTACGCTAAGCCATAACAGCCGGCGGATTGAGGTTGATATTCGCATTGACAATCAGGCTGACGATCACCGAATTCGGGTGCTTATCCCCACGCCATTTCACACTAATGACGTGTTGGCTGATACCCAGTTTGGTTCGCTGCTACGGCCTGTTCACGATGAAGCGATGGCCAACTGGCAGGCTGAGGGATGGAAAGAAGCGCCGGTGCCGGTCTGGAATCTGCTCAACTACGCCGCGCTGCAGGAGGGGCGTCATGGACTCGCGGTGTTTAGCGAAGGATTGCGCGAATTTGAGGTAGTGGGTGAGGAGAAAAAAACGTTTGCTCTGACGCTGCTCCGTGGCGTCGGCTTACTCGGAAAAGAGGATCTCTTATTACGTCCCGGCAGGCCGTCAGGCATAAAAATGGCGGTACCGGATTCCCAGATGCGGGGCGTGCTACACGGGCGCTTTTGCCTGTTTAGTTATAGCGGGACGCCGCTTAACGTTGGCCTGGCTCAGCAGGCGCGTGCCTGGCTGACGCCCGTCCAGTGTTATAACAAAATCCCGTGGGATGCGATGAAGCTCAACAAAGCAGCATTTACTGTTCCCGATAGCTACAGCCTGTTGAGTATGTCACCGGTTGGCTGTCAGCTTAGCGCGCTAAAAAAAGCAGAGGACAGAGATGAAATCATCCTGCGTTTATTTAATCCCTCTGACAGCGTCAGCTGCGATGCCGCCGTGTCGTTTAGCCAAAGCGTAATGCATTGCCGCGAAACCGGTATGGATGAAATACCCGCTGGCGAGCAGAGCGATGCGAAGGGGATTAACGGCGTGTTTCGGCCAGGGCAGTCGCGGACGTTTAGTCTGAAACTGGCCTGAAAGAAGTGATGAGTCAGCGCCAGCAATCTTATGCTGGCGCTGACCGACCGCTATCAGGATGATGCCAGTGTTTTCAACCAGCGAATTCCGCTTTCCGGCGAGGTCATTACCGGCACCGGCGGGGAAGGGAGCTGCTGTAAAACGCGCGCCATCGAGGCTTGCGCCAGCATCACAACATCCGCCTGGGTAAAGGCGCTCTGTAACCCTTCACTGACGATACGGTCATGAGTATCCATGTCTCCCGCCAGCAGCGCGTGGAATGCCTCCTCCATTAATATAGGCGTGATGGTTCGCGATTTACCGCTCTGCTGCACTTTGCGCTGTACGTAATCCAGCGTTGGCTTCAGCGTGGTTGCCACGGTCGCCAGTACGGCGATCCGCTCACCTTTTTCAATCGCCTCTTCCACCATTGCGCAGTCAATGCGCGCGAGCTGCAGTGGGGTCATAAACTGGCATTGCTCCACCGCAGTACCAATTGAGGAGCAGGCGGTAATAAAGATATCGCAGTCCGCCTTTTCGGCAATATGTACATAATCGGCGATGCGGGCGGCAATATTGGGCGTCACGCCCTGGGCCTTCATTACCTGCTTGATCATGGATTCTTCCACCAGGTGCATGACTTCCACATCCGGCATGATGTCGGCAATCAGCTGTTGCATCATCGTAAGCGTGGCGGCACTGGTATGCAGCATGGCGACCTTTTTCATTGGGCAATCTCCTTAAGTAACGTTTCCGCGACGGCCAGCGCCGCATCATGATCTTCCTGCGCGGATAAACCGCCTACCGCGACGGCCCCAAGGCATTTTCCTTGGTGCAGAATCGGGATCCCGCCCGGCAGCGCCGTAAACAGCGGGTCGGCAAAATAACCGATATCCAGTTGCTCTTTCTGCAGGCGCTGTAAAAATGCCTGCGTGGTACAGCCCAGGCGGCTACTAGTGCGTGCTTTGCGCTGGGTTAACTCGATGGTTAACAGTTTGGCGTTATCCATCCGCGCAAAGCTGAGTAGTTCGCCATTGGCGTCGCATACGGCTACGCTTAACGGGCGTTTTGCGTAACATGTTTCGGCGAGGTCGAGCGCAGAGGCCACGGCGCGCAGGGCATGCCCCAGAGTGAGAGTTGTCATCGTGATTATCCTTTTGACAGATTTTCGCAAGCGGGTTGAACGGGATCTTTGGCTGCGGCGGCCTGCGCCTGTCTGGCGTCTTTCTTGCGCCAGTAGTTCGCGAGCAGCGAGCCGCTGACGTTGCCAAGTGGAGTCATCACCGCCGAGGCCAGGCCAACCGTTGCCAGTTTGCCCATCGCTGCGGCAAGCCCGGACGCCATGCCGCCGTTTTGCAGGCCGACTTCAAAGGCTACGGTGCGGGCAGACTGTACGTCCATGCGGAAGATCCAGCGGCTCATCAGATAGCCAATCAGGAAGCCGCCGAGGTTATGCATCAACATGGCGAAGCAGAGCAGGAAGCCGACCTGCACCAGGTTCTCGCGCCCGGCTGCGGCTGCGGTGGTCGTAAAGAAAATGATCCCCATCATTGAGATGGTCGGCATGATTTTCTTCACGCCCGCCACGCGGCCATACAGCCAGTTGTAGAACAATGCCCAGACGAGACCGCCTGCCACGAAGTTGAGCACCACCGCGTACATTTGCGCGTCGGCGCTGGCGTGACCAAACAGCGCGTCCCAGCCGCCAGCAATCATATACAGCAACCAAAGAGCGCCGATCCCGGCCAGCATCTGGACGACACGGCGTCCGCGCACGCCCGCATAGGTTTTCAGATAGTCATGCAGAATTGCCGCGCCGATGGGGATCAATACGATTTTCACCACATCCATTACCATTGCGGTGAGCTGGATATCGATCATCGACCCCGCCAGCAGATTAACCCACAGCGGCGTCATCACCGTCGCCGCCAGCGTTGAGACTGCGGCGATCGAGACCGCCAGCGCCAGGTTGGCGTTCGCGATATAGACCATGACGGTAGAGGAGAGTCCGCTTGGGCAGGCGCCAATCAGCAGAATCCCGACCGCCACCTCAGGCGGAAAGTTAAAGATAAGCGTAATGCTCAGGCCGAGCAGAGGCATGATAACGAAGTGGCAGAAGGTGCCAATAAACACCGCCCACGGCATTTTGGCGACGTCAATAAAATCCTGGATCGTTAGCTTAGTGCCCATGCTAAACATGGTGGCCTGAATGACGAGGAACACGATCCATTTATGGGTGATATTGAAACCGCCCCAGACGATCAGATCCGTAGACCAGGTCATGGCGGCGACAAATCCGGCGATGATCCATAGCGTAAATTGATAGCTGCGTAGACCCGGCCAGTAGCCTGCACCGGCGGCGAATCCGGCGGTGAACATCACCAGCCCGGGCTGCCAGAGCGCCGCGGACTGGATTAGCGCACCGATAATCGCCAGCGCCGCGCCCGCAACGCTGATACCGAGTCCGGTTTTGTGAATAACAGTGGTCATAGTCATGTTGAAATGTCCTTGCTGTTGTTATTGCTGCCGGGATGGAATAGATAACATGTGCCGCGCAATTTCTGGCGTGGCGACTTTTTTATCCATGCTGCGAATGAGCGTGGCGAGTTTGGCAACCTGCTGGTAATTATGCTGTGCTTTTTCTTCAGCGCTTAAATAATAGCTATCCTCAAAGCCGATTCGTACTTCACTGGCCCCCATGCCGACGGCGGCGGCAATAATATCGAAATTCTTTCTGCCAAAATGAGTAATACCCCATAAGGCATCGCGCGGGATCATGCTACGCAGAGCAATTAAAGCGTCAATGGTTGCTGGCGTACTGCCGCGATGGCCGAGGACGATATTAAAGAGCATGGGTTTTTGGAATTTTATTTTATCTTCAAGGTTCAGGATGTTATTAATCATGCCAATTTCAAAAACTTCAAACTCGGGAATAATATTGTGCTCGACAATTTGCCGGGAGCAATATTCCACGTCCGGACCGGGATTAAAGTACACCGCATCTCCGAGGTTGACGGAACCGACGTTCAGCGAAGCCATCTCTACGCCGGGGCAGGAGAGTGGCGCGCAGCGTTCGGCGATGGACATTGAAGAGACGCCGCCGGTAGATGCCTGAATAATCAGGTCTGAATGGCGCATGACGCTATCAATGGTCGCCTGAAGATCGGTGGTATCCGGCGTCAGGCGACCCTGTTTATCGCGAACGTGTAAATGCACGATGGACGCGCCATGCTCTACGCTGGCGAGTATTTCCTGCGCCAGTTCTGCGGGTATAACTCTGGGGCAATCCGCGGCAACGGGTGCCAGCGAAATAATAACAGTATCCGACATATTTTCCTCCGGTACAGAGATATTTAAATTATAGGTAAGGCGTTATCCAGTTTAATGAGTCGGGCCCTGATGTTGATGGTTGATATTCACAGCCAATCCAGCCCTGGTAATTCATTTTTCTAATAAAATCGAATAGCCATGTTTCATTTAATTCACCTGTTCCCGGTTCATGGCGATAGGGGACAGAAGCAATTTGAAAATGTTTAATTAAGGTGAAGTAGCGTTCAATATTTTTTGCCACATTGCCATGAATTTTCTGACAGTGGTAAATATCAAACTGTAAACCGATATTTTTCTTGCCAACCTCTTGAATAATAGATTCGGCCAACGGAAAGCTGTCAATAAAATAACCGGGCATATCCTGCGAATTTAACGGTTCAATCAGCACATCGATTTCCGCTTCAGCCATCATATCGCAGGCGATACGCAGCCGGTTGGCCAGGAGAGTGCGCTGAGCGTGAAGCGTCAGATCGTCGCAGCGCGAACCGGCCATAACGTGAACCCGACGACAGCCCAGCGCCGTGGCGTAATCACGCGCCACGTTGAGGCTATGGTGAAATTCCTGGTCTCGACCGGGCTGTGCGGCTAGTCCCCGCTCACCTTGTGCCCAGTTACCCGCCGGTGCGTTCATCAGCACCACCGGCAGGGATGTTTCCCGCTGTGCAGCGTGCAAATGCGCCAGCGGGTGCTGCCAGAGAAATAGCCCTTCAACGCCGCGAAAACCAGCCGCCTGCGCCGCCGCAAATCGCGCCGCTATCGGTAAATCTGTAAACAACCAGTCGAGGTTAGCCGCTAACTTCAGCATGGCGCGCACCCTCCCGGTTATCAACCAGATGCAGCTTAACGCCCTGGCTGGCAAGAGTTTGCTGGGCGTTTTCCGGTAACCGGTTATCAGAAATAATGTCGGTTAACTGTTCCAGCCCACAGATATGGAACATGCCGTATTTGCCAAACTTACTGCTGTCGCAGACCAGCACCCGACGCCGGGAAACGGTGAGTACCGCTTCTTTAACCGAGGCTTTCCCTTCGCTCGGCGTCGACATGCCGCGTTCGGTATCCCACGATGAGGAGCTCAGAAACGCCACGTCAATATTAATGGTGCGCAGAAAACTGGCGGCGCTTTTTCCAAGGCATGAGCGGTTACGCTGATCCACCAGACCACCGGTGTGATAGAGCGTTATGTGCGGCATATCCATCAGATAGTGGCTGATGGAAAAATCGTTGGTTACTACCGTCAGATTGAAACAGTGGCTGGCGGCGACCGCTTTCGCCACTTCAAACAACGACGTTCCGGCATCCAGATACAGCGTTTGTCCGGGCTCAATGAGCATGGCGGCGAGCTGGCCCATTTTACGTTTCACGTCATGATTCAACTCGGCTTTTTCCCGCCATGGCAGCTCGGATTTCAGCAGGTTATTGAGCTTCACTCCGCCGTTAATGGCAATAACTTTGCCTTCTTCTTCCAGCAACTGGATGTCGCGACGCACGGTCATATGCGACACGCTCATCAAATCTGCCAGTTCATTAAATGAGGCGGCATTTTTTTCGTGCACGTAGCGGTAGATAAAATCACGTCGTTGCTCGGGGATCATTATGTCACCTCACGCTTGCCGGGAATGTTCAAGTTCGGCCACCGCTTCTTCTGAGAGCGGAACATAGCCAAGCGGTTTTAACGTCAGCCAGATGCGGGCGCTGTCTTCCAGTTCTTCGGCGTTAAACACCGCCTCACGCAGCGAGCGACCGCTTACTACCGGCCCGTGATTGGCCAGCAGCGCGGCCGTATGGTCTGCCGCGACTTCACTCAGTGCGCTGGCAATGCCTTCATGGCCAGGCTTGAAATAGGGCAGCAGCGGTAACTGCCCGACGCGCATCACATAGTACGGTGTTAACGGCGGCAGGCAGTTTTTCGGCGTGGTGCACGGCAGGCAGGAGAGCGCGGTCAGCCATGGAGAATGCAGGTGCACGACCGCGCCGCAGGATGGCCGATGTCGATACCACGCCAGATGCATGGGCACCTCTTTTGAGGGTTTGTCGCCGCTAAGATGAACGCCGTTGGCATCCAGCCGACTTAGCGTGGCAGGATCAAGCTCGCCCAGACAAGAGTTGGTCGGGGTCACCAGATAGCCGCCATCCGGCATTTTGACGCTAAGATTGCCGGAACCGCCGCTGCTGTAACCGCGCATAAACAGGGAACGGCCATAGTGGACGAGTAGTTCGCGCAGTTGGTGTTCACTCACCGAATTCATAATGCGTACTCCTGGGCAGTAAAAAAGAAATCGTCGTCACCAAAGTTGCCTGACTTCAGCGCCAGCGCCAGACCGGAGGAAAATACCCACGGTACGCCTGGCGCAATGGCTTTGCCGACGGACAGACGCTTCACCTGCAAGGCTTCCACAACGGTGCCGGAGGTTTCTCCGCCCGCGACGATAAAGGTGTTTACACCCGCAGTTCGTAGCTTTGAACTCAGCCGGGCAAAAGCGTGTTCGATTGCCTGGCTGGCGGCCTGTTCGCCGTGCTCCTGTTGAATACGTTTGAGTACGTCTGGCGGCTGGGTGGCGTATATCAATGGCGCTAATGGGTCGCTGATATGCGTCATCGCCCAGGCGCTCAGTTCATCGGTGTAGCGTTCGGCATCAGACAGGCAGCGGGACACATCAAGCAAACGAGACGCTGCCGCGGCCTTATAGCGATTAACCTGACGATTGCTCATTGCCGAACAGCTACCGGAGAACACCACCGTTTTGGCAGGCAGTGGAAAAGAGTCCGGCGGCATGGATTGCTGGCCTCCGCTGCAGGCGGCCAGCGCGCCGCCGAGCCCGGAGCCCCCGGCTAACAGAGGGATGGCATGGAGAGCTTGCGCCAGCGTGTTGAGATCTGCTTCATCCAGCGTATCGACGATAACGTGACGCGTACCTTCAGCCTGAAGTTGGGCCAGGGCGTAAGTGACCGCTTCCACACCTTGACGCAGGGTCGTGAGGTTGATGCAACCAACCGCGCCTGGCGTTTGCGCGCTCAGCAGACGCGGCAGGCTGGCATCGTTCATTGGATTGAGCGGATGCTTTTCCATCCCGGATTCGTTAAGCAGTATGCCGTGTACAAAAAGATGACCATGCACCACCGTGCGTCCGTTTTGCGGCAGAGCAGGGCAGTGGACGATCAGCGGAACCTGCAGGTCGTTCATCAATGCATCGCTGACCGGGCCAATATTGCCTGTTGGCGTGGAGTCAAACGTCGAGCAATATTTAAAATAAATCTGGCGGACACCTGCATTTTGTTTCAGCCAGCGGGCACAGGACAGGGATTGGGCGACGGCCTGTTCTGCGGGTAATGAGCGGCTTTTCAGCGAGATGACGATAGCGTCAACCTCTTCATTCCAGCATTGCGCGGTATCGGGCATACCGGGCAGAAGCGCGACGCGCCACCCCTGCTGCGCCATAAAGCTTGCAATGTCCGTTGCGCCGGTAAAATCGTCGGCGATAACGCCTGTGGTGACGGCCATGGATCAACTCCGTTCAGATTGTTTGCTAATTGAACATATTATTCAGGAGGGCCTTTCACATTCACATGATGATTATCACAAATAAGCACATCATCAATTCAGATTAAAAACGGGTAATTTATTGAAAATAATGAAGTTAGGTGTTGAGTGTTGCGAAAAGAGTCTCACAAGAGAGTGTGAAGATTCGTTAATCTTTGAGAAAGCGAAGTCGCGGTGTGCTGCAGAGTATTATCGTGGTCGCTATAATTTTCTTGCCAATTGATCATAATCATCTGCACAAATGAGATTATTTTTTGCGGTAAGCATCATTCTTTCCTGAGGCTAATTTTTGCATATTAGCGGCCTTAATATTGTTAATGCCGGAGGATAACGTGCCGCTGAAAATCCAGGATGACTATTTACACCGTTTTTTCTCTATCGCAGAACTCTTCTCCCGAGCCACTGGGTTAGCCACAGTCGTCGTTGATATTAACGGTATAGCGTTGTCTGAATGTCATAATTTTAATTCGTTTTGCACATTAATGCGTGCGGATGAGCGCTATCGAGCAGGTTGCCAAAAGTGCGACAAGTACTGTGCTTTTGAGGCATTAAAACAGCTTAAACCCAGAATACTCACCTGTCATGCAGGGCTAAGCCTGTTCTCGATGCCATTAATTCATGAGGGAAACCTTTACGGTTTTATTATCTGCGGGCAGGTGCGGGTAAAGTATCAGGAATATAAAACTATCGCTATTGATAACAAAAACTCATGGATTAATAACCCCGAAATTAAAGCTGAGTGGGGCCAGTCTGCGATGGTGGATAATAATGTACTGGTGGCGTCAGCAAATTTGTTAAGTTTTATTGTTGATAATTTTGAGAAAGAACAATTGATCTCTGAGAAGATTGTTGTTCCGGCAACCCGTTACGCTCATCATTATTTCACTGAGCCTTCACGTCACGAGAAAAAACTTATGGCGGCGCTGCGTTATATTGACGAGAATTTGTATGGTGAATTGTCTTTGGAATCTGTCGCGGCTCATGTGTGCTTAAGCGCGAACTATTTCAGCCGGTTTTTCAAGAAACGCCAGGGTGTTAATTTTAAAACCTGGGTGAGTCAGAAAAAAATGCAAAAAGCAGGGGAGTTATTACACGATCCGGTTCATTCCATAGACAGTATTGCCAGGAAACTGCAATACGCGCAAACCAGTTACTTTTGCCGCGTTTTCCGGGCGGCGCATCAAACGTCGCCCCAGTCTTTTCGTCACGCCAGACTTTCGCAGTAAAGATTGTCTGGCAACGTGATGGCTTCAGGTATAAAAGAGAGTCGATCGCTCAGGGTCACCACATCTCCGATTACAATCAGCGCCGGTGGAACAATATTCGCTTCCTGCGCCTTGCTCAATAATGAACCGAGCGTGCAGGTCAGGCGGCGTTGATTTTCTCGGGTCGCGGACATAATTAGTGCGGCGGGCGTGTCTGCTGATTTCCCGCCCATCAACAACTCTTCACAGATAAACGCCAGATTGGCGATACCCATGACGATGACCAACGTGCCATTAAGTTTCGCCAGTTGACGCCAGTCCTGCTGCTGATTGCCTTCCCGCGTGTGGCCAGTCACCACGTGAAAGCCGGAGGCAAAATCGCGATGCGTCACCGGGATACCGGCATAGGTCAGGCCGCCAATCGTAGAACTAATACCCGGTACAACTTCAAAAGGGATGCCCATTTCAACCAGATCCTCAACTTCTTCAGCCCCACGGCCAAATACATACGGATCGCCACCTTTGAGGCGCACAATGTTGTGGTGTGTTTGGGCATACTGGACCAGCAGTGCGTTGATTTCACCCTGAGGAACGCAATGGAAGCCTGGATTTTTGCCGACATTGATAAGCAGGCAGTCAGGTAATGCCCATTCTAAAATTTTAGGATTGACCAGCCGATCGTAAATAATGACGTCGGCCTGTTTAATGCAGATCATTGCTTTGAGGGTCAGTAATGAAATATCACCAGGACCTGCTCCAACGAGCCAGACCTTTCCGAAAGTTTTCACAATGTGTCCTTTATCACGTCTGTCAAAAAATGGCACAAACGACATCAATAAATGATTAAAAGCAGTCGTTTGCCCGTAAGTTATAACGTGAAATTATCCAGGATTAGCGCGTGGATAATATTGATTAATCTCGCAAAGTTTTTTCTGCAATAAACAAGAAGACTTGAAAAATTATTAAGAACTTATTGGCACTATTTACTTAAGTTTAACCTTATTTAAATTGTGTTTATTGTTGTGCTTGAGTATTATTGGTTAATATTTATCCGCCATCAGTGTGAGCAAATCATGGATTGGATCAATGACATCAATGGAGAAAATAAAATATAACTCTCGGTGCTTATCTGGGTGTCTTGAATTATTTTTTATAAATTAAACTATTTTTGTACGCTGCATATGGAAGAGGTTATGAGAGGAAAAATACCCAAGACGGAGTTGCTGGTAACTTTTGAAGTGGTTGCGCGTCACGAAAGTTATACCAGGGCAGCTGAAGAGTTGGCGTTAACACAAAGTGCTGTTTTCCGCCAGGTGAATGCACTGGAGGATTTTCTTAATACCGCGCTATTTAATCATGCCAAAAAACGTATTTTTTTAAATGCGGCCGGCAAACACTATTTAAGTATCGTTAAAGAAACGTTAAATAAACTCGAGCGCGATACGACCACAATAATGACCTGGCAACCGACCGTACAGGTTATTGAGCTGGCGGTAAATCCGACGTTCAGTACGCATTGGTTGATCCCCAACCTGCGCGAGTTTAACAAACTCAATCCTGATATTATCGTGAACATCCATTCGCTGGCGAATATCGGTGATTTTCTTAATCGTGAGTATGATGCGGCAATTATGCGCGAAGATTTCTACTCACCGTGGTCAGAGGTTGAGTACCTGTTTGAAGAGGAAATTCTGCCAGTTTGCAGCCGCTGCCTGCTGGCCGAACCGGAACGGAAACTGTCAGTCCACGAACTGCTGAACGAATACCCGCTGTTGCACCAGAGTACGCGAATCAAAGGCTGGCAGGAATGGTTTGCGCTGTCCAACGTCAGCAGCCCGCTGGTAAATAAAGGCCCGAGATTTGATCTGTTGTCGATGTTGATTGCGGCGGTTCGTTCTAATCTGGGGGTTGCGCTGCTTCCTCGTTTTGCCATTCAGCACGATCTGGACAATGGAGATATGGTCATTCCTTGCGATGTTCCGATGCGCACCGGGAACCGTTTCATTATGACGTGGCGTGAAGAGAAATCGGAGTCTGCGCATTTACAGACATTTCGTAACTGGTTGCTCAGTAAGTCCGTGGTGTCGGCTGCCTGATGGTGGTTTGCGCTTTATCAGGCCTACAACGATTGGTAGGCCGGATAAGACGCGTTAGCATCGTTATCCGGCAAAAGAACGGCTACCAGTCGATTCCAATCTGTGCCTGAATTCCGCGGTCAAACGCGTGCTTTACCGGGCGAATTTCACTGACCGTATCGGCCAGTTCCAGTAACAGCGCATGGCATCCGCGCCCGGTCACGATGACGCTTTGCTCCGCAGGGCGATTTTCGATGGCGCTGATAACCTCCTGGGTGTCCAGATAGTGGTAAGCCAGCATGTAGGTGAGCTCATCCAACACCACCAGATCGTACTGCGGATCAGCCAGCATGCGCTTACTTTCCTGCCAGACTACCGTTGCCGCCTCGATATCCGCTTGCCGATTTTGGGTTTCCCAGGTAAATCCGGTGCCCATAATATGAAATTCGACACCGAGCGGTTGCAGCGTGTTGTACTCGCCATTATCCCACTGGCCTTTAATAAACTGCGCGATGCCAACGGTTTTTCCGTGACCAACCGCGCGCGTTGCCGTACCAAAGGCTGCGGTGGATTTTCCTTTACCGTTGCCGGTGAAGACAATCAGGATCCCTTTCTTCTCCGTTGCCGCCGCCACGCGGGTATCAACCTGTTCTTTCAGTTTCTGCTGACGCTGGCGGTGTCTGTCATTATTGGCTCGCGCTTCCATGGTGACTCCTTAATGTCCTGCCGGACAGGTTGCGCAGCGATGCTGCTGCTCAAACTGGCTAAAGAAGTTATTGCCTTTATCATCCACTAATACGAAGGCCGGCATATTTTTAACTTCCATCATCCACACCGCTTCCATTCCCAGCTCGGGATATTCAAGGCAGTGCAGGCTCTTCACGTACTGCTGCGCCAACAAGGCTGCGGCGCCGCCAATGCTGCCAAGGTTAAAACCACCATGTTTGCGACACGCATCCGTGACTTGCGCGCTGCGGTTGCCTTTCGACAACATGATCAGACTGCCGCCCGCGGCCTGGAAAGCATCGACGTAACCGTCCATGCGCCCGCCGGTTGTGGGACCTAGCGAACCGCAGGCCAGATTACTGGGGGTTTTAGCCGGGCCCGCGTAATAGACGATATGGTTTTTCATGTAATCTGGCATTGGTTCGCCGTTATCCAGGCGCTCTTTGATTTTGGCATGCGCGATATCGCGAGCCACAACAATCGGGCCGGTTAACGATAAACGCGTCCCAATTGGCAGAGTGGTGAGATCATGCAGGATCTCGCGCAACGGACGATTCAGATCCAGTTGTACGGTCTGGGCGCTATTTTCTACCCGCTGTGAATCGGGAATAAATTTGCCCGGATTATGCTCGAGTTTCTCCAGCCAGATTCCGTGTTTGTTGATTTTGGCCTTGATGTTGCGGTCGGCTGAGCAGGAGAGAGCCATGGCGATAGGGCAGGAGCCGCCGTGGCGTGGCAGGCGGATCACCCGGATATCGTGGGCAAAGTATTTGCCGCCAAACTGCGCGCCGATGCCAAACTCGCGGCTGGCGTTAAGCAGCTCGGCTTCCAGCGCCGTATCGCGGAATGCCTGACCCAGTTCGTTCCCGCTGGTGGGCAGGTTATCGTAATATTTAGTTGAAGCCAGTTTGGCAACCTTCAGCGTCTGGTCGGCGGACAAGCCTCCAACGACGAAAGCGATGTGATACGGCGGGCAGGCGGCTGTACCCAGTGATTTCATTTTTTCGATCAGAAACGCGGTGAGCTTTTCCGGCTGCAGAATAGATTTGGTTTCCTGGAACAGCGCCGCTTTGTTAGCAGAGCCGCCGCCTTTGTTGACAAACAGGAAACGGTATTCGTTACCCGGCGTGGCGCTGATGTCGATTTGCGCCGGCAGGTTAGTCTGGGTATTGACCTCGGTATACATGTCCAGCGGGGCATTTTGCGAGTAACGCAGGTTGTTTTCGGTGAAGGTGGTGTACACGCCTTTGCTTAATGCTTCTGCATCATCGCCGCCGGTCCAGACATGCTGTCCTTTGCAGGCCACAATGGTTGCCGTCCCGGTATCCTGGCAGTTGGGCAGGACGCCTTTGGCCGAAACCTCAGCATTGCGTAGCAGTTGCAATGCGACGTACTTATCGTTACTGCTGGCCTGCGGATCGTGCAGAATGCTGGCTATCTGTTTTAAATGTCCGGCGCGCAGGAAAAATGAAGCCTCATAAAATGCCTGCTGGGCTAATAAGGTTAGCGCTTCTGGCGCAACCTTAATCACTTCCTCTCCGTCTAACTCCGTTACCGCAACGTGCTGGTTACTCAGTAATTCATATTCGGTATTATCTTTACTCTGAACAAAGAGTTCCTGCCAGACAAATGGTTTAGACATGTTTACATCTCACCTTTTAGTTAATATGTCGGATGGCGCTCACGCCATCCGTAATTGCTTAATGCGCTAAAAAGACATTGGCTTTTGTCGCTTCGGCGACATATTCGATCGTTTTCTGGGCGCGAACGCTGTTACCGGCTTCATCCAGCGGCGGAGAATAGACGGCAATCGCATATTCGCCCGGGACAACGGCGACCATTCCGCCGCCGACGCCGCTTTTTGCCGGGATGCCCACGGTGTAGAGCCATTTACCGCTGCCGTCGTATAGTCCGGCAATCGCCATTTCTGCCAGCACCTGCGGAACATATTTTTCATTCAGCAACTGCTTGCCGTTGAATGGAGATTTGCCTTTGTTCGCCAGTACCGCCCCCATTTTGGCCAGTTGCTCAACGGTGATATCCACCGAGCACTGACGGGTATAAATTTCGACAGCTTCGTCGGTATTGCCATAGAAGCTGTTATAGGATTCCATCAGCTTCGCCAGCGCCTGATTGTGCTGGTTGGTTTCCATCTCGGATTTAAAGACCTGCTCATTAACCGTGAGCGTGGCGTCGGCCCAGACGTTCAGGTTGTCGAGGATTTTGTTCCAGCGATCGGTTTTGTCTTTGGCTTCAATCAGGCTAACGGTGCTCATCGCCCCGGCGTTTACCAGCGGGTTCTCAGGCGCGCCTTTGGTCAGCTCAACCGCTAAACCGGAGTTGAAGGGCATGCCGGTGGCATTGGCCCCGAGTTTATCCAGCACCACCTGAGGGCCGTGCTGTTCCATGGCGAGCGCCATGGTGAAGACTTTGCTCAGGGATTCCATGGGGAAGGGTTTGTTAACATCGCCAACCTTGTAGATCTTGCCGTCCACCGTGGCAATGGTGATGGCAAAGTTATTCGGGCTGTAGGTCGCCAGGGCAGGGATGTAGTCGGCGACTTTTCCATCGTGGTTACTTTTATATTTTTGATGTGCCTGGTCGATAAGCTTTGCGTAATCCGGCGTGGTTTGCGCGAGAGTCGTTGCGCTGAACAAAACGCTGAAGGAAAAAATACTCACGCCGAGAAGAGTTTTAGTCATGGTGCAATCCTGTTGGTGTACTCATCATGGTGCCGGATGGCGGCTTACCGCCTTATCCGGCCAACGGATAGTTAAACGTTATGTAGGCCGGATAAGCGCAAGCGCCATCCGGCAATAACGTCGTATCAGGACAACGCGACTTCTGTTTCGGTAACCGGACGTTCTTGTTCCGGGGTCTTCACTGGCGCAGTGCCACGACAACCCTGGCCGAAGTGTTCACCTTCCCAGCGACTTACAATGGCAGCACCCATTGCGTTACTCATGACGTTGGTAGCAGAACGACCCATATCGAGGAATGGATCGACGCCCATCAACAGGATCAGACCAGCTTCAGGAATGTTGAACTGGTTCAGGGTTGCGGCGATAACCACCATTGATGCACGCGGTACGCCCGCCATCCCTTTAGAGGTCAGCATCAGGATTAACAGCATGGTAATTTGCTCGCCCATGCTCAGCTCAATGTTGCATGCCTGAGCAATAAAGACGGTGGCAAATGAGCAGTACGCCATGGAGCCGACCAGGTTAAAGGAGTAACCGATAGGCAGAACGAAGCTGGCGATTTTTGAAGAAACGCCGAATTTTTCCAGCTTGTCCAGGGTGCCAGGGAAGGCGGCTTCTGAGCTGGAGGTAGTAAAGGCCAGCAGTGCAGGCTCGAGGATTGATTTGGTTAAACGCGCGATGCAAGGCCCGACTATCATGGTTGACAGGCCAATCAGGATTGCCCACAGCATACCCAGGGTCAGATAGAATTCACCCATGAAGATCCCGGCGCTAACCATCACACCCAGACCACGTTCGGCAATCAGACCAGAAATAGCGGCAAAAACGGTCAGTGGTGCAAACAGCATGACGTAGCCCGTCAGCTTCAGCATCACGTGTACCAGTGAATCCAGAACCTTCACGATAGGCTCGGCTTTTTCACCAATTGCGGCCAGGCTGCAACCGAGGAAAATTGAGAACACCACGATCTGCAGAATTTCGTTACGCGCCATCGCATCGACAATACTGGTCGGTACTGCGTGCGAGATGAACACTTTCAGCGTGAATGGCTCTGACTGAACGGCGGCAACGGCCCCGACGTCATGTGGCACGAAGTTGATCCCCGCGCCTGGCTGGAAGATGTTAACGATAACCAGACCCAGTGCAATTGACACCAGAGAGGCGCAAATAAACAGGAAGAAGGTTTTCGAAAATATACGTCCCAGCGTTTTGGCATCGCCCATTTTGGCAATACCAACAACCAGAGTTGAAATAACCAATGGCGCGATAATCATTTTTACCATGCGTAAGAATATGGTGGTAAAAATAGAAATATCTGCTGCATAGGATTTTGCTGTTTCAGCCGCGGCCATATTATTTATGGCCACCCCGGCAATCATGCCGAGTATCAGGCCTAATATGATCATCTTCGTTAAACTTATTTTCTTCATGTGTACTCCATCGGATAAAGGCTGGTAATTTGAATTGTGTAGGGTGGTGTGCGCCTGAGCCTGGACAGCAGCTCAGACGCACGCCTGTTGTGACCAACCGCATGAATAATTCGAAGCACTGTGATACCGCTGAATTCAGTGCTCCAATGGTTGTTATTGTGTGTTTTGTTACAAGTCGAACTCAATACTTAATAATGGAGCGTGTTGCTGAGCACCATAAACATCATTGTCACCGACGTTGCCGGAAATAATATCGCGCGGCATGACGATTTTTACGGCATTCGCCGGATCGAACCACACGATATTGTGAATGAAGTCAGGTTCAACATTATATAAACTGGCAATAAGCTGCGGCGTTAATTGCTCGCAGGCTTTTACCCGCTGATAGTCTTCCCTGGTTTTAAATAAAATATCTAAAACCAGTTCGTACGGTCCGGCGTTTTTGGAGCGAATAACCTGCGCCAGTGAACAAATTGAGTGTTTCATGCCTGAACTCCTTCTGGCGTCACCTGTTCAATGTGGAAATCAAATCGCAGCGCATCGCTCGCTTCAATCAGGTGATAGATCGAGAACTCATACACCGGTCCACTTTGAATATCAGATGGCGAGAACGGGAAGGCGAGGTTGCCCGCAGTCGCAATGCGATTTTCATAGCCGTAGTGCAGCAGGGTAGAGCGTACCAGCGAGCAAACGCTGTTGGCGATATCCTGCGTCGGCGCAACGACATCCAGTAAAATCCCCAGCTCATGACCGGCGGTTTTCATCGGTTCATGGTTGCCCATCACACCGTTCTTACCATACAGGTGGAACGTCATGCGGATACTGTCGTCATTCAGAGAGAGGTTACGCGCCACGCTTGCCTGTACCTCTTCGAGAATGGTGTCAATCCCGGCAATCATAATTGGGTCGCGCGTTCCGGCGATGGTCAGGCAACGGAAGCCAACCTGACGCGCGCCTTCCAGTTTCAACGCATACGGTGTTTCTTCATGACGTGAACCACTGACATACACTTCGCCCTCGTTAACCTGGGTAAAGGTGCACGCTTTCAGGTTCAGCACGCCGCCTGGTCCTGGCAGGAAGTACGGATCGGACTTCTCATACAGGGTGTGCGCCGCAGCGGAAGTTTCAGTGAACTTACGCTTGGGATTGAACGCCTTCAGCGTAAAGCCGTTGTCATCAATGATCCCCATCGCACAATCTGAGCCGGAGCCAGGGGTGGCAGCAATGGCAGCACACTCAAGGATCTTCCCGCAATGAAGTGCCAGACCTTCATCAAAGCCCTGCATTATTGGCAGCGCGGCGAAGCAGGCCGGATCGTAGGCACGTCCGCCCAGAACCACCTGCGCGCCAGCTTCGAGCGCACGCTGAAAAGGCTCGACGCCCATCTGCGCGACAATGTAGGTGCTCTCTTCAATTGCATCGTGAGTCAGTTCAGGCACAAAATCGAGCGCGGTGATTTTGCCGTTATCCAGCGCCTGATGAACGATTTCTTTGTCGACATCAGACGGGATTAACGCCATTGAGAAGGACAGTTTTTCTTCCTGTGCGATCTCATGGATTATCTGGCGACACCACTCCAGATGCGGAGCTGCGCCAGAACCACCGGCCGTGCCGATCACTACCGGGATGTTGTTCTTCACGCCTGCCACGATCATATAGCGCAGATCGCGTTTCACACCGGCCCGGTCGGTAAAGGGTTTACCCGCCCCCAGATAGTGGGGGCCTGGATCGGAGGAACCTGCGTCAACAGCAATAAGATCCGGTGACTCTTCCATGGCTTTACGAAAACTTTCTTCCGGGAAGCCATAACCCAGGATAGCCGTAGGCGATAAGATCTTAAATGTGCGTGCCATCTCTTAATCCTTAGTTTGCAACAGCGCGATGGTGCGGTTCATTTCGTTAAACACGATGTTGAGACCTTCATCGAAACCCATACCCGGCTTGATCAGCATGCGCATTGGACGCGCAGCCAGCGCGACGTGTACGCAGGTACGCGCACTGATTTCCGTTTCGTTACAGGTACCGCCCTGATAGGCTTCCATTCCGTGTTTGTTGCAATACAGCACCGCATCGACGATGTTGTGAATACCGCCCAGATCCGGGGTCTTGATCTGCACCATGTGGCAACTGCCCGCGTCGGTGAAGTCCACGATATCCTGATAGGTGTTACACCATTCATCCGCAACAATTTTCACGCCGGAACCCAGACGGGTGAGCTCCTGAGTGATCTCGGTGAGCATGCGGATCTGATCCGGCTTGTTACCGGCATCTACCGGGCCTTCAATGTACAGCGGCAGGCCTTGAGCTTCGGCTTCCAGGCTGGCGATGTATTCGGCACAACGCACCGGATCCATATCGAAGATCAGACCGATGGTGCCGTAGACATCAATATGCAGCGTCGGGTGATAGGTTTCGTTGGTGCGCAGGCTCAGGATGCGGTTAGACAACCAGCGGACGTACTCACGCAGTTTTTCGCCTTTGAAGCCCAGCTTCTCTTCTACGTTATTGATCAGCGCATGCGGCAGGACGTCCACACCTTTGAGGATCATCTTGTCGACGGCGATATAACGGTCGTCGCCGCTCTGGCCAAATAATGGAATGGCTTCCGGGACGCACGGCAGTTGCCATTCATCACAAACCACTTCTGCTTTCAGACGACCGGTAGCCAGTGCTGCCGCGTCGAGCAGCGCCTGAGATAGACCATAACGTACGGCGGTATGCAGCAGATGGCCGTCAATACGCAGTTCGTCAAAGAAACGGGCGTTGGTCAGAAACGAATCAACGTCGCGGCCTTCCAGCAGCGGTTTGATGTGATCGTTAAGGAACGGAATGAAGTTTTCAGCCAGGAACAGCGGATCGCGTCCACCTGCACCTGAATATTGCACCGCTGCACAATCGCCCACTGCTACTGCGCCGTTTTCCAGAATCAGCTGTACGGATACGCATTCACCCGCCTGACGAACAGACGTAAATCCAGGCGTTACCGGAGCGCCGGTATAGATAAACCCGTCATGACCGGCGCCGTTTTTGATGGCCTGCTGATCGTCAAAATAAAATGAGGAGTAGCCAGCTGTGAAAAGGGCCTGTTTAATTTTCATTATGGTCTTCCTATTAATTTACTGTGGGATACGGCGTTGATGTCATCAATGACCATCTGGAAAGAAGGCTTGCGGCCTTCGAAATGCGCGCGCTCTGCGACGTAGTCGTGGTGCAGGGCGAGAATGTCTTTCGGCAGCGGAACGGATCCGGCTTCGAGAATACGGATGGCGCCTGTGTTATCGCGAACAGGCAGGATCTTACCGGCGTTACAGGCGGCAGGCGCGAAAGGTACATCCAGTACGCCTGCTTCAAAGGCCAGCACTGTACCGCGCGCAATGTCGCCATTGCCAAGTTCGAAGACTTTCTTCAGCACCGCGCGGACTTCGCTCTTAATCAGATCAACTTCCTGCTCCACGGCAGCGCACTGCGGGAATTTCTGGTCGCTGACCATGTTGAGCATCTGGCGTGAAGCTTTCAGACCCTGGGCGTTCGCTGCTGCCGTTGGGATACCGAACGCTTCGTGCGGACTTTTGGTGATCACTTTGGTGGCACCTGACATACCGGCAACCGCTGCGCCCCAGGCGATAACGGAGAAGGCTTTTGCTTCATCTTCCGGGAATCCGCCCATCCACTGGTGGAAAACGGTACTCAGTTCGTAATCGTCAAAGCCGTGGTTATGGAAATATTCGTGGGAAAGTTCGCGCAGCGCCTGAATCGCTGCAATATCCTGCGTCAGGCTACCGACCTGGCCGTAGCCAACGGTAATTGACTTCACGCCTTGTTCCAGAGCCAACAGACCTTCGATAATCGCCACCGAGTGGGACATAAACGGCGGGATCAAGGTGCCGGTCAGTGGGCCAAACGGTTCACGGTTGATACGAATACCGTTCTCTTCGTACATGCCCATCAGGCGGTCGCAGTACTGCCAGTCGCGGATGGATTTTTCCAGAGTGACACGTTTAGCGTAAGGAATGTTGTAGGAGATGCCGCCGCCTTCGTAGCTGGTAAAGCCACTGGCCATGGCGATTTCTGCCAGCAGGCGCGCATCCGGCGTGCCGTGACGAACCTGGATTGGTTTTTCCAGCGCTTCAGTCATACGACGGCAGGCAGCAACCCCGTGATTGACGACCGGTAAACCATTCAGCTTAGAAGTACCTGCTTCGATAGATTTCTGGATCCCGACGGCGGCTTCTTCATAGCGGTTCAGACGGGTATAGGCATCGATCGTACTCGGCAGGAGGTCGCACTCTTCCTGCAATGTTTTGAGCAGCGCAATATGCTCATCCATTAATGCTACGCCTGCGCGCGGCTGGCTCAGGGTTTTCCCTTCCTGATCGGCCTTCAGCAGAGCAAGGGAGAAGCGCTTATTATCCGGGATTGATTGCTGGTACTTCACGCCATCTTCGAAGTTCTCAACGTCTTTGCCGGTTTCCCAGGTTTGTAATACCTGATGCCTTTCGGTCATGAATTCGTCATGGGTCAATTTTTTATTTCGAAGTTCCATTCGTAGCTGCCTTAAGTTTTATAGGGTTAAACACTGAATGCTGGTGCGAGCAGCGGCTTGCGGGTACAGCCTGGCGACGTTTGCCAGTAGCGGGAGCAGGCCATTTGAATCGCGGTAATACTCAAACTGATTCGGTAACAAAATTCTTTTACCCTGGTCGTCCAGCTCCCGGTATTTGAGCCAGCTATGGATATCGAACTGGCTGGCGCGAGAGAGCCATCCCCCTGAACCGACGACTTTGCGTACGGTGGTGAGATCGCGACCCATCTGTAAATCCACGTTACCCACGCAGGTGCAAACCTGCTTTTTAGTGCCCGCGTGGCGCTCAGCGGCATAGCCCACGCACAAACCTGCCAGCAGGGTGTCGAAATACTTCTCCTCCTCGCTGAGCGGCAGGTAATCCGGTTGCCCAACCAGATGACGTAGGTAGCGGTAAAACGCTTCCTCGCGCTGCGGTTGTTGGGCGAAGATGACTTTCACCATATCCTGCGTGCTTTCTCCCACCACGACGGCGGAAACGCGCATTCCCAGGTCGCCTTCAACGGTACGTTTGACGAACGGTTCAGGAACACCATGCAGGACGGTATCGGGGGAGAGGGTATTCGCGCTGGCCGAATAGACATCCGTGGTGGCTCCGCCCATATCAATCAGCATGAATTCCTTCCATGCGCTGTCGTAATCGCTAATGGCTTTGACTAACTCATATACCGTCCATGGCGTCGGCATTGGCTCTTCGCCGGTTTCGCCGACGATGACGTCCAGACCTTTACCTTTGACAATGCGTGACAAGAACACATCGCAAATCGCCTGGCGCGCGGCAAACGGATTCGGGTGATCGAGGTCAGGCAGAATGTTGTCTACCGTGGTCAGATCTTTATGTCCCAGAATCGTTTGTATTTCGTCCTGAATGTCCCGATTTCCGGCGTAGATAATGGCGCAATCAAGCGTTGAGCCTGCCAGCGCGTGCGCATTCGCCAGGCCGTAGCTTTCTTCGCCACCGTCTGTACCGCCGGTAAACAACAGAATGTCTGGCGGTGATGATTCCAGCTCCTGGATGTCATGCCGGTTCAGTTTGTACGAATAATATTGCGCGATTTTCGCTCCTGCCGAATGGGCGGTAACTTTTGCTGATTCCAGCGTAATGGAAGGCACCAGCCCCATTGCTGCAACGGCGAGTCCACCCTTGGCCGAGGAGGAGTATTTCAACTGCACTTCACCACTTTTCAGTAACGGGCGAGCATCGGCAACGTTCAGCACCTGATTCAGGCTGGCAAAAAAACCGTCTGCCAGATGATGTGTGGTGGTTGGGGTCAGGACATGGTTTACCAGGGTTAATTCCTCGCCTTCATGGGCGAAGAGGGCAGCCTTGGTCCATGTCGAGCCGATATCGACAGAAACTGTTTGCATCAGATAGCCTCTTCCAGGCAACGCTGCTCGAGGCCATTGTGTTGGCGAATATCATTGGTGATAAGCGCGCAGACATCTTCCAGGTCGTGGCTCGGTGCGAAGACGCGGTTAAAACCCATCTCCTTAAACTTCACTTCCACATCGCCGAAGTCATGTTTACCAACTACCAGGTTGCCACCGACGTACAGCAGAATGTCGCCGAGGCCGCGTTCGATGCAGCGCTCACGTAACCCGAGACAGTCAATGTCGCCATGACCGTAGATAGAGGACACCACGATGGCATCGGCGCCTGTTTCAATCGCGGCATCAATATATTCATCCTGGCTCACCATCACCCCGAGGTTGATTACGTGAAAATCATGAGCAGTAAAAACGCGATCCAGAACTTTATTACCTACTGCATGGCAGTCAGCACCGATGACGCCAATAACAAGTGTAGATTTCTTCATGGGTAATCCTCTGTAGGGCTGATGGTCAATAAGTGAAAATTATTTTCTAATATTTAGAACATGGCTTGTGACAACCTCTTAATAGGGTCGGAGTTTCTGTGTAAGCGGAAAAGGAAGCAATTGATCTATTTTCAAAATATCCTGCGCAAAATGATTGTTATATTTTTTATTTGTAAAAACCCTTGTTTATCAGGTGGTTGAGTGTTGTTTTTGCGGCTTTTTTTAATTTACCAGGAAAATGACGAATAAATGACTTGCCATGTTTGTGATCGAAATCTTATTTTGTTGTGCGCCTCATTTATGCGTCATTTTTTATAATTTAAAAAATTACCTTTACTAAATAACTTGTGAACGGGATAACGGTTTTTTATTTTTTAATCTTATATGACATAATTATATTTTGTTAAATTTAAGATAAAAATGATAATGAATTGTTTGTGGCATATTTAAACGTTGCCACATAAGAGAAAAAGAGAAGTGAGTGATAACTTTCAGTGATGCTTTAAGCGAAACGCCTGCGCTGTGCTGAGGAACGTCAAACCCAATGCGTCTGTCAATGAGGGACGCTTTCGCTTCCATTTGAGATAGTTACATCTTGGTGTTAATTATAAGTAAAATTTAAATGAATAATTTGTATGAAATAACAATTCCATGACTTGCTAAACAAAAAACTGTGAGCTACCCGGCAATAGTGACTCTTTATCTGCTGGCAATTTTGTCAGTCGGGCGGGTTAAAAGATCGTGTAGATTTAAATAAATATCCTATCATTTGTAGTAACGGCAATTACTCATTGAAAAACATACCATTAACATGGCGTTCACTAGTCGCCTGACTGTTAAACACTATTAACATTAAATTTGAAAATTGATTTAAATCAATGTTTAAATCTTGGTAAACAGCCTCAAAAGAGGTTAAATTGCTGCAGATCAAATTGGTCTGAAAGTGATAAATTAGCTATAAATTGATCACTATCGAAAAATGCAAATTTACCTCGATAAAAACCTGTTTATTGTAAGGATTTTACGGCGTAATATAATTGCGGGATCAATTTGAGTGTTTTATTAACATGTTTGTAACCTTTCATCATTGTCCTTTCTTCAAATGAGAAGAAAGAGCAGCGGCGGAGGGAAGCAGATAAATTTGTATTGGGGCATGCGTGTGACCCTTTCTAACGGGGTTCACTCTCGGAGTCTTCATGCGATGAGCAAGGAGTCATGATGTTAGATATAGTCGAACTGTCGCGCTTACAGTTTGCCTTGACCGCGATGTACCACTTCCTGTTTGTGCCACTGACGCTAGGTATGGCGTTCTTGCTGGCCATCATGGAAACGGTCTACGTCCTTTCCGGCAAACAGATTTATAAAGATATGACCAAGTTCTGGGGCAAGTTGTTTGGTATCAACTTCGCTCTGGGTGTGGCAACCGGTCTGACCATGGAGTTCCAGTTCGGGACTAACTGGTCTTACTACTCCCACTATGTAGGGGATATTTTCGGTGCGCCGCTGGCGATCGAAGGTTTGATGGCCTTCTTCCTCGAATCCACCTTTGTAGGTCTGTTCTTCTTCGGCTGGGACCGTTTGGGTAAAGTCCAGCATATGTGCGTCACCTGGCTGGTGGCCCTGGGTTCTAACCTGTCCGCACTGTGGATTCTGGTTGCGAACGGCTGGATGCAAAACCCAATCGCCGCGGATTTCAACTTTGAAACCATGCGCATGGAGATGCTGAGCTTCTCTGAACTGGTGCTCAACCCGGTAGCACAGGTGAAATTTGTTCACACTGTGGCATCTGGTTATGTTTGTGGCGCGATGTTCGTTCTGGGGATCAGCTCCTACTATATGCTGCGCGGTCGTGACTTCGCGTTTGCTAAACGTTCTTTTGCAATCGCCGCCAGCTTTGGTATGGCTGCTATTCTGTCTGTTATCGTTCTGGGTGATGAATCCGGTTACGAAATGGGCGACGTGCAGAAAACCAAACTTGCTGCTATTGAAGCAGAATGGGAAACGCAGCCTGCACCGGCTTCCTTTACCCTGTTCGGTATTCCGGACCAGGATGCGCAGGAAAACCATTTTGCGATTCAAATTCCTTATGCGCTGGGCATCATTGCCACCCGCTCTGTTGATACACCGGTCATTGGTCTGAAAGACCTGATGGTGCAGCACGAAGAGCGCATCCGTAACGGGATGAAAGCGTATCAACTGCTGGAAGAACTGCGTGCGGGTACTACCGATCAGGCCGTTCGCGACCAGTTCAACAGCATGAAGAAAGACCTGGGTTATGGTCTGCTGCTGAAACGCTATACGGATAACGTCACCGACGCGACCGAAGCGCAAATTCAGCAGGCAACGAAAGATTCTATTCCTCGCGTTGCGCCGCTGTACTTCGCTTTCCGTATTATGGTGGCGTGCGGCATTCTGATGCTGGCAATCATCGCAGTGTCCTTCTGGACCGTGATTCGTAACCGTATCGGTGAGAAAAAATGGCTGCTGCGCACCGCGCTGTATGCGATTCCTCTGCCGTGGATTGCCATTGAATCCGGTTGGTTTGTTGCAGAGTACGGCCGCCAACCGTGGGCGATTGGTGAAGTGTTACCAACAGCCGTAGCGAACTCTTCGCTGACCGCTGGCGACCTCATCTTCTCGATGCTGTTGATTTGCGGCCTGTATACCCTGTTCCTGGTGGCTGAACTGTATCTGATGTTCAAGTTCGCACGCCTTGGGCCGAGTAGCCTGAAAACCGGTCGTTATCACTACGAGCAGTCCACTGTGACTTCTCAGCCGGCACGCTAAGACAGGAGTCGTCAAATGATCGATTATGAAGTATTGCGTTTTATCTGGTGGCTGCTGGTTGGCATTCTGCTGATTGGTTTCGCGGTCACTGATGGCTTCGACATGGGGGTGGGCATGCTCACCCGTTTCCTCGGTCGTAATGATACCGAGCGTCGAATTATGATTAACTCCATCGCCCCGCACTGGGACGGTAACCAGGTTTGGCTCATCACCGCGGGTGGCGCACTGTTCGCTGCCTGGCCGATGGTGTATGCCGCTGCGTTCTCTGGTTTCTATGTGGCGATGATCCTGGTCCTGGCGTCTTTGTTCTTCCGTCCGGTCGGTTTTGATTACCGCTCCAAGATTGAAGACATGCGCTGGCGCAACATGTGGGACTGGGGCATCTTCATTGGTAGCTTCGTTCCACCGCTGGTTATTGGCGTGGCGTTCGGCAACCTGCTGCAAGGGGTTCCGTTCCACGTAGACGACTACATGCGTTTGTACTACACCGGTAACTTCTTCCAGTTGCTGAATCCGTTTGGTCTGCTGGCGGGTGTCGTGAGTGTTGGGATGATCATCACCCAGGGCGCGACCTATCTGCAGATGCGTACGGTAGGTGAACTGCATCTGCGTGCGCGTGCAACGTCGCAGGTTGCGGCACTGGTCACTATGGTCTGCTTCGCGCTGGCTGGTGTGTGGGTGATTTACGGTATTGACGGTTATGTTGTGACCTCAGCACTGGATCATCATGCCGCCTCTAACCCGCTGACCAAAGAAGTGGCTCGCGTGGCTGGCGCATGGATGGTGAACTTTAACAATGCACCTATTCTGTGGCTGGTTCCTGCACTGGGCGTGGTTCTGCCGCTGTTGACCATCCTGACTTCTCGTATGGAGAAAGGGGCATGGGCGTTCGTCTTCTCTTCACTGACGTTAGCCTGCATCATCCTGACGGCTGGTATCGCAATGTTCCCGTTTGTGATGCCATCCAGCACCATGATGAACGCAAGTCTGACCATGTGGGATGCAACGTCCAGCCAGCTGACGCTGAATCTGATGACGTATGTAGCTTGTGTGTTCGTTCCGATCATTCTGCTGTACACCGGCTGGTGTTACTGGAAGATGTTCGGTCGCATCACCAAAGAAGATATTGAAAGCAACACCCACTCTCTGTACTAAGTAAGGAGCTTAAAATGTGGTATTTCGCATGGATTTTGGGAACGCTTCTTGCCTGTGCATTTGGGATAATCACAGCGCTGGCGCTTGAGCACGTTGAATCAGGCAAAGCCGGACAAGAAGATAGCTGATGACCAACATTATCGCGATGCAGTATAACGCGATGGATAAGCGCCCCTTGCGGGCGCTTTCCTTTGTGCTGGCAATCGTGTTGGCTGGCTGCATATTCTGGGATCCGTCACGTTTCGCGGCCAAAACCAGTGAGCTGGAAATCTGGCATGGTCTCCTGCTGATGTGGGCGGTCTGCGCAGGCATCATTCACGGCGTTGGTTTTCGTCCTCGCGCCGTACACTGGCAGGGCATTTTCTGCCCGCTAATCGCGGATATCGTCCTGGTTGTTGGTCTGATTTTCTTCTTCTTTTGAATAAGAAACATCCTTAAATATTTATGGGCTTGCATAAGCCCATAAATTTTTACTCTCCGTTTACTTTCCCCCATTCCAAACCACCATTCCCGCGCGTATAGTAGCGAAGTTTGAAAGCATTAACCTAAGGTTGTGCCCTGGAGTTGTGTGCGGTGGCGACACTGGACCATCAGGACGCAACTTAATTGCATTACCGGGATGTAAAGTGAATACAGCGCGATATACAACGACATTCTTGAAGCATCGCGGCGGCAAGAACGCGAGTCACCAGGCGCTTACAAAGTTAAGCGATCGGTGTGAGTGGGCGAAGCCAACAAAGAGGCAGTAAGAATGAACAAGTATATGTTTCGATGGCCGGTTCGTGTCTACTATGAAGACACCGATGCCGGTGGAGTGGTTTACCACGCCAGCTACGTCGCTTTTTACGAAAGAGCACGCACAGAAATGCTGCGTCATCATCACTTCAGTCAGCAGGTCCTGTTGGCCGAACGTGTAGCCTTTGTGGTGCGCAAGATGACGCTGGAGTACTTTGCGCCTGCCCGGCTCGACGATATGCTCGAAGTCCAAACCGAAATTACGTCAATGCGTGGCACCTCATTGGTTTTCACGCAACGCATTGTCAACGCAGAGAACACCGTGCTGAATGAAGCCGAAGTTCTGATTGTTTGCGTTGATCCACTCAAAATGAAGCCTCGTGCGCTTCCCAAGTCTATTGTCGCGGAGTTTAAGCAGTGACTGACATGAATATCCTTGATTTGTTCCTGAAGGCAAGCCTTCTGGTTAAACTTATCATGTTGATTTTGATTGGTTTCTCAATCGCATCCTGGGCCATTATTATCCAGCGGACCCGTATTCTTAATGCGGCTTCACGTGAAGCTGAAGCATTTGAAGACAAGTTCTGGTCCGGCATTGAATTGTCGCGCCTGTATCAGGAAAGCCAGGGGCGTCGTGATAATCTGGTGGGTTCGGAACAAATTTTCTACAGCGGATTCAAAGAGTTTGCGCGTCTGCATCGGGCGAATAGTCATGCGCCGGAAGCGGTCGTTGAGGGGGCATCCCGTGCGATGCGTATCTCGATGAACCGTGAACTGGAAACGCTGGAAACGCATATTCCATTCCTCGGCACCGTAGGCTCTATCAGCCCGTATATCGGTCTGTTCGGTACCGTTTGGGGGATCATGCACGCATTTATCGCGTTAGGCGCGGTAAAACAGGCAACGCTGCAAATGGTCGCACCGGGTATCGCGGAAGCGTTGATTGCAACGGCTATCGGTCTGTTTGCGGCAATCCCGGCGGTTATGGCTTACAACCGACTGAATCAGCGCGTGAACAAGCTGGAACTGAATTACGACAACTTTATGGAAGAGTTCACCGCGATTCTGCACCGCCAGGCGTTTACCGTTAGCGAGAGCAACAAGGGGTAAGCCATGGCCAGAACGCGTGGACGAGGTCGTCGCGAACTCAAGTCCGAAATCAATATTGTACCGCTGCTCGACGTACTACTGGTGCTGTTGCTGATCTTTATGGCAACCGCGCCGATTATTACGCAGAGTGTGGAAGTCGACCTGCCGGATGCGACCGAATCGCAAGCTGTCAGCAGTAACGACGAACCGCCGGTCATTATTGAAGTTTCCGGGATAGGGCAATACAGCGTGGTCGTTGAGAAAGATCGTATGGATCAACTGCCGCCGGAGCAGGTTATCGCGGAAGCGAAAAGTCGCCTGCAGACCAATCCGAAAACGGTCTTTTTAATCGGTGGTGCGAAAGACGTGCCTTATGATGAAATAATTAAAGCGCTGAACTTGTTACACAGTGCAGGTGTAAAATCGGTTGGCTTGATGACGCAGCCAATCTGATGACTGCGTTTTGCTGGCTTGAAAGATAGCGCGTAACAGGCGAACAGTTTTTTGGGAACCGAGAGTGTCAAAGGCAACCGAACAAAACGACAAGCTCAAAAGGGCGATAATTATTTCAGCGGTGCTGCATGTCATTTTATTTGCAGCGCTGATCTGGAGTTCGTTCGATGAGCACATTGATGCTTCAGCCGGCGGCGGTGGCGGTTCGTCCATCGACGCCGTTATGGTCGATCCTGGCGCCGTTGTGCAACAGTACGACAGGCAGCAGCAACAGCAGGCAAGTGCTAAACGTGCAGAAGAGCAGCGTGAAAAACAGGCGCAGCAGCAAGCTGAGGAACTTCGCGAGAAGCAGGCGGCCGAGCAAGAGCGACTGAAGCAACTTGAAAAAGAACGTTTAGCCGCGCAGGAAAAAGTGCGCGAACAGGCGGAACAGCAGAAACAGGCCGAAGCCGCCGCCGCGAAAGCGCAAGAGCAACAGAAACAGGCTGAAGAAGCTGCGGCGAAGGCTGCTGCAGACGCGAAGGCCAAAGCAGATGCTCAGGCGAAACAAGCGGCAGATGCCGCGAAGAAAGCCGCTGCGGACGCACAGAAAAAAGCAGAGGCTGAAGCCGCTAAAGCCGCCGCTGATGCGAAGAAAATTGCCGAAGCACAAGCTGCTAAGGCTGCCGCAGACGCTGCGAAGAAAGCTCAGGCTGAAGCCGCCAAGCAAGCAGCAGCCGAGAAAGCTGCTGCGGAGAAAGCAGAAAAAGCCGCTGCCGCGAAAGCTGCCGCTGCTGAAAAAGCGGCGGCTGATAAGAAAGCCGCAGCGGAAAAAGCAGCAGCAGACAAAAAAGCTGCAGCCGAGAAAGCCGCTGCCGATAAGAAAGCTGCGGCAGATAAAGCGGCGGCTGCGAAAAAGGCTGCGGCCGAAAAAGCAGCTGCAGCCTCTGGCGTTGACGACTTGTTGGGTGACTTAAGCTCCGGTAAGAATGCACCGAAATCGGGTGGTGGAGCGAAAGGAAACGGTCAACCGGCGAAAGATAGTGGTACAAGTGGTGCAAATGGCGGTGCATCTGGCGCTGATATCAGTGCTTACGCATCTCAAATTCGTAATGCGATCCAGAGCCGTCTGTATGGTGCCGATTTGTATGCGGGTAAATCTTGCGTATTACATATCAAGTTAGCACCCGATGGTCTGTTACTGGATGTGACCGAAGAGGGCGGAGATCCGGCATTGTGTCAGGCTGCGCTGACGGCTGCGAAAACAGCCAGAATTCCTAAACCGCCTAGCCAGGCTGTTTATGAAAAAGTAAAAGATGCCAAGCTGGACTTTAAACTGTAATAACGTCCCTGAGAATTCAGGGGAAACGGTCTAAGGTTGAGACAGCGTTCTGGTAGTTTTGTGTATTTGAGTTTGTTAACATTCTGCTAAATTATCGTGGGCTTTCCGTCCAGATAAGGGAGATATGATGAAGCAGGCATTACGAGTAGCATTTGGTTTTCTGATGCTGTGGGCAGCGGTGCTGCACGCAGAAGTACGTATCGAGATCACCCAGGGGGTGGACTCGGCACGCCCGATTGGTGTTGTCCCCTTCCAGTGGGCAGGGCCGGGTGCTGCACCTGAAGATATCGGTGGTATCGTAGGCGCTGACCTGCGTAACAGCGGTAAATTTAATCCGTTAGACCGTTCTCGCCTGCCGCAGCAGCCGGGTACCGCACAGGAAGTTCAACCTGCCGCATGGTCTGCGCTGGGTATTGATGCCGTGGTAGTAGGTCAGGTTACGCCTAATCCGGATGGTTCCTACAGCGTTGCTTATCAACTGGTAGATACCGGTGGCGCACCGGGTACCGTACTGGCACAGAACACCTATAAAGTGAACAAGCAGTGGTTGCGTTACGCGGGCCATACTGCAAGTGACGAAGTGTTTGAAAAACTGACCGGTATTAAAGGTGCATTCCGTACCCGTATCGCTTATGTTGTTCAGACGAACGGCGGCCAGTTCCCGTACGAATTACGTGTATCCGACTACGATGGCTACAACCAGTTCGTGGTACACCGTTCTCCGCAGCCGCTGATGTCTCCGGCATGGTCTCCGGACGGTTCAAAGCTGGCATACGTCACTTTCGAAAGCGGTCGTTCTGCGCTGGTTATTCAGACGTTGTCTAATGGCGCGGTTCGTCAGGTAGCGTCGTTCCCACGTCACAACGGTGCACCTGCGTTTTCTCCGGATGGCAGCAAACTGGCGTTTGCCCTGTCTAAAACCGGTAGCCTGAACCTGTATGTCATGGACATTGGTTCCGGTCAGATCCGTCAGGTGACGGATGGTCGCAGCAACAACACGGAACCTACCTGGTTCCCGGACAGCCAAAACCTGGCCTTTACCTCTGACCAGGCCGGTCGTCCGCAGGTATATAAAGTTAACGTCAACGGCGGTGCTCCGCAGCGTATTACCTGGGAAGGTTCGCAAAACCAGGATGCGGATGTGAGCAGCGACGGTAAGTTTATGGTAATGGTAAGCTCAGCCAATGGTCAGCAGCACATTGCCAAACAAGATCTGGTAGCGGGTGGCGTACAAGTCCTGTCGTCAACGTTCCTGGATGAAACGCCAAGTCTGGCACCTAACGGCACTATGGTAATCTACAGCTCTTCTCAGGGGATGGGATCCGTGCTGAATTTGGTTTCTACAGATGGGCGTTTCAAAGCGCGTCTTCCGGCAACTGATGGTCAGGTTAAATTCCCTGCCTGGTCGCCGTATCTGTGATAATAAATAATTGATTAATAAAGGAATCATTGAAATGCAACTGAACAAAGTGCTGAAAGGGCTGATGATTGCTCTGCCTGTTATGGCTATTGCAGCGTGTTCTTCTAACAAGAACGCCAGCAATGACGGCAGCGAAGGCATGCTGGGTGCCGGCACTGGTATGGATGCAAACGGCAGCGGCAACATGTCTTCTGAAGAGCAAGCGCGTCTTCAGATGCAACAGCTGCAGCAGAACAACATCGTTTACTTCGATCTCGACAAGTACGATATCCGTTCTGACTTCGCTGCAATGCTGGATGCTCACGCTAACTTCCTGCGTAGCAACCCGTCTTACAAAGTCACCGTAGAAGGTCATGCGGACGAACGTGGTACTCCTGAGTACAACATCTCCCTGGGTGAGCGTCGTGCGAACGCCGTTAAGATGTACCTGCAGGGTAAAGGCGTTTCTGCTGACCAGATCTCCATCGTTTCTTACGGTAAAGAAAAACCTGCAGTACTGGGTCATGACGAAGCGGCTTACGCCAAAAACCGTCGCGCCGTACTGGTTTACTAAGAGAATTGCATGAGCAGTAACTTCAGACATCACCTGTTGAGTCTGTCGTTACTGGTTGGCATAGCGGCCCCTTGGGCCGCTTTTGCACAGGCGCCAATCAGTAGTGTCGGCTCAGGCTCGGTCGAAGACCGTGTCACTCAACTCGAGCGTATTTCTAACGCTCACAGTCAGCTTTTAACCCAACTCCAGCAACAACTCTCCGATAATCAGTCCGATATCGATTCCCTGCGTGGTCAAATTCAGGAAAATCAATATCAGCTGAATCAGGTTGTTGAGCGACAGAAGCAGATATTGCTGCAGATGAATAATCTTGGCAGCGGTAGTGCGCCTGCGGCACAGTCTACAGGTGGCGATCAGAGTGGGGCGGCAACCCCTGCACCTGATGCGGGAGCTGCAGCAACGTCAGGGGCTCCCGTGCAAACTGGCGATGCGAATACCGATTACAATGCAGCGATTGCTCTGGTGCAGGATAAATCCCGCCAGGATGACGCGATTGAAGCATTCCAGAACTTCATCAAAAAGTACCCGGACTCTACTTACCTGCCCAATGCGAATTACTGGCTGGGTCAGTTGAATTACAACAAGGGTAAAAAAGATGATGCTGCGTTCTATTTTGCTTCGGTAGTTAAAAACTTCCCAAAATCACCTAAGGCTGCAGACGCGATGTATAAAGTCGGCGTCATCATGCAGGACAAAGGTGACACAGCAAAAGCTAAAGCGGTTTATCAGCAGGTTATCACTAAATATCCTGGCACTGATGGCGCAAAACAAGCGCAAAAACGCCTTGGCGCGATGTAATGACCACCATGCGACCAGAAATCGTGTTATTTCTGGTCGTGTCGTGTGATTCCTAAGCAGTTGAGTTATTTACATCGAAATTTTTGTTGCGCTAAAATCTGAAATCAGTAATATATGCCGCCGTTGCCAAGGGATATCAAACAGCCCGAAAGCGGCGAAAAAAGTGGGGCGTTAGCTCAGTTGGTAGAGCAGTTGACTTTTAATCAATTGGTCGCAGGTTCGAATCCTGCACGCCCCACCACTTAATGCAGTATCCAGCGTAGTATCGGGTGATTAGCTCAGCTGGGAGAGCACCTCCCTTACAAGGAGGGGGTCGGCGGTTCGATCCCGTCATCACCCACCACTCGGGGCGTTAGCTCAGTTGGTAGAGCAGTTGACTTTTAATCAATTGGTCGCAGGTTCGAATCCTGCACGCCCCACCAACTTTAACATTGTACTCAGGTGTTAAACGTGAAGGATAACGTTGCTTTAGCAACGGCCCGTTAGGGCGAGACGAAGTCGAGTCATCCTGCACGCCGCCATATCAATTGTTATATTGGTGTCGAGTAAAGAATTTTTCAGGTGACATCCGAGCGGGTCGTTAGCTCAGTTGGTAGAGCAGTTGACTTTTAATCAATTGGTCGCAGGTTCGAATCCTGCACGACCCACCATCCTGAATAATTGAAGCAGTAAACCCCATACGGGGGCGTTAGCTCAGTTGGTAGAGCAGTTGACTTTTAATCAATTGGTCGCAGGTTCGAATCCTGCACGCCCCACCAGTGTAAAAAGGCGCCCTAAAGGCGCCTTTTTGCTATCTGCGATTTATAAGATTCGAACCTGCAGCAGGTTCGGGTCGAACGCAGTGAGACAACGGAGCCGTTCACGGCGACGGCCCGAAGGGCAAGCGAAGCGAGTCATCCTGCACGCCCCACCAGTGTAAAAAGGCGCCCTAAAGGCGCCTTTTTGCTATCTGCGATTTATAAGATTGCCTGATGTCCTTTGCTTATCAGTCTACAGACGACACTACTCGCGTTGGCCGGATAAGACGTCAGACGCCATCCGGCATTCATCACACGCAATTATTGTGACTTTTCTGCGCCAATCCGCTATCTTGTTTAGCATACAAAACAAATCAAACCGAATATGGCGTGCGTCACGCTTTTAATCGGTTATTTCGTTAAGCCAGTGAAACGAGAAAGCAAGATGAGCGTGATGTTTGATCCAGAAGCAGCAATTTATCCGTTTCCGCCGAAGCCAGTACCGCTAAGTGTGGATGAAAAGCAATTTTATCGTGAAAAAATCAAGCGCCTGCTGAAAGAGCGTGATGCCGTTATGGTCGCGCATTATTACACCGATCCTGAAATTCAGCAGTTAGCGGAAGAGACCGGGGGCTGTATTTCTGATTCTCTGGAGATGGCGCGGTTCGGTGCAAAGCATTCTGCCTCTACGCTGCTGGTTGCGGGCGTGAGGTTTATGGGAGAAACAGCCAAAATTCTCAGCCCGGAAAAGACCATCCTGATGCCGACCTTACAGGCGGAATGTTCATTAGATCTGGGCTGTCCGATTGACGCGTTCAGCGCATTTTGCGACGCGCATCCGGATCGTACCGTGGTGGTTTACGCCAATACCTCTGCTGCCGTTAAAGCACGTGCGGACTGGGTCGTGACTTCCAGTATCGCGGTTGAACTTATTGAACATCTTGATAGTTTAGGTGAAAAAATCATCTGGGCTCCGGACAGACATCTGGGCAACTACGTGCAAAAACAGACCGGCGCAGACGTGCTCTGTTGGCAGGGGGCCTGTATCGTCCACGACGAGTTTAAAACCCAGGCTTTAACACGCATGAAAGGGCTTTACCCTGATGCCGCGGTGCTGGTGCACCCGGAGTCCCCTCAGTCTATCGTTGATATGGCAGATGCGGTTGGCTCAACCAGCCAGCTCATCAACGCGGCTAAATCGTTACCGCATGAGCAGTTGATTGTGGCGACTGACCGGGGCATTTTTTACAAAATGCAGCAGGCCGTTCCGGATAAAGAGCTGCTTGAAGCTCCGACGGCTGGCGAGGGGGCAACCTGTCGCAGCTGTGCGCATTGTCCGTGGATGGCGATGAATGGCCTGAAAGCGATTGCTGAGGGCCTGGAACATGGCGGCGCGGCTCATGAGATACATGTTGAGGACTCGCTGAGAGAAGGGGCGCTGTTGCCGTTAAACCGTATGTTGGAATTTGCGGCTACACTTCGAGCGTAATTATTTATTTTTGCTCTGGGGGAAAAGATGGACTTTTTTAGCACGCAGAACATTCTGGTACATATTCCGATTGGCGCGGGTGGTTACGATTTGTCGTGGATCGAAGCCGTGGGAACGATCGCCGGGTTGCTGTGTATTGGCCTGGCGAGCCTTGAGAAAATCAGCAATTACTTCTTCGGTCTGATAAACGTCACGCTGTTTGCAATTATCTTCTTTCAGATCCAGCTCTATGCCAGCTTGTTGCTGCAAGTTTTCTTCTTTGCCGCAAATATCTACGGCTGGTATGCCTGGTCCCGGCAAACCAACCAGCATGAAGCGGAACTGAAAATTCGCTGGCTACCGCTTCCAAAAGCGATCGGCTGGCTGGCGGCTTGCGTGGTGGCGATCGGCCTGATGTCGATCTATATCGATCCGGTCTTTGCGTTCCTGACAGGCATTGCAGTGAATATTATGCAGGCATTGGGATTACAGGTTGTTGTGCCTGAACTACAACCCGATGCATTCCCGTTCTGGGACTCCTGCATGATGGTGCTATCGATTGCAGCGATGATCCTGATGACGCGCAAATACGTTGAAAACTGGCTTCTGTGGGTGATCATTAACGTCATTAGCGTGGTGATCTTTGCCCTGCAAGGCGTATATGCCATGTCGCTGGAATATATGATCCTGACGGTTATCGCCCTCAACGGTAGCAGGATGTGGATTAACAGCGCGCGTGAGCGGGGTTCCCACGCGCTTTCTCATTAATGGTGATGATGTGAATGGCCGGACACGCCCTGATACAGGTGACAGTCCGGCCCATTGCACGGCTGATACTCCATCTGGATTGTGGCGTGTTCAATCTGGTAGTGATGGATAAGGAAATGCTGAATACGCTCCAGCAACGCATCGTGATCGTGTGGCGGGATCACCTGAACATGCAGCGTCATTACCGGTTTTTCGCCCACCATCCAGACATGGACATGGTGAACGTTGCGGACTTCAGGGATATCCCGGCTGAGATGGCGCTGCAGTGCGGCGATATCCAGCGTCAGCGGGGCACCTTCCAGTAATTCATTCACGCTATCTTTAAGCAATCGCCAGGCGCTACGCAGCACCAGCACGGAAACCAGAATCGAGAGAATTGGGTCCGCGGGCGTCCAGCCCGTCCAGATAATAATCAGCGCAGCGATGATTGCCCCGACCGAGCCGAGTAAATCGCCCATCACATGCAGCGCCGCGGCGCGGACGTTCAGATTTTTCTCTTCACTGCCGCGATGTAAAACCCAAAAAGCGAGCACGTTGGCCAGTAGACCCGCGACAGCAATAACCATCATCATACCGCCAGCCACGGGGCGAGGTGTCTGGAAGCGCTCAATCGCCTCCCAGACGATTAAAATGGTGATAACGACCAATGCGATGGCATTAACAAATGCGGCCAGCGTCGTGAGCCTCAGCCAGCCGAAGGTGTGTCGTATTGTGGGCGGGCGACGGGAAAACCGGACGGCCAGCAGCGCGAAAAGCAGCGCCGCAGCATCCGTGAGCATGTGCCCGGCGTCGGCCAGCAAGGCCAGTGAACCAGAAAGTATTCCACCCACCACTTCAACCAACATAAATCCGGCTGTAATGCAGAATGCGAACATCAGTCGGCGGGCATTATTGTCCTTGGGTTGCTCAGAGGAAGTATGAGTATGTGCGTGCGCCATTATGCCATCCCTTTGTTATTCTCATCTTTACTGTATGCCATCATACCGTTTTTGGGATGATAAAATTAAAAAGGAGAGCTATTGCTCTCCCGTTATTAGCTTTAATTTCAGCGTTACTGCGTGGTGCCATCAGTTTTTGTGTCAACATCATTGTTGATGCCGTTTCCGGTTTCAACCTTCTTATTCACATCAGGACAGCGACCGTCCTTACACATCGTGTTTTTGTGCATCTCATCTTTGGTCATCCCTTCATGGTTCATTGATGAACCGTCCGGGTGCAGCATTGTGCCACCTGAATTCACGTTACTGTTGTCGACATTATTTGGCGCCACGTTTTCGCGGGCGTCTGGGGCGACTTGTCCTGCATCAGCTGAGGAATTTGCCTGACCGTTATTGGACTGGGCGTTGCTTTCTGCAGCCAGTGCCGCGCCGCTGGCGAGGCTGAGTGTAGCGGTAAGGAAGAGTGAAGCCAGCTTTGTCATATGCATATTATGCTCCTGTTAAGGTCGATATGTCGGATAACGTCTTCCAACAGTGCATGTGCCAGTTACATCATTAATATGTGGTTAATCGTTTTGCTATGGAAATTAAAACCAGCATAGAATCTTGAAATCTATGAAAATTAAAGCTGTTACAGTTAGAAATTGTAGTTTGGATCTCGTTTTTCGCTACTTTATTGCGTTTTTTTGGCCAATTCCAGGATTAATCCGTCCAAAGTGTAAAACCCCGTTTACACTTTATGATTGAAGATATAGATTGGAGGGATTGCATTCATTTATATAAGTATGGCAACGCTGGAATAATCATGAATTATCAGAACGACGATTTACGCATTAAAGAGATCAACGAGTTATTACCACCAGTCGCACTGCTGGAAAAATTCCCCGCTACTGAAAATGCTGCCAATACGGTGGCTCATGCCCGTAAGGCGATTCATAAAATTCTGAAAGGGAGCGACGATCGCCTTCTGGTGGTGATTGGGCCGTGCTCTATTCATGATCCGGCAGCCGCTAAAGAGTATGCCACTCGTCTGCTGGCGCTGCGCGAAGCGTTAAAAGGTGAGCTTGAAATCGTTATGCGCGTCTATTTTGAAAAACCGCGTACCACCGTTGGCTGGAAAGGGCTTATCAACGACCCGCACATGGACAACAGCTTCCAGATCAATGATGGGCTGCGCATTGCGCGTAAACTGCTGCTGGATATCAACGACAGTGGATTGCCGACTGCGGGTGAATTCCTCGATATGATCACCCCACAATATCTCGCCGATCTGATGAGCTGGGGCGCGATTGGGGCACGTACAACAGAATCTCAGGTGCACCGCGAGCTGGCATCGGGTCTGTCCTGCCCGGTTGGTTTTAAAAACGGAACCGATGGCACCATCAAAGTGGCGATTGATGCAATCAACGCTGCAGGGGCACCGCACTGCTTCCTGTCTGTCACCAAATGGGGTCATTCAGCGATCGTGAATACCAGTGGTAATGGCGATTGCCATATCATTCTGCGCGGTGGCAAAGAGCCGAACTACAGCGCTCAGCACGTTGCGGACGTGAAAGAAGGCCTGGTCAAAGCAGGACTCTCTGCGCAAGTGATGATCGACTTCAGCCATGCCAACTCCAGCAAGCAGTTCAAAAAGCAGATGGATGTTGCGAAGGATGTTTGCGGACAAGTCGCCGGTGGCGAAAAAGCAATTATTGGCGTGATGATCGAAAGCCATTTGGTGGAAGGTAATCAGAATCCAGATAGCGGTGAGCCGCTGACCTACGGTAAGAGTATCACCGACGCCTGCATTGGCTGGGAAGATACCGATGCGGTGTTGCGTCAACTGGCGGATGCGGTAAAAGCGCGTCGCGGTTAACCAAGTCCCCTGGGCCTGAGAAGAGTAGTGCTATCAGGCATTCCGGTGCAGACTGCCGGATGGCGGCGATGCCTTATTTGGCCTACATTTTCTGGTCGTGTCGAAATAAAAAAAGCGTGGAGAAATCCACGCTTTTTCTTTAACTTACCGCGAAAATTACTTCGCTTTACCCTGGTTCGCAACGGCCGCCGCTTTTGCTGCGATCTCGTCAGCGTTACCAAGATAGTAGTGTTTGATCGGCTTGAAGTTTTCGTCGAACTCATACACCAGCGGTACGCCGGTCGGGATGTTCAGTTCAAGGATCTCATCTTCGCCCATGTTATCAAGGTATTTAACCAGCGCACGCAGAGAGTTACCGTGAGCGGCGATAATTACGCGCTCACCGCTTTTCATGCGCGGCAGAATGGTTTCATTCCAGTAAGGGATAACGCGATCGATAGTCAGCGCCAGGCTTTCGGTAACTGGTAACTCTTTGTCGGTCAGCTTCGCATAACGCGGATCGTGACCCGGATAACGCTCGTCGTCTTTGGTCAGTTCCGGCGGGGTAACCGCAAAGCCGCGACGCCACTGCTTAACCTGCTCATCACCGTATTTTTCCGCGGTTTCTGCTTTGTTCAAACCCTGCAGCGCACCGTAATGGCGTTCGTTCAGTTTCCAGGATTTCTCAACCGGCAGCCAGGCCTGATCCAGTTCGTCCAGTACGTTCCACAGGGTGTGGATGGCACGTTTCAGCACGGAGGTATAAGCAAAATCGAAGCTGTAGCCTTCCTCTTTGAGCAGTTTTCCTGCCGCTTTTGCTTCGCCCACGCCTTTCTCGGACAGATCAACATCATACCAACCGGTAAAACGGTTTTCGTTGTTCCACTGACTTTCACCGTGACGTACCAGAACCAGCTTAGTTACAGCCATACATTCACTCCTATAAATCATATCGAATGATAATAATTCTCATTATATTGCCGTAATCCGTCAGCGGCAATGCTTATCCTTATACAATAGCGAAAATTAGTCATTAATGTAAGAAACATGTAAATGAGAGGTTGTGTAGGGAGAGCAAGGTGAGTGACTGAGCGCCCGAGAGTAAAGGGGCGAGATTTTCAGTGAATGCAGAGCCTGAAAATTGTTCAAAATGTGAAAATCCTCATACCAAAAAGTCAATCAAACGGAATTCAAGTACCTTACTCATTACTGCCTTTGAATGTCTTCAAGTATGCTATTCATAATTTCTGAGTAAATGTTCGAACGATTAATTTTCCGTCAAAGAATTTCACAATAATTTATTTCCTTATCAGATTTCATATTTGAGGATATTTATCATGTCAGGTGCAATAAGCTCTCTGGAAAGGGTGATCTTACCTGTTGCCGTAAAACTGGGAAAACAGGTACATGTCAATGCCATTAAAAATGGCTTTATCAGGTTAATGCCTTTAACGCTGGTTGGGGCAATGTTTGTTCTTATTAACAATGTGCTACTTAATTTTGGTGAAGGATCATTCTTCTGGTCAATGGGGGTGCGGCTGGATGGAGGAACAATTGCTTCTCTGGAACAATTAAAAGTCATTGGTGGCAGCGTTTATAACGGCACGCTGGGGATAATGTCATTAATGACACCATTTTTTATTGGTATGGCACTTGCTGAAGAGCGTAAAGTCGATGCTCTGGCCGCTGGCTTATTATCAATCGCGTCTTTTATGACCGTAACACCATTTACCGTAGAGCAGGCGAGTGCCATTGGCGCAAACTGGCTTGGCGGCGCGAATATTATCTCAGGGATTGTAATAGGTCTGGTCGTTGCTGAGATGTTTGCTTTTATTATCCGCCGTCAATGGGTTATCAAGCTACCCGATAGCGTACCGGAGTCAGTCTCTCGTTCATTTACTGCTTTGCTCCCCGGTTTCATCATTCTTTTAATTATGGGGCTCATATCATGGGGGCTTTCTCTGGCGGGTACTCATTTCCACCAGGTGATTATTAATTCGATCTCCACTCCACTGGCGTCACTTGACAGTATTGTGGGATGGGCATATGTCATATTTAATTCATTACTCTGGTTTTTCGGCGTGCACGGAGGCCTGGCGCTAACTGCGCTGAATAGCGGTATCCTCGGTCCGTGGGGAATGGAAAACATGGAGACCTACACCCATTTTGGTTCTGTCGATGCAGCACTGGCCGCGGGTAAAAGCTTCCACTTTTGGACAGGCCCAATGCTGGAATCGTATGTTTACCTTGGGGGAACGGGAGCGACGCTTGGTCTGATTGTTGCCATTTTTATTGCCTCGCGCCGTGCGGATTATCGTCAGGTGGCCAAAATGGCGCTGCCGTCGGGACTCTTTAATATTAACGAGCCTATTTTGTTTGGCTTGCCAATCATTATGAATCCAGTGTTGATGATCCCCTTTGTGCTTATTCAGCCAATCCTGGCGGGAATCACCCTGCTGGTGTATTCATTAGGTATTATCCCTCCATCCACAAACTTTGCACCGTGGACGATGCCGCCTGGACTGGGAGCATTTTTCAATTCAAATGGTAGTGTTGCTGCTTTGATTATGGCATTAGTGAATCTTGCCATGGCAACGATAATTTATCTGCCATTTGTTGTGATTGCTAATAAAGCGCAAAACGTTATTGATGAGGAAGAGAGCGAGGAAGATATCGCTAATGCTTTGAAGTTTTAATGAGGAACTACCATGGAAATTAACACCGTTCATGAAAATCAGTTTTTAAAGGGTAAGGATTTTTACTTCTTTATCCTTGATAAAACGGAGAGTATTAGTGGATTACACCAGCATGATTATTATGAGTTTACCCTTGTGCTGACGGGAAGTTGTTGTCAGGAGATTAATGGTAAACACGTTATAATGGAGCGTGGTGATTTTGTGTTTATTCCTGTGGGGTCATATCATCAAACTTTTTATGATTACGGTGTTACTCGCATTTTAAATATGGGAGTCAGTAAGTGCTATTTTGATGAACATTATTTGAATATGCTGCCCTCATGTTTTGTGGCATCACAACGTTATACGATGTCAAATGCATTTTTGACCTGCATAGAATCTACATTATCAACGTTGGGCGTACATCAGAGCGAGTGCGATGAATTCAATAAATTACTTACTTTTTATATCGTCAATCGGCTACAGCATTATGAAGACAATCCACGGTCAGATTCCGTGCCCGGCTGGTTATCTCAACTGATAAGAGAAATGCACAAAAAATCAATGTTTGCAGATCAGGCATTAAATAATATGGTCAGACTCTCCGGAAAAACCCAATCGTATCTTACGCGTGCAACAAATCGTTATTACCAGAAAACACCTGGGCAAATAATTAATGATATTCGTATTGATTATTGTAAGAAGCAGTTGGAGACAACTAATTTTTCTGTGACGGATATTGCTTTTGAAGCAGGTTTCAGTAGCCCAGGGATTTTTATTAATAATTTTAAAAAATTGACATCATTTACGCCGGGTAATTATCGCAGGCAGTTGGTCAACACCAATCATTAGCACTTTTGGTATCAGGCGCTAGTGAGTTAAGTAAATAACAACAGATTGCAGGAGACTGCTTTCAGGAGTCGAAATGAAAAAATTAAAAGTAGTCACCATTGGGGGAGGCAGTAGCTATACTCCGGAATTGCTCGATGGATTTATTAAGCGCTATCACGAGTTACCTGTCAGCGAGTTATGGCTGGTGGATGTTGAAGAAGGTCAAGCCAAACTCGATATCATTTTCGCGTTATGCCAGCGTATGGTGGCGAAGGCGGGCGTGCCGATGACCATCCATAAAAGTCTTAACCGGCAGGAAGCGTTACAAAATGCGGATTTTGTTACTACACAATTTCGAGTTGGGCAGCTAAAGGCACGTGAACAGGATGAGCGTATACCGTTGTCACAGGGGTATCTGGGGCAAGAGACCAATGGTGCCGGTGGGCTATTCAAGGGGCTACGTACAATACCTGTTATTTTAGATATTGTGCAAGATGTACAGAATATTTGTCCTCAGGCCTGGATTATTAACTTTACCAACCCTGCAGGAATGGTAACAGAAGCTGTATATCGCTATACCGATTTTAAACGTTTTATTGGTGTCTGCAATGTCCCGATAGGAATGCGGATGTTGTTAGAAGATCTATTGGCGTTAACCAAACAAGATGACGTTTCTCTTGATCTGTTTGGGTTGAATCATTTGGTTTTCATTCGTGATGTTTGGGTAAATGGGCAATCACGTTTTGCTGAGGTAATGGAACGGGTTGCTTCGGGAACGATTGGCGGCAGTTCGGTCAAAAATATTTATAGTCTACCGTTTAGTGAAGGTTTGTTGCGTTCACTTAATTTACTACCGTGTTCATATCTTCTCTATTATTTCAAACATAAAGAGATGTTGGCGATAGAAATAGGTGAGTATTACAAAGGTAACGTTCGCGCACAGATAGTTCAGAAGTTGGAAAAACAGCTATTTGAAATCTATAAAAATCCTCAGTTGGATACTAAACCTGCGGAACTTGAAGCCCGTGGAGGAGCTTACTATTCAGATGCGGCTTGCGAAGTAATTAATGCTATTTATAACGATAAGCAAACTGAACATTATATTAATGTACCGCATCATGGACATATTGATAATATCCCAGCGGATTGGGCTGTAGAAATGACCTGTTTGCTGGGTAAGCATGGCGCTACACCGCACCCGCGTATTACGCATTTTGATGAGAAAGTACTGGGGTTGATCCACACCATAAAAGCGTTTGAAATCGCTGCTTCACATGCATCCCTGAGCGGTCAGTTTAACGACATTTTGCTGGCGTTGAATCTTAATCCATTGGTGAATTCAGACCTGGGCGCTGAAGTTTTGGCGCGGGAAATGCTGCTGGCTAATCAACAGTACTTGCCCCAGTTTGCTGATGCTTTTCACTTATTCCTGCAACCAGACAATCAACCAAAGGACCAGCGACATGATGAAATTATTGATTGTTAATGCCGATGATTTTGGACTAAGCCCGGGGGTAAATTACGGCATTATTGCGGCACATCGCCATGGCTTAGTTACCTCAACGACAGCAATGATGAATGCCGGGGGTATCGAACATGCGGCGGAGATCAGCGCTGATTATCCCTTGCTAGGTGTTGGTTTACATTTTGTTCTCAGTTATGGCAGGCCACTGTCCGCGATGCCTTCCCTGGTGAGAGAAGGTCATTTAGGGAAATGGGTGTGGGAGGTAGCAAAACAGGGCTCACTGGCGGATGAGGATATTGTGGCTGAATTACACCAGCAGTTTGACCGCTTTGTCTCGCTTTTTGGGCGTCAGCCAACCCATATTGATAGCCATCATCATGTCCATTTTATTCCTCAGGTCTGGCAGCATGTGTCAGATTTTGCACGTAAAAAAGGCGTACCAGTACGCCTCGACTGGCAGGCGATCCGGCAGCACAATATCCCGGTACAAGGGGTACGCGGAGTTGAACGCTTTATCAATGATTTTTATGCTGAAAATGTCTCTGATCGCTTCGTTCTTGAAGCGCTAAGACGGGCAACACTGGGTGATGAACAATCTGTCGAGCTGATGTGTCATCCTGCTTTTATCGACAAAACAGGGATGGCCAGCAGTTATTGTTTTCCGCGACTGGATGAACTGGAGGTACTGACTTCGCCTGCACTGCAACGTGCAGTGGTGGAGTTGGGATTCCGGCTGGGAACCTATCGCGATCTGTGATGTATTACCCGGCGGTTTACATCGCCGGGCATTTTACATTGAGGACGACATCAGGCTGGAATAAACTGATATTCCGTCACGCTGGCATACTCTTCACCCGGACGCAGGAAGCAATCCGCCTGTGGCCACTCAGGGTGGTTCGGGCTGTCCGGCAGAAATTCACTTTCCAGCGCCAGGCCTTGCCAGTCTTCGTAGGCCTCTGGCCCGCGGGAAGGCGTACCACCGAGGAAGTTACCGGAGTAAAACTGCAATGCCGGGGCCGAGGTGTAGACCACCATTTGCAGTTTTTCATCCTGTGACCACAACTGAGCGACCGGCGTACGCGCGTTGCCCTGTGCCTGAAGCAAGAAGGCGTGATCGTAGCCTTTCACCTTGCGCTGATCGTCATCGGCCAGAAATTCGCTACTGATGATTTTAGGGGTGCGGAAATCGAACGTGCTACCGGCGACGGATTTCAGTCCATCATGCGGGATACCCATTTCGTCAACCGGTAAGTACTCGTCCGCCAGAATTTGCAGCTTATGCTGGCGCACATCCGTTTTATCGCCGTCGAGGTTAAAATAGACGTGATTCGTCAGATTCACCGGGCAGGGTTTATCGACCGTGGCACGATAAGTTATCGAAATACGATTATCATCCGTCAGGCGATACTGCGCGGTGGCGCAAAGATGGCCTGGGAAGCCCTGATCGCCATCGTCAGACGTTAAGGCGAACAGCACCTGACGGTCATTCTGATTGACTATCTGCCAGCGACGTTTGTCGAAACCGTCTGGTCCGCCGTGCAGTTGGTTATTGCCCTGACTTGGCAGTAATTCAACGGTTTCACCAGCAAAGGTATAGCGGCTGTTGGCGATACGGTTCGCGTAGCGGCCAATCGAAGCCCCCAGAAATGCAGCCTGTTCCGGGTATTGTTCTGGACTGGCGCAGCCGAGTAATGCTTCGCGCACGCTACCATCGCTAAGCGGAATACGCGCAGAGAGCAGGGTCGCGCCCCAGTCCATGAGCGTGACTACCATCCCTGCGTCATTGCGCAGGGTGAGCAGGCGAAACGGTTGACCGTCCGGAGCCTGCACGGGGATTTCGTTTAACATTGTCCGGCTCCTTGTGAAGGTTTGCAGACGTAGAATGTTTCTTTAATACCGGTTTTTGCCTCGTACTGTGCGGCGACAGCCTGCTGTACGGCAGGAACCAAATCTTGCGGGATCAGCGCCACGATGCAGCCGCCGAAGCCGCCGCCGGTCATACGCACACCGCCTTTATCACCGATGGTCGCTTTGACAATCTCTACCAGCGTATCAATTTGCGGCACCGTGATTTCAAAGTCATCGCGCATTGAGGCGTGAGATTCCGCCATCAGCTGGCCCATGCGCAGCAGGTCGCCTTTTTCCAGTGCCTGCGCGGCTTCAACGGTACGCGCATTTTCCGTGATGACGTGGCGCACGCGTTTGGCAACAATCGGATCCAGCTCGTGGGCGACAGCGTTAAACGCTTCAAGGCTGACATCACGCAGCGCTGGCTGCTGGAAGAAACGCGCGCCGGTTTCACACTGTTCGCGACGGGTGTTGTATTCGCTACCGACCAGCGTGCGTTTAAAGTTGCTGTTGATGATCACCACCGCTACGCCCTCAGGCATAGAAACGGCTTTGGTGCCCAGCGTACGGCAGTCGATCAGCAGCGCATGATCTTTCTTGCCAAGTGCGGAGATCAGTTGATCCATGATGCCGCAGTTACAACCGACAAACTGGTTTTCAGCTTCCTGGCCATTCAGGGCAATCTGCGCGCCGTCGAGCGGCAGATGATAGAGCTGCTGGAATACCGTACCAACAGCGACTTCCAGTGAGGCAGAAGAGCTTAAGCCCGCACCCTGCGGGACGTTACCGCTGATCACCAGATCCGCGCCGCCAAAGGCGTTATTGCGCTTTTGCAGATGCTTTACCACGCCACGCACGTAGTTTGACCACTGCTGGCTGTCGTGGGCGATAATCGGCGCATCGAGAGAGAACTCATCAACCTGATTGTCGTAATCAGCGGCGATGACGCGTACTTTTCGATCGTCGCGCGCCGCGCAACTGATGACGGTTTGATAGTCGATGGCGCAGGGCAGAACGAAGCCGTCGTTATAATCGGTATGTTCGCCGATCAGGTTTACACGACCCGGTGCCTGAATAGTATGGGTGGCAGGGTAGCCAAACGTTTCTGTAAACAGAGATTGTGTTTTTTCTTTCAGACTCATTATTTACACTCCGGATTCGCGAAAATGGATGTCGCTGACCGCACGCAGTCGCTCAGCCGCTTGTTCTGCGGTCAGATCTCGCTGGGTTTCTGCCAGCATTTCATAACCGACCATAAATTTACGCACGGTCGCGGAACGCAGCAGCGGCGGGTAAAAGTGCGCGTGCAACTGCCAGTGTTCGTTTTCTTCACCGTTAAACGGCGCACCGTGCCAGCCCATGGAGTAGGGGAATGAGCACTGGAACAGGTTGTCGTAACGACTGGTCAGTTTTTTCAACGCCAGCGCCAGGTCAGCACGCTGCTCGTTGGTCAAATCGGTAATACGCAGCACATGCGCTTTCGGCAGCAGCAGCGTTTCGAACGGCCACGCGGCCCAGTAAGGGACAACCGCCAGCCAGTGCTCAGTTTCAACGACCGTACGGCTGCCGTCTGCCAGTTCACGCTGGACGTAATCAACGAGCATCGGCGCGCCCTGCTCGGCGAAGTATGCTTTCTGTAGGCGATTTTCACGTTCAGCTTCGTTGGGCAAAAAGCTGTTGGCCCAAATTTGACCGTGCGGGTGTGGGTTCGAGCACCCCATCGCCGCGCCTTTATTCTCAAATACCTGCACCCAGGGATAGGTTTTCCCTAAGTCTTCGGTCTGCTCCTGCCACGTTTTTACGATTTCTGTCAGCGCAGGGATGCTGAGTTCTGGCAGCGTTTTGCTGTGATCGGGCGAGAAGCAAATTACGCGGCTGGTCCCGCGCGCGCTCTGGCAACGCATCAACGGATCGTGACTGTCCGGCGCGTCCGGGGTATCGGACATCAGCGCCGCAAAATCATTGGTAAAAACATAGGTCCCGGTGTAATCCGGATTTACATCACCGGTAACGCGCGTATTGCCAGCACACAGGAAACAGTCCGGGTCATGTGCAGGCAGTACCTGCTTAGACGGGGTTTCCTGCGCCCCTTGCCACGGGCGTTTGGCGCGATGCGGTGATACGAGGATCCACTGCCCGGTAAGCGGGTTAAAACGGCGATGTGGATGATCGACAGGATTGAATTGCGTCATGATTGGTCCTTAATCCGAATATCCTTGCGGGTGGCGTGACTGCCAGTGCCAGGTGTCTTGTGCCATTTCATCCAGTGTGCGGGTCACGCGCCAGTTAAGCTCGCGATCGGCTTTGCTGGCATCTGCCCAGTAAGCTGGAAGATCGCCATCACGGCGCGGGGCGAAATGGTAATTAATGGGTTTACCGCAGGCTTTGCTGAAGGCGTTGACCACGTCCAGTACGCTGCTGCCGATGCCTGCTCCGAGGTTGTAAATATGCACACCCTGTTTGCCCGCCAGTTTTTCCATCGCGACGACGTGGCCGTCGGCGAGATCCATCACGTGGATGTAGTCGCGAACGCCGGTGCCATCTTCAGTTGGGTAGTCGTTGCCAAATATGGCAAGGGACTCGCGGCGGCCCACGGCAACTTGTGCGATGTAAGGCATCAGGTTGTTGGGAATACCTTGCGGATCTTCCCCCATATCGCCCGACGGATGAGCACCAACAGGGTTAAAGTAGCGCAGTAAGGCGATACTCCAGTCGGGGTGTGCTTTTTGCAGGTCGGTCAGGATTTGTTCTACCATCAGCTTGCTTTTGCCGTACGGACTTTGCGGCGTGCCGGTGGGGAAGCTTTCAACGTAAGGAATTTGCGGCTGATCGCCATAGACGGTTGCGGAGGAACTAAAAATGAAGTTTTTCACGTTGGCGGCGCGCATTGCATTCACCAGACGCAGGGTGCCATTGACGTTGTTGTCATAGTACTCCAACGGCTTGGCAACGGATTCTCCAACGGCTTTTAAACCCGCAAAATGAATGACCGTGTCAATGGCATGATCGTGCAGAATTTCGGTTATCAGCGCTTCGTTACGGATATCCCCTTCCACGAAGGTCGGCTGCTTGCCACCTAAACGCTCAATGACGGGCAAAACGCTGCGTTTGCTGTTGCAGAGATTGTCCAGGATCACCACCTCGTGACCGTTTTTCAACAACTGCACGCAAGTGTGGCTTCCAATGTAACCGCTACCACCTGTAACCAATACTCTCATAATTCGCTCCGTTAAGCCTATGGTATGCAATAACCATAGCATAACAAAGATGAGAAAAGTGTGACATGGAATAAATTAGTGGAATCGTTTACACTCCGTGGGTTTCACGCATTTGTAATGATTTTTCTATTTTAAATCATTATGTTGGGTTGTTATTTCAGCGTTTGTCTGAAAAAAAGCAGAAAAAAAGGGCGTGATAAACGCCCTGCAATGAAAACTAACGCAGAGATGTTAGTCGATAGGCGTAGATGTCGTTCTCGGGCACAAACTCCAGTCGATGGGTAATGCAGGCTGGGGCATCTTCGGCGTGGTGAGAGACGAACAGCAGTTGAGTTTCACCTTCACCGATTAGCACATCCACAAAACGGCGAATCAGTTGGCGATTGAGCGGATCTAACCCTTGCAAAGGCTCGTCAAGGATCAACAACGTCGGGTGTTTAACCAGCGCGCGAACAATCAGTGCCAGCCGCTGCTGTCCCCAGGAAAGACTATGAAATGGCGCATCCGCGGTACGTTTATCGAAGCCAAGGATATCCAGCCACTGTTGCACCAGCTTGTGCTGCCTGTCGGAAACGGCCTGATAGATGCCGATTGAATCAAAATAACCAGAGAGAATAACGTTGCGAACTGTGGTACTCACCCGGTAATCCAGATGCAGACTGCTGCTGACGTAGCCGATGTGTTTTTTGATATCCCAGATAGTTTCACCGCTGCCACGGCGACGGCCAAACAGGGTCAGGTCGTTGCTGTAGCCCTGGGGGTGATCGCCGGTGATTAAACTGAGCAGAGTTGATTTTCCCGCTCCGTTGGGGCCGACGATTTGCCAGTGTTCCCCCGGATTTACCTGCCAGCTCAAATGGTGAAGGATAGGGCGATCGTTATACGAGACCGTGCCATCGTTAAGCACAATTCGCGGCTCGTTATCTGACAACGTACGGCGCACCGAAGGCTCGTCCGGTTCAGGTAACTGAATTCCTTCCAGCCGCTCGCTATGGGCAAGCTGAGCGATTAATGCCTGTTGCAGAAGGTCGTTTTTTGCGCCGGTTTCTGTCAGTGTGCAATCGGCAAGTACGCCAGCAAACTGCACGAACTCGGGAATTTCATCAAAGCGGTTAAGTACCAGCACCAGCGTAAAGCCGGCCTGATGCAACTCAGCGAGCAGTTCTGCTAACTGACGGCGTGACGCCACGTCCAGCCCGTCAAAGGGCTCATCAAGGATCAGTAAATCCGGCGCGGACATTAACGCCTGACAGAGCAGGGTTTTACGTGTTTCACCGGTGGAAAGGTATTTGAAACGCCTGTTGAGCAGGGAAGAAATGCCAAACTGCTGCGCCAACGCAGCGCAGCGGGCGGGATCGTTGACCTCATCCTGGATGATTTCGGCGGTGGTGCGCCCGGTGTCGTCTTCACCGGGACTAAGAAGATCGGTGTTGTTTCGCTGCCACTCGTCGCTGACTAGCTTTTGTAGCTGCTCAAAGGAGAGTCGGGTAATACGCGTGAACTGACAGTGGCGCTCGCCTTTCAGAAGCGGCAGCTCTCCCGCCAGTGCGCGGGCCAGCGCGGATTTCCCGCTCCCGTTAGCGCCAACAAACGCCCAGCTATCACCCGCGTTTAACGTCAACGCATCTAACTGGAGCGTTTTTGTGTCGCTAAGACGAAACGTGCCTTGCGAAATTTGCAACGATGACATTTTGTATCCCATTATTTGCAGCGATTAATAACAGGGATACGTGTTCTTCAGGCTGATGTCAATCTACTCAGCACAGCGTGGCGATAATCACTCTGTCAGCATTAAACCAGGCGGTGACGTTAGCGCCTTCTTGCAACGTTGCGGCGTCCTGGGCCGGAACGGTGGCGCACAGCGTCTGGCCGTCTGGTAACGTCATCAGCACTTCACACTGTTCCGCACCGCGTTCAATATGGCTAATCGTGCCCTGCAACTGGTTATCGGCGGCCTGAGCGATGGCGTCGTCCTGAGTGATTCCCACCCATGGCGCTTTCAGCAGAATCAGTACTTCTTTGCCTTCCTCAAGACCCAGACGCTCGCCGCTTTGCGCAGTGATCGCCACTTTCAGGCGCGTTTCGCCATCGGCCAGCAGGACGTCCACATGCTGCTGGACCTGATCGTGGTCGCGGGCGGTGATTGTGCCAAACCATTGGTTACGGGCGCTGGTTTGCAGTGAAAATCGAGAGATAGCCGCCAGCAGGCTATTGAGCGGTAGCGCATCGTCATCGCTCAAAACATCAAAGGCTTTTTGTTGGATCTGCGCCAGCAAATCATACAACTGGATTAAGCGTTGGCCGTAGCGCGTTAATACCGCGCCGCCGCCGCCTTTGCCGCCTGTGGCGCGCTCAACCAGCGTCTGCTCGCTGAGTTGGTTCATTTCGTTAATCGCATCCCAGGCGCTTTTGTAGCTAATACCTGCATCCTTCGCGCCCTGACTGATAGAGCCGGAAAGCGCAATATGCTTAAGCAGAGAAATGCGACGGGGATCGGCAAACAGTTTTTGCTGAAGTTTCAGCGTAAGAAGGATTTCGGCCTGCATCACAAGCTCCTGGCAAAAAAGGGTATTGTGACGGAAAACCGTGCCTGAGCAAAGCCGACCGCACAAAAGGGGAGTGCTTTTCTGCGTTATGTGGTTAGAATACAGCTAAGGACTACATCTGGAGTTGACCATGTTAGAGTTATTGAAAAGTCTGGTATTCGCCGTAATCATGGTACCTGTGGTAATGGCCATCATTCTGGGTCTGATTTACGGACTGGGTGAAGTGTTCAACATTTTCTCCGGTATCGGTCAAAAAGACCAGTCCAGACAGAATCATTGATTCCCCAAACGCCCGCTCAGTCGGGCGTTTATATTTTTTATGCCTTCCAACCCGTTTTCTCAGTCTACCGTTTCTCAAGATCCTGCTTTCCCTGCCGATATTTTCTTCGTGTAACCTCAAATTGGTATCAATAACCACTGGGAAAATCCTGGTTTACTCGTTATATTTGCGACTACATAACGAAACGCAAAGGAGTTACAGATGGCACGTACATGGTTACGCTTGTTTGCCGGGGCAACACTTTCTCTTACTATTGCCGGGCATGCGCTGGCGGATGAAGGAAAAATTACTGTTTTCGCAGCGGCTTCACTGACTAACGCGATGCAGGATATTGCGACGCAATACAAAAAAGAGAAGAACGTTGACGTTGTCTCTTCTTTTGCGTCTTCTTCCACGCTGGCGCGACAGATTGAAGCAGGCGCTCCGGCCGATCTGTTTATCTCTGCCGATCAGAAATGGATGGATTACGCAGTAGACAAAAAATCGATTGATACCGCCACGCGTGAAACGCTGTTGGGTAACAGCCTGGTGGTTGTCGCACCGAAAGACAGTGCGCAGAAAGACTTCACCATCGACAGCAAAACCAACTGGACCCGTTTGTTAAATGGTGGGCGTCTGGCCGTTGGCGATCCGGAACATGTTCCGGCGGGCATTTATGCTAAAGAAGCGCTGCAAAAATTGGGGGCATGGGATACCCTGGCCCCGAAACTGGCACCTGCCGAAGATGTGCGCGGTGCGCTGGCGCTGGTAGAGCGTAACGAAGCGCCGCTGGGGATCGTCTATGGTTCCGATGCTGTCGCCAGCAAGGGCGTAAAAGTTGTTGCGACTTTCCCGGAAGATTCACACAAAAAAGTGGAATACCCTATCGCAATTGTTGATGGGCACAAAAACGCAACGGTCAGCGCGTTCTATGATTACCTGAAAGGACCGCAGGCTGCTGAAATCTTTAAACGTTATGGATTTACGACCAAGTAATGATACTGACCGATCCTGAATGGCAGGCCGTTATACTGAGCCTGAAAGTTTCTTCCCTGGCTGTGTTGTTTAGTCTGCCGTTTGGGATCTTCTTTGCCTGGCTGCTTGTGCGATGCAAGTTCCCGGGCAAAGCGCTGCTCGACAGCGTTCTGCATTTGCCGCTGGTACTGCCGCCGGTCGTGGTGGGCTATCTGCTGTTGGTCGCCATGGGACGCCGCGGATTCATTGGCGAATGGCTGTACGACTGGTTTGGCATTACCTTTGCCTTTAGCTGGCGCGGTGCGGTACTGGCTGCGGCGGTGATGTCTTTCCCGCTAATGGTACGGGCTATTCGTCTGGCGCTGGAAGGTGTCGATGTCAAGCTGGAGCAGGCGGCCCGCACGCTGGGCGCTGGACGCTGGCGCGTATTTGTCACGATTACTTTACCGCTGATGCTACCTGGCATTATTGTCGGTACGGTGCTGGCGTTCGCGCGTTCCCTCGGGGAATTTGGCGCAACGATTACCTTTGTCTCCAATATTCCTGGCGAAACCCGCACTATCCCATCGGCGATGTATACCCTGATCCAGACCCCCGGCGGCGAAAGCGCGGCGGCAAGGTTATGTATCATTTCTATTGTGTTAGCGCTGATTTCACTGCTGATTTCTGAATGGCTGGCGCGTATTAGCCGTGAACGGACGGGGCGGTAATCATGCTGGAACTTAATTTCTCCCAGACGCTGGGGACGCATTGCCTGACGCTTAACGAAACGCTGCCAGCCAGTGGGATCACCGCTATTTTTGGCGTTTCCGGCGCGGGTAAAACCTCGCTGATTAACGCCATTAGCGGCCTGACGCAGCCGCAGTCCGGGCGCATCGTGCTTAACGGACGGGTTTTGAACGACGTCGAGAACGGTATCTGTTTAACGCCCGAAAAACGCCGGGTGGGCTATGTTTTCCAGGATGCGCGCCTGTTTCCGCATTATAAAGTGCGCGGCAACCTGCGTTACGGTATGGCGAAAAGTATGGCCGGACAGTTTGATAAGCTGGTGGCCCTGTTGGGCATTGAATCGCTGCTTGACCGTCTGCCCGGCGGGCTTTCTGGCGGTGAAAAACAGCGCGTAGCCATCGGTCGGGCGCTGCTTACCGCGCCGGAACTGTTGTTGCTTGATGAGCCGTTAGCCTCGCTGGATATCCCGCGTAAGCGCGAACTGTTGCCTTACCTGCAACGCCTGGCGCGTGAAATTAATATTCCGATGCTCTACGTCAGCCACTCGCTCGATGAAATCTTGCACCTGGCAGACAAAGTGATGGTGCTGGAAAACGGGCAGGTCAAAGCGTTCGGTTCGCTGGAAGATGTCTGGGGCAGCAGCGTGATGCACCCGTGGCTACCAAAGGAACAGCAAAGCAGCATTCTGAAAGTCAGCGTGCTGGAACATCATCCACATTACGCAATGACTGCACTGGCGCTTGGCGATCAGCATCTATGGGTCAATAAGCTGGATCAACCGCTGCAAACTGCGCTGCGTATTCGTATTCAGGCATCTGATGTTTCGCTGGTGCTTCAACCGCCGCAGCAGACCAGTATTCGTAACGTGCTGCGGGCGAAAGTCGCGCAGTGCTATGACGATAATGGTCAGGTGGAGGTTCAGCTTGAAGTGGGCGGTAAAACGCTGTGGGCGAGGATCAGCCCGTGGGCCAGGGATGAACTGGGTATCAAACCTGGCCTGTGGCTGTACGCGCAAATTAAGAGCGTATCGATTACCGCGTGATTACAGCAGGTGGGAGTAGATAAATTTCGCGATGCTGTCGGTGGTGTTGTCACCAATTACGATGTTGGCGCGGGCTTTGACCGCGTCGTCCGCATTACCCATCGCCACGCCGGTACCTGCGGCTTCCAGCATGCTGATATCGTTAAAGTTGTCACCAAAGGCAATGACGTTTTCCATTGACCCGCCCTGTGCTTCAATCCACTGGGTAAGGCGTCGCCCTTTGCTGTTGCCTTTACGGGCAATGTCGACCTGATCGTGCCAGGACCATTCACACTCCAGCCCCAACTGCTGTTCAACATGCTTACCAAACTGCTGCAGTTTCGGAATATCTTCGTCGGTGAGGGCAAATTTCCAGACGGCGTTAACGTCATGTGCGGCCTGCGCCAGCGAAGGTACCTGGGTGAAGGTCGGGCGCTGTTCCGGCGGCAGGGTTTGCGCCCAGTTAGCGGTACGCACCACATGCCCGGTTGGGCGCTCATACAGCATGGCCTCATCCACATACATCAGCCCGTGGATCTGATGTTCATCCAGCATTTCGATCAGCTGTAATGCCTGGTTTACCGGAAGGGGATCGGATTCCAGTACCGTTTTTGCCTGATAATCATACAAGTAGGTGCCGTTGCAGCAAATTGCAGGTGTATCCAGCGCCAGTGCCTGATAAAAAGGATGAATAGCAACGTGATGGCGACCTGTGACAATGATAAGTTGGTATCCTGCTTCTCTGGCGCGCGCGAGCGCTTCAACAGAGGATGGCAGCAAGGTTTTTTTCGGGGTCAACAGGGTACCGTCTAAATCCAGGGCAATCACGCGTGCGGTCATAGTTATTTCCAGATTAAGGTTGAGAATTTTGTCTGCTGGAATGGTACACCGAGACGGGAGCCGGACAAAATTCTGCGCCTTAATTAAGCATTCACCGTTAAAAGCGTCTACCTTAGGCGTGTGTCAGGCAATTGCAGCCACCTGCCAAAAAGCAAAGGAGTATTCATGAAGCAAACCGTTTATACCGCCAGCCCTGAAAGTCAGCAAATCCACGTCTGGAGCCTGAATCATGATGGTTCTTTGACGCTGACGCAGGTGGTTGATGTGCCGGGTCAGGTACAGCCGATGGTCGTCAGCCCGGATAAGCGCTACCTCTATGTTGGCGTGCGCCCGGAGTTTTGCGTGTTGGCTTACCGCATTGCGCCTGATGACGGTGCGCTGACCTTCGCGGCGGAGTCTGCGCTGCCGGGTAGCCCGACGCATATTTCTACCGATCATCAGGGACGTTTCGTGTTTGTCGGCTCTTATAACGCCGGGAGCGTGAGCGTCACGCGTCTGGAAGATGGCCTGCCGGTGGAACAGGTTGACGTGGTTGAAGGTCTGGACGGCTGCCACTCGGCCAACATCTCACCGGATAACCGTATCCTGTGGGTTCCGGCGTTGAAACAGGATCGTATCTGTCTGTTTGAGGTAAGCGATGATGGACATCTGGTGGCGCAGGAACCGGCAGAAGTGACCACCGTTGAAGGTGCTGGCCCGCGTCATATGACGTTCCATCCGAATAAGCAATTTGCCTACTGTGTGAATGAGCTGAACAGCTCCGTTGACGTCTGGGCGCTGAAAGATCCGTACGGCAAGATTGAGTGTGTGCAGACGCTGGATATGATGCCTGCTGATTTCACTGATACCCGTTGGGCAGCGGATATTCACATTACACCGGATGGTCGTCATCTGTACGCCTGTGACCGCACCGCCAGCCTGATTACGATCTTTAGCGTGTCTGAAGATGGCAGCGTGCTGACCAAAGAGGGTTTCCAGCCTACTGAAGTTCAGCCGCGCGGTTTTAATATCGATCACAGCGGTAAATACCTGATTGCCGCCGGGCAAAAATCGCACCATATCGCGGTGTATGAGATTGCTGGCGAGCAGGGGCTGCTGGCAGAGAAGGGGCGTTATGCGGTAGGGCAGGGCCCGATGTGGGTCGTGGTGAACGCGTACTAACGCCACCAGTCAGAACAGGAAAAGCCTGTTCAAAGATAAAAAGCGAGGTTCACATCCGTGTGAACCTCGCGGGGAAAAAATTAACTCATACGGCGCAGACGCCGCCGGTCAGCAATTAATAGCGCATCTTGTAGGCACAATTAGCCTTAAGGTATTCCTCTTCTGTTGCCCCATTAAGCTCTGCTCCGTCAGGGACTACTTCAGGGCCTTCTGAACATTTCCAGTCATATTTGCGAAGACTAACCCCGACTCCGCCCCTACCCGAACCCGTGTAATTATCCCTTGCCATGGGGGGGTCACCATGTATCTCCATATGGGCGACAGATTTAATGTCCACCTCCAGATAGTCAATATTTCTGAAATCCAAAATGCGACCGTATCCGTCGCTGTCGTTACGTTCCGGTTCATTCAAGTGGAGGTTGGATGCCTCTGGATTCATGTTTCTGAAAGAGGTAAAACCTTTCTGATAAAACGATTTCAGGATGGGGGGCGGATTCGAATTGTCCGAGTCATGCGTTGAGAGAAATTCCATCTCATAGTTTTCTGGACTCACGCTGGTATATTTCATCGCTATAATGGGGAAAGTATACTGAGCACCTGGATTACCCAGTCTAGCTTCAAACCCCATTACCTCAATAATCATATACTCCAGATTATTACTGGGGATATAGATATAGCCGCTGGGTTTACCTCCCGCAGTACCGGGGCGTTGATAACCACCACAGTATAAGGAACCCGCATCTTCGCAGAGTTCTGGATCTTGCGTATTGAACATAGCAGAAAGCTGGACATCATTATCAGGCTCAGTCGTGCGAACAAACTGACCATTAGAATCGAACACGATGTCTGCTTTGTTTTCTATGTTATTTCCGCAATCTTTAAATCCCCAATAAAACCCCCGAAAAAATCGCGTTCTCCTGCTATAATCAGTACGATATAGCGCTGGGTCGTAGCAATGAAAGTCCTCGTTCTGTGAGGGGGAACCAAACCAATCGTTTCCATTAGTCGCACCGGTGTTAGAATAAACCCAGACTAACCCTTCCAGATGCTCCGTTGATCCTATTTGATACAGTTTTTTACCATCAACGGTGTCCTCATTATCGCCATCAGCATTAGCCAAAGTAACGCTACAGGGCGCACTGGACGAAAATGGACAATTTGGCAGATTTGGTCCAATAAAAGAAAATCGCGGACGCCCCCGCTCCTGATCGATTCCCTTGGTTTTCCAGTAAACATTCACGCCTGTGGTCTGATAGCGTCCAGGCGATGGCATACCCAGACTGTTAAAATCACTCGAAACCTTAACGAGAAAATAATGTGATCCCGGCAGTTTCAGCGGTGGCTGCGGAGGCAGAAAGCCAAAATGCCCTTTGCTGTTCTCTGGCTCCTGAGTGTCGTCACTTGCCAACACACCAGGGTTAAAAAGCAGCGCTGCCGCCAGCAACCCCGCCGATAAAGCGATCCTTTTCTTTTTTTCCATTGTGTAGCTCCTTGTTATACAGCGGAAATAATCTGATATTTACCACTGCGCAACAGCACGACCTGATAGTTGCCAAACACCATACTACCTGGTGCCACGGTGCGCGTTTTGTTGTTAAACCGTACGGTAATCCGGGTTCCGCCCGGTCCCTGAGAAACCAGCACCACCCGAGGCTGAGCGTCGGATTTTTCTTCCGTGGACGCCCGCCCGGCGCGCGCCAGCAGCGGGGTGTTGTTCAGCAAGGGCTGCGGGTCGAGCGCCACGCCCCGCCAGGCAATTTCCAGATGCAGGTGCGGACCTGTGCTAAAACCGCTGCTGCCGGATGCGGCGATCTCTTCGCCCGCCGTCAGCTTTTCGCCCTTACGCACCCGCGCAGAGGCGAGATGAAAATAGCGGCTCAGCCAGCCGTCTGCATGACGGAGAGTGATAAAGTATCCGGTGCCGCGACCGTAGCCGCTCTCCACCACTTCGCCGTCGGCAATTGCATGCACGCTGCTGCCGAATGGCACAGGAATATCCATCCCTTTATGCTGCATCATGCGCCCCAGCACAGGGTGCAGGCGTTGTCCAAATCCTGAGCTGATCTGGCGCTTTGCCACGGGCCAGATAAAGCGTACCGGCGCGTTATCATCAACCACCGCCGCAGCGCTGGACGATATCTGCAGGTTCTCTTCTGACCACACTTGCGCCACCTGTAATGACGGAACGAAAGCCTGCTGCCAGGCCTGCTCGCAGCTGGTCGTCGCCAGCGGCGCTATTGTTAGCCATACGCTCCATATCAGACACGACACGATCGACCCCCGTCAGAGCAGCAGTAAAAACGCGACCAGCGCGATAGCCGGACCGAACGGAATATAAAAGCGATGTTTGTCATCCTCTTGCGTATAAAAGAACCGCACGCAGACGTAAAACAGCAGCCCGGCCAGCGCCGAAAAGCAGAGTAATTCCGGCAGGCGCTGCCAGCCAAGCCATGCCCCGCAGGCGGCGTAGAGCTTGACGTCGCCGTAGCCCAGACCGTCGCGTTTGCACAACGTCTCCCACAGCTTCATCACGCCCCACAGCAGCAGCCAGGCGGCGGCGACGCCGTAAACTGCGTCCTTCACCCGCACCATGGAGTAGCCCGATGCGGCAAGCAGCAGCCCGCCCCAGAGCACGGTGAAGACCAGCGCGTCCGGCAGAATCAGATGTTTAAAATCGATAACCGCCGCGCTGTAGAGCACCATAAACAACAGCGCATATGCCAGCGCGAGCTGAGGAGACCATTGCGGCAGGTAAAACCAGGCCAGCGCCCCCCATACCAACCCCATCGCCAGTTCAGAAATCGGATAAATAACCGGGATCGCAATGCCGCACTGGCGGCATTTGCCCTTCAGTAACAGCCAACTGAGAACCGGAATATTATCCCAGGGCTTAATATCCGATTTACAGGCAGGGCAGTGCGACGGCGGCCACCACAAATTAACAGCCGCCCCTTCTGAATCATCCTCATCTATTACGCCAAGCATCAGCGGCAGACGATAAATAATCACGTTGGCTAAGCTGCCAAACAGCAATCCAAGTGGGATAAAAATAGCCACCATCCATGGCATTAATAGATCCATGATTTAATTTTCCTAAAAAGAACCGCTGGCGCCCATCGCCGCCAGCTTGTCGCTGAGCGAAAACAACGCGGCAAAAACCCATATTACGCAACCGCCTAATATCAGCGTGGAGAGCGCTTTTAATAACCCGGAAAGTTTAGTGATATATTCCCGAATGTGTTCACGTGATTTATTCGATACCGCCAGCAGCACCTCATTAAACGAAGGTAGCGCGGCGTAAAGACTGATATTGAGCAGCGTTTCCGTGTTCAGTAAACCCGAGTTGAGCGCCTCCCCATAGCTGACGCCCGCCGCCATTTTCTTCTGCATCCCGGCCAGGTGCCAGCGCAGCCAGCGGCTGGAGTTCAGGTTAATAATGCTGAGCGCATCGTTGAGTGGAATGCCGTTTTTTAACATCAGCGCCAGGTTGTTGAGAAAAATAGAGGCAGTCAACTGCTTATACGTTGAGAAAGGCATAATCCGGTCAAGAAACTGATTACGAATATTCCCGGTCATTTTGCCCATTGCTATTTTGATCACGGTAACCAGCGCAATAAAACCAACGAGGATATATATCCACAGCCCTTTACACAGCGCCATCCCAAAAATATAGAGCGCGCTGGTGACGCCAGGCCATTTTTCAACCGGTACAACACTTTCAAAAGCCGGGAACACCTTATAGGCATAACCCGCAATCACCACCAGCGACAGGACCAGCATAATGAGCGGGAAGGTGATGGCACCGACGATTTTCTTGCGCAGCTCGTCGTTATAATTAATCACGTTTACCAGGGTGATAAAGCCGTCGGCCAGGCTGCCGCTGCGCTCCGCCGCGTTAATCACGCTCAGTTCAGATTCAGGGACCAGCCCCTCGAAAACCATCGCAATGGAGGTGGTTTTCGCCATTTTCGCAGTTAGCTCTTCCAGACGTTTAGCAAATCCTTTGCCGAGCAGTTTTTCCCCTTCCGCGCGTAATTTTTGCAACGCGTCATATAGCGGAAGTTCAGCGTTAATCATGTCTGCGCAAAACTGATAAAGATAAATACGCTGTTTCTTACCGAATTTTTTCAACTATTACCTCCAGCTCTTCCTGAACGACTTGCCCAAATTCCATTTGAAACCAGGTCGCGCACACGCGTCCCTGAAGTACCGCCGCCATCGTTTTTTCTTTAATTTCGAATCCTTCGCTCAGGCCGGTCTGTTTTAATCGCTTCGCGCGCCAGACGGTATAAACTTTAAGCCACTTCTGTTCAGCAATGGCCTCCAGCTCGTCATACACTGGCAGCAAATACTCCATCACCAACTGGCGTCCGCCAATACCGGTGTGTTTGCAGACCGGACAGCCTTCAGCGTTTTTTTCATAAAGCTGGAACTCGCGTCCCTTAATGGCGGTGGTCTGTAACGACGTTTTACACTGCGGGCACAGTACCGGTATTAGCTTCTGGCACTGTAAGCCCGCAATAAAGCCCGGCGTTGAAAGCTTATCGCTGGTAATACCGAGCGCGGATAAGCGTTGCAATAACGAAACGATGTTGCCTGCGTGCACGGTGGTAAAGCAGTAGTGACCACTTTCCACCGCCCCGGCCAGCGCGTTAGAAGAGATATTGTCGCGAATTTCCCCCACCATCAGTACGTCCGGGTCGCGACGCAGCGAGGATTTGATCGCCGAATGGAATCCTCCTGACTCGCCGCTTAATACCGAACTTTGCGTCGCGCCATAGATCTGATATTCGACCGGATCTTCTACGGTCAGAAAACAGCCGCGATTGTCGTAGCGGTTGATCTGCATCCACTCCATCAGATTTTTCAGGGTGGTGGATTTTCCCGAACCGGTTGTTCCGGCAATAATATATGCGCCGTAGGGGTTACTCAGGATCTTTTTGAGGTCGCTAATTTCCTCATCGGAAACGCCAAGCTTATCCAGGCTCGCGACGCTGGCTCTGTCCAGACCCGATGGAATAATACGCAATACCGCGTGATAGCAATCGCTGGTCTCGCCAAATATCGGATAGTGCGCATAGCGGAAGCGGTAGCTTTTCCCCGCCAGCGAATAGAGGATATTGGCGTTTTGCGCAATATTGCGGTTCCAGGTGGTGTCGCGGGTGCTTGCCTCAACGTTGTAGAGCACGAACACCAGCTCATCGCAGCGTGACGCCTTCATCTGTATAAACGGACAAAGCACGCCGTTAATGCGCAGCTCAATATTCGCCACCATATCATTACGGGTGATATGCAGGTCGCTGGCCTTTAACCCCACGGCCTTTTTCAGCATCTCTTCCAGCGCAAGCTGTGTGTTACTGCTTTCCTGCTCAAGCAGCTTACTTCCCGCCGACAGCAGTTGTTCAACGATCAGGTAATAATTTTTCTCAGTAACCTGCGCTATTCCCTTAACCTGAATATTATGGGAAACCTGCAGGCGGTGGCACACCGCCTGCATTGGTGCCAGATTATCAATCAAAGGCGTGGATACCAGTAACCAGGCTTCATCCGCATGCTCAGCAACCAGAATATCGCCGTCATACTCCTGGAATTGCCACTCCTGAGAATGAATGTTCTCCTCGTTAAACTGGATATAATCGATCACTTACCCACAACCTCGACCGTCACGTCATTTGCCTTGTTATGACGCGCAATATAGTCATAACCGCCGTAGCTAAAACGCTGATTCAGCGGCACCATCTTCACGCCGCCGTCGGCGCCGGCAATCGCCACGCGTTTTTGGCCCGCGATTTCGGAAATCAGCAGCGGCCGCAGCCCTGGCGCAGATTCTGACGTTGCTCCTGGGGAAGCGCTAATATCATCCATTGTGCTGGCGGTGCTCATCGGCATAACCGCTACGCTATCCGCCTTTTTCTCACCGCGCAGCTTACGCAGCTCGCTGCGGACTTTTTCCAGCGCAAGCTGATTCGCCAGCTCGCGGTACTGGCTCTCGAAGTTGAAATCTTTTTCTATCATCTCAACAACGTGATCCTGCATCGGCGATACGTCGCTTAACGGCGGCGTGCCTTCCGCTTGCACAACCTGCTGCGCGGGGATGATTTCTGCCGTATCTGCGGCGTAAAGAGCAGGTGAAAGCGTCAACACTATTCCCGCAATGATTAATTTCCCTTTTTGCATGCCAGTCCTCCGGTAACGAGCGTTGAGTTTTCATTGAATACGATTGATTTGATAATAAACGCGTCGGCAAAGGGTTGTTTATTCAACACCAACGACACGCCTGAGAAATCCATTTTGGTCGGTGAGGTGATCGTCCAACCGGCGAACAGCATGCCGAATGACGTTACCGCACTTTTCAGCGCGCTTTCATTTTGCCCGACGGCAGAGGAGGGCATCCCCGTTAATACCAGTTCGGTATTTCGTCCGCCTAATGAGTTCCAGGTGCTGATATAACTTAATACATCGGTACAGACCGGCAGATTGACCGTTTTTTTACTCTGCCACGCGCTGAGCCACGGGTGTTTATTCATCTCGGACTCAATGCCCGTATAGTCCAGCGTGTTTTTTGAAAAACTGGGCGACCAGGTTTTGCCCCAGAGATTAATATCGGCCACGCTAAATATCCGCCCTGGATTCAGCGCATAGCTGAGTGAACAGCCCGTACTGGTACATTCAATACTTTTTGGCGCAAAGCCCACCTGCGACAGTTTTTTATTCGCCAGCAAGAGCTGCTCCAGCAGCAGGCTGGCATCAGAAATGCTGCCGCCCGTGAGCGAGTTGCGATAAAAATCTTCGATAGCTTTGATTTTTTGCTGGCGGGCAGCCTGTTCAGCCTGGACTCTGGCCAATCGTTCCTGCTCCGGTTTCCAGATAAAATAGTAATAGCCCGATCCGCCGCCGCCAGCTAATAAAATCAGTAGCGTAACAACCCAGACGATAATATTACCTCCTCGCCCGGTAGAACCGCCCCCTATATTACGACGCTTCCAGAAATAGAGATTTTCAGAGACCGCCACGTTCTCATCCTTTTATAAATAATTTCAGTAGTGTCATAAACACCAGTAAAAATACGATGCCGCCTGCTATCAGAGCGCCGATCATCATCTGTCGCCGCTTTTTCTGCCGCCGCTGATGTTCAGTACAGCCTTCAATCACCGCCTCAATGTGCTGTTCCGTTAACTGAATTAACGGTAGATCCGCATACTGTGGCGATTCTTTCAGTTGCTCTTTCAGCTTCATCCAGAAGCGTCTGGAGACCAGACGGTCGCTGCCCGAAACGGGAACACCGTGCGAGATAATCAGGAAATAGTAGCTTTCCGCCTGCTCATAGTAATAAATACCGTTACCGTACAGGGCTTTCATCCACAGAGCGAAAGGCTCATATAAGGTGGAGTGTTTAGTACAGAAACCCGTAACCATTTCCCCTTCATCCGACAAGATCGTTAACTGGCGATGGGTTCGCCGTATATGTGCCAGCCAGTCAAGATAATAAGGTTCGTGAGAGGTGGGCTCGTAGCTCCAGACCAGATCAATTAATACCCGATTTTCTGATAAGTGCTTAAGCATGATGCCCTCATCGGGTCTGCGTTGGGGCACGGTAATTATCAATACCGACTACCATCACCACGGTTTCGACATGTTCGTTGTTGGTAACTGAGCCTGCCAGCACCGACCATCCCTGACCGTCAGAATCCTCTTTCGCTTCGTATTTGCTGACCAGCAGCAGGCTACCCGGCGTAATTGTGGAAATGTTAAACATTTCCGTCGTGCTTACCGACGGCAACTGAACTTCATCAAAGGTATCGATTGAGTTGAGGTAGCGCTTGGTAAAGCCGCTGGCCACTTCAATTCGCCCGTCGGTTAAGATACGCGGGGTAAGAATAAAGCTGGTGCCGGTGACCAGTTCCGTGGTTTCCACCTCCGTACTGACGTCTCCTGTATTGGAATCTTGTTCCCTGGTACGGCTGGAGACATAATATTGCGACGTGGTCATGTTGAGCGGAATAGGGATGTTATTACGGGTAATAAACGAACCGCTCTGGATCACCTTACTGCCGGTGAGTTCGTACAGGGCATCCAACTGAGAGCTGATATTCATATGCTGATTGGTCCAGCCTGCGGTTAAGCCGCCGGAGAGCTTCATCAGCATTTCTGAGCTGTCGATACCAAAAGAGGAGGTCCCATCGTTGAAGGTCATATTGACCCCACCGCCCAGCTCTTTCGTTTTGCGCTTATCAAGGGTGAATATTTTGTAAGTCACGACAAACTGACGGGTGTTATCCGCCTGAAATTTTTTCAGTGACTCATTCAGCGCGTGATATTCCGAAGGACGCGCGGTGATCGTCAGAATCGAGGCGTCTTTGAAAATACTGTAAACGCCGCTGGAGACGAATTTATCCGCCATATCCTCAACGTCGTCCCAGAAGCTGGATTCAAACTTGGTTTCGGCTTTGCCTTTCAGACCGCCGCCGGAAGTGGCTTCATTACCGGACAGATCGAGACTGGTCTCAAATTTGTTGTCTTCGCCGTAAAAATCGAGCTTTAGCACATAGTTCTGGAAATAAGAGACGACCAGTACGCCGTTGTTATCCAGCAGCGGATTCACGTCATACAGTGCGGAAATATAGCGGGTAAATTCCTCAAACGTTCCGTTGAATTTAACGCTACGGAACTCCGGTTCCCCCGCATCCGATTTTCCACCGGGAACGGAAGTATTAATACGGTAGCTAATACCGGTTTGCGCGGTCACCGCCTCAAGAATTGTCGCCAGATCGGTAGGCTCGTAAGACTGAATACTCACTTGCTTACGCAGCAGCGCCTGTTTACGGGAGTTATATTCAACCTTTTTGCCCAGATAAGGCTCGTTATATTTCATATAACCGGTCGTTTTCATTTCATCCGCAGTGGTCGGGTTGTCGGTTTCCTGCGGGACAATACTTTTATCGTACTTGGTATCAATAGACGTACAACCCTGAAGAGCCAGCGTCAACGCCAGAAGCGAAACTTTAATTTTCATAGCATTATTCCCTTGCTTAATTACTGCTCATCAATGATCAGTACGTTATTCGCCTGGTAGTCTTTTATCACCAGCCCGTAGTTTTCTGACGTAAATACTTGTCCAAGCTTAACCAGCACATCCTGTGTTGATTTACCCTGCAAATGAATTGCCTTGTAAATAACAAAATCAGTTGAGCTGTTCCAGAGCAGCTTATAGCCATTTTGCTGCGCCCATTTTGAGAGCTGCTGGCTTAATAACTCCTCTTCCAGTAAATCAATTTTTATTTCCACCACTGGCGCACTGACAGGCGCAACGCTTTTCACCGTATCATCTCCGGAAAAGGGATTTCGCGGCGTGGTTGTACTTTCTTTCACTGGCGTGGTGGTTAACATCCCTGCGTCAATTTTTTGCCCGGCTGGCGCGCTGGCGGCAAAACTTCCCTGGCTGCCTAATAATGCGGACACGGCAGCCCCAATTATCCATGTTTTTTTCATCTTACTCTTCCAATGATTAATAGGTGTTTCTTTCATGGTCCGGAATCTTAAGTTCATCACCGTTTTCTTTATAAAATTTAAGATCGTTATCTTCCGCAACAAGAGAATGGAGCACATACTTATTCGGCTCCGCCTCAGTCCAGGCGTAACCTTCGGATGAAATCATTCCCCCCTGCGGGATTGTGCTGCACCACTGGTTAATTACCACCGAGAGAGACTGTGGGTTTATTTTATTCACATCTTTTTTGCCACCTGGGGTAATTGTTGCCGACGCGGCGCTGATTAACCAGAAGGGCTCGTCCAGATTATTACCTGTGCCTTTAAACCATTTCTCCGCGATCCAGTCCTCAAAGATTCCGTTTACGTCCACTTTATCCGGGACGTTGGCAGAGACAATATCTTTGTTCACCACGATGTTGGCCTGGATCGCCACAGCGGCTACCGCGCCCAAAGGTTTCGGATCGTTCTTACTCTTGTAGCTATTCGTCCGGGTTGCCCCCTGCTGGGTATAGTCGAAATAGCCACCGGTTTTGTTTGCCCCATCATCCTCATCTGCCGCGACAGATGATATGGCGACCGACAGGCGGGGATAGAGGCTACGCAGCTTGGTTTTACGGTCTTTATCGATACCGGTGACTTTAGGACACGTTTGCAACGGTAAACGAATCACGCCCGGCTCACTTAAGAGCTTGTTGTAATTTGTACTATCATTTGCGGCTGTATAAACAGGATCAGCTCCTGTCGGACCTTTACCCTGCGGGTAATCGTTTTTGAATGACTGATAAAAGGTGGTGGTGGGCGTCACCAGCTCATACTGACCATGGAAAGCATCTGCAAATTGATTAGGTAAGCTACTGGTATCATCATCATCCTGGATACCGTTTTTAAGCCTGTCAGCATCAGTTCCATTGTAAGCCACATACCATTTTTCCGGATGCTTGCGCGAGGTATTTTCCATCACGATATTGGCGTACAGCGTGCCGGTGGTGCCTTTGAGCGAGCTCGGCGAAGCAGGATCCACTTCGCTACCGTCTGTTTTATCCGCGCTGGTACGCAGATGCAGAATGCGATCGTCCGGATTATACGGCGTGCCGTCTGGATTAAGCCTGCCATCCGGATTGACGCCGTTGCTGTTCATTGCCGCCAGGCACAGCGTGCTCTTGTTTTGCTCTCTGCTCCAGCACATCGCCGGTTCGTTTTTATCTTTGCCCGTTGCATCGCTGCTGGTAATCAGTAGGCGGTCTTCATCAATCGCCGTAATACACGGTCCGGCTTCGCCTTTGGCATCGTTCCAGCACAGTTTGGCAGCCGGAACAGAACCATCGGCAGCTATATCTTCACTGCTTTTGTCTAAGCTTAAGCGAATGCCGTAACGTTTATTCGTATCAAGCCTGTCCATATGATTGGGAACGTCACCCATCTGCAGCGGTTGGCCTGAGGCCGTTGTTACCAGGTTAAAATTACCGTTACCCTCGATTTCAAACACCACCGCCTGCAGATAACCGAGATCGACACTTTTCAGCGCTTTTTCCAGCGGCTTAATAAATCCGGCAAAATGGAGACCTTCGTTCTCGGCATCTGTCTGGTAGGTGATGTAGAAGTCGACACGTTCAATACCTGGCCCGCTGGTGCCGGCTTGCCGAATGTTGTTGACGAAGTCCACGCGTTCCAGCACTAACTCCAGCGATTCGGCGCCAGGGCGCAGTTCACACGGCAGCATAGACTCCGCAAGGGCGAAGGGCAGTTTCCCTTTCGGGTTATTGCCATTTTTACATTCACTACCCAGAAACAGATAGCGAGAACCTCGAGTGGGCGATACCTGGGCTTGCGTTGACACACCAACAGACCAGCCGGAATAAAACTTGTCTGTATCCGTATTGGGATAGGGTTGATCCTGTAATGTTTTATTGGTGACGCGATTATCATAATTCGCGAGGGTGACGTTAGTATTTTCCGTCCCGAATAGTGGGTTGGCTTCTTCACCGCCCCCCAGAACATTCAGTTTATTTTGCGCAATAAAGCGCATTACGCCAGAAATATCACGGACGATCATATCAGCGACAATAAGCTGGTGACTTTGCTGGGCTTCTTTTCGTTTATAATTTGCATAAGTCATCAGACACATGCCGATAATGGCAAGCACAATAATCATTTCAAGAAGGGTAACACCTGCCTGCGGGCGAACGTTTTTTTTGAGGTATTTGTACGACATTTTTTCGTCCGTGGTATAAATATTGCCCCCATTATGGGGGCAATTTATCAGATTATCAGAAAATAACGTTATAAATTAACGGCTGCCGAGAATTACCGCGTTAGCAGAACCTTGGTCAGTACAAACAGTCGCCCCAGTGATGATATCCGGAGTCAAAGTATCTTTTTTCAGCGTCTTAACGATTGATCCAGAAGGTTCTACGCCCATCAGCAGTGTTGGTACAACAACATCTGGAGCAACAAGATAACCAGTATTCGATCCAGCGGCAACGACCTGAGTCTCTACATAATCCCACTCGCTACCCGTCTGAGAAATAAGGTTACGACATTCTTCCTGACTTAAGCCATTAACAGCAATATAGAAACCTTTTGATTTATCCGCTGTTGCACCAATGCCTGCAGGACCAATTTCAAATGGTTCATTGGAGAAGTTATTAAAAGCCTCACTGCTGGTCAGTTTACCCATCTTCAACATGGTCAAAACTGGTCCTGGGTATGAAGGACTGGTCGCTGTTTTATCTGCATCCAGTTGAGCTTTAGTGATGCCTGCCAGGCTTGAAGAACCTGGATAACCGTTCGCATCACGATATACTTCAGTCATTGATACGCGGATAGTGTTGCTATTATCAACAACATCGGTCATGTCCTGAGAAGCAAACGCACGCTGTGCCAGAATAACCACACCTGCAGCGATAATACCGATAATGCCCAGTACAATGATAATTTCAAGCAGCGTCACGCCTTTCTGCTTTTTCAGCTCACGATACTGCGCTGCTTTTTTTTTTCATGAATGAATCATGCTTTTCATATCCATAAATCCTTAGATATTAGTTGCTGTAAAAAATTAACCCTGCACTCACTGTGCCAAAAGATTATATGCGGCATTTTTCGTAAATCACCAGAAGCTAAAAGCTGTGGTGGGATAATTAGGAATAAAGGTGACTGGTCTGATGAGTTATTTTTGAATAAAATTTCACAATATATATATTATATATTGGAAATATCGTAACGGGTTTTTTGATTTATTTTTAGAAAAAGTTACGGTAATCTTCCTTTTCCGGAGAGTGATATATATTGACAATGCTCATATATTAAAATTAATATGGCTTGGCTTTTTATCTATTTTAGGTTAAAAAGTGAGTTTAGCGGCAAAACAATATTTGTCCAGTTAAACGTTACTGTAACTTACTTAGGTAAGCGCCTGGGCTTGCCTTCATACAACTCGAATTATTATGGCTATAAATAGATTGATTCACGCGATCAATTTAAACCTGCGTTGGTGAAAATATTACCTGTGTGAAGAAAAGACGTTGAAAGCGGTGAAGGGGGCTGGCGGGAGTGTTCCCGCCAGCGGTTTGATGGCTGTGATTACTGCTTCGGTTCGGCAACCACTTTGCTACCGATACCGCGGTTGTTGTATTCCCACATGCGGTTGAAGTTGGTGTCGTTCAGGTTGCGCTGGATTTCACCTTTGTCATCTTCTGCACCGGTATTACCGGCAAAAGGACGCTTCGAGATAACGCTGTCAGCCCATGGTTTTGCCATGTTAAAGCCTTCGTTGATCACGCTGTCGCGGATAACGACCTGACCGTTAGTGTTTGAATCGACATCCAGCGAGCGGCCCAACTGTGCCACGCCATCACCACTCGCCGTGAAGCGGCTATTTGTGGCGAGGAAGCCGTAGTAGATGTTTGACAGCGTCGCTGGTGCAAACACATAGGCTTCCTGCTGAGTACGGGAGTTCACAACGCGGAAATCGGTGTTATCGAACACCACGGCGCCGCGACCGGAAACAATATCCACATCGCCTTCAATGTAGCTGTTGGTTACCAAAGTACGCGGTTGACGATCGTTTTCCAGACGGTTTTGTACGCCGCTGTTAGTCACGAAAAACGTATTCTGGCGACCGAGGATGTTGACCTTATTGATCTGCACTTTATCGCCATCGGTACGTAGCGCAACGGCCGGGTGATTACCCGCATCAATGCTGTCACCCAGATTGTTTTCGATGGTCAGGTTCTGCAATTGCAGACCGTTATTTTGCGACCAGACGACGGCAGAACACATCACGCCAATATTTGTGCCGCGCTTGTTCTGGCAATTATCAAACATATACCACGCCGGTTTACCCGGCATGTATTTACCGCCCGGGTTCACCGTACGACGCCAGTCTGCGGTGCTCATGTCACCATCAATAGCCTGGCCAATTTTCACATCCAGCGGTTTTTCGCCCATGCCGTACAGCGTCAGACTTCCCGTTGCTGCCGGGATATATACCGTGCCCTGATACTCGCCCGGCATAATCGCAATGTACTGACGTTTGTTAGTACGTTTGATGATTGCCGCATCAACCGCAGCCTGAATGCTGGTATGGGTGACGCCCTGAGTCCCTGCCGGGCCAACCACGAAGTCAGGCTGTGCAGGCAGAGAAATAGCAGAAGGGCTCCACGGCGCGGTGTTTGGCGTCAGCGCGGAAAAATAGTGCGCAGCAACGAAGTTATTCGCTTCATTGGCCGACAAGATCGGGCGCGAAGAGGTACCTGGCGCGGTCTGATCGGAAGGAATTTGATCGGGCGGCGTAGAGCTACAGGCGGTCAGCGTCACGCCAAAAGCCATTGCCAGCGCCAGACGGGAAACTGATGATATGTTCACAGGTTGCTCCGGGCTTTGAAAGTTATCCATTGAAGCCTGCTTTTTTATACTAAGTTGAGCGAAACGGGAAGGTTAAAAGGTAAAAAGTTGTTTTTATCGCCGTAATGCCCGGCGCGGAGAGTTCTTATATCACAAATACATAACAATTACGGTCCTTCAGGTTGACAACATCCGTATAATCAAAAATAAATGTCTATACAACCTATGACAAGTGGTGAGTCGAATGCAGCAATTCTTCCCTGATGATGTTATCTGGCGCAATGTTCGTCTGGCGACCATGGATCCCGAACGTAACACCCCGTATGGGCTGGTGGAGGGTCATGCGCTGATCGTCCGTCAGGGGAAGATTCGCGATATCGTCCCGGAGTCATCGCTCTATCTCACACATGACAATACCTTTGATATGCAGGGCAGGCTAATTACACCTGGCCTGATTGACTGTCATACGCATCTGGTCTTTGGTGGAAACCGCGCAGGTGAATGGGAGCAGCGGCTAAACGGTGTCTCCTACCAGCAGATAAGCGCCCAGGGCGGGGGTATCAATGCCACCGTATCAGCAACCCGCAGCGCCAGTGATGAGCAACTCTTACATCTAGCGCATCAGCGTATGGAACAGCTGATCAAAGAAGGCGTTACGTTGCTGGAAATAAAATCCGGTTACGGCCTGGATTTGCAGACAGAAGAGAAAATATTGCGCGTGGCAGCGGCGCTGGCGGCGGAGAATATCATTGAAATAAGCCCCACGCTGTTGGCTGCCCATGCGACTCCAGCAGAATACCGGGATGATCCTGACGGCTATATTACGCTGGTGTGCGAGACCATTTTGCCGCAGCTGTGGGAACAAGGGCTGTTCGAGACTGTGGATCTGTTTTGTGAAAGCGTGGGTTTTTCGTTGGCGCAGAGCGAGCGGGTGTTTCAGGCCGCGCAGGCGTTGGGCATCCCGATTAAAGGCCATGTTGAACAGCTGTCATTGCTGGGTGGCGCACAGCTGGTAAGCCGCTACCACGGGTTATCCGCCGATCATATTGAATATCTCGATGAAGCGGGCGTAGCGGCGATGAGCCAAAGCGGTACGGTCGGCGTGCTGCTGCCCGGCGCATTCTATTTCCTTAAAGAGCAACAGCGTCCGCCGGTGGCGTTGCTGCGTCAATATCAGGTACCGATGGCGGTGGCGACAGATTTTAACCCAGGTACCAGCCCGTTTATCAGCCTGCACTGGGCGATGAATATGGCCTGCGTTCAGTTTGGCTTAACGCCGGAAGAAGCATGGGCGGGCGTCACCCGACATGCGGCCCGGGCGCTGGGACGTCATGCCACTCATGGTCAATTGAAGGCCGGGTTTGTGGCCGATTTTGTGGTGTGGGATGCCACTCTCCCGGTCGAGATCCTGTATGAACCGGGGCGCAACCCGCTCTACCAACGCGTATTCAAAGGACAAATAGTATGACTCACTGGCAACCTGTTTCCCCTGCGCTGTGGCAGGGACGTGATGATCGCGCCGAATCGCCGAATGCGCTGCGCCTGTTTCAGACGATCACGCTGAGCCCGACATTTAGCCCAGAAATGTATCGCGAGCAGATAGCGCTGCTTGGGTTTGCCTGCGACGAAGGCGTGAAACGTAATCAGGGCCGGACGGGAGCCGCCGGAGCGCCCGATGTGCTGCGCAAGGCGCTGGCGAATTTAGCCAGCCACGATGGGCATCATCGGCTGGTAGATCTGGGAAATATTGTGGCCCAGGCCCCCGACCTTGAGGGCGCGCAGCAGGCGCTACGCAATGCGGTGCAGCGCTGTCAGCAGGAGAATATGCGTACCTTTGTTCTGGGGGGAGGACACGAAACTGCATTTGCGCACGGCGCAGGCGTGCTGGATGCGTTCCCGCAGGCGAAAGTGGGGATCGTCAACTTCGATGCGCACCTCGATTTGCGCCATGCCGATCAGGCTACTTCCGGTACACCGTTTCGCCAACTGGCGCAGCTTTGCGATGAACAGCAGCGTGAATTTCACTATGCCTGTATCGGCGTCAGTCGGGCGGCAAACACCCTGGCACTATGGGATGAGGCGCAACGGCTCGGTGTGACCGTGGTGGAGGATCTGTTCTGTGCAACGGCGCAGGCGCAGTTAGCGCAGTTTGTCGCCAACCTGGATGTTATCTATCTGACTATCGATCTCGACGTGCTGCCGGTGTGGGAAATGCCCGGCGTGTCGGCACCCGCTGCGCTGGGCGTACCGTTGGCGACGCTGCTGAGTCTGATTGAACCCTTGTGTCGTAGCGGTAAACTGCAGGCGGTGGATATGGTTGAATTTAATCCACGCTTTGACGATGATGGCAGAGCGGCGCGCGTTGCGGCGCGATTAGGTTGGCAAATCGCGCACTGGTGGCACTGATATACCTGATGGCGTTGCGCTTATCAGGTTCGGGTAATGCCTGTAAACTGTACCCACTCACATTCTCAGCTTAAGGAAGGCTTACGCATGCTCCCATCCCGTTCTGCTCCGGCACCTTTTTACGAAAAGGTCAAACAGGAGATCAGCGAAAAGATTGCCAGCGGTATCTGGCAACCTCACGATCGCATTCCCTCTGAGGCGGAGCTGGTGGCGCAGTATGGTTTCAGCCGCATGACCATCAACCGGGCGCTGCGTGAGTTAACGGATGAAGGGTTACTGGTTCGTTTACAGGGCGTAGGGACGTTTGTCGCCGAGCCGAAGGGCCAGTCTGCGCTGTTTGAAATTCGCAGCATCGCGGATGAAATCAACGCCCGTCAGCATCAGCACCGCTGCGAGGTGATCACGCTGGAACGAACCCAGGCAAGCGCGCAGCAGGCTTTGGTGTTAAACGTCAAAGAAGGCACCTCCATTTTTCACTCTGTCATGGTGCACTACGAGAACGAACTGCCGGTGCAGATTGAAGATCGCTGCGTGAATGCCGAAATTGTGCCGGCGTATCTGGCGCAGGATTACAGCCAGACTACGCCGCACGCGTATCTGTCGCTGATAGCCCCTTTAACGGAAGGCGAGCATATTGTTGAAGCGGTACGCGCCAGTGCCGAAGAGTGCGCGCTGCTGAATATCAAAGAACACGATCCCTGCCTGCTGATCCGCCGTAAAACCTGGTCTGCGTCATCCATTGTCTCTCATGCCCGTTTGCTCTTCCCGGGTTCCCGCTATCGCCTGCAAGGGCGGTTTATGTCCTGAAAAGCGTGATTGCTGCCGCAGTATAATAAAATTGTATCTTTTTTGTTAAAAGCACGCTTGCGACAACTTGTATAGACAAGTATATGTTACTTATCTGTCCGATCGTTCGCGAGGAGTGCTCTACCATGTCTCATAGCAAGTACCGTCAGCAGGATATTCGTGCCCCACGCGGCACCACTTTAACGGCCAAAAGCTGGCTGACCGAAGCGCCGCTGCGCATGTTAATGAACAACCTGGATCCCGATGTGGCGGAAAATCCGCATGAGCTGGTGGTATACGGCGGGATTGGTCGCGCCGCGCGGGACTGGGAATGTTATGACGCCATCGTCAACGCGCTGACCAAACTGGAGACCGATGAGACCCTGCTGGTCCAGTCCGGTAAACCGGTTGGCGTTTTCAAAACCCATGACAATGCGCCGCGCGTGCTGATTGCCAACTCCAACCTGGTGCCACATTGGGCTACCTGGGAACACTTCAACGAGCTGGACGCCAAAGGGCTGGCGATGTATGGCCAGATGACCGCCGGGAGCTGGATCTACATCGGTAGCCAGGGCATCGTGCAGGGGACTTATGAAACCTTCGTTGAGGCCGGGCGTCAGCATTATCAAGGTAACCTGAGCGGACGCTGGGTGCTGACCGCCGGGCTGGGCGGCATGGGTGGGGCGCAACCGTTAGCCGCAACGCTGGCAGGTGCTTGCTCGCTGAATATTGAGTGCCAGCAAAGCCGGATCGATTTCCGTCTACGTACCCGCTACGTGGACGAGCAGGCGACATCGCTTGAAGACGCGCTGGCACGTATCGAAAAGTACACCCGCGAGGGTAAAGCGGTCTCCATTGCGCTATGCGCTAACGCCGCCGACGTTGTGCCGGAACTGGTGAAGCGCGGTGTGCGCCCGGATATGGTCACTGACCAGACCAGCGCCCACGATCCGCTGCATGGTTATCTGCCGTCCGGCTGGAGCTGGGAAGCGTATCAGGCGAAAGCGGTGTCCGATCCGCAGGGCACGGTACAGGCGGCGAAACGCTCAATGGCAACGCACGTCGAGGCAATGCTGGCGTTCAGCAAAATGGGCGTGCCGACGTTTGATTACGGCAACAACATTCGCCAGATGGCCAAAGAGATGGGCGTGGAAAACGCCTTTGATTTCCCCGGTTTCGTCCCTGCTTATATTCGCCCTCTGTTCTGCCGCGGCATTGGCCCGTTCCGTTGGGTGGCGCTTTCCGGCGATCCGCAGGATATTTATAAAACGGATGCCAAAGTGAAAGAGATCGTGGCTGACGATAAACATCTGCACCACTGGCTGGATATGGCGCGTGAGCGGATTAACTTCCAGGGATTACCGGCGCGTATCTGCTGGGTCGGTCTGGAATGGCGTCAAAAACTGGGGCTGGCGTTTAATGAAATGGTGCGCAGCGGTGAAGTGTCTGCGCCGATTGTTATTGGCCGTGACCATCTGGATTCCGGCTCCGTCGCCAGCCCGAACCGCGAAACCGAAGCCATGCGCGACGGTTCTGATGCAGTATCCGACTGGCCGCTGCTGAACGCGCTGCTTAACACCGCCAGCGGTGCAACCTGGGTGTCACTGCATCACGGTGGCGGGGTAGGAATGGGCTTCTCCCAGCATGCCGGGATGGTGATTGTTTGCGATGGCACTGATGAAGCCGCAGCGCGTATCGCCCGGGTATTACATAACGATCCGGCTACCGGGGTGATGCGCCACGCCGACGCCGGGTATGACATTGCGGTGGATTGCGCCGTCGAAGAAGGGCTGAATTTGCCGATGGTCGCGGCGACGCAGGAGAAACGCTGATATGAACACCATGACATTAACGCCGGGTCACCTGAGCTTTGCGCAACTACGCGACATCTGGCAGCAGCCGGTCAAACTGAGCCTGGATGCCGGGGCGATTGATGCGATCAACGCAAGCGTCGCCTGCGTCAATAATATTGTCGCTGAAGGCCGTACGGCGTATGGCATTAATACCGGCTTTGGCCTGCTGGCTCAGACCCGTATCGCCACGGAAGATTTGCAGAATTTACAGCGTTCGCTGGTGCTTTCCCATGCGGCAGGCGTTGGTGAGGCGCTCGATGACGCGATGGTACGCCTGATTATGGTGCTGAAAATCAACAGCCTGGCGCGGGGTTTTTCGGGTATTCGTCTCAGCGTGATTGAAGCGCTGATTGCGCTGGTGAATGCCGAGGTGTATCCGCTGATCCCGGCGAAAGGGTCAGTGGGCGCATCGGGCGACCTGGCACCGCTGGCGCATATGTCTTTGACGCTGCTGGGCGAAGGTAAAGCGCGCTGGCAGGGGGAATGGCTTCCGGCGACCGAAGCGCTGAAAAAGGCCGGGCTGGAGCCGATTACGCTGGAGGCGAAAGAAGGGCTGGCGCTGCTCAACGGTACCCAGGCTTCCACAGCCTTTGCGCTGCGCGGGTTAATTGAAGCCCAGGAGCTGTTCGCGTCTGCGACGGTGTGTGGGGCGCTGACCACCGAAGCCGTATTGGGCTCTCGTCGTCCGTTTGATGCCCGTATTCATGCCGCACGAGGACAGCGTGGGCAGATTGATGCCGCAACGCTGTACCGCCACGTGTTGACCGACACCAGCGCGCTTTCCCAGTCGCATCATAACTGTGAAAAAGTGCAGGATCCGTATTCTTTGCGCTGTCAGCCGCAGGTGATGGGGGCGTGCCTGACGCAAATGCGTCAGGTAATGGAGGTCCTGCTGGTAGAAGCCAACGCGGTTTCCGACAACCCGCTGGTGTTTGCCGAAGAGGGCGATGTCATTTCCGGCGGCAACTTCCATGCTGAACCGGTGGCGATGGCGGCAGATAATCTGGCGCTGGCGATTGCGGAAATCGGGGCGTTATCAGAGCGACGCATTGCGCTGATGATGGACAAACATATGTCGCAGTTGCCGCCGTTCCTGGTGAAAAACGGCGGGGTGAACTCCGGCTTTATGATTGCTCAGGTAACCGCGGCCGCGCTGGCGAGCGAGAACAAAGCGCTGGCGCATCCGCACAGCGTGGACAGCTTGCCGACCTCCGCCAACCAGGAAGATCATGTGTCTATGGCGCCGGCAGCGGGGCGCAGGTTGTGGGAGATGGCGGCGAATACGCGCGGCGTGATTGCCGTGGAGTGGCTGGCGGCGTGTCAGGGGATTGACCTGCGTGAAGGGTTAACCTCAAGCCCGCTGCTGGAGCAGGCGCGCCAGGCTCTGCGCGAGCAGGTTGCCCACTATACGCAGGATCGCTTTTTTGCTCCGGATATTGAGTGCGCAACCGAACTGTTAGCCCAGGGGACGTTGTTGAAATTGATGCCTGAATTTCTGTAGATAAGCCTTGTTTAGTAGGCCGGATGCGGCGAAGCCGACATCCGGCACAACACAGCTTAACTGAACATCGCCGTAATCGAGGCGCTGGCGAGCGAGTGGAAGTGAACGTTAAAGCCAACCATCGCGCCGCTGGCGTCCTCATCGACATCAATACGCTCCACATCCAATGCGTGAACCGTAAAGATATAGCGATGGGTTTCCCCCTTCGGCGGCGCAGCACCGCCATAACCTGCTTTCCCAAAATCCGTACGGGTCTGAATCACCCCATCCGGCAGCGCAACCAGCCCGGAGCCGAAGCCTTGCGTGAGTACGCGGGTATCTGCTGGCAGATTTACCACCACCCAGTGCCACCAGCCGGAGCCGGTTGGTGCATCAGGATCGTAGCAGGTCACGACAAAGCTTTTGGTCCCTGCGGGCACGTCATCCCACGCCAGATGCGGGGAAATATTATCCCCGTCATACCCCATGCCGTTAAAGACGTGGCGATGCGCAAGCTTTTCGCCATTGCGCAGATCGTTACTGATTAGTTTCATGCTGACTCCTCTCGTTAGCCAAAAAGTGTAGCCAGGAACCGTATGTAGCGTGGCGAAATATTCTGGACTGTTTTGCGTTCAATCAAGGGTGGCAAATCCGGTTTCGTGCAAACCAAGGTATGTGAGAATGTCGGCAATAGTGTTCTTGCTGATAATGTCACGACCAACAGAAGTTAAATCAGCCAGCGCTGCCTTATCCTCTCCGGTGAAGTAGGGGACTTTATTCACACTGGTGACCAGTCCAGCCAGTGCGGCATCGAGTAAACTCCAGATACTCCTTCTCGGCGGTGTCAGGGAAAATCTGGCGAATAATCCAGCCCTGATAGGCGTAGAGATCGTCCGCCACGCCTGATACAGCATTAGCCCGGACGGCGTAGTCGCTGTCGCTGCTGGTGTCGGCGTTCTCATCGGGTAGCGCGTTCTGAATATCGCGTAACTGGCGGTCGGTACTTTTCGCAACGGTTGAGACGTGAAATGTCATTTAATAATCCTTACTGGGTGCCGGAACGTGTGCGGCGTGCCGGTGCTGTCGGTTAAACCCACTGCATGAGCGGTTATTGTGTGGTGTTGAGTATTCAGGGAGCGGCTGAGAGGGTTCAGCGCCTTAGCGGCTGCGGCACGAAAAATCAAAGGGAAGCGGAGGAAAGGACCCGGCCATATTGACCGGGTTAATTATCTTACTTAACCTGACGGGCTTTGTCTGCTTTCCATTCCTCATATGTTGCTTCGAGGAACCACAAGCAGCGAGCGCCCTTATCAGTGCTTAACAACGCAGGACGTGTCCGCTGATAAAAATCATCAACGGTTGCTGGAGCTTCAACAGGCACTCCGCAGACAATATCAGTCCCGATCATGTGCGGCCATTTTCCCGCGTCAATGACGCTGAGCGCATCAAGAGCGCCGGTTGTATTTGCTGTTAGGGCAGCAGATAAAGCATCTTCCAGTTTAATGGCCTGCTTAACATCTGCCGCAGCCGCGAGTTCTGGCGTTTTATTCAGCCACGCTTGATCGCCCGTAGCCACGCCTTTCAGCGCATCGGGCCAGTTCACTTCGCCAGCTGCTGAAGTGGCCACAATAAACGGAAGTAGTAGCAACAATGCGAGCCGTTTCATCGTACAACCTCAAGCGGGCCGCCTTCACGTCTATGAACATCGACGGAACCTTTGATATCAGCGCCGCCGTCATCTTTGAGCCATAAATAAGCTGGAATAGCCATTTTCTTAAAACTCCATTTAAGGAAAATCTCATAAAATCCTTTCACTTTAATCACTTACGTGACAAATTCACGCTATCGCTTATTAAATCACCCGTCAATTTTTGCTCAGCATCGATATAAAACGATTTACAATTTCTTTGATGCAAATAAAAAAAGGCCGGAATAATCCGGCCTTCATGTCTAAATATTGTTACTTAATCAGTCATCGAATAATCCGGGCTGTACCACTTTTCCACGTCCGGACCGGGCGCTGATTACTCGCTAAAAAATGTTGCACTGAGCACAGCCTCGTTTACGGCCTGGGTCAGACGACGCAACTGATCGGGCTGAATAATGTACGGCGGCATCAGATAGATCAATTTGCCAAACGGTCGTACCCACACACCCTGTTCAACAAAGAACTTCTGTAACGCCGCCATATTCACCGGATGCGTGGTTTCGATCACGCCGATGGCGCCGAGTACGCGCACGTCGGCTACCCAACTCGAGTCTGCCGCCGGGGCGAGTTCTGTCCGCAGTTGCGCTTCAATAGCCGCTACCTGTGAGCGCCACTCACCGGTTTCGAGTAACGACAGGCTGGCGGAGGCGACGGAGCAGGCCAGCGGATTACCCATAAAGGTTGGACCGTGCATGAAGCATCCGGCTTCACCGTTGCTGATGGTTTCCGCGACCTGACGCGTGGTCAGGGTGGCGGAAAGGGTCATCGTTCCGCCGGTTAACGCTTTGCCGAGGCACAAAATGTCCGGAGTTATGTTGGCGTGTTCACAGGCAAAAAGCTTGCCTGTACGACCAAATCCGGTGGCGATTTCATCGGCAATCAGCAGGATCCCTTCACGGTCGCACATCTTACGGATGCGTTTTAACCATTCGGGATGATACATGCGCATGCCGCCAGCGCCCTGCACAATCGGCTCAAGGATCACCGCCGCAATCTCGTGGCGATGCGCGGCCATCAGGCGGGCAAAAGGCACCATATCCAGTTCGTCCCACTCGCCGTCCATGCGGCTTTGCGGGGCGGGCGCAAACAGGTTCTCCGGCAGATAACCCTTCCACAGACTGTGCATCGAGTTGTCGGGATCGCAGACCGACATCGCGCCGAAGGTATCGCCGTGATAACCGTTTCGAAATGTCAGGAAACGCTGACGGGATTCGCCTTTGGCCTGCCAGTATTGCAGCGCCATTTTCATTGCTACTTCTACGGCGACCGAACCTGAATCCGCGAGAAAAACGCACTCCAGCGCCTCTGGCGTCATCGCCACCAACTGGCGGCACAACGTAATGGCCGGGGCATGGGTAATGCCGCCAAACATCACATGTGACATGGCATCAATCTGCGTTTTCATCGCGGCGTTCAGCTGTGGGTGATTGTAACCGTGGATCGCCGCCCACCAGGACGACATGCCGTCTATCAGCCTCTCACCGCTGGCTAAAATCAGTTCGCAACCTTCGGCACGCGCCACCGGATAAACCGGTAACGGGGAGGTCATGGAGGTGTAAGGGTGCCAGATATGGCGTTGGTCAAACGCAAGATCGTCCGTTGTCATAATCGACTTGTAAACCAAATTAAAAAGATTTAGGTTTACGAGTCTACACCAAACTCATAACGAAACGTATACCAATATGGCTCATTCTTCTCGCTGGACAATGTCGCAAGTCACCGAATTATTTGAAAAACCGCTGTTGGATCTGCTGTTTGAAGCGCAGCAGGTTCACCGTCAGCACTTTGATCCGCGGCAGGTTCAGGTCAGTACGCTGCTGTCGATTAAGACCGGTGCCTGCCCGGAAGACTGCAAATACTGCCCGCAAAGCTCCCGCTATAAAACCGGTCTGGAAACGGAACGTTTGATGGAGGTTGAACAGGTACTGGACTCTGCGCGTAAAGCGAAACAGGCCGGTTCAACGCGGTTTTGCATGGGCGCGGCGTGGAAGAATCCACACGAACGCGACATGCCTTACCTGGAACAGATGGTTCAGGGCGTAAAAGAACTGGGGCTGGAAGCGTGTATGACGCTGGGTACGCTGAACGAAAATCAGGCCCAGCGGCTGGCTAATGCGGGTCTGGACTACTACAACCATAACCTCGACACCTCGCCGGAATTCTACGGCAATATCATCACAACCCGTTCGTACCAGGAGCGCCTGGATACGCTGGATAAAGTGCGTGAGGCGGGCATTAAAGTTTGCTCCGGCGGGATTGTGGGACTGGGGGAAACGGTGACCGACCGCGCGGGTCTGTTGCTGCAATTAGCGAATCTGCCAACGCCGCCAGAAAGCGTGCCGATCAACATGCTGGTGAAAGTGAAAGGCACGCCGCTTGCCGATAATGACGATGTGGATGCCTTTGATTTTATTCGTACTATCGCCGTGGCGCGGATCATGATGCCGACTTCATATGTCCGTCTTTCAGCCGGACGCGAGCAGATGAACGAACAAACCCAGGCGATGTGCTTTATGGCCGGGGCTAACTCGATTTTCTACGGCTGCAAACTGCTGACCACGCCGAACCCGAACGAAGATAAGGATTTGCTGTTGTTTCGCAAACTGGGCCTCAATCCGCAGCAAACGGCGGTGCTGGCGGGTGATAACGAACAGCAGCAACGCCTGGAGCAGGCGCTGCGTACCCCAGATACCGACGAATACTACAACGCGGCAACCGTATGACCTGGCAGCAAAAAATAGACGATGCGTTAACGGCGCGTCGTCGTGCTGATGCGTTGCGTCGGCGCTATGCGGTGACGCAGGGTGCCGGTCGCTGGCTGCAGGCCGACGGTCGCCAATACCTGAATTTTTCCAGCAACGACTACCTTGGCTTAAGCCACCATCCGCATATTATCTGCGCGTGGCAGCAAGGCGCTGAGCGTTTTGGCGTCGGCAGCGGCGGCTCGGGTCATGTCAGCGGTTATTCCGTTGCTCATCAGGCGTTGGAGGATGAGCTGGCGCAATGGCTCGGCTATTCACGGGCGCTACTGTTTATCTCCGGTTTTGCCGCTAATCAGGCGGTTATTGCCGCGCTGATGGGCAAAGAGGACCGGATTGTTGCTGACCGGCTCAGCCATGCCTCACTGCTGGAAGCTGCCAGCCTTAGCCCTGCCGTGCTACGTCGCTTTACCCATAACGATCCCCAACATCTGGAACGTCTGCTGACCACCCCCTGTCCGGGGCAACAACTCGTGGTCACTGAAGGGGTGTTCAGCATGGATGGCGATAGCGCACCGCTGGCGGAAATTCACGCGGTAGCTGAGCGGCATGGCGCGTGGTTGCTGGTGGATGATGCGCACGGGATTGGCGTGAGCGGTGAGGAAGGGCGCGGCTCGTGCTCCCGACAGCAGGTGAAACCCGAGCTGTTAGTGGTGACGTTTGGCAAAGGGTTTGGCGTCAGCGGTGCGGCAATCTTGTGCTCAGACAGCGTGGCCGATTATCTGCTGCAGTTTGCCCGTCATCTGATCTACAGCACCAGTATGCCTCCGGCGCAGGCCCAGGCCTTGCGCGCCGCGCTGGAGGTGATCCGCAGCCGCGAAGGCGATGAGCGCAGAGAAAAATTGGCGATGCTGATCCAGCGTTTTCGCGCTGGGGTGAATACGCCGGACTTAACGCTGGCGCAGTCAGACAGCGCCATTCAGCCACTGATCGTGGGCGACAATCATAAAGCCTTGCAGCTGGCGGCGGCATTACGTCAACAGGGATGCTGGGTGACGGCTATTCGCCCACCGACGGTGCCGGTTGGTACGGCCAGGCTGCGGCTTACGCTGACCCAGGCGCATGAAGTCCAGGATATCGATCGCTTACTGGAGGTGCTGCATGGCGCAGGTCAATAAGCAGGCGATTGCTGCCGCGTTTGGTCGCGCGGCTACTCACTATGAGCAACACGCGGAACTCCAGCGTCAGAGCGCCGATGCGTTACTGGCGCGACTCGATGGTCGGGCATTCTCTCAGGTTTTAGATGCGGGCTGCGGACCCGGGCGTATGAGCCGTTACTGGCGGGAGCAGGGGAGCGAGGTCTGCGCGCTGGATCTGTCGGCGCAAATGCTGACTGAAGCACAGCGTCACGATGTCGCCCACCGCTATTTGCTGGCGGATATTGAAGCCATTCCGCAGGCTGCTGCTACTTTCGACCTCGCCTGGAGCAATCTGGCCGTACAGTGGTGCAGCGATCTGCGCGGCGCGTTACGTGAGCTTTACCGGGTGGTGCGTCCTGGCGGGACGGTGGCGTTTAGTACCCTGGCGCAGGGGTCAATGCCGGAACTTCGTCAGGCGTGGCGAGCGGTTGATGAGCGGGAACACGCCAATCGTTTTTTGCCCGTGGAGCAACTGGAAAACGCCCTGCATGGGTGGGACGTTGAATACCAGTCTCATGCCGTCACGCTGTGGTTTGACGATGCGCTGAGCGCCATGCGCTCGCTGAAGGGCATTGGCGCGACGCATTTGCATGATGGCCGCGAGCCGCGCGTCCTCACCCGCTCACAGTTGCGCCAGCTACAGCTAGCCTGGCCCTGCCAGCAGGGGAAATATCCGCTGACCTATCATCTATTTTTGGGAGTGATTCAACGTGACTAACACTTTTTTTGTCACCGGGACGGATACCGAAGTGGGGAAAACTATCGCCAGCTGCGCGTTGCTACAGGCGGCGGGGCAGAGGGGATTGCGAACCGTCGGCTATAAGCCAGTGGCGTCGGGCAGTGAAATGACGGTTGAAGGTCTGCGTAATAGCGATGCCCTGGCATTACAGCGCAACAGCGTTGTGACGGTGGATTATGCGGCTATCAACCCCTATACCTTCGCGGAACCTACCTCACCGCATATCATCAGCGCGGACGAAGGTCGCCCCATTCAGGCCTCAGTAATGTCTGCGGGTTTACGCGCGCTGGAACAACAGGCTGACTGGGTGCTGGTGGAAGGTGCCGGCGGGTGGTTTACGCCGCTTTCGCCAACGCTGAGTTTTGCTGACTGGGTGAAAACAGAGCAGTTGCCGGTTATTCTGGTGGTTGGCGTTAAGCTCGGCTGCATCAACCACGCTGTGCTGACCGCCCAGGCGGTGCAGCAGGCCGGACTGACGCTTGCCGGATGGGTCGCCAATGATGTGACGCCACCTGGCAAGCGTCATGTTGAATATATGGCAACGCTCAGGCGTGTGCTTGCGGCTCCGCTGCTGGGGGAAATTCCCTGGCTGGCAGAAGAGCCGGAGCGGGCATCGACAGGACGTTATATCGATCTTAGCGTTTTGTCTGTGGCGTCACCCAATCGTTGATTAGCGGGTTGCTGAGCTGTGTGATTTGCCCCTGAGCCACGTTGCGCCCACGGTGTAACAGGCAGTAGTAGTCAGCGACCCGACGAATAAACGGCAGGCTCTGCTCCGCGAGCATTATGGCGATGCCGAGCTCCTGGCTTAACCTTACCACCAGGTTCCCCAGCTTGTGGATATATGCCTGGCCACTTCCCCGCGTGGGTTCATCGAGGATCAGCAGGCGCGGGCGTGTGACCAGCGCGCTGGCGAGCGCAAGCTGGTGCTGATCATCTTCCGATAATGCCGCCCCTTTGGCCTGACGCAGTACGAACAACTGTGGAAACAGGCGGTAAATATCACTGCTGTTCATCGTTTTGCTTTCCTCAACCGCCTGGCGCGCAATATGCAGATTTTCCTCTACCGTCAATTGCGAAAAAATCCGTCTCTCTTGTGAAACGTAGTTAATGCCCAGCGCGATGCGATTTGCCGCCGGAATGGGACTCAGGTCGCGCGGCGGCGCGCCAGCCTGATGCCAGAACATGGTGCCGCTTTCGATCGGTAAATTGCCGATAATGCAATTGGTCAGCGTAGTCTTTCCCATTCCAGGAAGCCCCAGCACACCGGTACATTTACCGGGCAGCAGGTCGAGATCCACATCCCATAGGGAGTGTTGATTACCGTAATAATGATTCACTGCGCGAAGACTCAACATAGATTCCTCCAGCATGATGCTATCCGCCCCACGTACAGGTCGTCGGAAGAAAATTGCAATTCTCTTGCCAGAAGAGGGATTGGGGTCAAAAAACAGCAGGAGAGTGTGCCGCGCAGGCGGTAGCGTCTGGCTGGCCGGAGGGCTGGCGTTGTTTTGTGCACATTGCCAGTGCCTGGCGGTGTCGTAATGGTGCAGGCAAGAAAATGATGAAAATGCGAGCAAGATCCCGGCCATTCCAGGCCGCTTCGTTAGCTGATAAATATCAAAAAATAGCGATAAATTTTTTTTATCCCTCCGGAAAAGGGAGTGAGGGCGTTTTTGCCAGGCTACAGTCCATACGGGCTGGAGGCAGTTATCCACTATTCCTGTGGATAACCTTGTGTATTAGAGTTAGAAAACACAATGTAAGCGAGAGAAGACGCGGCCTGCGACTAAATTGATGCGAAAGACGGCTCGGGATAATAGTCATTAAATTACAGAATGTTAGATAAAATCAATGGCTGTCGCAGAAGTGTCATGCGTTGCCACAAAACTTTCATCGGGCAGCTTGACAAATGTTAAAAAAGTCATTGCTTTGGGGATAACACGTTTTTGCTGGTGTTTTATCTTGTCTGAGGCCAAATTTTAGCCTGCAGTCACGGTCATTCTGATGGCGTATCAGAAATATTCTGGTGCGTTACTGTTTTTTCATCCAGTATATTTTACTGGCAAAATATACGACTGCGAGTAAAATTACACACCTGCCCGCCCATTGCTTCAGGTAGCTGCTCATGAGTAAACCGTTCAAACTAAATTCCGCTTTTAAACCCTCTGGCGATCAGCCTGAGGCTATTCGCCGTCTGGAAGAAGGGCTGGAGGATGGTCTGGCGCATCAGACGCTGCTGGGGGTGACGGGCTCGGGGAAGACATTCACCATCGCTAACGTAATTGCGGACTTGCAGCGGCCTACCATGGTGCTGGCTCCCAATAAGACGCTGGCCGCGCAGTTGTACGGTGAGATGAAAGAGTTCTTCCCGGATAACGCGGTGGAGTATTTCGTCTCCTACTACGACTATTATCAACCGGAAGCCTACGTACCAAGTTCTGACACCTTCATCGAGAAGGATGCCTCGGTTAACGAACATATTGAGCAAATGCGTCTGTCGGCGACCAAAGCGCTGCTGGAACGTCGGGATGTCGTTGTCGTCGCGTCAGTCTCCGCTATCTATGGTTTGGGCGATCCGGATCTGTATCTGAAAATGATGCTGCATCTGACGGTGGGGATGATTATCGACCAGCGTGCAATCCTGCGGCGCCTGGCGGAACTGCAATATACCCGCAACGATCAGGCATTTCAGCGCGGAACCTTCCGCGTGCGTGGTGAAGTGATCGACATTTTCCCGGCTGAATCCGACGATATCGCGCTGCGCGTGGAACTGTTTGATGAAGAGGTCGAACGTTTATCGCTGTTTGACCCGCTTACCGGGCAGGTTGAATCCACGATTTCGCGCTACACCATCTATCCTAAAACGCACTACGTGACGCCGCGCGAACGTATCGTGCAGGCGATGGAAGAAATCAAAGTGGAGCTGGCAGAGCGGCGTAAGGTCCTGCTGGCAAATAACAAACTGCTGGAAGAACAGCGGCTAAGTCAGCGTACGCAGTTCGATCTGGAAATGATGAATGAGCTGGGTTACTGCTCGGGGATTGAAAACTACTCCCGCTATCTGTCCGGGCGTGGCCCCGGCGAGCCGCCGCCGACGCTGTTTGATTACCTGCCTGCCGACGGCCTGCTGGTGGTGGATGAATCCCACGTCACTATCCCGCAAATTGGCGGTATGTATCGTGGTGACCGGGCGCGTAAAGAGACTCTGGTCGAATACGGATTCCGTCTGCCGTCGGCTCTGGATAACCGTCCGCTTAAATTTGAAGAGTTTGAAGCGCTGGCCCCGCAGACCATCTACGTCTCAGCGACGCCGGGCAACTATGAGCTGGAGAAATCCGGTGATGACGTCGTCGATCAGGTAGTACGACCGACCGGCCTGCTGGATCCGATCATTGAGGTACGCCCGGTGGCGACGCAGGTTGACGATCTGCTGTCTGAGATCCGCATCCGTGCGGCGATTAACGAACGTGTGCTGGTCACTACGCTCACGAAACGGATGGCAGAGGATCTCACCGAATACCTCGAAGAGCACGGTGAGCGGGTGCGCTATCTGCACTCAGACATCGATACCGTGGAACGTATGGAAATCATTCGTGACCTGCGTCTGGGCGAGTTTGACGTGCTGGTGGGTATCAACCTGTTACGTGAGGGTCTGGACATGCCTGAGGTCTCACTGGTGGCGATTCTGGACGCAGACAAAGAAGGGTTCCTGCGTTCTGAACGTTCGCTTATTCAGACCATCGGTCGTGCAGCGCGTAATATCAACGGGAAGGCTATTCTCTACGGCGACAAAATTACCGCCTCAATGGCTAAGGCGATAGGTGAAACTGAACGCCGTCGTGAGAAACAGCAGCTCTACAACGAAGAACACGGTATTACGCCGCAGGGGCTGAACAAGAAAGTGGTCGATATTCTGGCGCTGGGTCAGAATATTGCGAAGACTAAGGCGAAAGGCAAAGGGAAGTCACGCGCAGGCGCGAAGTCTGAAATTGTCGAACTGGATATGACGCCAAAAGCGCTGCAGCAGAAGATTCATGAGCTGGAAGGGCAGATGATGCAGCATGCGCAGAATCTTGAATTTGAAGAGGCTGCGACGATCCGCGACCAGTTGCATCAGCTGCGCGAGTTGTTTATCGCGGCATCGTAAGATTGTTTCCACTTTCCAATTCGCCATCGCGTAAATGCCATGGCGATTGGAAAAATACAGAATGTATTATCATTTATAATTATATTATTCGTTTTTCTATTGCCATTTATTATTCTTAAAATTAATGCACTCACTCTAATTGATTCTTTGCTGAATTGATTTTTGTTTTTCAGCTTTGTGAATCTCATCGTTTTATTCTTTACATTTCTGACGATTCTTTCAGCATTTTGGCAGCAAGCAAAAGGCTGTCATTGTTCCTTTTTTTTATAATTGTCCTGTTATAGAAATTTCCCTGACGAAAATATAAAGGAAAATTATGAAAGAGATAATATGCAATTACGCTGAGAATGATTATGCCGTTCAGGACGCCATGATATGTTCTGGAGTTGGTGAACAACACCAGAAAAATTTTGGTGCAGTCAGCCCTCCGCTAGTAAAAACCAGTCTGTTTGTGCAGCAGAGCTATCAGCAATACTGTGATGATATGCAGCACGAAGCTGAACGTTACATCTATTCCCGGGGGCTTAACCCAACAACGGAACTGTTAGAGCATAAACTGGCAGCGTTGGAGCGTGGCGCGGCCTGCAAAGTTTTTGGATCGGGCATGGGCGCGATAAGCGCAACATTGTTTGGCCTGCTGAAAAGTGGTGACCATATTATTCTGGTGAATAATGTTTATGGTCCAACAGTTGTGCTGGTGAAGCAAATGCAACAACGCTTTGGTATTGACTATGACATTGTTCTCAGTGGCGATGTCGAGGATATTCGGCAGAAAATAAAGCCGAATACTCGCATGATATACACGGAATCCCCAGGAACAATGACCATGCGAGTTGTGGATCTGCAGATGATAGCAGAGTTGGCGAAAGAGAATAATATTATTACTGCCATTGATAATACATGGGCTACGCCACTCTTCCAAAAGCCATTGACTCTTGGTTTCGATTTAGTGCTCCACTCTTGTACTAAATATATCGGCGGTCACAGTGATTTAACGGCGGGTGCTGTGGTAGGCGCAAAAGTCTATCTTGATATTATTCGTGATTTTTCACATCAGCTTCTTGGCGCAGTGCTGGCCCCGGATAGTGCATGGCTAGTGATTCGCGGTTTACGAACGTTGCCGCTGCGCATGAGACAACATCAGAATAATACCTATGCAATTCTTACTTTTCTCAATAGCAGAGCAGAGGTTGAGAATATCTGTCACCCTCTTATGGCTGATGCAAAACAACGTGAAATTGTTTCACAACAAATGTTTGGTACTTCTGGTCTCATTAGTTTTGAACTTAAAGATGGCAGTTTTGAAAAAGTAAAAGCCATTATTGATAGTTGTAGAATTTTCAAACCGGGATGCAGTTGGGGGGGATATGAAAGCCTGATTATTTCTCCAAATCGCGGTTATAACCAGGATGTAATATGCAAAGATGGGATGGCGCCTGGTTTAATTAGGATTTCAATTGGACAGGAATCTCCAGAGATGTTAATTGCGGACTTAGAGAATGCGTTTGATTCTATAAAAACATATTAATAGCGGGAAAATAACATGGTAAGCACAAATAAGCAACCGAGCTTTTATGCAGCATTGATGTTATTAGTGGCTATTTTCCTGGTTTTCTTTATAGGTATTGGGGTTTTAAATTACCCAGTTGAATTTATCTTAATTGTTATTACGATTATTACAGGTTTTTTTGCCAGATACTATGGCGCGGGCTGTAAGGAAATTCTACAGACTTTTATAGAAAAAATTAAAGATGCCGTCCCTGCGATGTTAATTTTACTGTCGATCGGTATGTTGATTGGATGCTGGATGGTTAGTGGTACCATTCCGTTAATGGTCTATTATGGCCTGGAAATTATCAACCCAGCTTACTTATATCTTACAGCTTTTTTAGTGACGGTTTGCATCTCGACATTTACAGGCACTTCATGGGGTTCCGCAGGAACAATTGGTGTGGCGTTGGTTGCCGTTGCTGCGGCGATGAATGTGTCATTGCCGATTACTGCTGGAGCCGTTATCTCCGGTGCCTACTTTGGTGATAAATTATCTCCTTTATCAGATACCACAAACATGGCCGCGTTAGCTGCGGGGGCTGAACTTTATCAAAGTATTAGAAATATGTTGTATACATCGGTTCCTGCTTTTTTGTTTGCCTGCCTGGGGTTTTATATCGCGGGGTTGGATTTAAATGTGGTAAATTCAATCCAACTAGATACTATCCCGGTCATGAAAAAAGCGCTAAACTCATTATTCTGGCTTAACCCCTTATTAATATTACCGACATTGCTGGTCTTTATTGGTGCGATAAAAAAATGGGATACCATTATTGTCTTGATCGCATCTTCTTTTTTTGCTCTGGCAATATGCGCAATTTTTCAGCCGTTTACCATGATGGACCTCGTTCAAGCATCGATTAATGGCTTTAATACCAATATGATCAGCAATTTTTCAGATGTCGCGATGAATGAATCTACGACTAAAAATATTAATATATTGCTTAATCGTGGCGGTATGTATTCAATGGTTAGCCCGATTGTGGTTATGCTTTGTGCATTTATGTTCGCTTCGGCACTTGATGTTTCTGGTGGCCTTAATGTACTGCTTGGGCGACTGGTTCAGAAATTAAAAACGGTGACCAGTACTCTGTTGGCGACAATGTTCACAAGTTCTTTATTAGTTGCCTGCACTGGCAATGCAGTCATCAGTTTCTTTCTGGTGAAGAATATTTATGATCCTTGTTTTAAAAACAAAAAATTGCATATGGTTAATATGTCCCGATCAATGGAGTCTGGAGCCACGCTACTTGAAGGACTTTTCCCTTGGACAATATCTGGTATGTTCATGGCGAAGACGCTGGGGGTAGCGACGCTGGATTATGCACCCTGGGTTTTGTTCAATTTAAGTTGCCTGGTTATGGCCGTATTCTTTGCCATTCTTGCCCGGTGGTCTAATTTTGGCACAAGATACGAAGAGCCAATATCCGCCGAGCAGGTACCTGTGCTGAGAGGTTAATGCAGTAAGCCATAAGTACAATCCTCATTACGATGAGGATTGTATGCTAATCACGCGCTTGGTATCACCCCAGAGCCTGTACCGCTTTCTCCAGCGCGTAATGCAATAGCTGGCGGTCATGGCGGTAGGGAATGTCGCTGGCTTCCAGCACTTCCTGAATAACAACGCGGTCGGTAACGGTGGATACATCCACTTTCGGGCCCACAACCACCGCATCAATCACTTTCCTGCCAACGTACTGTTCAATGATTGCCAGCTTATCGTTAAGCGTCAGGCTGGCTGCTGGCAGGCTTAACTCACGACCCAGATTGCCGATGTAGACCATCGGGGCAGGTGTGCGACGTAATGCCTGCGCCAATTCGTCGAGTAGCAGGAGCGGCATCAAGCTGGTGTAAAAACTGCCGGGTCCGATCAAAATCAAATCCGCTTCGGCGATAGCTTCAACTGCCTCCCGCGTGGTGGGGACTTTTGGCGACAGCATCAGTTCCTGAGGCGGGATGGTGAGCTGATCGATATTCACTTCGCCATAGACTTCATGTCCCTGATCGTCGATAGCCATCAGATCCACCGGCAGCTCCGACATCGGAATTAAATGCGCGTCAACTTTCAGCAGACTACGAATTAAATTGATGGCTTCCAGAGGCCGCACACTGAGGTGATCGAGCGCCTTTAACATCAGATTTCCGAGGTTATGCCCGGAAAGCTCACCATTACCGCCAAAACGATACTCAAACATGGCGGATGCAACGCTGGGTTGAGTAATTAACTGGTTCAGACAGTTACGCATGTCTCCCCAGGCAATGCCTCCTTCAGAGCGACGAATACGACCTGTCGACCCGCCGTTATCGGTCGTGGTGACGATCCCTGTCAGGCGTGAACCTAAAGGGGAAAGAGAGGAGAGAACGCGTCCCAGTCCATGCCCTCCGCCGAGAGCGACAACGCGGTCCAGATCTGCCAGCGTGCGAGTGCGCATATATTTTCCTGATATCAATTGATCGGCGCTACAGTAACGTAAATAGTGTGTTTTCAGCAATTATCCAGGCGGAATCTGGCGTAATTTTTTTCTGCGATCTACTCCTTTCTGACGAGATTCACCTGCCGGCAAGATGATGTATATCAATGCAAAACTGTGGTTTTTGCTTATTCTGTAGCGAAATTGCACGATCATGTCGCTATGTATGTGTTTATACAGCGAAAGTGTACATGGCAAAAGCGTCATTTACACGCTAGTATCGGCATAACCACAATGTACTCTGAATAATTTGAGTTGCAGGAAGGCAGTGAGGGAGAAAATCCCCCGTAAGCGGACATAAGTACGTGACTGGGGTGAACGAATAAAGCCCACGCTTCTGCAATTTGAAGTATGACGAGAATAAACACTCTAGCCTCTGCACCTGGGTCAAATGATACGGTGCTTTGGCCGTGACAATACTTGAATAAGTTTGTCACCAGGGCGTAAGAAGAAATGACTACGTCTCCCGTATTTGGAAAGGTGTACATGGGCTCTCAACTTACCGATGCTTTCGCACGTAAGTTTTACTACTTACGTTTGTCGATTACCGATGTGTGTAACTTTCGTTGCACCTACTGCCTGCCGGATGGCTATAAGCCCGGCGGTGTCACCAATAACGGCTTTTTGACCGTTGATGAAATTCGCCGCGTTACGCGCGCGTTCGCCAGTCTGGGAACGGAAAAAGTGCGTCTGACAGGGGGCGAACCTTCATTGCGTCGCGACTTTACCGACATTATCGCCGCCGTGCGCGAAAACCACGCCATCCGTCAGATTGCGGTGACCACTAATGGTTATCGTCTGGCGCGTGATGCTGCTGCCTGGCGCGATGCCGGACTGACCGCACTTAACGTCAGCGTCGACAGCCTCGATGCCCGTCAGTTTCACGCCATTACCGGGCAGGACAAATTTCAGCAGGTGATGGCAGGCATTGACGCCGCCTTCGATGCGGGTTTTGAAAAAGTGAAAGTCAATACCGTGCTGATGCGCGACGTAAACCATCATCAACTGGACACCTTCCTGGCGTGGGTTCAGCCCCGTCCTATCCAACTACGCTTTATTGAACTGATGGAAACGGGTGAGGGCAGCTCTCTCTTCCGTAAACACCATATCTCAGGCCAGGTCCTGCGCGATGAGCTGCTGCGTCGCGGCTGGATCCACCAGATCCGACAGCGCAGCGACGGCCCGGCTCAGGTTTTCTGTCATCCTGACTATGCTGGTGAAATTGGTCTGATCATGCCTTATGAGAAAGACTTCTGCGCCACCTGCAACCGTCTGCGCGTTTCCTCTGTCGGCAAACTGCATCTGTGTTTATTTGGTGAAGGCGGCGTAAGCCTGCGTGATTTGCTTGAAGATGACGCTCAGCAGTCGGCGCTGGAAGAACGCATTTCAGCCGCGCTGCTGGAGAAAAAGCAGACTCATTTCCTGCATCAGAACAATACCGGTATTACGCAAAACTTATCTTACATTGGCGGCTGATCGCTAAAAGGAGTTTTTCATGAGTCAGGTAAGCGCTGAATTTATCCCGACACGCATTGCTATTCTTACTGTTTCCAACCGTCGCGGCGAACAAGATGACACCTCCGGCCATTATCTGCGTGACTCGGCGCAAGAGGCGGGTCATCAGATTGTCGACAAGGCGATTGTCAAAGAGAACCGCTACGCCATTCGCGCCCAGGTTTCTGCATGGATTGCCTGTGAGGATGTGCAGGTTGTGCTCATTACAGGCGGCACGGGCTTAACCGAAGGGGACCAGGCGCCAGAAGCGCTGCAACCGCTGTTCGACAGAGAAGTCGAAGGGTTTGGTGAAGTATTCCGTATGCTGTCGTTTGAAGAGATTGGCACCGCGACGCTGCAATCCCGGGCGATTGCCGGAGTGGCCAACAAAACGCTGATTTTCGCCATGCCGGGGTCGACTAAAGCGTGTCGTACCGCATGGGAAAATATCATTGCGCCGCAGCTCGATGCCCGTACGCGTCCGTGTAATTTCCACCCACATTTGAAGAAATAAGTATGTCGCAACTGACTCATATTAACGCCGCTGGCGAAGCGCATATGGTGGATGTCTCCGCCAAAGCGGAAACCGTACGCGAGGCGCGTGCAGAAGCATTCGTTACCATGCGTAGCGAAACGCTGGCGATGATTATCGACGGCAGCCACCATAAGGGCGACGTTTTCGCCACGGCGCGTATTGCCGGTATTCAGGCCGCCAAACGGACCTGGGATCTTATCCCGCTGTGCCATCCGCTGATGTTGAGCAAGGTTGAAGTTAATCTGCACGCCGAGCCGGAACACAACCGCGTACGCATTGAAACGCTGTGTCGCCTGACCGGGAAAACCGGCGTCGAAATGGAAGCGTTAACGGCGGCCTCCGTGGCAGCGTTGACCATCTATGATATGTGCAAAGCGGTGCAAAAGGATATGGTAATTGGTCCGGTGCGTTTGCTGGCTAAAAGCGGCGGCAAATCGGGAGATTTTAAGGTGGATGCGCATGATTAAGGTTCTTTTCTTTGCTCAGGTACGGGAATTGGTGAACACGGATGCCATAGAGGTCGCCGCTGAGTTTGCAACGGTAGAAGCGCTGCGCCGGAGTCTTGCGGCAAAAAGCGATCGCTGGGCGTTGGCGCTGGAAGACGGCAAGCTGCTGGCCGCGGTAAATCAGACGCTGGTCAGTTTTGACCATCCCCTTAATGCGGGTGACGAAGTGGCTTTCTTCCCACCGGTAACCGGAGGCTAAGATGGCTGAAACGCGAATTGTTGTTGGTCATGCGCCGTTCAGCGTCGGGGATGAGTATCCCTGGCTGGCCGAACGCGATGAAGACGGCGCGGTGGTCACTTTCACCGGTAAAGTCCGCAATCACAATCTCGGCGATAGCGTGCAGGCGTTAACGCTGGAACACTATCCGGGAATGACCGAAAAAGCCCTGGCGGAGATTGTCGACGAAGCGCGTGCGCGCTGGCCGCTGGGACGAGTAACGGTCATTCATCGCATTGGCGAACTGTGGCCGGGTGACGAAATCGTTTTTGTTGGCGTGACCAGTGCGCATCGCAGCAGCGCGTTTGATGCCGGGCAGTTCATTATGGATTATCTGAAAACCCGCGCACCGTTCTGGAAGCGCGAGGCCACGCCAGAAGGTGAGCGCTGGGTTGATGCCCGCGACAGCGATAAGCTAGCAGCAAAACGCTGGTAGAGTACAATTGGTGTAGGCTCATACTGATTCAGGAGATTGTCATGGACCGATTCCCACGATCCGATTCTATTGTACAGGCCCGTTCCGGCCTGCAAACGTATATGGCGCAGGTGTACGGCTGGATGACCTGCGGATTGTTGCTGACGGCGTTTATCGCCTGGTATGCAGCAAATACGCCCGCGGTGATGATGTTTGTCTTCTCCAGCAAAATCACCTTCTTTGGACTGATCATCGCCCAGCTAGCGCTGGTGTTCGTCCTGTCCGGCATGGTGCAAAGGCTCAGCGCGGGAATGGCGACCACGCTGTTTATGCTCTATTCGGCATTAACCGGGCTGACGCTATCAAGCATTTTTATCGTCTATACCTACTCGTCTATCGCCAGCACCTTCGTGGTCACCGGCGGGATGTTCGGGATCATGAGTTTGTACGGCTACACCACCAAACGCGATCTCAGCGGCTTCGGCAATATGCTGTTTATGGCGCTGATCGGTATTGTGCTGGCCTCGCTGGTTAACTTCTGGTTGAAGAGCGAAGCGCTGATGTGGGCGGTGACCTATATTGGGGTGATTGTGTTTGTCGGCCTGACCGCTTATGACACGCAGAAGCTGAAAAATATCGGTGAGCAGATCGACCTGCGTGACAGCTCCAATCTGCGTAAATACGCAATTCTTGGGGCCTTAACGCTGTATCTGGACTTCATCAACCTGTTCCTGATGCTGCTGCGTATCTTCGGCAATCGTCGTTAATTCTCTGTTGCCGGATGGCGTAAGCCGCCATCCGGTGAATCATTTCGCCATCGCCTTCTCGTTTTTTACCCGCAACTTTTTCGCCCGACTCTCCAGCAGCAAATAGCACATCAGCGCCAGCAGCAGCGGAATAAAATAGTACAGCACGCGATACGCGAGCAGGGCGGCAATGATTGTTCCCTGAGAGGTGTTCTCTCCTGCCAGCAGCGCCATAAAGACCGCCTCCAGCACGCCAATCCCCGCCGGAATATGCACGATAACACCGGCAATACTGCTCACCAGCAGCACGCCCAGCACGAAGAAATAGTTGATATTCTGACCCAGCAACAGCCAGATAATCGCCCCCATTACCATCCAGTTAGTACCGGATATCGCCATTTGCGCGAGGGCAAATCTCCAGGAGGGCAGTACCAGTTTTTGGCCCTTGATGGTGATGTGGCGATGTTTAGCGAAAGCGCAAAACCACAGATAAACAACAATCATCAGCAGCAGCGCAATGCCTAAGAGGCGTAGCGTACCTTCATCGATATACCAGTGCGCGGGCAGTTCAACGACGCCGAAGGTGAAAATAAAACCGCCCAGCAGAATATAGCCCAGCCAGTTGGTGGTAATGCTCAGTGAAAAAATTCGTGTAATTGTGCTCCCCGGTAATCCGAGACGCGAGTAGAGACGATAACGCATCCCAATACCGCCCACCCATGTGCTTAACGTCAGGTTGAAGGCGTAACAGATAAACGACACCAGCATGACCTGGCGTTTTGCCAGCTTGTGCCCGCAGTAGTAGCGCCCGAGCAAGTCATAGCAGCCGTAAAGTAAATAACTGACGATCACCAGCCCTACGGCGCTGAGCAGGGCGATCCGATTGTAATCGCGAATTACCGTCCATACTTCCTGCCAGTTGACCTTGCTGGCATAAACGACCAGCAATGCGATGACCGCAATAAAAAATAGCCATGTGAGGATCTTTTTCGCTAAGCGCCAGCGTCGGTGGTTTTTTGGCATCAGGTTTCCCCTCCTGCATCCTCAGTCGGAATACGATCCTGGGTTTCCAGAGTTGGCTGTGCGGGTGGTTCTACCTCGGCCAGATGCGGGGTATGCGCCGGTAGCCAGCCGACCAGCGCCGGGAAGTGGCGTAAAAAGTGGAAGGCCAACACGCTTTTGGTCAGGTTCCACCAGGTGCGTTTTGGCAGCATTGATTCATCAACTCGCTTGCAGTCCTGCGCAATAATGGGGTTCAGGTTGTCACGCAGGGTCTGGTTAAACGTGCGGTCATGAATAATAAGATTCGCCTCCAGATTGAGCGACAGACTGAGCGGGTCGAGATTGCTGGAACCTACCGTCGCCCAATGATCGTCCATCAGCGCGACTTTACCATGCAGGGGCTTACGCCGGTATTCATAGACATGGACGCCGCCTTTAACCAGATAGTTATACAGCAGGCGGGCACCCACTTTTACAATCGGCATATCCGGTTCACCCTGGACGATGAGTTTTACCCGAACGCCGCGTCGCGCAGCTTTTCGTAGGGCATGCAGCAGGCGATAACCCGGAAAGAAATAGGCATTGGCAATGATCACTTCCCGCCGGGCCTGGGTCAGCATTTTCAAATAGTGGCGTTCAATATCATCGCGATGCTCTTCGTTATCGCGCCAGACAAACAGCGCCTGCGCTTCGCCAGGCCGATGATTCTCAATTGCCCGGTGATGACGTCGCCACCAGCGTCGTACGGCGCTCTGTCCTGGTAAGTTATCCAGCACGAATTTCAGGATGTCGGCCACGACTGGACCTTCCACGCGAACGGCGTAATCCTGCTTGGCCTCGGGACCGTAATCAGACATGTGTTCAGCGGAATAATTAATACCGCCGACAAAGGCAACACGATCATCAATGACCACAATTTTGCGATGCATACGGCGAAAGAGATTGGTGCGCATACCGAACAGACGCGGGCGCGGATCGTAGTAGCGGAAAATAACGCCAGCTACGGTCAACTCTTCGACAAAACTGTCGCTAAGATCCGGCGAACCGTAACCGTCCAGCAGCACCTCTGCTTTGATTCCGCGCTGGGCGGCTCCGAGCAAGGCAGCATGCAGCTGTTTTCCGACCGCATCTTCAAACCAAATAAAGGTCTCAAGGATAATTTTTTGCTGTGCCTGTTCAATGGCGTCAAAGACGGCGGGATAGTATTGATCGCCGTTTTCCAGCAGTTGAATTTGATTGCCTTCACGCCAGCCATTTTTCATAAATGAATCTCCGCACTCAGGGGGGCATGATCGGACAAATGTCGCCAGTGACGCAGCGCCAGCGTCGTTGGAGTACTGGCATTCGCGTTTTTCACGTAGATCCTGTCCAGACGCAGCAGGGGAAAATGCACCGGAAACGTCCGCGCCGGGCGACCGTGGGCGCGGGTAAAAATCTCGTCAAGGCCGGCCCTGGCTTTCAACGGGTGATTGGCCGTTTGCCGCCAGTCGTTAAAATCTCCGGCGATCACCACGGGCTCCGCGTCGGGCAGGGCATTGACCCAGTCAGCCAGCATAGCGAGCTGGGCCTGGCGGTGTGCTTCACGCAAACCGAGATGCACGCACATGACATGGATTGGGTGCGAGAGCATTGGCGGCACGATGCGGCAGTAGAGGACCCCGCGCTTTTCACTCGCGCCGACGGACACATCGCGATTTTCATAATGTTCAATAGGATAACGCGACAGCACCGCGTTACCGTGATGCCCTTGCGGGTACACGGCGTTACGCCCGTAGGCGAAGTCGCTCCACATGGTGTCCGCCAGAAATTCGTAGTGGGTGGTATCCGGCCAGTTCTCAATCTGCAGCGAGTGAGCATCGTGCGCGCCCATAACTTCCTGTAGGCACACAATGTCTGCACCGACCGTTCTGACAGCCTCCCGTAGTTCAGGCAAAATAAAACGCCGGTTGAAGGCGGTGAACCCTTTGTGAGTATTAATGGTGAGCACATTGAATGAAAATTGAACTCCCGATCCGCTCATGAGCCTCCCGTTGGCGTCACTTCCTAAATAAAATAGTGTAGTCGTCGTCACAAAAAGATGCGGTGTTGCGGAATTTTCCGTAAAGTCCGGTACTCTGAATAATTAGTTGAAAATCCTTCAGGAGAAAAGCCATGAGGTGGCAACAACGTGTTCGTGTCGCAACGGGTCTAAGTTGCTGGCAGATTGTGTTGCATTTACTGGTAGTGGCGTTGCTGGTAATGGGCTGGATGAGCGGTACGCTGGTGCGCGTCGGCCTGGGATTATGCGTCGTTTACGGCGTAACGGTTTTATTAATGCTGGCCTTGCAACGTCACCATGAACAGCGCTGGCGCGACGTAGCTGATGTGCTGGAAGAGCTGACTACCACGTGGTATTTCGGTGCCGCGATGATCGTACTGTGGTTGCTGTCGCGCGTGCTGCAAAACAACGTCTTGCTGGCCCTGGCGGGGCTGGTGATCCTTGCCGGACCCGCCGTGGTCTCGCTGTTGGCGAAAGACAAAAAGCTACATCACCTTGCGTCTAAACATCGCATACGCCGCTGAGCCGGTCGTGGCCGCTATTACCAACAGCGGCCACAAACTTCCCCACACAATCTGCAGACTCGCATCCTTCAGGTAAATCTGTTTCGTGATGTCCGTAAAATGGCGGATTGGGTTTATCCACGTCAGATTCTGTAACCAGACCGGCATATTTTCGACCGGCGAGACGTAGCCTGAAAGTAAAATCGCCGGCATCATAAACACAAACACGCCGATAAACGCCTGCTGCTGGGTGGCGCACAGTGATGAAATCAGCAGACCAAAGCCGACCAGCGACAGCCCGTAAATCACCATCGTGAAATAGAACAGCACCAGTGAACCGGCAAACGGGATGTGATAAGCCCAGATGCCGATCGCCAGCACAATGGTGGCCTGAAACGTTGCCACAATTAACGCGGGCACCGCTTTACCGATGAATATCTGCCAGGTGGTAAGCGGGGAGACCAGCAGCTGATCCAGCGTGCCTTGCTCGCGCTCGCGGGCAACCGAGAGCGAAGTGACGATCATGACGCCGATGGTGGTGATCATGGCGATCAGCGACGGAACCACAAACCATTTGTAATCCAGATTCGGGTTATACCAGTTACGCACCACCAGCTCGCTGTTGTTCGGTTTCGGCTTGCCGTCCATCAGCTCCTGCTGATACTCCTTAACGATTTGTTGCAGGTAATTCGCGGCAATTTGCGCACTGTTAGAGTTACGCCCGTCGAGAATAATCTGCATGGGAGCCTGCTGGAAGGTATCCAGATTACGCGAAAAGTTGGCCGGGAAGCGCACCAGCAACAGGGCTTTTTGCGTGTCGATGGTGGGCTGGATCTCCTGCGGGCTTTTCAGCAGCAGAACGTGCGTAAAGGCGCTGGCGCGAGCGAAGCGCTGGGTTAGCTCCACCGAATGTTTACCGTTGTCTTCGTTATAGATAGCGATAGTGGCGTTGGTGACTTCCAGCGTGGCCGCGAACGGGAACAGAATAACCTGAATCAGCACCGGTAAAATCAGAATGGCTCGCGTCTGCGGTTCACGTAACAGCGATTGCAGCTCTTTACGAATTAATGTCCATAAGCGATGAAACATGCCCGTCCCCTTAATCCAGCCGACGTTTGGTTTTAAGCCACGTCAGGCCAATAAACATCACCGCCGAAGCGATTAAAAACAGCACGTTGATAATCAGCACCACCGGAATATTTCCCGCCAGAAACAGGCTTTGTAGGGTGCTGACGAAATAACGAGCCGGAATAATATAGGTTACTGCCCGGATAATCGCCGGCATGCTGTCTATCTGGAAGATAAAACCCGACAGCATAATCGAAGGCAGGAAGGCGGCGTTTAGCGCGACCTGCGCGGCGTTAAACTGATTGCGGGTGATGGTGGAGATAAGCAACCCCATGCCGAGCGTGCTGAGCAGAAACAGACTGGTAATGAAAAACAGGATCAGCAACGAACCGCGATAGGGCACGCCGAGAATAAACACCGACACCAGCATACACAGCAGCATCGCCAGCATGCCCAGAAAGTAATAGGGGATCAGTTTGCACAGCAGCAGTTCGACGCGGGTGACTTCGGTAGACAACAGCGCTTCCATGGTTCCGCGCTCCCATTCGCGCGCCACCACTAATGAGGTGAGGATAGCGCCAATAACCGTCATGATGATGGTTACCGCCCCGGGAATAATAAAATGTTGGCTGATGGCCGCCGGGTTAAACCAGTAGCGGGTCTGCACGTCGATCAAAGGTTCAAATGATTCTCCGCGATCTTCCGCCCGCTGTTGTTGCCAAATCTGCCAGATGCCTTCGACATAACCCTGTACAAAGTTAGCGGTATTCGGTTCACTGCCGTCGGTGATCACCTGGATCGGCGCCACGTCGTTGGGTCGCGCCATCTGCTGGGCGAAATCCACCGGGATCACCACCAGCCCGCGAATGCGCCCGGCCTGCATTTTCTCAATCAATTCTTGACGGTTATCGCTGATGGTGGCGTCAATATACGGTGAACCGGTCATGGTATGGGTAAAATCCAGCGCCTCTTCGCTTTGCTGTTCGAGCAAAATCCCTACCCGCAGCTTGCTGGAGTCGAGGTTGATCCCGTAGCCGAAGATAAACAGCAACAGCAGCGGGATCACCACCGCAATCAGCCAACTGCTGGGATCGCGGACGATCTGGCGCGTCTCTTTCACGCACAGCGCGCGTACGCGACGCCAGGAGAGAACGGAGTTACTCATGCGTATGCTCCTTATCCCAGTCATTGATTAGCGTGATAAACGCCTGTTCCATGGTCGGGTCTGGCGTCTCACTGTCAGCAGCCTGAGCTTTCAGGTCGTCCGGTGTACCGCTGGCAATCAGTTTGCCGCGATACACCAGCCCGATGCGATCGCAGTATTCTGCCTCATCCATAAAGTGGGTGGTCACCATCACCGTGACGCCTTTTTCCACCATACTGTTGATATGTAACCAGAACTCCCGACGGGTGAGGGGATCGACCCCGGAAGTGGGTTCATCGAGGAACAGAATGTCGGGTTCATGCATCAGCGAACAGGCCAGCGCCAGGCGCTGTTTAAAGCCCAGCGGCAGTTCGTCGGTGGCGTGGGAGGCGATACTCTTCAGGCCGAATGCCTCGCTCATCCGCTCGATTTTCTCCTTCTGCGCCCGACCGCGTAGGCCGTAGACGCCGGAGAAAAAGCGCAGATTCTGTTCAACGGTCAGGTTGCCATACAGGGAGAATTTCTGCGCCATATAGCCCAGATGCTGGCGCGCTTTACCGGAGCTGACCTTCAGGTCCATGTCCAGCACCAGCGCTTTACCCGAGGTGGGGACCAGCAGGCCGCACATCATTTTAAAGGTAGTGGATTTGCCCGCGCCGTTGGGCCCTAACAAACCAAAAATCTCGCCGCGCTGCACGGCAAAGTCTACGTGGTCGGTAGCGGCAAAATCGCCAAATTTTTTGGTCAGCGCTTTGGCTTCGATCACCGTTTCACCTGGCGTGCCTTCCACGGTATGCAGGATAGCGCCCAGCGGTGACTCCGATGTTCCGGCCCCGCCGAGTAAATCGATAAAGGCATCCTCGAAGCGGGGGGCGGTTTCGTTGATGGTTATCTCCGGCATGCCGTCAGCGTTTTGAATCTGCTGGGCCGTCGCTTCTTTTTTCAGGATTAAGCGGACGGATTTCCCCTGAATCATCCCGTCGCTAACCTGCGGCAGTTTTAACGTGCGTTGCAGCAGTCGGCGGTTATTTTCCTGCGAACTGCTCATCAGGAAGCTGCGACCCGACATGGTTTGCGTAAGCTGAGTGGGATCGCCCTGATACAGCAATTCACCTTCGTTCATCAGCAGCACATCACGGCATTGTTCAGCTTCATCCAGATACGACGTGCTCCAGAGGATCAGCATGCCGTCCCCGGCCAGTTCATGAACCATTTGCCACAGTTCGCGACGGGAAATAGGGTCGACGCCCACGCCAGGCTCATCCAGCAGTAACACGCTGGGTGAGCCGACCAGCGTACAGGCAAGTCCGAGCTTCTGTTTCATGCCGCCGGAAAGCTTGCCGGCCAGGCGTCCGGTAAACGGCCCCAGCGAAGTAAATTCCAGTAACCGGGCAAAGGTTTTTTCTCGCGCTTCACCGGTAACGCTACGTAAATCTGCATAGAGATTGAGGTTCTCCATGACGGTCAAATCTTCATACAGACCAAATTTCTGCGGCATGTACCCCAGTACCGCATGCAGCGCGCTGTCGTCTTTGATGGGATCAAAACCAATTACCGTTGCGCTACCGGCGTCGGGTTTCAACAGCCCTGCAAGCATTCGCATCAGCGTGGTTTTGCCAGCGCCATCCGGCCCGACCAGCCCGGTCACGTAGCCCGCATGAACGGTACAGTCGAGTGGGGCGACGGCCGGTTTATCCATTCCGGCAAAGTTTTTCGTCAGTCCATTCAGCGTAATGACGGCGTCATTCATGCCGTGCCTCATCGCTGAACTTTATCGTTACCGGCATTCCCTGGCGCAGCGCATCGTCCGCGTCGGTCACCACAATACGCAGGCGATAAACCAGGTCGGTGCGCAGGTCAGGGGTCTCGACTGTTTTTGGGGTAAACTCGGCGGTGGGCGACACGAAGCCGATTTTACCGTGATACGGTTTATCCGGACGGCCATCGGTGTAAAGCAGGATTTCGCGTCCTGGCTGCGCCTGGCTCAGATTTCGTTCGTCAACGTAGGCGCGAACCCATACCGGACGCGTGAGTGACAGCGTCAGTACCGTGCCCCCTTCGTTCAACATGCTGCCGGGTTCGACCGCACGGGTGAGTAACGAGCCGTCAGACGGCGAGGTCAGCGTGGTGTCATGCAAATTAAGCTCTGCCTGGGCCAGCTCGGCCTGAGCTTGTTCGAGCGTGGCTTTCGCCTGCTCAATGTCCTGCACACGATTACCGCTGCGGTATTGGCTGAGTTTATCCTGTGCGGACTTCAGAGAGGCCAGCGCCTGATCGCGTGATGAACGGGCGTTTTCCAGATCGTTGGCGGAGATAGTGCGGCTTTTCCACAATCCCACCTGCCGATTGTAAAAGTTTTGCGCGTAATCATAGGCTGCCTGCGCCTGTTTGACTGCCGCTGCGGTTTGCGCGATCTCTTCTTCACGATACCCTGCCAGCATCAGATCGTATTGCGCCTGCGCGGCGGCAACATTCGCTTTTGCCTGCATTAATGCGTTTTCGTACGGTGCACGGTCCAGTTCGCCCAGCACCTGACCGGCGGTAATGGCATCGCCTTCGTCAACCGCCAGCGAGGCCAGCCTGCCGCCGACGCGAAAACTCAGGTTGACGCTACGGATATCGACATTGCCGTACAGCGTCAGACCGTTATCTTGCCGACTTTGATACCACCACGTTCCACCGGCAATCACGGCAACGAGGGCCGCGATGACCAGCCCGAGAACGACAGGTTTTTTCATGACTCCAGACTCCTTTGCGTTAAACCTTGCAGAATAAGATCGATGTGACAGGTGATCGTTTGGTCAATCAGCGCGGTTTTATCCTCATCAAATTGTGACCAGCCCGTACGCAACAGAATGGTTTCTTTCCCCAGACGAAAGGCCAGTACCTCGCCGAGTAGGGCGTGGGTGTGCAGGATCATTTGGGTATCGTTGGCATCGCCGCCGGTATAGGCAGCAATCAGGCGCGTCAGGTGAGTATGCAGCGGATTGATAACCTGGTCGTGCACCAGTTGATAAGCCGCGGTGGGTGAAAGCTGTTCGCGCGAAATAAATTTGCTCAGGTTAACGGTATCGTCCTGGGTTAACAGCATGATCATATTTTTGCAGGCGCGGAGGATCAGTTCGCGCATCGCGCCACGATCCGGTTCCGGCTGAGCAAACAGACGCTCGGCTTCTTCAGCGTGCGGGCGAAACTGTGAGCCGATAAAATCCGCAATCCACTGGGCGCAGGCGAGATATAAATCCTCTTTTGAGCCAAAATAGTAGGTGATAGCAGCAATATTTTGCCCGGCCTGCGCGGCGATATCGCGAGTAGTGGCGTGCAGACCATACTCGCCAAACTGCGCCAGCGCGGCGGCAATGAGCTGATTTTTCGCCTGTTCACCTTTGGTTGTCATGGTGGGTGTATTCATAGCACGACTCAGATCTTAATCAATCGATTGATTAAGATTATGACTGATGTGTAACCTTGTCCAGTCCGGACCGTTATTTTTCAGCGCAGGGATAATTTATGCGGCACATCACAAAAACTGCTACACTCCGCCCCTTCATGACATTGTGGTTTTTGTCATCTTTATTATATGTATCTCCCTGAAAACGACACCGGTAACGGTCAGGGTGGTTCGGAGTTGTTATGTCTTTTGATTCCCTTGGTTTAAACCCTGAAATTTTACGTGCCGTTGCCGAGCAGGGTTACCGTGAACCTACCCCTATTCAGCAGCAGGCGATCCCTGCCGTGCTGGAAGGCCGCGATCTGATGGCCAGCGCCCAGACCGGTACGGGGAAAACGGCAGGTTTTACCCTGCCGCTGTTGCAGCACCTGATTACCCATCAGCCGCATGGCAAAAGCCGTCGTCCGGTGCGTGCGCTGATCCTCACGCCAACCCGCGAACTGGCGGCCCAGATTGGCGAAAACGTACGTGATTACAGTAAGTATCTGAATATTCGCTCGCTGGTGGTCTTCGGCGGCGTGAGCATTAACCCACAGATGATGAAGCTGCGCGGCGGTGTGGATGTGCTGATCGCCACGCCTGGTCGTTTGCTCGATCTGGAACACCAGAATGCGGTGAAACTGGATCAGGTTGAGATTCTGGTACTGGATGAAGCTGACCGCATGCTGGATATGGGCTTTATTCATGATATCCGTCGCGTTCTGGCGAAACTGCCGGCAAAACGCCAGAACCTGCTGTTCTCAGCAACATTCTCTGATGATATTAAGTCGCTGGCCGAAAAGCTGCTGCACAATCCGCTGGAAATCGAAGTGGCGCGCCGTAATACCGCGTCAGAGCAGGTGACTCAGCACGTTCATTTTGTTGATAAAAAGCGTAAACGTGAACTGTTGTCGCAGATGATCGGTCAGGGCAACTGGCAGCAGGTGCTGGTGTTTACCCGTACCAAACATGGTGCGAACCATCTGGCGGAACAGCTGAATAAAGACGGCATTCGCAGCGCGGCGATCCACGGTAATAAATCTCAGGGGGCGCGTACGCGTGCGCTGGCTGATTTTAAATCCGGTGATATTCGTGTGCTGGTGGCGACCGATATTGCCGCGCGCGGTCTGGATATTGAAGAGCTGCCGCACGTGGTGAACTACGAGCTGCCAAACGTCCCGGAAGATTACGTGCACCGTATTGGTCGTACCGGTCGTGCGGCCGCTACCGGCGAAGCGTTGTCTCTGGTGTGCGTCGATGAACACAAGCTGCTGCGTGACATCGAGAAGCTGCTGAAAAAAGAGATTCCGCGAATTGCGATGCCAGGCTACGAGCCAGACCCGTCCATCAAAGCCGAGCCGATCCAGAATGGTCGCCAGCAGCGTGGCGGCGGTGGTCGCGGTCAGGGTGGCGCAAGGCGTGGTCAGCAGCCGCGTCGTCAGGATGGCGGTGCGCCAAAAGCGAAACCGCGTAGCGGCGAAGGCAAACCGGCGGGCGATAAGCCTCGTCCACCGCGCCGTCCGCGCAAACCGTCTACAGCGCAGTAATTGCGAGCCCGGCCGAAAGGTCGGGCTTTTCTTTTTGCGACACGTATCAGAAAGTGCCACAATAGTGGCTGTTTATACAGTATTTCAGGTTTTCTCATGGCACTAACGGCTGCGCTAAAAGCGCAAATTGCCGCCTGGTATAAGGCGCTTCAGGAACAGATCCCCGACTTTATTCCCCGTGCGCCGCAGCGGCAGATGATTGCTGACGTCGCGAAAACGCTCACTGGGGAAGAAGGGCGGCATCTGGCGATTGAAGCGCCGACCGGGGTGGGGAAAACGCTGTCGTACCTGATTCCCGGTATTGCCATAGCGCGTGAAGAACAAAAAACGCTGGTGGTCAGTACCGCCAACGTTGCTTTACAGGATCAGATCTACAGCAAAGATTTACCGCTGCTGCGCAAAATTATCCCCGATCTACGTTTTACCGCCGCGTTTGGTCGCGGGCGTTACGTCTGCCCGCGTAATTTAGCGGCGCTGGCCAGTAGCGAACCCAATCAGCAGGATCTGTTGGCCTTTCTCGACGATGACCTGACGCCCAACAACCAGGAAGAACAAAAGCGCTGCGCCAGGCTAAAAGGCGATCTCGATAGCTACAAGTGGGACGGGCTGCGCGATCACACGGATATCGCTATCGACGACGGACTCTGGCAGCGCCTGAGCACTGATAAAGCCAGCTGTTTGAATCGTAACTGTCACTACTATCGTGAATGCCCCTTTTTTGTCGCCCGCCGTGAGATTCAGGAAGCCGAAGTGGTGGTGGCTAACCACGCGCTGGTGATGGCGGCCATGGAAAGCGAAGCTGTTTTGCCGGAGCCGAAGAACCTGCTGCTGGTCCTTGATGAAGGTCACCATTTGCCGGACGTCGCGCGCGATGCGCTGGAGATGAGCGCAGAAATCAGCGCCCCCTGGTATCGACTGCAGTTGGATCTGTTTTGCAAATTAGTAGCCACCTGCCTGGAACAGTTTCGTCCAAAAACCACGCCGCCGCTGGCGAATGCCGAGCGTCTGAGCGGTCACTGTGAGGAACTGTATGAGCTGATTTCATCGCTCAATAACATTCTTAATTTGTACATGCCTGCGACCCAGGAGGCGGAACACCGCTTCGCGATGGGCGAACTGCCTGCGGAAGTGATGGAGATTTGTCAGCGTCTGGCGAAGCTAACAGAAATGCTGCGCGGTCTGGCGGAACTGTTCCTCAACGATCTCAGCGAAAAAACCGGCACCCACGATATTGTGCGTCTGCATCGGGTTATTTTGCAGATGAATCGGGCGTTGGGCATGTTTGAGGCGCAAAGCAAACTGTGGCGGCTGGCTTCGCTCGCGCAGTCGTCAGGCGCGCCGGTGAGTAAATGGGCGACGCGCGAAGTGCGTGACGGGCAGATCCACGTCTGGTTCCACTGTGTGGGGATCCGTGTGAGCGATCAGCTTGAACGACTGCTGTGGCGCAGCGTACCGCATATTATCGTGACCTCTGCCACGCTGCGTTCGCTCAACAGCTTCTCGCGTTTGCAGGAGATGAGCGGGCTGAAAGAAAAAGCAGGGGACAGGTTTATCGCGCTGGATTCACCGTTTAATCACGTTGAGCAAGGCAAAATCGTCATTCCGCAGATGCGCTACGAACCGTCAATTGATAACGAAGAGCAGCATATCGCGGAAATGGCCGCCTATTTCCGCGAACAGCTGGAAAGTAAAGAGCATCAGGGCATGCTAGTACTCTTTGCCAGCGGTCGGGCAATGCAGCGTTTTCTTGAGCACGTTACCGATCTGCGTCTGCTGTTGCTGGTACAGGGCGACCAGCCGCGCTATCGACTGGTGGAGCTGCACCGCAAGCGGGTGACCAACGGCGAGCGTAGCGTACTGATTGGGCTGCAATCTTTTGCCGAAGGTCTGGATTTGAAAGGCGACTTGCTGACCCAGGTGCATATTCACAAAATTGCTTTTCCGCCTATCGACAGCCCGGTGGTGATCACCGAGGGCGAGTGGCTGAAAAGCCTGAACCGCTACCCCTTTGAGGTGCAGAGCTTGCCCGCGGCGTCATTCAATTTGATCCAGCAGGTTGGGCGACTCATTCGTAGCCACGGCTGCTGGGGAGAAGTGGTTATTTATGACAAGCGTTTATTGACCAAAAGCTATGGCAAGCGTTTACTGAACGCATTACCCATATTTCCGATAGAGCAACCTGCTGTGCCAGACGTTATAGTAAAACCAAAAGAAAAAGCGAAACCCACGCGTCGCCGTCGGCGTTAACGATGCGAGCAACAGGCAAGGAGTTATCGATGGATTACCGCAAAATCATCAAAGAGATTGGGCGAGGAAAAAATCACGCGCGTGACCTGGATAAGGATACTGCTCGCGGACTGTATACCCATATGATGAACGGCGAGGTACCCGATCTTGAGATGGGCGGTGTACTGATTGCGCTGCGTATTAAAGGCGAAGGCGAAGCGGAGATGCTGGGCTTTTACGAAGCGATGCAGAACCACACCATTCGCCTGACTCCGCCAGTGGCCAAACCCATGCCGATTGTCATTCCCAGCTACAATGGCGCGCGCAAGCAGGCAAATTTGACTCCGCTGCTGGCGATTTTACTGCATAAGCTGGGCTTCCCGGTGGTGGTGCACGGTGTCAGCGAGGATCCAACCCGCGTGCTGACTGAAACCATTTTCGAACTGATGGGGATTGCGCCGACGCTGCATGCCGGGCAGGCGCAGGCAAAGCTGGATGGTCATGAGCCGGTGTTTATCCCGGTGAGTGCGCTGTGTCCTCCGCTGGAAAAACAGCTGGCGATGCGCTGGCGAATGGGCGTGCGTAACAGTGCGCATACGTTGGCTAAATTAGCCACGCCGTTTGCCGAAGATGCCGCGCTGCGTCTTTCCAGCGTTTCCCACCCGGAATACGTATCGCGCGTGGCGAAATTTTTCGGCGATATCGGTGGGCGTGCCCTGTTGATGCACGGTACCGAGGGTGAAGTGTACGCCAACCCGCAGCGCTGCCCGCAGATAAGCCTGATAGATTCGTCCGGCGTGCGAGTGCTACAGGACCGGCAGAGCGAGATGCCCGATGAGCCGGTCCCGCTGCCGGTGGCTAAAGACCCGGAAACTACCGCGCGCTGGATTGAGCGTTGTCTGGCGGGCAGTGAGCCGGTTCCGGCATCGCTGAAAATCCAGATGGCCTGCTGTCTGGTAGCAACCGGTGAATCCGCGACGCTGGCTGAAGGACTTGGCCGCGTCGAGCAAAGCTTCTGATTTTTCTTTCTCTCGACGGGTCATTTGCCAGGCCCGTCGGTTCACGCTTTCCGGCAACGTGAAATTTCTGCACGTTTATTGATCTCCTGAGCGCTGTGGCGCAGCATAGTTTGTTGAAAAATAAGAAACACAATCAACACGCGACTCAACAGGAGATAACAATGAACAGTGGACATCGCTTCCATGTGCCAACGCTGCACGCCTTTATCCAGGCCGTTTTTCACCAGATGGGAAGCAATGAGCTGGAGGCGCGGCTGGTAGCAGATCATCTGATAGCCTCTAACCTCGCCGGCCACGACTCCCACGGTATCGGCATGATCCCAAGCTATATTCGCTCATTTTCGCAGGGACACCTGCAGATCAACCGCCATGCCAAAGTGGTCAACGATGCGGGAGCGGTGATTACGCTTGACGGCGACTGCGCATTTGGTCAGGTGGCGGCCCACGAGGCAATTACGCTTGGGATCGAAAAAGCGCGCCAGTACGGTATCGCTGCCGTGGCATTACATAATTCGCACCATATTGGACGCATTGGCTACTGGGCGGAGCAATGTGCGGCGGCGGGTTTTGTTTCGGTGCACTTTGTGAATGTGGTAGGGATCCCGATGGTCGCACCGTTTCATGGCCGCGATAGTCGATTTGGCACTAACCCCTTCTGCGTGGTGTTCCCGCGTAAAAATACGTTCCCGTTGTTGCTGGACTATGCAACCAGCGCCATCGCGTTTGGCAAAACCCGCGTGGCATGGCACAAGGGTGAGCTGGTGGCTCCGGGATGCCTGATTGATGCTAATGGGGTACCCACAACCGATCCTGCCGTAATGCAGGTCTCTCCGCTGGGGTCGTTGCTGACCTTCGCCCAACACAAAGGTTATGCGCTGGCGGCAATGTGCGAAATTATGGGGGGAGCGCTTTCTGGTGGTAAAACCACACATGAAGAGAGCCTGCAGACCAGCGCGGACGCCATCATTAACTGTATGACGACCATCATTATGAATCCGGAACTGTTTGGCGCGCCGGACTGCGACAACCAGGTCGCGGCCTTTGCTAAGTGGGTGAAAGCGTCCCCCCATGCTGAAGATGCCCCGATCCTGTTGCCAGGGGAGTGGGAGGTGAATACTCGTGAAGAACGGCTGGAGCAAGGTATTCCGCTGGATGCCGGAAGCTGGCAGGCGATTTGCGAGGCGGCGTTGCAAATAGGGATGCCAGACGCCGTGTTGCAGGAATTCCGTCAACGACTGGAACACTAAGCAAAAAAAAGCCCGTCCAGTGGCGGACGGGCAAACAAAGGGTAACAAACAGGGTCAATGAGGGTTGGAGCATTGGGTCGTACAGGTAATCTTTCGGTTATTTATAGATAACCGCGGTGCCGCTCATTTTGTCTTTGCCGATAGCAGAAGTGATGCTGTAACCCGTTGCGCCAGCAGCGGTCGCTTTTTCAGCCAGTTTTGCTTCCAGGCCGTCCAACGTGGTGGCGCCGTCAGCAGATACCACACCAATTTTGTTCATGTTTTGCGCCTGAGTAGAGGAAACTGGCTCGGCAGCAAAAACGCCAAATGACAGGGTAGACAGAGCGATGGCGGCAACAGCAAATTTGATATTTTTCATGATTAATTTCTCGCAGGTTTGTTCTGTTAGTCAGTGTTCTTTAAGAAGACGTTGTTTCGTCGATGTGAGAAGTATCACGTTTTTTTATGCGAGATAAAATCGAATAGAATTGACGACATCAATCAAAAAAATTGAATGACAAATAACTTATTGAATATTAATAAATTCGAAAGAGGGATTTACAGTTCTTGTCATTGCGCTTTACAGAGAAACCGACAACGGCACATTTTGCTACACAGAGTGCAAAAAAGCGTGCTCGTAAAGGAAATCGTATGCGCTGAAACTTTCGGTAAAGATAAGTCAACGTAGCTGGCTGTCTTTCGAACCTCTGCGATTATATCCTGAAAATGCTGCGCTATGTGAATCTTTATCCTGCTGGCATGTGATGCACAAGCGTACGCCGGGCACCGCCTTCCGTCTGGCCTGAGGGATTGGATTGCCACATTCTTCGCATTCATACAGACTTTCCCCGTCGGTAACTCACCGCGGGCGCGGGCAACAGCATCTTCAATAGTATTGTTGATCTGTTCGTTAACAGCGTCGTCATTTGCCCATCCGGATGCCATACCTACCTCCTGCTGATGTCTACAAAATAAGTATAGCGAATGTGATGGCTGAAAAACGACCACGTGTCAGCGGTATCAGATTTCAGACCATTCGCGCAGCAGGTTATGGTAGAGATTGAGAAGCGACAGGATCTCGCTACTCTCCCCATGACGTGTCTTCAGGGACTGGATGTTTTTATCCAGTTCAAAAAGCATGGCGCGATTTTTATCGTCCCGGATCATCGACTGGATCCACATAAAGGATGCCACCCGAACCCCACGGGTCACCGGCGTAACGCAGTGCAGGCTGCTGGAAGGGTAAAGTACCAGATCGCCTGCCGGAAGTTTTACCGCATGCTGGCCGTAGGTGTCATTGACCAGCAGCTCTCCTCCCTCATAATCGTCGGGATTACTCAGGAATAAGGTGGCGGAAAGATCTGTGCGCATCCAGCCGTTTTGCGGATGACTACGCACCGCGCCGTCAACGTGAAAACCGTAGGTCTCGTTGTCCTGGTAGCGATTGAACAGCGGTGTGGAAAGCGTTTTCGGTAATGCAGCGGCGAAGAATAACGCGCTGTTGTTCACCGCGTTTTGTACCGCCTGTTGTAAAACGCCGTAACGCTCACTTTGCGTATCCACCTGCTGGTTGTTTTTAACCTGCGCGCCCTGAGCTCCGGTGGTTGCTCGGCCATCAACCCAGTCGGCAGCGTCCAGTTGTTCGCGAAACCAAGCGACATCCTGCGCCGACAGAATGCCGGGAATGTGATACATCATCAGTGTTTCTCCTGAAAGTGGGGCTTACGCCCCACGTAAAAGATCAGAAATGCATATTTGCCGTGAGCAGGAAGGTTCTTGGCTCGCCCGGATGGTAACGGTATCCGCTCTTGTTAATGGAGGATACATAATCGGTGTCGAACAGGTTATAGACGTTCAACTGGAAATCGAGATTGCGATTCACGCGATAACCCAGTTTCGCGTCGGCGACCCAGTAACCTTCGGTGTAGGATGGCGTACCCACGGCCCCGTCGGAACCGCGATGCATACTGCCCACGTAGCGAGCGCCCGCGCCAACGGAGATATCATCGGTAGCCTGATACTGGTTCCACAGCGTGAACGCATGTTCTGGCGTGTACGGCAGGGATGAAGAACCATCCTGAGCAACGTTTTTGCCGCTGTGGATCGTCGCGCGCTGCTGGGTGTAACCCCCAATAACCTGCCATGCGGGAGTGATGTTCCCTGCTACCGAGAGTTCGTAACCTTCAACGCGCTTCTCCCCGTACTGGGAATATGTGCCGTCGTCGTTCTGCTCAACTTCGTTCTCAATATCCGTACGGAAAATCGCGGCAGTTAACAGCAGGCGCTTATCCAGCACCTCCCATTTGGTGCCGATCTCGCTGGTTTTCGCTTTCTGCGGTTTGAAATCGGTACGGTTCGCACTGTTACCACTTCCGCCCTGAGCGAGGGCAAAGTTGCTGCCGCCCGGCGGTTGCTGAGAAACGGCGTAGTTAATGTAAACGTTACCGTTATCGGTCAGGTGATACAGCGCGCCCGCTTTCCAGTTCACCAGATTGCCTGATTTGGCAGTATCCACGGTGGTGACCGGAGAACCTTTCGCCACGCCTGTCGGACACGCGACCGCGCCGCGACCAGAAGCGCCGCAAGCGGTGGCGCTGTCATATTCCGTGCGGTAATTGTCGAGGCGAATACCACCGTTCAGTTCAAACTCACGGGTAATCTGTAGCGTATCAAAGGCGTATACACCGAAGGTATCGGTTTGCCCGTTAGCATTAGCGCCGTTACGAGACAATCCGCCGATATTCACATTGCTGTCGGGGTGATAGATATTTACCGGCGGCGGGGTGATCGGGTTTACACCATAGTTGGTTTGCGTTTCACGCGTTAGCTCCACGCCGGTGCTGATGTCGTGACCGATGGCTCCCGTGTAAAATTTTGAGGTCAGGTTGGTCTGGTTGGTCAGGATCTTATTGCTGACATCTTTGGTATTTGCCAGGCGTGACCAGGTCCAGGTGTCGACGCTGCTGGAGGGTTGAGTGATGTTAGTCGCGCCGCCCATCACCGCCGTCATCAGATAATCCTGCTTAATGCGTGACCAGCGGGTGGTGTTGCGAATAGTGGTGCTGTCGTTCAGGTCATGTTCAAAACGCATCGTTGCGGTATCGGTCGTTGAATCGTCGTAATCCGAGTTGGTACCGTAGAAGTTATGCGTATCCACTTTTCCTGACTGATTCAGTGCAGCAGTCCCCGCGGAAGGCGCGGAATATCCCGGCAGACCGATGGTCGGGACACCGCCATCCGGGGTGTTGTGCTGGGTGACATGCAGATAGTTCAGATACAGTCGGTTCTCAGTGCCTAAGCCAAAGGCGAGAGAGGGGGCCACACCATAACGTTCATTCTTAACGTTATCGCGACCGGCATCATGCGTTTTTTCACCCATCAGGTTTAACCGTGCAGCGGTGGTCTCGCCGATGACCTGGTTAATGTCCAGCGTACCACGGCGGAACCAGGCGCTACCGACGCTGGCCGAGGCATCGATCCCTGAGTCAGTGCGCGGCTGTTTGCTGATCATATTGATGGAGCCCGTTGGCGCGCTACGGCCATAGTCGGTGCCGGAGGGGCCTTTGAACACTTCAACCTGTTCGGTATTGAAAGTGTCGCGCGTAACGCTGCCAATATCTCGGATACCGTCGATATAAATACTGTTCGAGGTATCCGCACCACGCATGTACACCGCGTCACCGGTGGTGGAGTTACCGTTCTCACCGGCGAAAAACGCGCCAACGCCCGGTACGTTTTTCAGCGCATCGGTCAGATTGGTTGCACCTTGATCCTTAATCACCTGCTCAGAAATCACTGTCATGGTGCGGGTTGTATCCGCTACCGGGCGGGAGAACTTAGGGTCGGCAGACTGCGTTGGGGCGTATAACGAAGGTTTGGCCGCTTCAACAACCAGCGTATCTTCTTGTTTTTTATCTTGATCGCCCGCGGCGACAGCCTGAGCTACCGGACACAGGCCAATACACAGACCGGCAAAAAAAGTCAGTGAATGAAAACTACTGGCAGGCAAATTGCGATTTTTATCCATGTTAGTGAGTGACTTATTATTTTTTGAGTAGACGGTTTCACTCGCGTGAAGGGACATCTCTGTGGATGTTATACCCTGCAGGCCTCGCGGGAGTGAATGTGTAATTGATAATGATTTTGATAAGCATTACTAATCAGTGCGACGTTTTAGCATTCATTAATTCAAAAATAAATACATTTATTTACATTGGATTCAAAATTGCTACACGATGATTACAATTTGAGCGGTGAACGACGTGAACAGTAGGTAGCAAACTGCATTCGGGGTGAATGCAGTTGGGCTAAGGTGAGGGACTACTTATAGATAGTTGCGCTGCCGTACATCTGGTTTTTACCGCCCGCAGAATTGACGACAAAGCCTTTTGCGCCTTGCTCTTTCGCTTTCTCTGCCAGCTTGTCTTCGAGATCGCTCAGGTTAGAAGCTCCGGTAGCGAAAACAGTGCCGGAAGCTTGTAGCTGGCCGGTTTGAGGGCTGGTGTAGGGCTGTGCAGCAAAGGACGCAAATGTCATGCCGGTCAGTACGGTAGCGGCAAGGAATGTGAGGCATTTCTTCATGGTGATATCCTCTGAGAAACAACAGGTCGTGCCTGATAAGTTTAGGCCGTCAGCGGATGACATTTACCGCAAAAAACTGGTGATGAGCCGTCTGTTTTTTGAACAATCAGCAAGCCATCAAATAGGTATAAAAAAAGCAAATTTCCTTGCTGTGTGTTTACCGCGTGGCGTTATGCGGGTATCTTACGCCGCTGTTAAAAGGAGAATGCTATGTCCCCCCAGAAACCGGGATTACACCCACGTAACCGCCACAATGGCCGTTATGATCTTGCGACTTTATGCCAGGTTACACCCGAGTTGACGCAATTTCTCACCCTCACGCCGGGCGGCGAGCAGAGTGTTGATTTCGCGAATCCGCAGGCAGTGAAGGCGCTCAATAAAGCACTGCTGGCGCATTTTTATGCGGTGAAAAACTGGGATATTCCAGACGGTTTTCTGTGCCCGCCGGTTCCTGGTCGCGCTGACTACATTCACCATCTGGCCGACCTGTTAGGTGAAACCAGCGGAACCATTCCGGCAAATGCGAGCGTGCTGGACGTGGGAGTTGGGGCAAACTGTATTTATCCGTTGATCGGCGTGCATGAATATGGCTGGCGATTCACCGGTAGTGAGACCAGTAGCGAAGCGTTTAACAGCGCTCAGGCGATCGTAAATGCCAATCCGGGGTTAACTCGTGCTATTCGTCTGCGTCGCCAGAAAGATGCTACGGCAATCTTCAACGGTATCATTCACAAGAATGAGCAATATGAAGCCACATTGTGTAACCCGCCTTTCCATGATTCTGCGGCTTCAGCCCGCGCCGGAAGCGAGCGCAAACGTCGTAATCTGGGGCAGGATAAAGATGATGCGCTGAACTTTGGCGGGCAGCAGCAGGAGCTGTGGTGTGAAGGCGGTGAAGTGGCGTTCATCAAAAAAATGATCGCCGAAAGCCAGGCCTTTGGCCGTCAGGTGATGTGGTTCACCACGCTGGTTTCGCGCGGTGAGAATTTGCCTCCGCTGTACCACGCGTTAACGGATGCGGGTGCGGTGAAAGTGGTTAAGAAAGAGATGGCCCAGGGGCAAAAGCAGAGTCGCTTTATTGCCTGGACCTTTATGGATAACGATCAGCGTCGCCGTTTTATGGCGCGTAAACGCTAAAGCGTTGGCTCGGTTGGCGGCAGCGGTTCGCTTGCTGCCGACGCAGGGCCATTCACCGGTGCAGGCAAAACCTGATACGTCTGTACCGGCGCGCGTACGTTGGCCAGATCGAAGTATTTCTTCACCTGGCTGTCGAGCGCGAAACGTACCGTCCACTGTTTCAGCGGTAATGTGGTAAATGAGACCCGTAGCGTGAAGGCCGTATTGGTTAACCCCACAATCCCGGCAAACGACGGTTCGCCAATAATCAGCCCGCGAATATCGTCCTGTTCCATCACTGCAGCCACAGCGTCTTTCAACGCCTGATTCGCTTTATCTGCATCCTCATGGCGGTCTACGTCGTAATTGGCGACGACCGATCCAATCCCGCGCACAAAGTTGGCGAAGGTCGTTATCGATGACCAGGGAATGATATGGTACGCCCCGGTGTCCTGACGGACGCCCACAGAGCGGATGGACATCCGTTCAACCGTACCGGTGAGTGGACCGATGGTCACCAGGTCGCCGGTGTTCATGCCATTTTCGAACTGAATAAAGATCCCGGTAATAATATCTTTTACCAGCGTTTGCGAGCCGAAAGAGATAGCCAGCCCCAGCGCCCCGGCCCCGGCCAGTAAGGGCGCTATATTGACGCCAATTTCGGATAGCACAATCATGATGGTGATCGTGCTGATGATCACCGCCAGCGCGTTGCGAAACAGCGTCAGCAGGGTGCGGGTACGGGCGCTGGGGAGCGGGCGGCCGTGAATATCGGAAGCCAGACGATTTTCAATCAGGCTGGCAAGGATCGTCCAGCCGATGGCGGAGAAGAATAAAATCAGCGCGATACGGATCAGAATATCCACCGTTTTTTCTCCTGCGCCGTAATGCAGCCAGTTCCAGAAGTCGAACAATCCCCAGGCATTCAGTAGCAGCATTACCGCGACGCACACCGTCAGGATCCTGGCCACGCTTAACGCCGTCGACAGCCAGCCATTCAACCGTTTTTGTAATTCCGGATAGCTGCGCTGGGTGTGTGGCGAAAGGGTAATAGTTTTGGCTATCCAGCGGGAAAGCATACCGGAAACAAAGGCGGCGATTCCAATGATCACCAGGCTACGCAGCGTAGCGCCCATCATGAATTTCAGGCTGTTGCCAGGATCAAACAGCGAGAAGAAAAACAGCACAATGAAGTAGGCGCTGGCCAGCCAATGCCATACCAGCGCAAAGGCGCGGATAAACAGGCTGAAAAACGCTAACGATCTTTCCGCCAGATTCAGCAAATGCTGCGTTATCTCTTTCTTGTTTCTGAAAATCAGGTACAGCGCCCATAGCGTGATACAGAGCATGATGATGACGTTTGCCATCGCGCCGACCTGCACGTTGACCTGATTCGAGATAATGGGAACGGCAACGATAAGTCCGTATCCAATCAGGCTGCTCAATGAACTTAAACGGCGATTCCAGTAGCGCGCACCGGCATCCTGAATGTTAAACGGGCGCAGTTCGGCCACCGTTGGGCAAAATATCAGGCGTAGAATGGCTTTGAAGAACTCAATCAACGCAAAGGCATTGAGAAACAGGCTTTGCTGAAAGGCGATAGTGCGGCTACCGGCGTTCATTCTGTCACTCAGTATCTGCCCGACAAACAAAGTCAGCGCCAGCAGAAGCAAATCGATAATGAATGCGCCGACGATCATCGCCGGAAGCTGGAGCCAGTTGCTGCGTTCGCGGTTTTTCCGTCGTGCCCATTGCCCCATTTTGCGATACAGCGGCAGCGCGCACAGGCGAAGCAGCCAGAAAAAACCGAACACTGACGCCGCCAGCATTAAAAAATGGGTCAGGGCATTGGTGAACGTTTGCGGGTTGAAGGTCTTGTGTGGTGCATCGGTAATATTGCGGTAAAGCTGAGCAAAGCGGCTGGAGAGCGCCTCACCGTAGTGGCGGGTGACATCCGTGACGTTTTCCAGCACCGTTTTTTCTTCCGTTAACGTGGGCGGAACAATGGTTGGCACCGGCTCGGCAGGGGGCGCTGTCGCCACTTTGCGTAACTGACCGATCAGTTCCTGGCGCGAGGCGTCATTTTCCAGCACATCAGCCAGTGCGCCGTAGGCCGCTTTCTTCTGTTCAACATCCGGCTCTTTCGCCGGCGCGGTTTGCGCGTTGGTTGACGTTGGCGTAGTGACGCCAGGTATCGTCACCGCCTGAGTCGGGAGACTCACCAGACAAACAAAGATGAACAGGATCCAGCGCATGACTCCTCCCATGAGAAAATAAATTCAAAAGGATAAGTATAGATGTCAGGGCGGGGGAGAAATGAAATGAGAGGATTCTGGTGAAAAACCTCCCTTCAGGCGAAGGGAGGGAGAGCTATCAGGAAACGTGCTGCAAGAATTCCTGTAAACGTTGGCTGGGCGGATTTTCAATCAGGGCCTGCGGATTACCGTCTTCGGCAATACGTCCTTTATCGATGAAAATCAGGCGTGAAGCCACTTTTTCGGCAAAGCCGATTTCGTGGGTCACAATCACCATGGTCATCCCTTCCTCCGCCAGATCCTGCATAACTTTCAGAACTTCGTGGCGCAGTTCCGGGTCCAGCGCTGAGGTTGGCTCATCAAACAGCATCATTTTCGGCTTCACCGCCAGCGCACGGGCGATCGCCACACGCTGCTGTTGACCGCCAGACAGCTCAGAAGGGTAGTGATGCGCACGCTCGGCCAGACCTACTTTCGCCAGCAGCTCTTTAGCCAGTTTCTCGGCCTGTTCTTTATTCGCCCCGCGTACGCGCTGCGGTCCGAACATGACGTTTTCCAGCGCCGTCAGATGCGGGAACAGGTAGAACTGCTGAAACACCATCCCGGCTTCCTGGCGGATTAACCGCTCGTCTACCTTTGGATCGTTTACCTTCAGACCGTCGACGATCAGATCGCCAGAGGTTATCTCTTCCAGTTTGTTAATGCAGCGCAGCAGGGTTGATTTGCCGGACCCGGATGGTCCGATAATTACCACCACTTCGCCCTGCTGAATGTTCAGGTCAATATTGTGCAGCACCTGGGTTGGGCCAAAGTGCTTAGAAACGTTTTTAAATTCAATCACAGGATTTTCATCCTTCTTTCCAGACGACGCAGAATGAAGCTCAGCACCAGCGTAATGATCAGATAGAACACCGCAACGGCGCTCCAGATTTCCAGTGCGCGGAAGTTACCGGCAATGATTTCCTGGCCCTGACGGGTCAGTTCAGCGACGCCAATGACAATAAACAGCGAGGTATCTTTAATGCTGATGATCCACTGGTTGCCCAGCGGTGGCAGCATACGACGCAGCGCGAGAGGTAAAATAACGTGGCGGATAGTCTCTGTACGTGAAAGCCCAAGCGCCAGTCCGGCTTCGCTGAATCCTTTATGGATTGAGAGCACCGCGCCGCGGGTGATTTCCGCAATATAGGCGCCGGAGTTGATCATGATGGTGACAACGGCGGCGCTAAAGGGATCAATGCGTAAATCGTTAAATGCCATTGGGAGGGCAAAGTAAATAAACATCACCTGCACAACGATTGGCGTACCGCGAATGACTTCGATAAACACCAGCGCTACGTGGTTGGCTATCCAACCGCCGAAAGTACGCGCAAACCCTGCTGCAAGCCCGATTATCAGACCGCCTGCCAGACCGAGGACCGAGATCCACAGGGTCATTTTGGCGCCTTCAATCAAAAGCGGGATGGCGGGCCAGATGGCACTCCAGTCAAACTGCATATTTCGTTCCTGTTACCGTGGTGAGAAAAGTAATGAGCCATAACGCGATGACTTAAAATTGCAGGCCCGGCGGCGCTGGCGCTACCGGGCGTTACAGAACGTTCTTGTTATTTAGGTTCGGTACCGAACCATTTTTTGTAGATTTCGTTGTATGTGCCGTTCTCTTTCAGCGTTTTCAGCGCGCCGTTCACTTTCTCACGCAGTTCATCGCTGCCTTTCGGGAAGGCGATACCGTACTGCTGGGCTTCCAGGGATTCGCCTACAGCTTTGAACTGACCGTTGCCAGCGGTTTTGATGAAGTAAAGAATGTTTGGCGTGTCGTGCAGCACGGCGTCTGCGCGGTTGGTGCCCAGTTCCATATATGCGTTATCGATATTCGGGAACTGACGCAGATCTTTGGTTTTGATGTTAGCTTTCGCGTAATCAACGGAACCCGTGCCGCTCTTCACAGCGACGACTTTACCATCCAGATCTTTCACGCTTTTCACGTCGTTATTATTCGCTTTGACCATCACTAACAGACCGCTTTTGTAGTAGCCGTCAGAGAAGTCGATCGCTTTTTTACGCTCATCAGTGATGGTGATACCCGCCAGCGCCAGGTCGATATTCTTGGTTTGCAGAGCCGGGATGATGCCGCTGAAATCCATTGGTTTCAGTTCATAATCCAGCTTCAGTTCTTTGGCCACGGCAGCCCACAGATCCACATCAAAACCAACGTATTTGTCACCCTGTTTGAATTCGAACGGTACAAATGCGGTGTCGGTTGCGACAACCAGTTTCTTATCTGCGGCATGGGAGGACACCGCAAAAGCCAGGGTAAGTGCAGCCAGTGAGACTTTTAATACAGACTTCATAGGATTTCCTTTTTTATCCACGGGGCGATCCCCTGCGAGAACATATGGCTTAATGAAAAAATCGTGCCAGTTTTGCAACTCATTGTTTTAACAAGAGGGTGTCTCGTTTCTCTGCACAATAAGTAGGGCAAAGTGGGTAATCTGCACTGTTTTGGGGCACTCATTTGGTGCGTACCTGACACAGTGCAAACGGTATGACTATTTAGCGTAAAAATTGTTGATAAAACAATCTTTCGTTAACGATTGTGTGAAGTGATTATTACAAATAATTTACTTTGGAGTGACGAACGATCAATGTCATGCACCATAGATGTGCAAAACCCCCGCCAGGGCGAGGGTTATATAGGTAATTCTTATGTCTGCTGTTATTCAATGTTGGCTTCGATAAACCACAGGAATTTGTCGAGGTCGCGTGAAGCGGCGGTGAAGATATCTGCTGTATCTTCGTCTTTTGCTTCGCTAATGGCTTTACGGACGCTGTTAGCGACGACGGCATAACGATCGGCCAGCTCTTTTAAGTGGTCCTGAACGCTATGGATATCCAGTGGATAGCTTTTCAGAGGCGTTTTGCTGTTAATAACCTGGGTGGTACCCAATGCCACACCGCCTAACTGTACGGCGCGCTCAGCCATGGTGTCGAGGTGATCGGTCAGGGCAGTACGGAAGCCATCGAGCATTTCATGCACAGCAATGAAGTTCGCGCCGCGCATGTTCCAGTGAGCCTGTTTGGTGATCAAAGACAGGTCGATGAACTGGATCACTTGCTGATTCAGCAGCTCTACGGTCGCTTTCTTTTCGCTATCTGTTACATCGTTGCGGGTATAAAGGAGGGCAGATGCTTTTGTTTTTACCAGTTTTGCGGTACTCATATTTTCATATCCTCTTGATAATTATGTCCCAGCTCTTCAACGGGAATAAGTATAGCGTGAATTTTGGATTTATTTTTCTGGTGTTACCTATCACTTTAATAGCGAAGAGAGGGGTGGGTATGAAATAACTAATAAAATCATATAGATATGATGGTTACTAATGGAGGTGTGTTATTTTTATGTTAATGTAAAAATTTCAAGAAATATGTAGATGAGAAAATTATATTTATTAGAATAATTATCACGCAGATTTACAATTGAATATTCTGCATGATTATGCAAACCATGCAGAATATTAAGTAGTTAATTCACGTCAACTTGCTTAATTTGTGGTTCTTTGCGAATAGTGAGCGTCGAACCCATTGATGCGACAATAATGGCGCCCAGAGCGAGCGTCTGGACAAGCGTCAGCGTTTCACCGAGGAAGATCATTCCTGAAACCGCAGCCAGTGCAGGTTCCATACTCATCAGAGTACCAAAAGTGCGTGTTGGCAGCCGCGTCAACGCAATCATCTCCAGCGAGTAGGGAAGCGCAGTGGAGAGGACCGCAATGGCCAGGCCTAACGGCAGAATGGACCAGTGCCACAAGGCATCCCCAGCCTGGAGCGCGCCGATGGGTACAAAAATCAGCGCCGCAATTAATGACCCTACCGCAACGGTCGCCGGACCATGTTCCGCGCCGGCACGCTGCCCGGTAAGAATATAGATTGCCCAGCAGGCGCCAGCGCCCAGCGCCAGCGCAGCGCCGGTTAAATCCACGTGAGAAACGTCCTGACCTAACGGCAGCAGGAACCAAAGTCCGAGTACAGCCAGTGCAACCCAAATGAAATCCACCGGACGTCGGGATGAAAACAGCGCTACCGCGAGCGGGCCGGTGAACTCCAGCGCTACGGCAATTCCCAGCGGGACGGTCTGGATTGACAGGTAGAAGAGATAGTTCATCCCGCCCAGAGACAGACCATAAAACAACAACGGCAGGCGTTGTTCTTTGGCGAATCGCAAACGCCAGGGTTTAAAGAAGGCAATAAGGATGAGGGTGCCCAGCGCAAGGCGCAATGCGGTAACGCCCGGCGCACCGACGAGTGGGAATAGCGATTTTGCCAGAGATGCTCCGCTTTGAATGGAGGACATAGCAATAAGCAAAACCAAAATAGGCAACCAGACTGGCGCTTTACGTGACGACCCCGGCATCCTTTCTCCTGTCAAATGATAATTACACGCCTTCATCTGCGTGACGTTGCAAATTTGCTACGACACGGATGACGTGATGTATAGAAAAGTAAAACAGCGAGTGTAATGGAAATACGCACCGCTGGTTGAGTATTCGTTGAAAAAAAAATTGCTCAGTTCCGTACAATGGCATGAAAGTGATGGATTAATAATCTGTGTGATTAGGAATATTCTGGATGAATGTGCCATATTTTGCGCGCAATAATGGCATTTTAGGTTAGAAAAGTGATGTTAATTGAAAGAGATAGCGGGTTTCTGAAACGTTCTGTTACATGAAAGACCCCGTTAGACATCGCGAATCGCAAAGAGTTTCCCATCAATTTTTGGTATATTTAAAACTTAGGATTTACTTGAAGCACATTTGAGGTGGTTATGAAAAAAATTGCATGTCTTTCAGCACTGGCCGCTGTTCTGGCTTTCTCCGCAGGTACTGCTGTAGCTGCGACTTCTACCGTTACCGGTGGTTACGCTCAGAGCGATGCTCAGGGCGCAGCGAACAAAATGAACGGTTTTAACCTGAAGTATCGCTACGAGCAGGACAGCAACCCGCTGGGTGTTATCGGTTCCTTCACTTACACTGAAAAAGATCGTACCGATGCGTCTGGCGACTACAACAAAACCCAGTACTACGGCATCACTGCTGGCCCGGCTTACCGTCTGAACGACTGGGCAAGCATCTACGGTGTAGTGGGTGTTGGCTACGGTAAATTCCAGAACGCAGCATCCCCGGCTGATAACCACACCACCAGTGACTACGGTTTCTCTTACGGTGCTGGTCTGCAGTTCAACCCGATCGAAAACGTTGCTCTGGACTTCTCCTACGAGCAGAGCCGTATTCGTAGCGTTGACGTTGGCACCTGGATCGCTGGCGTGGGTTACCGCTTCTAATCACTTCGGTGATACAAAAAATCCGCCTCTCGGGGCGGATTTTTTTTGTGTGCAATTCAGAGATTAACGAGATTTGGTCTCAAAGATGTCGGTACCCAGATGGTTGTAGTCCACCTTCTGCAATTTGAAGTTGGTGATGTACACCGGGCCAGCCTTTTTCTCAGAAATAAAGCGGTAGCTGTTGGTGATTTCCTTCGCGCTTATCCCCGTCCACTGCGAGAAAAAGCTGAGGAAATCATTGGCGGAGCGACGGGCTTTAATCACCCGGTGCGCTTTATCATCGCTCGACAGCACCATAAATGGTACCTGGAAATTCTGCTGGAACTGATCGTCATGCGCCAGGTACTGCACCTCTTTCCCCCGCTCTTTAAACGCGAGGCCATGATCGGAGAAATAGACCATTGAGAAGCTGTTACCGCTGTTACGTAACTGATCGTAAAGCTGGCGCAGCAGGTCATCCGTCTGCGTCATGGTGTACAGATAGCAAGATGTCTCTTTCGACTGGACGAAAGTCTCGTATTTACCCTGCGTCCGGTCGCAGGCCTGCGGATGCGAGCCCATTAAATGCAGCACGATAAGCTGTGGCTGAGTGCGCTCGGTTGCCAGCACCTGGGCGGTCATCTTCAACAACGCTTCGTCACGGGTATTTTTATCCGCTTCGAAATCACCGCTTTTGAGGAACTGAACTTCATCAGCTCGCTTCGCAATGCTGGCGATGGCCGTATCGTATTCACCAATCTGTCCCTGATTGGAGAACCACCACGTCTGGAATCCCGCGCGGTTGGCCAGAGTGACAAAGTTATCCTGGAACTGGGGTTTATTGTCGACCACCCGATTTAGCGTCAGGCCGAGTGATTTTTGTGTCGAACCGCTTGCCGCGATGTAATCCGCGAAGATGTAGCCGTTAACGGAACTGGCAAACGGCGTGTTATCCCAGTGACCACCAAAAGCGCCTAACGCATCGCGGCGGGCGCTTTCGCCGATGACCACCACGTAGGTATGATACTTCGGCTTCACGGCGGTTACCGTCCAGCTGTCTTTCACGCTCGCCAGCTTCGCCATACGCTCTTGTTCGTCGAGCACTTCGTTGTTATTAACGATAACGTCCTTGGCAAAGCGGAAAACCGGATAGCCGGTGTCTTTCAGCTTGAACACGCCGCCCCAGGCCAGGTTTTGCACCGGGGTTACAAAGAACGCGACAACGCTGAACAGCAAACAAATGCTGTCGAACTTATTCCAGCTACGCTGCGGCACCTCTTTTTTACGGCGTACAGCGATAACACCGAGGGCGAAAATAAACACCCCAACCAGATAACTGTACCAGGGGAAGATGGTCAGGATTTCAGTAGACTCTTCCATATTGGTTGAGTGCAGCGCCAGCAAGGTATTGAAGTTCGGTGAACCGTAAGCCTGGCCAAACGGGAAGTACATTGCCGCTACCAGCGAGCAAATGCCAATCAGCACTTTCTGCGCACGCGGGGCGCTGCGCCACAGCAGCATCAATATACAGGTGAAAGCAACGCTATAGAGCAGGCTAAGCGGATAGCCCAGCGCAAGGTTGATCAGCAGAGACTGTAAGAAATAGAGGCCAGTCCACGGACTAATCGCCCGGCTACGAGCAATGATTGAATCTTTGAGGGTTAAATTCATATGCCACTGTTACAAAAACGCCATGTGCTTACCCTGGCGCTAAGGGTCATTGCCTGCCTGAGAGAGCGAGAAGGGGGATAGGGTCCGCATCCGCGAGCCGCAATATATGCAGGGCTGCGAAAAGATAGAGTGTGTGCAAGAGAAGGTCAACTACTACTAAGAAATTGTTTTGCGAGGGGCGTGGCAAATCTGACAAAAAGAAGGGTTATTGGCACGAAAACGATCACCGTATCCGAGTTACGGCAGGAAAATGAAGCGGCGTACCGCGACGCCGCATTATTTATCTGCAGGCTTATCCTGCTCTGGTTTGCTGTTAATCATGTCGCACAGCATAGAGATCAGCATTAACCGTACTTTAAAGGGAGAGTGGCTAAACACGCGTATACACCTCTTAAATTCATTCATATAAACCTCCTGACTTCACGATCCCATCAGTCCTTGAGGGATGTCTTTATTATATACAGATATAGCACAGGCTATATTATATAGCTATTGCTAAAACGTTAATTTTTTGTGCCCACGCAACTCTGGTTTACAATGAGCGTTCTCTAATCAGATGCCGTTAACGCGTCACAGTAACGAGGAAGCAGAATGAGTCGTCGCGCAGGTATGCCAACAACAAAAAAAGTGACGCAATTGGTGAATGTCGAAGAACACGTTGAAGGATTTCGTCAGGTCCGGGAGGCACATCGCCGTGAGCTGATTGATGACTACGTAGAGCTGATTTCCGATCTCATTATTGAGGTGGGTGAAGCGCGCCAGGTAGATATGGCCGCACGGCTTGGGGTTTCCCAGCCGACGGTTGCTAAAATGCTTAAGCGTCTTGCTTCAGTTGGGTTGATTGAAATGATCCCCTGGCGGGGCGTGTTTTTAACCGCAGAAGGTGAACGACTGGCTCAGGAGAGTCGGGAGCGTCACCAGATTGTGGAGAATTTCCTGCTGATGTTAGGTATCAGCCCGGAAATTGCCCGTCGCGATGCGGAGGGAATGGAGCATCACGTCAGTAAGGAAACGCTGGAGGCTTTTAGCCGGTTTACGCAACAGCAAGGCACAGGCTCTGAATGAGTTTTCCTTTACTACGCGCCTTACAGCGCGATCGCTTTTTTCAGCTGTTAATCATCGTCGGGGTTGTACTGAGCCTGTTCGTGCCATTTACGCCACGGTCGTGGCCGGGGGCGATAGACTGGCACACGATTATTACACTTAGCGGCCTGATGTTACTGACCAAAGGCGTGGAGCTAAGCGGTTACTTCGATGTGTTAGGGCGCAAGATGACCCGGCGCTTTAACACCGAACGTCAATTGGCGATATTTATGGTGCTGGCGGCAGCGCTGCTGTCGACGTTTCTGACCAACGATGTTGCGCTGTTTATTGTTGTTCCGCTGACGATCACCCTGAAAAAATTGTGCGCCATTCCTGTAAATCGCCTGATTATCTTTGAGGCGCTGGCGGTAAACGCCGGATCGTTGCTCACGCCAATAGGTAATCCGCAAAACATTCTGATGTGGGGACGCTCCGGCTTATCGTTTACCGCGTTTACCTGGCAGATGGCGCCGCTTGCGGGGACCATGATGCTGACGTTGGTGGTGCTGTGCTGGTTCAGTTTCCCGCATAAAGCTTTGCATTATCATACCGGTACGCGCGCGCCTGACTGGCAACCGCGCCTGGTGTGGAGCTGTCTGGGGCTGTATATCATTTTCCTGGCGGCACTGGAGTTAAAACAAGAACTGTGGGGCCTGGCGATCGTCGCGGCAGGATTCATGGTGCTGGCTCGCAGCGTGATCCTCAGCGTGGATTGGACACTGCTGTTGGTGTTTATGGCGATGTTCATTGATGTGCACTTGCTGACGCAACTCCCGGCCTTGCAGGAGATTACCCACCAGATTGGCACGCTTTCAGCGCCGGGGCTTTGGTTGACGGCCATTGGCCTGTCGCAGTTTATCAGTAATGTTCCCAGCACGATTTTGCTGCTGAACTACGTCCCGCCAACGCTGCTGCTGGCCTGGGCGGTCAATGTGGGCGGTTTTGGGTTGTTGCCGGGATCGCTGGCGAATCTTATTGCTTTACGGATGGCAAACGATCGACGGATCTGGTGGCGTTTTCATTGGTATTCGGTGCCGATGCTAATATGGGCGGCGCTGGTAGGGTATGGTTTATTGCAGGTGATGTGAGGATGGTGCCCGATGGGGCTGGCGCTTATCGGGCCTACAGGTTAAGTAGGCCCGATAAGGCGAAAGGGCAGTTTTGATGCTTAGTTCAGACGAACCGGCATACCTGAACGGTTCTGTACCGCCTGCTCAACGACGGCCTGATCGACGTCAGACTGACCGGTGATGCTGGTAATGCTCTTGTTCAGCGTAATCGGTACGATTTCCCCGCCTTCGAACTGTGCTTCAGTGGTAGACAGTGGGTTGTGTACCTCGATGTAACGGCTGCCGTCTGGTTCAGTCGTGGCTTTTACCGGCTCATCGATAAACTGTACGCGGGTGCCGACCGGCACATTTTCAAACAGGAATTTGATGTCGTCGTTACGCAGACGCACGCAACCGTGGCTTACGCGTAAGCCGACGCCGAAGTTAGCATTGGTGCCGTGGATGGCGTACAGGCGACCGATATACAGCGCGTACAGGCCCATCGGGTTATCCGGACCTGCCGGAACAACGGCTGGCAGCGGTTCGCCCGCAGCGCGGTATTCCGCATGCATTTTTGCCGTTGGCGTCCAGGTTGGGCCCGCTTTTTTACGTTCTACTTTGGTGGTCCAGTTGATTGGCGTGTCTTTGCCCAACTGACCAATACCGATCGGCAGAACAATAACGGTGTTGGTGCCTTTCGGGTAGTAGTACAGACGCATTTCAGCGCTGTTAATAACAATACCTTCATGCACGGTATCCGGCAGGATCAATTGCTGAGGTATGTTCAGTACAGTGCCGCCCTTCGGCAGGAAGGTATCCACGCCCGGGTTGGCTTCCAGCATATTAGACAGACCCATCTGATACTCCGCCGCAAAATACTCCAGCGGTTGGGTGTTGCCTTCAGGAATAGTGATGACCTGGTTTTGGCCGATCAAACGGCTGCCATCGGTAGGCAGCGGGTACGTGACGGCAGAAGCGGTGTTACAAAAACCAACTATTGCGAGTGCCGCCGCGAAAAGCGTTGTTAATTTCATATTCATGTTCATGTATGCGAGATTCAGTGCCAGGCAGGCTAGTGGGTTGAGATTTATGTAGTGTTGGGCACGCATTATATGTGCAATCTGAGCAACAAGGAATTCGGATGTGTACTAAATCACATTTTTTTCCTTTTGCTTTCACTTTATCCCTTCAGCATCAAGGCGCGATCTTATTGCAGACTTATGGCATAATAAGCGGTTCGTCACATATTTCTTTCTCTTTCAGGATACGCCAGTGTTAGTTTCCAGCAACGTCACCATGCAGTTCGGCAGTAAGCCGCTGTTTGAAAATATTTCCGTCAAATTTGGCGGCGGCAACCGTTACGGCCTGATTGGCGCGAACGGTAGCGGTAAATCCACTTTTATGAAAATTCTCGGCGGCGACCTCGAACCGACGCTGGGCAACGTTTCCCTCGAGCCGAACGAGCGTATTGGTAAGCTGCGTCAGGATCAGTTCGCCTTTGAAGAGTTCACCGTGCTTGACACCGTGATCATGGGTCACGGTGAACTGTGGGAAGTAAAGCAGGAGCGCGATCGCATTTACGCCCTGGCCGAAATGAGCGAAGAAGACGGCTATAAAGTTGCTGACCTTGAAGTTCAGTATGGCGAAATGGACGGCTACTCTGCGGAAGCGCGTGCGGGTGAACTGCTGCTGGGCGTAGGTATTCCGGTAGAACAGCATTACGGCCCGATGAGCGAAGTCGCCCCCGGCTGGAAGCTGCGTGTGCTTCTGGCACAGGCGCTGTTCTCTAACCCGGACATTCTGCTGCTCGACGAACCAACGAACAACCTGGATATCGACACCATCCGCTGGCTGGAACAGACGCTGAACGAGCGTGACAGCACCATGATCATCATTTCGCACGACCGTCACTTCCTGAACATGGTCTGTACGCACATGGCGGATCTGGACTACGGCGAACTGCGTGTTTATCCGGGTAACTACGACGAATATATGACGGCGGCAACCCAGGCGCGTGAACGTCTGCTGGCCGATAACGCCAAGAAGAAAGCGCAGATTGCCGATCTGCAATCCTTCGTCAGCCGCTTTAGCGCCAACGCATCTAAATCTCGTCAGGCGACTTCTCGTGCGCGTCAGATTGATAAGATCAAGCTTGACGAAGTGAAGGCGTCCAGCCGTCAGAACCCGTTCATCCGCTTCGAACAGGATAAGAAACTGTTCCGTAACGCGCTGGAAGTGGAAGCGCTGACGAAAGGGTTTGATGAAGGTCCGTTGTTTAAAAACTTTAACCTGCTGCTGGAAGTCGGTGAGAAAATTGCCATTCTGGGTGCCAACGGCGTGGGTAAATCAACCATGCTGAAAACGCTGGTCGGCGAATTACAGCCGGATAACGGTACTGTGAAATGGTCTGAAAACGCCCAGGTTGGTTACTACGCGCAGGATCACGAGTACGAATTCGAAAACGATCTGACGGTCTTCGAGTGGATGAGTCAGTGGAAACAGGAAGGCGATGATGAGCAGGTAGTACGTAGCTTCCTTGGTCGCTTGCTGTTCAGCCAGGACGATATCAAGAAACCTGCTAAAGTGCTGTCCGGTGGTGAAAAAGGACGCATGCTGTTCGGTAAGCTGATGATGCAGAAACCGAATATTCTGGTAATGGATGAACCGACCAACCACCTGGATATGGAATCTATCGAATCGCTGAACATGGCGCTGGAAATGTACCAGGGCACGCTGATCTTCGTTTCTCACGACCGTGAGTTCGTCAGTTCGTTGGCAACCCGCGTGATTGAAATTACGCCGGAACGCGTAATCGACTTCACCGGTAACTACGAAGATTACCTGCGTAGTAAAGGTATTGAATAAGTCTCTCCCCGCACTTTTCTGAAAAAAAGTTCTGCTTATTAATCTTAGCCACAATTGTGGCTAAGATACTTTCCATAACTACCTACACAGGGAAAGGAAATAAGTCAGATGGAACCGCTTTCTTTAGCCAATCTTAAATTAAACTTACTAAGTTTAAACAACAGCAACGAGCATCCTTTCATTTTACGTGAAGATGGCGATGATATTGTTGCATCCTGGAATATCGTAGATGCTGAGTGGATAGATTACTTCAGTCAATACGGATTGCAAAAACAATATGAGTTAAGACTGTTCTTCGATGAAAGTAAAAAGCAGATTAGCTATCGGGAAAAAACTACCGATGTGGAGTGGGATGCAGATTTGGGTGGGTTCAGATTGAGCAAATCTGTCCAAATCGGGCAACGTCTTGAGTTTTCTGCTGGGGGATCCTTGGGTAAAAAAGAAGATGGTAGCTTTGGTAAAATTGATGGCTATAAATTTGCATCAACGGAAATTACCGACCCTGTTTTTGATATGGTTCGTGATGCTGGATGGCAGGTTCGTGGTGTGTTAGCAGACAAGAAAAAAAGGAAATTTGTTATTGCGGGAGCGGTGATTGCCGCACTAATTATTTTTATTGGTATTGGCACTTTCCTTTTTTCCACGATGGGTGATTTGAAGGATGCTGCGCGAACAGAGATAGATTTGCTCCGCGATGGACAATATGTTCAGGCTTATCAGGCAAGCTCTTCTTTTCTGCAAAGAAAAATGAACAGCGAGGATTTTAAGCTTGTAACCGAGTTTGTTCATTTTGATGATATTAGCGAATACAGTTTCGATAGTTTCAATGTAGTAAATGATGTTGGTTCTTTGTCTGGAAGCGTAGAGTTTAAAAACGGAGAGTCTGGCGAGATTAACGTTACAATGCTCAAAGAAAATGATAAATGGAAACTGGCAGCAGTATCAATAGAATAAAAAAGTATCCGGTTTTTGTCATGTAGTGAAGAAAACCGGACTGTTTTAAAGGCGTTGGAAGGGGACGGATTATTCCATCCCCAGCGCACGCTTGCCATGGATATTCAAATCATCCAGCGTGAAGCGTCCTTCCCAGTTAGTTTCATAATCCTCGCGTGGGAAATCACCCGGCGATACGCCTTTTTCCAGCGCGGCCTTCACTTTATGGGCGTAGGCCAGATTCTTTTCGCACATCGGTGCGGCAGGGATGTACATCACGTTGCCCCAACCCTGCTGATTTTCTACCGGTGCGACGGAGTGGATCACATCACAATGCCACCATACGGAGTCTCCGGCGTCCAGTTGCGGAATGCTGGTTAACGCTTCAATCAGCAGCGGATGCCATTGCGCAGAAATCGGCAGAACTCTGCCGGGCGCTACGCCGCAAAGTTCATCTTCCGGCACATCGTCAAGCAATGGACGTAACAGTACCCAGGCCATCGCTTCAGGGATAGGGACCACGTGCAACAACCCCTGACCTGGCAGCATATCAGAGAGAGCAGTCCAGCCCTGGAAGGTACGGAATACTGAACATTTGGTGGTGTTATCCACCGTGTACTCTTCTACTTCAGTGCGATGCGCGGCCTGCCACGGGTCGTAATCTTCCAGCTTACCATTGAAAACATTAGCAAAGACCTGCTGATATGCCGGCAGAAGCCAGCGTTCCAGCGCACCGGAATCCGTATGCGCGCCCAGCCCTTTGGACGTCGTTCCCGGTGGACGACGGCGTATGCGGTCGGGGTAGATAACGCTGACATCCGGGTTAAACCATTGCTTACCTTCGCCTGCAAATGTCCAAAGACGGTTGAGAAATGACTGCGCATTTGCCATTTCTTCACTCTGACGGGCCTGCATCTGCGCCTGGGACCAGTAGATGGGGTAGATTTCAGGTCGCGACGCGCTCAGGGTACCAAAGAAATTATCGCCCGGTCCTTGGTAAACGTCGTCAAAATGGTTGCGGTCCAGATAGTCCAGCATTGACCTATCCCAATCGAGGGCTTGTTCGCGAGAGAAATGGCCTTTAATGACCGCGCATCCGCGACGCTTAATTTCTTCACGCTGCTCAGCACTCACGCGACCTGCCTTGATATCCGCATAGGACAACACAGGCCATACTGGAGAGCCTTGCGCTTTGAGGTCGTTGATTTCCGCCACGCGATTAGCAATGGCCTCGCTCAACTGATTGAAAATCGACTGAACATCTCCAAGCTGTTCACGCAATTGCTTTTTCATCTGCCGGATTGCCGCTTTGTGATCGGTGGGCAACGTGTCGCTGGTAAAAGTAAAAGCCATATCCACCTCGCATTAACTTTCATTCGAAACTTATTTAACTTACAGGTGATAATATAAGTTAAAATTTAGTTAACGCAAGTTTAAAATTTGATGGTGTGAGAAACATGAAAAAGCGTGGAAACCGGGGCAAGGGGATACCCCGGTTGGGCAGGATTAGCAATTAAAAGGGGAAGTGTTATCCAGCACCGCCTGAATCACGTTCAGCGCGCCCTGATGGTTATTGTCATCGGTCTGATAGCGGGCAATCGATTTGATACTCTCTGCCGCGTTGGCCATGGCGAAAGAGTAGCGCGCCATTTTCAGCATTTCTGCGTCATTGCCGCTATCGCCAATGGCGACCACGTTTTGCGGGGACAGGTTCCAGCGCTTTAGCAGACGGCTGATTCCGTTGGCTTTATGCAAACCTGGAATGATCAGGTCGATAAACCCAAAGCCGCTGGTGACAGGCTTCATTATACCGTCAAGGGCAGAATGAAGGTGATCGATCACTAATGGGATTTGTTGGTCCGGTAAATTCAGCGAGAACTTGAACAGCACATCATCGATGTCCTGATAATCCTTCACGGGTTTCAGGCGATGGTAGTGTTTTGACATCAATGCGACAAAGGACTCGGGGGCATTTTCGCTAACGTAGGCGTTTTGCAGGCCGCAAGCCACAAAGTTGAGATGCGTATCTTTGAGCAGTTCGCCAATGACAATGCGGGATTCGTGGCGGGTCAGCTCACCGTGAAACAGCTGTTTGCCATGTTCAAAGACTAACGCCCCGTTCTCGGCAACAAAAGAGATCTCATCTTTGAGTTCCGGGAAAAAGGAGATCAGTTGGTAATACTGATTGCCGCTGGCCACGACAAATTCAATATCTCGTTTTTTTAGTTCCTGATACTGCGCCATAAAACGTGCATGATCGTATTTTTTGGCGTCGTCGAGAAAAGTTCCGTCCATATCAGTGACGATAACTTTGATGGTCATACTTGCTCCTGGCTCATAACTGCGACCAGAAACATTTTAATAACAATGTGAGCTAAAGCACAAATTTATTTCATTCGAAAGAAGAATACCCGGCAAGCGAAATGCCGCCGGGTAAGGGGGATTACAGCATATGTTCAGTACGTGCGATGATATCGTCCTGCGCATCTGGAGACAGCGCGGTGAAGAAGGCCGAATAACCTGCTACACGGACCACCAGGTCACGATACTGATCCGGGTGCTTTTTGGCTTCCAGCAGCGTTTCACGGGAGACAATGTTGTACTGAATATGCCAGCCTTTGTGCTCTTCAAAGAAGGTACGCAGCAGGATCATCAGCTTTTGCTTATCGGATTCATTCTCCAGCGTGGCCGGGTTCAGCTTCTGGTTTAACAACACGCCGCCGAGGATTGAACCGGTCGGCAGTTTACCCACCGAGCCAATTACCGCTGTTGGGCCGAGATGGTCCGTTCCGGAAGCCGGGCTTGCGCCTTCTGCCAGCGGAGTGTGCGCCTTACGACCATCCGGCGTGGCCATCGTTGCCGCGCCAAACGGTACGTTTGCGGAGATCGATGAGGTACCCGCGTAGTAATTGCCGCCAACCGGGCCACGTCCGTAACGTGGATTATGATACTGTTTCAACTCATTGATATAGGTCTGATAAGCGCGGGCCAGCAGCGTATCAACGCTATCGTCATCGTTGCCGTATTTCGGTGCGCCGTTGATCAGCCGCTGGCGTAATTGTTCGTGGGTCAGACCGTCAAAATCGGCGGCCAGCGCGGCGGCCAGTTGCTGCTGACCGATAGCGCCTTGTTCAAAGACCAGTTTCTTCACCGCAGCCAGGCTGTTGCCGAGGTTGGCAATACCCACCTGCAAACCCGATACCCAGTCGTATTTCGCACCGCCTTGCTTAATACTTTTCGCGCGTTCAATACAGTCATCTACCAGCGCAGAGCACAGAATATCGTGTACGTTCTCTTCCAGCATGGTGTCGACAACATACTCAATTTCGATAGATTTACGCGTGTAGTAGCGAATCTGCGCATCCCAGGCGTCCATCACTTCGTCAAAATTGTTGAAGTTACCAGACGAGAGCGCTTTTTCCTGTGGCAGAAATACTTTACCGCTGGTGGCATCGCGACCACCTTCCAGCGCTGCCAGCATCACGCGGGCAAAGTTAATAAAGCTCATACCGGTACAGCGGTAGCCCCATTTGCCGCCAACGGCGGTTTCGATGCAACCAATGGCCGCATAGTCATAGGCGTCCTGCGGTTCAATGCCAAGCTTAATGAATTCAGGTATGACGATTTCGTCGTTATTAAAGGCAGGCATCCCGAAGCCGCAGCGGATCACCTGTACACAGGCATCCAGGAAATCATTACTCATCCCTGCATGATAACGCACGCTCAGGTTTGGCTGAGTAGAACGCAGGCGACCGCAGGATTCCAGAATAGCGTAGGAGAGCGGATTGACGGCATCCATTGCCTGACCGTTAACCAGGTTTTGGCCACCAATGGTCACGTTCTGATACAGCGGGCTACCCGCCGAGGCTTTCGAATGGGAGCCGGAGCGGATTTTGTTCACTTCCAACAGTTTCAGCCAGCAGCTGTGCAGCAGCTCAATGGCGTGCTCACGATCGAGGCTCTGGTTCAGTTCTACGTCACGACGGTAGAACGGATAGAGGTACTGATCCATGCGACCAAACGACACCGAGTGACCATTTGATTCAATTTGCAGGATCAACTGGATGAAATAGCACAACTGTAGCGCTTGCCAGAACGTTTTTGGCGGCTCATGGGCGATAACATCGCAGTTGTCCGCCATGGTCAGCAGTTCATCACGACGACTGGCGCGAGTTTCCGTGGCCGCCATTTTACGTGCCAGCGCGGCAAAGCGCTCAATGTGCAGACTGACGGCCTCCAGCACGATATCAATCGCTTTCAGAAACTGATCGCCATGGAGGTCTTCCAGACATGTCAGATCGATGCGGGAACGACGTTCATCAACTTTGTGGCGCAGGCCGTCGAGACCTTTTTCCAGCAGCAGCGGGAAATTTACCGCCAGGTGTGCGTCACCGGAGGTCATGTTACCTTCGGCTTTGATAATGCCGGTTTCCAGCAGCCCTTTCTGCTCGTCCGTAAACATCCCGTAGCAGCGATCCTGCACGGTCTGACCACGCCACCATGGACACACCTCGTGCAACACGCGTTTGTTCTCTTCGCTTACCGCAAAGCCCGCGCCCGGCCTGTCGGCGAGGTCATCGATCTCTTTTTCAATCCACGACACGGTGTATTCCGGGAAGATTGGCGCGGCACGCACTTCGCTTGCCTGGTTACCAATGATCAGTTCGTCATGCTTGATCCAGATGGTGCGTTCCGCCAGATGATGGGCCAGCGCCAGCGCGCGGCGGACCGGGATAGGTTTATCCAGATGCTGTTGGTACATCTCGGTATAGTGCTGGGCGCGCTCGGTACAAACCGGCGGCTTCACGATGTGAATCAGGGCCGTTTTATGCGCTTTGATACGGTCGCTGAGTGTGTCCAGTTTCAGAGTGGTCATGGCGATTATCCTCGTAGGGTCGCGGTTAAACCTTTCAGGCTGGCGTACTGCTGGGCAAATTCGAGCAGCGCAGGCGCATCAAGCGGTTTATCCGGTGCGTTGTAGGGTTGACTGAGTAAGTGGTATTTGTTGATGCCCAGCGTGTGGTAGGGCAAAAAATGGATCTCATCGACGTGAAGCTCGTCGGCAGCAAAATCGGTAATGGCCTGAATAGCGGCTTCGTCAGCGTTGAACCCCTGAATCAGGGGGACGCGGATAACCATTTTTTTACCGGCGGCGGCCAGTTTTTTCAGATTTTCCAGTACGCGAGAGGCGCTGCCATCGGTCCACTGTTTAAACGGCGCGTCGGCGACATGTTTTAAATCGGCCAGGAACAGGTCGACGTCAGGTAATGACGGTTCAATATACTTCCACGGGACATGCAGACAGGTTTCAACCGCTGTATGAATACCTGCATCGTGGCTGGCTTTGAGCAGCGCTGCCGCCAGTTCTGGCTGCATAAAGGGTTCACCGCCAGACAGGGTGAGACCCCCGCCGCTGCGATCGTAAAACGGTTTATCACGCACTACGGTCGCCATGATGTCGTCCACGCTTTTTTCCTCTCCGCAGACGGTCAGCGCCTGGGTTGGACAGCAGAGGGTAAGCGCCGTGAGCGCATCATCGGTCAGTTTTTCGCGATGAATCAGCAATCCACTCAGCGCGCGTTCAATCACCTTCGGTGCGGCCTGAGCACAGAGATCGCAACCGTCGAGGCACAAACGCGCGTCATAGAGCAGATCCTGCGTGCGGGCGCGGCTTTCCGGATTCTGGCACCACCGACAGCCCAGAGAGCATCCTTTAAGGAACACCACGGTACGGATACCGGGACCATCATGTGTGGAATAGCGCTGGATATTGAAAATCATAAGCGGCCTCTCATCTTTCGTATAAAGATTAAATTACTTTCGAATGAAAGTTATATTGACGTACGTCAACTAACCGTGAGGTTTCGCCGTGCTACCTTTTATTCATGCTAATTATTCGTTTGAGGAAAGGTTATGGAACTCTATTTAGATACGTCTGACGTTGACGCGGTAAAAGCTCTGGCGCGGGTTTTTCCGCTGGCAGGGGTGACCACTAACCCAAGCATTGTGGCGGCAGGTAAGCAGACGCTGGACGTGTTACTGCCGCAACTGCAGGAAGCGATGGGAGGGCAAGGACGCCTGTTTGCTCAGGTAATGGCGACCACCGCCGAAGGCATGGTCAGTGATGCGCGTAAGCTGCGGGCAATCATTGCGGATATCGTGGTCAAAGTGCCGGTCACGGCAGAAGGTCTGACGGCCATTAAATTGCTGAAAGAAGAAGGGATCCCGACGTTGGGTACCGCGGTATACGGCGCTGCTCAAGGGCTATTAGCTGCGCTAGCGGGGGCCGAATACGTTGCGCCATACGTTAACCGTGTGGATGCGCAGGGGGGGGACGGCATTCAGACGGTGACCGATCTGCAGACCTTACTGAAAATGCATGCCCCGCACGCCAAAGTACTGGCCGCCAGTTTTAAAACGCCGCGTCAGGCGCTGGATTGCCTGCTGGCAGGCTGCGAGTCCATCACGCTGCCGCTGGATGTCGCTCAGCAGATGATTAGCTCTCCGGCCGTTGATGCTGCCGTAGCGAAGTTCGAACACGACTGGCAGAGCGCATTTGGACGCACTTCTCTGTAAGTCTGTTTTGCCGGATGGCGGCTGACACCTTATCCGGCCTACACAATGCGCTGTTGTAGGCCTGATAAGAGGCATTAGCATCGCCCTCTGGCAATAGTGCGGTGCCGACGATTTCTCTGCTAACTCCCGCAGACCTCACAGGTGGGATTGCGCATCAGCTTCATTTCGCGAAACTGGCAGGTCATGGCGTCGTACATGACGATTTTTCCTGAAGCCGGTTTACCGTAGTTAGCCAGTAGCTTAATGGCTTCCATCGCCTGTAACGAGCCGATCACGCCGATCAGCGGGGCCATCACTCCGGCCTCTACGCAGGTCAGGGCGTTTTCACCGAACAGACGGCTCAGGCAACGGTAGCAGGGCTCTCCTTCCTGGTAGGTAAATACGGTAATTTGTCCTTCCATGCGAATTGCCGCACCGGAAACCAGCGGAACCCTGGCGGCGAAGCATCCGGCATTCAACTGATTGCGGATGCTGACATTATCCGTACAGTCCAGCACCAAATCGTGTTCGGTAATAAGCATGTGAATCTCGCTCTCGTCCAGCAGCGCATTCACCGGCGTAATGGCGATATAAGGGTTAATCCGCGCCAGTGCGTCGCGGGCGGATAGCACTTTTGGCTGTCCAACGGTCGCATCGCTGTGCAGCGTCTGGCGCTGGAGGTTCGACACGGAGACTGTGTCAAAGTCGAGCAAGGTTAAATGCCCGACGCCAGCGCCTGCAAGGTACTGAGTTGCTGCGCATCCCAGTCCCCCCACACCAACGACCAGTACCCGCGCCTCCTTGAGCGCTTCCTGACCTTCGAAATCGAAGCCGCGCAGAATGATTTGCCGGTTATAGCGCATCATCTCCTGGTCGCTGAGTTCTGCCATTACAGGCCTCCAAACAGTGCGTTAAACGGCTCGACCTCAACCCATTCGCCGGCTTCGACGTTACCGCGATCGCGCTCCAGCACGATAAAACAGTTACCCTGGCTAAAAGAGCTAAAAATATGCGAGCCCTGGTGCCCGGTAGTGGTGACTTCCAGTTCGCCTTCAGCGGTACGCTGCAATACACCGCGCTGAAAATCCAGACGGCCAGGTGTTTTCTTCAGGCGTGAGGCGGTGCGCACGCGCTGGCGAGGCGGTAGTCCACAGGCGGTGTTGCCGCTGAGTTTCGCCAGGAGCGGTTGTACCAGTTGATAGAAGGTGAGGGCCGCAGACACTGGATTACCCGGCAGACCGCAAAACCAGCTGTTGCTCAGTTTGCCAAACGCGAACGGTTTGCCCGGTTTGATGGCCAGCTTCCAGAAGGCAATTTCTCCCAGCTCTTCCAGAATAGTTTTAGTGTAATCCGCTTCGCCTACTGAAACGCCGCCGGAGCTGATGACGACATCGGCCTGGCTGTCGGCTTCGATAAACGCGGCGCGCAGCGCGTTGGGATCGTCGCGAATAATCCCCAGGTTGATCACTTCGCAGCCCAACTGTTGCAGCATCAGGTGAACGGTCAGACGGTTAGTGTCATAAATCTGCCCGTCTCCCAGCGGCTGACCTGGCAACTGCAGTTCATCACCGGTAGAGAACAGCGCCACGCGGACTTTGCGTACAACGGGTGCATCGGCAACACCGAGCGAAGCCAGAACGGGAAGCTCGCCGGTTGTCAGGCGAGTCCCGGCGGGAAACACCACCGCGCCGTTTGCAATATCTTCACCGCGCAGACGAATATTTTGCCCGCGGCGGACTTCGGCGGTAAAACGCACCCCGTCGTCAGTTTGTTCCGTTTGCTCCTGCATCACCACCGCTTCACAACCAGCTGGCACCGGGGCGCCGGTCATAATACGGATGCAGGTTCCCGCAGGCCACTCGCCATGGAAAGGCTGACCGGCAAAGGCTTTACCCGCCACCGCAAGCGGCTGATCAGATTGTAAATCGGCTAATCGTACCGCATAGCCATCCATTGCTGAGTTATCGAATCCCGGTACATCAATGGGGGAGACAACGTCGGTAGCCAGAATACGGCCAAAGCATTGAACCAGCGGCAGCGTTTCGACGGCGGTGAGCGGGGTAATACGCGAAAGCATCTGAGAGAGAGCCGTTTCAAGCGGCATCAGTCCGGCGGTAAATTCCATGAGAAGACTCCTGCGGGGCAAAATCGAATCTGCTCATTATGTCAGAAAATGGACGCGGGCAGTATGCTACCTCAGGCTTAGAATCAGATCTGGTAAAGGTTTTGTGCCAGGGATAGCGCTGCAGGAAGAATGCAGTATAGACTCAATATTTCCGCTCATTTTTCCCTGGGGGCTAAATGGCTAATATTATTCCAGACGCAATTCGACGACAGGTGGAGGCCGCCAGTGCGTGCATCCGCCAGATTTTCGCGGGGAATCTCATTGCCCTTCATTTGTATGGCTCTGCGGTTGAAGGCGGCTTAAAACCCCAAAGCGACATTGATTTATTGGTCACCCTGCGTGAACCAATAAATGCCCGACAAAGAAAAAAACTGATGCAGGATTTGCTGACCATTTCAGCGCCTCCCGGCACCTCCGGGCCATATCGTGCGCTGGAAGTGACCGTGGTTCTGCACTCGCAGATCGTGCCGTGGCGATTCCCACCGGCGAGAGAAATGCAGTTTGGCGAATGGCTGCGTGATGATATTCGCGCTGGCGTGTTTGAACCGGCAATGGTGGATCCTGATCTTTCTATTCTGCTAACCCAGGCCCGGCGCGCCAGCGTACCGCTGTTCGGTGAACCTGCTGAGACGTTATTTAACGTCATTCCGTTTAGCGATGTATTGCAAACATTTCGGCATATCCTTGAGATGTGGCAGAAACCGGCTGATTTAGAGGGGGACGAGCGTAATATCATCCTTGCTCTGGCACGTATCTGGTATAGCGTGGTTACGGGTAATATTGTCGCTAAAGATGAGGCCGCATCCTGGCTTCTGCCGCAATTACCCGCTGAGCATGCTGATTTGCTGCAAGCGGCGCGTGCGGAATATCTGGGGTTAACCAAACATAACTGGGCAGCGTGTATGCCGTCTGTAGAACGCTTTGTGTTTTATGCAAAAAAACAGATTACCGATCGGCTTGAATAATTTAGCACCAACGTCGAGAGATCTCCTTTCCGTTAAACACATCTGAATGACCTGATGAGACGGGGTGTGAGGTGCGGGCCTTTACCTTTACATGACGTCTGCATCTTTCTATATTCAAAAATCGAATCAATAAGTCACCGAAATTCTGATATTTATAACCCCCCGGTACCCGCCACCTAATGGACGAATAAAATGGGTAAAGCAGTCATTGCAATTCACGGCGGCGCAGGGGCTATCACCCGCGCGTTACTGAGCCAGGAGCAAGAATTGCGTTATATACAAGCGCTGTCGGATATCGTTGAAACCGGCCAACGGATGCTTGAAGACGGTCGTAGCGCACTGGATGTGGTCACCGAAGCCGTGCGTTTGTTGGAAGAGTGTCCGTTGTTTAATGCCGGAATTGGCGCGGTGTATACCCGTGATGAAACCCATGAACTGGACGCCTGTGTGATGGACGGTAATACGCTAAACGCGGGAGCCGTCGCCGGGGTTAGCCATCTGCGCAACCCAATTCTCGCGGCTCGCCTGGTGATGGAGCACAGCCCCCACGTCATGATGATAGGTGAAGGGGCTGAAAACTTTGCCATTGCGCAGGGGATGGAGCGCGTTTCGGCGGATATTTTCTCGACGCCAGAACGCTACGCTCAACTGCTGGCAGCGCAATCGGCGGGTGAAACGGTGCTGGATCATAGCGCGACCCCGCTGGATGAAAACAACAAAATGGGTACTGTGGGGGCGGTCGCGCTGGATATGTTTGGCAATCTGGCGGCGGCAACATCGACCGGCGGAATGACCAACAAATTACCGGGGCGGGTAGGTGACAGTCCGCTGGTCGGCGCAGGCTGTTATGCCAATAACGCAAGTGTGGCCGTTTCCTGCACCGGAACCGGTGAAGTCTTTATTCGTGCGCTGGCGGCGTATGACATTGCGGCGTTGATGGACTATGGCGGCCTGAGTTTATCGGAGGCGTGCGAACGCGTAGTAATGGAAAAATTACCGGCGCTCGGCGGCAGCGGCGGTTTAATTGCCGTCGATCACGAGGGCAACGTCGCCTTGCCGTTTAACAGCGAAGGCATGTACCGTGCCTGGGGATATGCAGGCGATACGCCAACCACCGGTATTTATCAGGAAAAAGGAGATACCGTTGCCACACAGTGATGAGCTTGACGCCAGCGACGTGCTGGCAGTCAGCAACCTGAACATTGCCTTTGAACAGGAGCAACAGCGCATCAGTGCGGTGCGTAATCTGTCATTTCGCCTGAAGCGTGGTGAAACGCTGGCGATAGTGGGTGAATCCGGTTCAGGAAAGTCGGTAACAGCCTTGTCGCTGATGCGTTTGATTGAACAGTCAGGCGGCGAGGTGAGCTGCGATGAAATGCTCCTTCGACGCCGTAACCGACAGGTTATTGAGCTGGGTGAACAGAGCGCGTCGCGGATGCGTCACGTGCGTGGCGCGGATATCGCCATGATCTTCCAGGAGCCCATGACATCGCTTAATCCGGTATTTACCGTGGGTGAGCAGATTGCTGAGTCAATCCGTTTGCATCAGGGGGCCAGCCACGAAGAGGCGATGGTGGAAGCGAAACGGATGCTCGACCAGGTGCGTATCCCCGAGGCGAAGGCTATTTTATCGCGCTATCCGCACCAGCTTTCTGGCGGCATGCGCCAGCGGGTAATGATCGCCATGGCGCTATCGTGTCGCCCTGCGGTTTTAATTGCCGATGAGCCGACCACCGCGCTGGATGTCACTATTCAGGCACAGATCCTGCAACTGATAAAAGTGTTGCAGCAGGATATGTCGATGGGAGTGATCTTTATTACCCACGATATGGGCGTCGTGGCGGATATTGCCGATCGCGTGCTGGTGATGTATCAGGGCGAGGCGGTAGAAACCGGCAGCGTTGAGCAGATTTTTCACGCTCCCCAGCATCCTTACACCAAAGCGCTGCTGGCAGCCGTGCCGCAGCTTGGGGCGATGACCGGACAAGCGTACCCGCGCCGGTTTCCTCTCATTTCGTTACACGATCCCAGTCATGTAGAACCACAGACTGAACAGGATACCGTGGTTGAAGGCGAGCCTATTTTGCAGGTACGTAATCTGGTGACGCGTTTTCCGCTGCGCAGCGGCATTCTTAATCGGGTGACCCGCGAGGTGCATGCGGTGGAAAACGTTAGCTTTGACCTGTGGCCCGGAGAGACGCTCTCGCTGGTGGGGGAGTCGGGCTGCGGGAAATCCACCACCGGTCGGGCGCTGCTACGTCTGGTAGAGTCTCAACGCGGGGAGATTGTTTTCAACGGACAGCGTATCGATACCCTGGCCGCCAGTAAGCTACAGCCGCTGCGTCGGGATATTCAATTTATCTTCCAGGACCCCTATGCTTCGCTCGATCCGCGTCAGACCGTGGGATATTCCATTTTAGAACCGCTGCGGGTGCATGGGCTACTGCAAGGCGATGCGGCGGCAAAACGGGTTGCATGGCTGCTGGAACGCGTAGGATTGCTCCCTGAGCATGCCTGGCGCTATCCGCATGAGTTTTCCGGTGGTCAGCGTCAGCGTATCTGTATTGCCCGGGCGCTGGCGCTCAATCCCAAGGTGATTATTGCCGATGAGTCAGTCTCGGCGCTGGATGTCTCAATTCGCGGGCAAATTATCAACCTGTTGCTCGACCTCCAACGAGAAATGGGGATTGCGTACCTGTTTATTTCCCACGATATGGCGGTGGTGGAGCGGATCAGTCATCGGGTGGCGGTGATGTACCTTGGGCAAATCGTCGAGATCGGCACCCGACGCGCGGTGTTTGAAAATCCGCAGCATCCGTACACCCGCAAACTGATGGCGGCAGTCCCGGTCGCCGATCCCTCACATCACCGGCCCCAGCGCGTGCTGTTGTCGGATGATATCCCCAGTAATATCCGCAAACGCGGTGAAGAGATTTCCCCCGTTTCACTCCAGCAAGTTGGCCCGGGGCATTATGTTGCGCGTCCGCAACCAGAAAATGCGCTTTCGCGTTTATAACAGGCAGGCAGGGTTTAAGGAGAATAACATGACAAAAATTGTTGCTCGAAAATGGCTGGTTGCTGTGGGAGTGGCCTCTACGCTGGCCGCCACACCTGGCTGGGCCGCCAAAGATGTAGTAGTGGCGGTAGGATCCAATTTCACCACCCTCGATCCCTACGACGCAAACGACACGTTGTCGCAGGCGGTAGCGAAGTCGTTTTACCAGGGGCTGTTTGGCCTTGATAAAGAGATGAAGCTGAAAAATGTGCTGGCGGAGAGTTATACGGTTTCTGATGATGGCCTGACTTATACCCTTAAGCTGCGACAGGGCGTGAAGTTTCAGGACGGCACCGACTTCAACGCCGATGCGGTTAAAGCTAACCTCGACCGGGCCAGCAACCCGGAAAACCATCTGAAACGCTACAACCTGTATAAGAATATCGATAAAACCGAGGTCGTCGATCCGTCGACGGTGAAGATAACGCTGAAGCAGCCGTTCTCTGCATTTATCAATATTCTGGCGCACCCGGCTACGGCGATGATCTCTCCCGCCGCGCTGGAGAAATACGGCAAGGAGATCGGTTTCCATCCCGTGGGGACCGGGCCGTATCAGCTTGAGACCTGGAATCAGACGGATTTTGTAAAGGTTAAGAAGTTCGCGGGTTACTGGCAGCAAGGGCTGCCAAAGCTGGATACGATTACCTGGCGTCCGGTGACCGACAACAACACGCGTGCGGCAATGCTGCAGACCGGGGAAGCGCAGTTTGCCTTCCCGATCCCTTACGAGCAGGCGGCGCTACTGGCGAAGAATAAAAACCTGGAACTGGTGGCCAGTCCGTCTATTATGCAGCGTTACATCAGCATGAACGTCACGCAAAAACCGTTCGATAACCCGAAGGTGCGTGAAGCGCTGAATTATGCCATCAACCGTCAGGCGCTGGTGAAAGTGGCGTTTGCCGGTTACGCGACGCCAGCAACCGGCGTTCTCCCTCCGTCGATCGCCTATGCGCAAAGCTATACGCCATGGCCATACGACCCGGCAAAAGCGCGCGAACTGCTGAAAGAAGCGGGTTATCCGAACGGTTTTACCACCACGCTATGGTCTTCTCATAACCATAGTACCGCGCAGAAAGTGCTGCAATTTACCCAGCAGCAACTGGCGCAGGTGGGCGTTAAGGCTCAGGTGACGGCGATGGATGCCGGTCAGCGCGCGGCGCAAGTTGAAGGTAAAGCGCAGAAAGAGAGCGGGGTACGCATGTTCTACACCGGCTGGTCTGCCTCTACGGGTGAAGCAGACTGGGCGCTGTCACCGCTGTTTGCATCTCAAAACTGGCCGCCAACGCTGTTTAATACGGCGTTCTACAGCAATAAGCATGTGGACAGTGATTTAGCAGCAGCGTTGCAAACCAACGATCCGGCCCAGAAAGCGAAGCTGTACAAGGATGCGCAGGATATTATCTGGAAAGAGTCGCCGTGGATCCCACTGGTAGTGGAACAACTGATTTCGGCGCACAACACCAGATTGACCGGGTTCTGGATCATGCCGGATACCGGATTTAGCTTTGATGATGCGGATTTAAAATAAGCTATTCATCCGGCCCCGCCACACAGGGGCCGGCGAAGGGAGTGTGATGCTTAACTATGTTTTCAAGCGCCTGCTGGGGTTGATTCCAACTCTGTTGATTGTAGCGGTGCTGGTATTTTTATTTGTTCACCTGCTACCCGGCGATCCGGCCCGGCTGATTGCCGGACCGGAGGCTGATGCTGAGGTGATCGAACTGGTGCGCCAGCAGTTGGGTCTGGATCAGCCGCTGCATATTCAGTTCTGGCATTACATTACTAACGTGTTGCAAGGCGATTTTGGAACCTCAATGGTTTCTCGTCGCCCGGTCTCCGAAGAGATAGCCAGTCGTTTTATGCCATCGCTATGGCTGACCATTGCCAGCATGGCGTGGGCGGTGTTATTCGGCATGACGGCAGGGATTATTGCTGCTGTATGGCGCAATCGTTGGCCGGACAGATTGAGTATGACGCTCGCCGTCACCGGGATCTCTTTCCCGGCGTTTGCGCTCGGCATGCTGCTCATGCAGATATTCTCCGTTGAGCTTGGCTGGTTGCCCACCGTTGGCGCTGATACCTGGCGGCACTATATCCTCCCGTCTATTACCCTGGGTGCGGCGGTGGCTGCGGTGTTAGCCCGGTTTACCCGCGCTTCGTTTGTCGATGTGCTCAGTGAAGACTATATGCGTACCGCGCGGGCCAAAGGGGTGAGTGAAACCTGGGTGGTGTTAAAACATGGTTTGCGCAATGCGATGATCCCGGTGGTCACCATGATGGGGCTACAGTTTGGCTTTTTGCTTGGCGGCTCGATTGTGGTTGAGAAGGTGTTTAACTGGCCAGGGCTTGGGCGGCTGTTGGTGGACTCAGTCGAAATGCGCGACTACCCGGTGATTCAGGCCGAGGTGCTGTTGTTTTCTCTGGAGTTTATTCTTATTAACTTAGTGGTGGATGTGCTCTATGCCGCCATTAATCCGGCTATCAGGTACAAGTAAGGATGCGATTTTTTAACTGGCGCCGACAGGCGATTTTAAATGCGATGCCCCTTGTTAAGCCTGAGCAGATACGCACGCCGTGGCATGAATTCTGGCGTCGTTTCCGTCGCCAGCGCATGGCGATGTTAGCGGGGTTATTTGTCGTGCTGTTGATAATGGTGGCGATTTTTGCTCGCTGGTTAACGCCATTTGATGCCGAGAATTACTTCGATTATGACCGTCTGAATGACGGACCGTCGATGCTGCACTGGTTCGGCGTTGACTCGCTGGGGCGGGATATTTTTAGCCGTGTGCTGGTGGGGGCGCAAATCTCGCTGGCGGCGGGGGTCTTTGCCGTATTTATTGGCGCAGCGATTGGCACTGTGCTGGGGCTGCTGGCGGGATACTTCGAAGGCTGGTGGGATCGACTGATTATGCGTATCTGCGATGTGCTGTTTGCCTTTCCTGGTATTTTGCTGGCGATAGCCGTGGTCGCCGTGCTGGGCAGCGGCATTGCAAACGTGATTATTGCCGTGGCCATTTTCTCCATTCCGGCCTTCGCGCGGCTGGTGCGCGCAAATACGCTGGTGCTAAAGCAGCAGACCTTTATTGAATCCGCGCGCAGTATTGGCGCCAGCGATGCGACCATCATCTTCAACCATATCTTGCCGGGTACGGTTTCATCGATCGTGGTCTTTTTTACCATGCGAATTGGCACGTCGATTATCTCTGCCGCGAGCCTGTCATTTCTGGGATTGGGTGCGCAGCCGCCGACCCCGGAGTGGGGGGCAATGCTCAATGAAGCCCGCGCTGATATGGTGATCGCGCCGCACGTGGCGATTTTCCCGGCGGTGGCGATATTCCTGACGGTACTGGCGTTTAACTTACTCGGAGATGGTCTGCGCGACGCGCTGGACCCGAAAATTAAAGGATAAATCACAGGGCCGGATAAGGCGTAACGCTTATCCGGCCTACAGTTGGGTTGCGCTTATTTAAACGCGGGTGCCCCACAGATCGTATTCATCAGCGTTTTCGACCTTCACGCGGATGATATCGCCAGGTTTCACCTTGGTTTCGCCATTCAGGTATACCGCGCCGTCGATTTCCGGGGCGTCAGCCATGCTGCGGCCAATCGCGCCTTCTTCGTCAACTTCATCAACGATAACCAGAATTTCGCGGCCCACTTTCTCCTGCAAACGTTCAGCAGAGATTTGCTGTTGCAATTGCATAAAGCGGTTCCAGCGTTCCTCTTTCACCTCTTCCGGGATTTGGTCCGGCAGGTCATTGGCACCAGCGCCTTCTACCGGGCTGTATTTAAAGCAGCCCACGCGGTCCAGACGCGCTTCCTTCAGGAAGTCGAGCAGCATCTGGAAGTCTTCTTCCGTTTCACCCGGGAAACCGACAATGAAGGTTGAGCGCAGCGTCAGTTCAGGGCAGATTTCACGCCACTGCTTGATGCGTGCCAGTTGTCTGTCCACGGAGCCTGGGCGTTTCATCAGCTTAAGAATACGCGGGCTGGCATGCTGCAGCGGGATGTCCAGATACGGCAGGATTTTCCCTTCCGCCATCAGTGGGATCACGTCATCAACGTGCGGATAGGGATAGACGTAATGCAGACGAGTCCAGATCCCCAGTTTTGATAACTGCTCGCACAGATCAACCATGCTGGTTTTGACCGGCTCGCCGTTATGGAAACCGGTGCGATGCTTCACATCCACGCCGTACGCGGAAGTATCCTGAGAAATGACCAGTATCTCTTTTACGCCCGCATCCACCAGACGTTTGGCTTCGCTGAGGACGTCGCCAATCGGACGGCTCACCAGATCGCCACGCATCGACGGAATAATGCAGAACGTACAGCGGTGGTTGCAGCCTTCAGAAATTTTCAGATAGGCATAATGACGCGGAGTGAGCTTGACGCCCTGTTCAGGAACCAGGCTCAGGAACGGGTTGTGCTTTGGTTTGGGCACATAGTGGTGAACGTGCTCCAGAACCTGTTCGTAGCTATGCGGCCCGGTGATTTCCAGCACCTTCGGGTGGACTTCACGGATCTGATCGACTTTCGCGCCCAGACAGCCGGTGACGATCACCTTGCCGTTTTCGTTCAGCGCTTCGCCGATTGCTTCCAGCGACTCCTGAACCGCGCTGTCGATAAAGCCACAGGTGTTAACGATAACCATATCCGCGTCGTCGTAGCTTGGCACAACGTCATAGCCTTCGGTACGAAGTTCGGTCAGGATGCGTTCAGAATCGACGAGGTTTTTCGGGCAGCCGAGGGAGACAAAGCCGATTTTCGGCTGGTGGGTTACATTGCTCATAGCGTAAAAATTGTTCAGTTATTGGAATATTCAGGGCACGGATTCTACAGAGTTCTGAATAAAAATTGTATCGCAATCTCATACCATCAGTCGCCACGCCCGGCGTGGAATTAAAGATTATTTGTAAATTGTGTTAATTTTCGGTGATGGATTGATCCTGGACACGACTTTGTTCAAAAAATGACCATACTATTAAGTTGCACCATAGTTGGAAAGAGGAGGAACAAAGTATGGTTGTTGACAGACTGAGAACCGATCTTCTCAACAAATTGATAAACGCCCGTGTCGAACTTGCCGCTTATCTGCTGTTGAGAAAAGCGAAAGGCTACATGTCAGTCAGCGAGAGCGATCGTCTGCGTGATAATTTTTTTGCACTGAATCGCGAATTGCACGAGCAATCACAGCTTCACGGTAGGCATCTTGATCAGGAAGAGTGGAATGCCCTTCATCGTGCTGAAGGGGCGTTAGCCGCCGCCGCTGTTTGTCTTATGAGTGGACATCACGATTGTCCAACCTTTATCGCCGTTAACGCAGAGAAACTGGAAAACTGCCTGACAACGCTGACGCTAAGTATCCAGTGTTTGCAATCTTATTCAACGCTGGAACACGTCTGAATCAGGGGGAGGGCGCTCCCCCTTTTCGTTAATATTATGTAAATGTGGCGGGATAATTCCCCTTGCTGGCTACGCTTTATGCAGAGCCATTAAGGAGGTGTTATGCGTCGACTCTTTCTCTGTGCTGCCCCACTCGCGCTATTTTCCTCTTATGCCGCCGCGGTAGAGGTGGAAGTGCTGCAAACGAAACTCGATCATCCGTGGTCGCTGGCGTTTTTACCCGACAATCGCGGCATGCTCATTACGCTCAAAGGCGGCCAGCTTCGACTTTGGCAGACTGGAAAGGGGCTTTCCGACCCGCTAACCGGCGTACCCAAAGTCTGGGCGAATGGTCAGGGGGGATTGCTTGATGTGGCATTAGCACCGGATTTTAAACAATCTCGCCGGGTGTGGCTTAGTTTTGCTGAAGCTGACAGTGAAGGTAATGCCGGGACAGCGGTTGGTTACGGACGACTGAGCGACGATCTCAAACATCTGCAAGGGTTCCAGACCATTTTTCGCCAACAGCCGAAGCTCTCCAGCGGAAACCATTTTGGCGGACGTATGGTTTTTGATGGCAACGGTTATCTGTTTATTGGTCTTGGTGAAAATAATCAACGTTCTACCGCACAGGATCTGGATAAGCTGCAGGGCAAGGTCGTACGACTGACCGATGAGGGAAAAATTCCGCCGGATAATCCGTTTGTGAAGAGGGCAGGAGCGCGGGCAGAGATTTGGTCATATGGTATCCGCAACCCGCAGGGGATGGCGATGAATCCCTGGAGCGATACGCTGTGGCTTAATGAGCATGGTCCACGCGGGGGCGATGAAATCAATATCCCCGAGAAAGGGAAAAACTACGGCTGGCCGCTTGCGACCTGGGGCGTTAACTACAGTGGTCTTAAAATTCCCGAAGCAAAAGGCCCAATTGTTGCTGGAACAGAGCAACCCATCTTTTACTGGGAAAAGTCACCGGCGGTCAGCGGAATGGCTTTTTATAATAGCGATACCTTCCCACAGTGGCGGCAGAAGTTATTCATTGGCGCGTTGAAAGAGAAAGAAGTGATCGTGCTGAGCGTCAAAGGGAATGCCGTCACCGAAGAGGGTCGTCTGTTGCAGGAAAGGGGACAACGGATCCGTGATGTGCGCGTCGGACCAGACGGGTACTTATACGTACTAACCGACGAGTCCGACGGGGAATTACTGAAAGTGAGTCCCTGATTTAGTTAGCTGACCGGGATCATCACGACTTTTTGAAACGCCGGACGTTCGGTCAGTTGCTGATACCAGTGCTCCAGATGTGGGCGCGGGGTCCAGCTCAGGCCAACGTTGAACAGGTTATAGATAAACGGCGCAACGGCGATATCGGCAGTGCCAAATTCAGCCCCGGAGAACCATGGCTGGTCCGCCAGCGCGTTATCCAGAATGGCAAACAGGTTATCGCACACCTGACTACCCGCCTCGATTGCCGCCATGTCGCGTTTCTCGGCAGGGGTTCTGACCAGGCCAAACAAGATAACCCGATGCGTAGGACTTAGCGTCTGGTTTGCCCAGTCCATCCATTTTTCACCGACGGCGCGCGCGGCCGGGGTGTCAATCCACAAACGCTTTTGTCCGTACTGAGCTGCCAGATAGCGGACAATGGTATTGGATTCCCACAGAACAACGTCCGTTTCATCATCACGTAGCAGCGGGACCAGTCCGTTCGGGTTGAGTGCCAGATAGTCGGCATCGCGGTTACCGCCATGCTGTCCGCCCGCCAGAATTTGGTTATACGGCAGTTCCAGTTCCTCGAGCGTCCACAATACTTTTTTTACGTTGGTCGAGTTATTGCGACCCCACAGTGTAATCATAGTAACCCCGCAAATTAATTGAGCAGCTTTATGGCTGCAGATGCCATCTGACTAGCCCACATGGTGGGGTAAACCTAATATTTACGCAACAAAGTCTAAAAAAATCGTGCCGGGAGCAGCGCAGCGCGGTGTTATTGCATAAACTTTAAAAACTTTACCAACTTACGGTTTCTTTAAGCTCGTTAGTGCGTTATTACTCACCGCACTTATTTTACACGTCATCCATCAGACCTTTTCTGCATGGGTTGGCCAGGGTCGCTTGGCTGGTTTTGTGTAAACACGGTGTGGTATGACGTGGTTTTTTGGAATGGATACTCGGGTGGCATTTATGACGCAATACTTCTCTTCACTTCGCAGCTTTGCTGCAGGTTCTGCACTCTTAATCCTTTTGTCGCCGAGCGTACAGGCGGCGGAGCAACCAACGGCCCCACCGAGCGTCGACGCGCGCGCGTGGATCCTAATGGATTACGCCAGCGGTAAGGTACTGGCGGAAGGTAATGCTGATGAGAAACTGGATCCTGCCAGTCTGACCAAGATCATGACCAGCTATGTAGTCGGTCAGGCGCTGAAGGCCGGGAAAATTAACCTCAACGATATGGTCACCGTGGGCAAAGACGCCTGGGCGACCGGTAATCCGGCCCTGCGCGGTTCGTCGGTTATGTTCCTCAAGCCCGGCGATCAGGTTGCAGTGTCCGATCTGAACAAAGGCGTTATCATCCAGTCTGGTAACGATGCCTGTATCGCACTGGCTGATTACGTTGCCGGCAGCCAGGAATCTTTCATTGGTCTGATGAACGGCTACGCGAAAAAACTGGGGCTGACCAATACCACTTTCCAGACCGTGCATGGCCTGGATGCGGCAGGACAGTTCAGTACCGCACGTGATATGGCCCTGCTCGGGAAGGCGCTAATCCACGATGTACCGGAAGAGTACGCTATCCACAAAGAGAAAGAATTTACCTTTAATAAAATCCGCCAGCCGAACCGCAACCGTTTGTTGTGGAGCACCAACCTGAACGTGGACGGTATGAAAACCGGTACCACGGCCGGGGCGGGATACAACCTGGTCGCTTCCGCGACCCAGGGGGATATGCGCCTGATCTCCGTGGTATTGGGGGCGAAAACCGACCGCATTCGTTTTAATGAGTCAGAAAAGCTGCTGACCTGGGGCTTCCGCTTCTTTGAAACCGTTACGCCGATTAAACCGGATGCCACTTTCGTGACGCAGCGCGTCTGGTTTGGCGATAAGAGTGAAGTTAATTTGGGCGCCGGAGAAGCGGGCTCGGTGACTATCCCGCGTGGTCAGCTCAAAAACCTGAAGGCCAGCTTTACCCTGACCGAACCACAGTTAACCGCGCCGCTGAAGAAAGGTCAGGTTGTGGGAACTATCGACTTCCAGTTGAACGGGAAATCCATCGAGCAGCGTCCACTGATGGTGATGGAGGCCGTGGAAGAGGGGGGATTCTTTAGTCGCATGTGGGACTTTGTGATGATGAAATTCCACCAGTGGTTTGGCGGCTGGTTCTCTTAATCTTAGCGTTTGCCGGATGACGCTATCGCCATCCGGCAGTATCGCTTAATACATCAGTTTGATACGTTGCGCTTTCGCGTACTCAACAAACGCCTCGTCAGGACGGCTATCGCTGACGATGGTATTAAAGCGTTTTACTTCACCCATCCGCGCAGGACGCACCTTACCAAATTTGCTGTGATCGACCACCAGCACGTGATGCTGCGCCATCGACATCGCCCAGTGTTTCACCGGTAGCTCTTCCAGGTTAAAACAGGTCGCGCCTTTCTCAATATGAACGCCAGCTGCGGAATAAAAAGCGATATCCGGGCACAGGTTGTTCAGCGTTTCCTGGAAATCAAGCGGTTTGAAAATTGCGTTGCTGGCATGGAATTCGCCACCACACAGAATGACGCGGCACTGCGGTTTTTCCTGCAGCACCAGAAACGTATTCAGCGAGTAGCAGATTGCGGTGAAAGGCAATTCATTGTCGATAGCCTCAATGATCCACGGCGTGGTGGTACCACAGTCGAAAAAGATAGTCTGGTGTGCCTGCACGAGGCTTGCCGCCATCTGGGCGGCACGGCGCTTTTCATCAACCAGTCGGGATTTTTGATCGCTGATTAAATAGTGATTGGCGCTGCGGGGTTCCAGAACAATATAGCCCCCGAGCAAGACGACGGGAGCATCGTGATTATTCAGGTCGCGACGGATGGTCATCTCAGATACGCCCAGCAGCGTCGCGGCTTCTTTGAGGTGTAATTTATCGCTGCGTTTCAGCGCCTGCAGTAATTGACCAATACGCTCGTCGCGTCGAGTTTCCATAGTTCCCCTGGAGAGTAGAATAAGTGCTCAGTATCGCGCTTAATACTACTCTTTTTACCGTGGGTTAGTCACGCACCCAGCCTTTACGGATGGGCAGAGCGAAGCAGGCGCGATAGCAATTTTGTAAGCCGAGGTACAGGGGCGTACCAAACCGCTGCCAGATCATCTGGGCGCTCAGGCAGCCAATCAGTCCGGCGAGTAATCCTCCCAGCATATCCAGCGGCCAGTGTACGCCAAGGTAGACCCGCGACCAGGCAATCGCCACAGCAACGACCATCAGCAGAGCGCCCGTCCACAGGCGATGCCAGAACAGGAAAGCCAGTGCAAAGGTAAAGATAACCGTACCGTGATCGCTCGGGAAAGAGTCATCCGCCGCATGATGCAGGAAGTTGTAACCGATGTGGTTAACAAACGGACGATCGTGAGGAAACAGATGCCCCATCAGCCATGAAATCGTCAGACCGACGATCAGCGCAATCGCCATTTTTATAACTAACTGGCGCTGGAGAGTAACCTGGGCCCGCGGCCCCCAAAGCCAAAGCACAACGGCTAACAGCGGTACGATGTTAATCAGGTCTTTGGCAATAAAAATGGCAAGCGATATCATCCATTGCGCAGAGTCCGGCGTGGCATTGATGAGATAAAAAAGTGAGTTGTTCAGATTTTCCAGCATAACGTCCAGACTCAGTGTAATCGTTAAAAAGGCCCATGAGGGGAGAGCATAAAATTGCTTTCACGGGATAAAAAGCGGTCTTGTCTTATTTGTCTGTTAAATGACTATTTTTCAGACAATTAATGAGACTTATTGAACATGATAGCGGCCTCAACTTAAATTAACCTTAACGCAAAATGTTCCTGAGCAATTGAGTGTAAAAATGTGCGCAATTTGCTTGCAAATCACATAATTCACTATCACCAGTACGGCGCATTTATTACACTTTGCGCGATTTTCCTATAGTTAAGAGACTGCATGCAGAACCGTTTATCTTCAGGCGCCCGTTTGGGGCGTCAGGCATTACTTTTCCCTCTCTGTCTGGTGCTTTACGAATTCTCTACTTATATCGGCAACGATATGATCCAGCCCGGAATGTTGGCGGTGGTGGAGCAATATAATGCCGGATTAGATTGGGTGCCCACATCCATGACCGCCTATCTGGCTGGCGGCATGTTTTTGCAGTGGTTATTAGGACCGCTGTCGGATCGAATTGGACGTCGCCCGGTGATGTTAACCGGCGTGCTCTGGTTCATTGTGACCTGCCTTGCAACCCTGCTTGCGCAGAATATTGAGCAATTTACCTTCCTGCGTTTTTTACAAGGGATAAGCCTGTGCTTTATTGGCGCGGTGGGTTACGCCGCAATTCAGGAATCCTTTGAAGAAGCGGTGTGCATAAAAATTACCGCGCTGATGGCAAACGTAGCGTTGATTGCGCCCCTGCTGGGGCCGTTGGTCGGTGCAGCCTGGGTACATGTTCTGCCGTGGGAAGGGATGTTTATCCTGTTTGCCGCCCTGGCCGCCATCTCTTTTTTTGGTCTGCAACGCGCAATGCCGGAAACGGCAACCCGGCTTGGTGAAAAGCTGTCGATTAAAGAGCTGGGCAAAGATTATAAGCTGGTGCTGAGGAACGTGCGCTTCGTTGCAGGCGCGCTGGCATTGGGTTTTGTCAGCCTGCCGTTACTGGCGTGGATTGCGCAGTCCCCGATTATTATCATCAGCGGTGAACATCTCAGCAGTTACGAATATGGCCTGTTGCAGGTACCGATTTTTGGCGCGTTGATTGCCGGTAACCTGGTACTGGCGCGCCTGACCTCGCGAAAAACCGTACGTTCGCTGATTATCATGGGCGGCTGGCCAATCGCCGTCGGGCTGGTGATTGCCGCTGCGGCCACGGTGGTGTCATCCCATGCTTATCTATGGATGACGGCGGGTTTAAGCATCTATGCGTTTGGTATTGGCGTGGCGAATGCGGGACTGGTACGTCTGACGCTGTTTGCCAGTGAAATGAGTAAGGGCACGGTTTCTGCCGCCATGGGTATGTTGCAGATGCTGATTTTTACCGTCGGTATTGAGCTGAGTAAACACGCTTATCTGCTCGGAGGAAACGGCTTGTTCAGCCTGTTCAATCTGGCAAGCGGCGTACTGTGGGTGATTCTGATGGTTATCTTCCTGAAAGATAAACGGGTAGGGGATTCACGGGAAGGTTAAAGCCCGGTTGCCCGGGCCAGGCAAAAACTTAGTGGTGATCGTCAATCTGGTGTTCGATGATCATTCCTTCACCGACGCTTGCAACATGTCGCGCATAAGGATGTGCGCGATAGACAGGGGCCGGGGCAGGCGTCGGAGCAACATACACCGTTTGTGGCGCGGTGGTGACGCTGACCGCCTGCGGAACGCTGACGGAAGAGGGCACTACCACCACCTTATAACCGCTTGGTACATCAACGGTAACGCTTTGCGCAAATGTTGTCCCCGCAAAACCCAGCAACAATGTCGCTATCAGTACACTTTTCTTCATAATCCGCTCGTCTGAATATTCACTGGAGGTAATAATCCAGCGGGTTAATTTGAGGCGGATTATGAATAGATCATGCCATCATTTTGTTGCCGTCTGTGCTGAGGCGTTATTGCGTAAACGGTGCTTCATTCTTTAACACGCGGTCGATAATATCCAGCACGCCCTCTTCGTTGTTCGACCCCGCGCGATATTTTGCCGCCTGGATAACCGGCTCATGGGCGTTCGCCATTGCAAAACTAAATCCTGCCTGACGCAGCATCTCAATATCATTGCCGCCATCGCCAAACACAACAACCTCATCGTCGGTAATATTCCAGCGTTGTTGCAGCAGACGCAGACCGTTTGCCTTATGCACACCGGGTATAATTAAATCGATACTGCCGTAGCCGGTATGTACCGGCACCATAATGTCGCCAATCGCCTCATGGAGGTCAGCCTGCACCTGGGGGATACGATCGTCTGAAATATTTAGCCCGAACTTGAAGAAAATGTCGTTGAGGTTGTCAAAATTATCCACAAATTCAAGACGATGATAATACATGGCGGAGACAGTCTTATGCTCATCGCTGTACCGCTTCAGGGTATAGGCGCTATTTTTACCGCAGGCGATAATGTCGATGTCCGTACGGGTCAGCAGATGTTCCATGATGGCCTGGAAATCGTCTTTTGCCAGCTCACCGTTAAAGACATCTTCCCCTTCACTGACCACCCATCCGCCGTTTTCGGCGACAAATGAGATTTCACTGGCCAGTTCAGGGAAAAAGGAGATGAGCTGGTAATACTGGTTACCGCTGGCGACCACAAAGCGGATCCCTTGTTCTTTCATCTGGCGGTATTGCGCCATAAAGCGCTCACGATTATAGGTTTTTTGGTCGCTTAAAAATGTGCCGTCCATGTCGACTGCAATCAGTTTGATACGCATTAGCTGTTCTCCATCACAGTGGTGTTTTTGAGATCCGGTTTTGCCACCGCTTTCGCGACGATGGCGGCGACAAGCACCAGCGCCAGCACCACCAGCATAGCGCTACGCAGGCCGTAGTGTTCACCCAGGTAGCCCAGCAGCGGTGGTCCAACCAGGAATGCCAGATAGCCGGTAGTGGCGACAACGCTGACGCGGGTTGGCGCATCGGGGCCGGTGTCGCTGGCAGCCGAAATGGTCAGTGGGAATCCCAGTGATGCGCCGAGTCCCCACAGAATAACGGAAACACCCGCCACCCAAGTGCTGTCGACAAAAATAATCAGGCTAATCCCAAGAGCACCCATAAGCGCACTGGCGCGTACTACCGCGACGCGGCTGTAGCGGTCGATGAACCAGCCGCCAGTAAATCGTCCAACGGTCATGCCCAGCGTAAATCCGGCATAAATCAGCGAGCCTGATGTTGGGCTAAATCCATGTCCGTCCACCATCAGCAGCGGAAGCCAGTCGTTGGCGGAACCTTCAGCAAATGCCATTGCAAGCACCACGACGCCAATCAGCAATAGCTGAATATCGCGATAAAAAGGCAGTCCTTTTTCGCCAGAGTGAGACCCGTCAGCGGCATTTTTACCCGTGCCGTCAGGAATAGCTTTGATGGCGATGAAGATAGGGGTGATAGCCACCATCGCCGCCAGCAAGATATGCACGGTCGCCGGTACGCTGAAGGCGGTAAGCATCATCCCGACTCCGGCACCCGCCAGCGTTCCCAGGCTGTAAAAACCGTGCATCATCGGCAGTACGGTTTTATTCATTTCGCGCTCAACAGCCGCACCTTCGACGTTGATGGCAACTTCTGCTGCGCCAAAGCTGGCGCCGAACACGCCCAGACCAAATGCGAAAAGCCATGCGGAATGCAGCCAGAGCGCCACGCTGAGGATTGCCATTCCGAGGACTGCGCAAGACATGGTGGTGCGGATCACTTTACGCGTGCCAAATCGTTTCACCAGCCAGGCCGAACAAAGAATGCCACTCATCGAACCAATTGAAAGTCCAAACAGCACCGCGCCCATTTCGGCGGTTGAGATGGAGAGGATATCTCTGATGGCAGGGGTACGCGTTGCCCAGGAAGCCATTAATAATCCTGGTAAAAAGAAGAACGTGAACAGTGCCCAGGTGCGACGTCTTAAGGCTTTGCGTGATGAGATGCCAGTCATGAATTCGAGCCGAAGAAAAGAGGAAAGAAGACAACCTTAGCAAGGTTGTGTACATTTGTACACAAATGCAAGAAGAGGTAATGCAGTGCGACGTGCGAACGATCCGCAGCGGCGGGAAAAAATAGTTCAGGCGACTCTGGATGCGGTAATAGCCCATGGTATTCATGCGGTTACACATCGGAAGATTGCGACAATTGCTCAGGTGCCCTTGGGTTCTATGACCTATTACTTTTCGGGAATTGATGAGCTTTTAATGGAGGCGTTTGACCGTTTTACTGACAGGATGATGCTGCAGTATCAGGCTTTTTTTGCCGACGTTGCGGATGCGTCGCAGGCTTGCCATGCGATTACCGATATGATTTACAGCTCCCAGGTCACGACACCCGATAACATGGAACTCATGTATCAGCTGTATGCCTTCGCCAGCCGTAAACCGGCACTAAAAACGGTGATGCAAAACTGGATGTTACGCAGCCAACAAACGCTGGAGCAGTGGTTTGCTCCGGTTACGGCGCGGGCGCTGGATGCGTTTATTGAAGGGATGACGCTGCATTTTGTCACGGACAAAAAACCGCTGCGGCGAGAAGATATCTTGCTGATGGTGGAGCGTATTGCGGGGTTGCCCGCGACGGTCAGCTGTGCGTAGCGCCGCCGGTAATATTCACCACCGTTGCGGTGATTGCTCCGGCATGGTCTGAAGCCAGAAAGGTCATTACCTCAGCGATTTGTGCAAGCGTAGGCAGGCGCCCAAGCATGGTACTTTGCGCCGCACCACCTAACCATTGTGCGACGGTTATACCCATTGACTGCGCTTTAGCGGTAAAAATCTCCCCGGTATAGGAACCGGCCTGAACGGCATCCACAATCGCATGCGAGCGCACGCCGACGACCCGAACATTCGCCGGCCCCAGTTCGCTGGCAAGCGCTTTAATAAAGGCCTCTGTTCCCGCACAGCCGACGATGTGTCCCAGATGGCCAGGCATCGCCATCGGGGCCGCGGGCGCAACAACGGTGAGAATGACGCCCGCACGATTGCCGCCCATGTGTGGTGTTACGGCTTTTGCGATATTGAACTGCGCCGAGAGGAAAGGGGTGATACCGCTCATAAACTCAGAAAGGGATAACGCCTCGATGCGTTTGCCCTGTTCATGCATAAAGCCGGTTGCGTTAACCACCACATCTATTCCACCGGTTTGCTGCGCAAGGTGAGTAACTTGTTTTGAGGTGCCGTATTCGTCGAGTACATCGGCGACAAAGGTTTCGACTGCACCGCCCGCGGTTCGAATGCTACTGGCCGCCCAATCCAGCTTTTCCTGACTGCGCGCGCCCAGATACACATGGGCGCCTTCACGCGCCATGGCATGCGCAACTGCACTGCCTATGGCGCCGCTGCCTCCGAAGATTACCGCGACTTTGCCTGCGAGTAACATAGCACCCCCCATTACCATTTAGCTCTGACTAAAAGTATGTGTCATAACCAGCATGCTGCAAATGTGAGAGAGTTTCGGGGGAGGGAGTCAGCGATCGCAAAATTCAGGCAACAAAAAACCATTTATGTAAATGGGTTAATTAAAACAGCGAGTTGCATAATAATCAATAAGTTAGTTTAGTGGTGAGATGTGACGACTACGGGGCATTGCCAACCGCTGCCGCCACTTTGTCTCGACTAACGTTTAACTAACTAATGTCATAAGAGTGCGCGTATTAAAATACCACAACACCTTTGACGGGAGCGCCTGCACCACGGATTTCGCCGCTTCCATAAGAGACGACTTTCCCGTTTTCAAAGGTAACGTAGTAATCACCCTTATCCCATCCCCAACCAGATGTTAACCGGTTGCTGTACTGGATTTGTTCGCTGTTACCTTTAACTGCATCACCATCAGGGGTTCCAAGCAAATCAATTACTTGTTGTTTTGTCATGCCAACCTGAACGTTGTGGATTTTTTCACCAGTAGTACAGCTTGCTAAAACTGCCACGGTAAAGCCGATCATCATTAATTTTTTGAAGTTCATTTCTCAGTCTCTATGGATTGTGAGCAGTAATTATTTACCAACCAATATTATGTGACATTGATCACGCTCTAGAGGACTCAATGATTCCATGAATAATTTTTAATGAGCAGGTACAGGATGAACACCCTATAAAACCGAAGCGGCGGAAGGGGTACAAACAGCAGATTAGCAATCATCAGCGCCAGCAGCTTGATTCTGAGTTGAGGTCTAGGGGATTTGATGCGAGTGATACCGAGGTGGATCTGCTTCTGCGTGGTGGCAGTATCCCGTCCGGGGCTGGGCTGCGTTTGTTCTACCGAAATTAGCGCCTGCAGGAAGATGATAAATGGCGGCAGTGGTACTAAGAGGGCTGGAATGAGGCTATCTATTAATCAAAGGGTTAGCTGGTTAAAAAACTATTTCAGCTTTAAATACACATGATGTGCTGTATATATAAACAGTGATATTGGGAGGGAGTTGTGAACGATTTGTTCATGGAGTCACTTGCACAGCAGCGGATAGAACTTATGACCCTTCTGGTCGCCAGCTCAGATTGTAGCGATGACGACTAGGAGGTGGCGATCTCCTGGCTGTCGGAGTTGACGAGTGATCTGGTTACCAGGCTAAATGAGTACGGAGTAAGGCAAGATGAAAGCACGCATTAGTGATTTTTCACCGTTGGAATCTCCCTCCCATACAGCATACGGCGACTTGATAACGCAGTGCATGCCTATGGTGCATATATTCGCATGATCCAAAAAGGATCACAATGGGTCGTGGTCGCCAGAGCTGGCGCGCTTTCCGGCACGTCAGCACCTGCATGAAAACCACTACACAAAACGGGTAGGCGTGGCGGGGATACGAGCGCGCGCTGACTCTTGTAAGTATATGAAGCTAATGCAATGATATCCGAAGTTGAAATCATTGGAGGATGAAAATGATAGGGCAATGGTGCGGGAATTATACTGGTACAAATAATGGGTTTGCGATTCTAAATATTGAAGAAGAGAAAGGTCTTCTTTGTGGTGCTTTATATTTAAATGATAATTTGAATGGAACTCCAGGATTGGTATGTTGGATCTTAATTAATAAGGATCTTCAAACACAAACAATTAACCAGACTCAGCTTTACCCTATTAACCCAATGACATTTCTAGCTGAAGAAGATAAGGACCATTTTCTTTATGGATATAATAAACTATATCCTGACTATCGTTTTCCAGAAGAACTAATCATTGAGTTGAGCTTTGTTGACCAATCGCTTAATATTAAAGTGAAGTCTAATATCGGTAATGATATTGAGGCTAACTTGGAGAATAAGATCTCCGCGTGCGACTCTAAACTAAATGCTACTCGTATGTCGTGGGATGAATTTAAAGTGTACTCATCTGGTGTTGACTACCGTCAAGTAGTTTTTCGTGGACAGGCGGATATTTGGCCATTACGTACATCATTCCATAGAAATAAAAGATTTGATGTTATTAAATATGTACTGAAAGACATACCATTGCTTTATGGAAGATCTATTGGGTTAACATCTCATTTATTTGATTTGAAGAATGAAATGGAGAATGGTGCATTTTACAGCTTGCTTCAGCATCATGGTTACCCCACACCACTATTAGATTGGTCATATTCACCTTTTGTTGCGGCTTTTTTTGCATTTAAAAACATCGAAGCTGGCGTTGTAAGTAGTGGTAATTCAGAGAGAATGGTAAGGATATTTGTTTTTGATATTGTGAAGTGGAGATTTAGCTATGCCCAGTATAAAAATATTACTGATTGTAGGCTCCATGTATCTGTTGGTGAATTCCTTCCTATTAACAATGCGCGAGCCTTGCCCCAGCAAGCACTAACAACATATACGAACGTTTATGATATCGAAGGTTTTATTTATGAACATGGGGTTAAATCAGATTTTGAATTTCTAAAGACAATTGACATACCAGTTTCCGATTATTATAAAGCAATGAATGATCTTTCGTTGATGGGGGTGACTGCTTCTACATTATTCCCGGGCATTGATGGTATGTGCGAAGAAATGAAAAGGTTAAACTTCCCTCATGTTTAGATTTTTTCTGGCTGATTAGTATGGAGATAAGGCTGCACATATAGCGGCATGTACTGCTTTTTATAAAAGTTGTAATTGATAAGCTTAAAAGTTCAAAATTTTTTCGCCTAACCATTCATTTATTTCGCAAATACGTCTTTGAATTGGTAATAATTCATTGCGCACAAATACATTCGCCGCTTTCTCCACATCCCCAAAACCTCCAACATTACTCGGCATTATTCCCATCATTTGCGGCGGTACACGATGCGCCGCCATCATGTCATCACGGCTGACGTTCTTGATGTTCAGAAACTCATCCTTAGCAGCCACTTCTGACAGCGAGATGATCTGAATACCGTCTTTCTTCCCATTGGGCGAATACATAAACAAGTTGCGAAAGTTACCCGGTCCTTTGGCTCTTTTCATGGCCTGGCGGATATTGTTCACGTCCTCCTGGTTCTGCGCCGCGTCGGTCATGTACATGATAAAACCTGCATGACTGCCTTGATGTAATACTTGCGGCGGAATAGCGTGGTGGACTCGTTGAGCAGGGCGGAAGGGATGGCGAAAAGATATTCCGGCAGGCCGTAAATATCCTGGTTTAAATCCGGTTCCATTAGATTAAAGATGCTGCCTTTTGTGAACTCATACGGCTGTGTTGTCATGCTGTATTGCACAAACCAGTAGGTATCCAGATCCACGCCGCAGCGTGTATATTCCGCCTGCGATGGCACTTGTGACAAAATACCACCGAGCCGGTTGGTGCGTTTCTCCAGATAGGCGTTACCAAACACCAGATAGTCCTGCACGAACCGGCTGAATGCCTGCTGACTCAGCAGCGGGTGCGGGACAGCGGCTTTGAGCCGCGCCGGGTAACAGTCTGCAATAAGAAGGGGCGTATCAAAAGCCAGATGTTTGCGAAGCTACGCACGGCGAAATACCTGAATATTGTAGCCAGTGCCGACTCTGCCAGCGTGCAGTTTGAGGGCAAGGTGCAGCGCATTGCCCGTGTTCACCACTACGGCCTGCGTGATCGTGTAAGCAGGAAGGAACCGGAGGTGCGCTATGCTGAGCGCCGCCTGTGAGTCTTACTTTCTAACTCTTGATATATAGCATAGATTCCTTCTGTCTTGAATTCACCATTTGCCCAATGAATTGCACTTTTTTGTTCAGTTAGAATATATTTCCTGACTTTTTTAGAATAATGAATGGTCAACATAAAACCTAAAGAAAGCCATAATAGAATAAATATAGTCATTGGGGCAAAGGAATAGATAAAGAATTTGTCTTTAACGAACTTCTTGACTGCTTTATCAATGTAAACATTCCCTTCATCAGTGGTTAGTATTTTACAAAGAATTTCTTTATGTTCGATCGTTAATGATTTGTACTTCTCTGAACTAGCAGGGGATGACTTTTCGCAATCATCCTTTGATATTTCCCAGTCAGGAGTAGTTAATATTGTAGCCGAAGTCGCCAGTTTTTTTGACATGTAAAATGATTCACCGGACTTTATCCAATAAAGCAGTGTGCTATTTGGTGGGGTTCTAATGGTTTGGATGAAAACTGGACCAAAAATATAAATCGCATACAAAAAAAGAAGTGAAAAGAGAACCGCGATTGATTTTTCAGCCCATGTGATAGTAGGTAGCCTTTTTAATGATATTCGTATAAGGAAAAAATTTAAAATAAACGCAGGTATTCCTGATTTTTTCAAAATTACATCATGAGATTTTCTATATTTGAATAGTGCTCTTATAACTATCGTCACCAAAGTTATAGCAGCTCCAACAATGGAAATCCATGCGGCAAGTGCTGCTGCTGGGGAGTTTAAAAATTCAGCATTAAAAATATTAGAACTTATTGGATTCATAACACTCATTCATCTACCTGTTGGTTGTTTTTTATCCTTTAATCAATTTGTACCATCGATACCACAATTTGCAAGAAGTTATAAACAAGTTTTCAGCTGTCATCATATATCAATGAACGCACAACTTACTGAAATAATGCGCCTTATCACCAACCTGATCCGCACCGGCACTGTGATCGAAGTGGACCGGGAAAAGTGGCTGTGTCGGGTGAAGGTGGGCGAGCTTGAAACCAACTGGATTAACTGGCTGACGCTGCGCGCCAACGGTGCCCGTATATGGTGGTGTCCGTCGCCGGATGAGCGGGTGGTGGTGCTGAGCATGGGCGGCAATCTGGAAACCGCATTTGTGCTGCCCGCTATTTACTCCAATCAGTTTCCGCCGCCGTTGGATTCCGTGGACGGCTGCGTGACGGAGTACCCGGACGGGGGCTGGTTTGAGTATGAACCCGCCACCGGACGATGGCATGGCCGGGGTATCAAATCCATGGTGATCTAAGCGGCAGAAAATATCACCCTCAAAACCGGTGAGTTTGTGGTGGAGGCTGATACCACGCGCATTAACAGCGAGATGGTGATCAATGGTGGTGTCACTCAGGGCGGTAGCGCAATGAGTTCTAACGGGATCGTAGTTGATGACCATGAGCATACTGGTGTTCTGAAAGGCGGCGCTAACACGGGAGGTCTGGTATGACGTTGTATATCGGTATGAGCAGGAATGACGGGCAGGCCATTGCAGATACAGACCATCTGCGCCAGTCGGTGCGGGATATTCTGCTGACGCCGCAGGGCAGCCGTCTTGCCCGCAGGGAATATGGCTCCCTGCTGTCTGCCCTGATTGACCAACCGCAGAACCCGGCGCTGCGCCTGCAGATTATGTCTGCGGTCTATGTGGCGCTGAACCGTTGGGAGCCGGCCTTACGCTGGACTCCATCACCATCAACGGCAATTTTGACGGCTCTATGGTGGTTGAGCTTACCGGACAAAGCAATAACGGCGCGCCAGTTTCCCTTTCCGTATCAACAGGAGCAGACAATGCCAGTCATTGATCTTTCCCGACTACCGCCTCCGCAGATTGTGGATGTGCCGGACTTTGAGGCATTGCTGGCAGAACGCAAGGCCGCCTTTGTGGCCCTCCATCCGGCTGATGAACAGGAAGCCGTTATGCACACGTTAGCGCAGTCGGTTATCGCCATCACGCGCAAAGCCGGTGACGGTCATCGGTTCACCCTTGCTGATCGTGGTGCCTATACCGGTGTTATTGCCAGCTGGTTGCATACGCGTGAACCCAGGAAAAAAGAGACAACCAGTGTTAAGCGTCGTCGAAAGAAAACCACCACACCCAAAGAGCCGGAAGCAAAACAGGGCGATTATCTGGTGGGAACGGATGAAAACGTGCTGGTTCTTAATCGTACCTACGCCAACCGGAGTAATGCAGAGCGCGCAGCAAAAATGCAGTGGGAACGCCTGCAGCGCGGGGTTGCTTCATTTTCCCTGCAGCTCGCTGAGGGGCAGGCTGATCTCTATACGGAAATGCCGGTGAAGGTGACGGGGTTTAAGCAGCCGATTGATGATGCTGAATGGACTATTACCACCCTGACGCATTCTGTCAGCCCGGATAATGGATTTACGACCAGCATGGAGCTTGAAGTAAAGATTGATGAGTTCGCAATAGAATGATTAGTTCGCAAATTGCGAACAATGATGTATCATTATTGCGAACTGGTTAATAATGAGGGCTGATTATGATGAATTGTCCTATGTGCGGTCAGTCTGCACATACCCGCAGTAGCTTTCAGGTTTCCAATGAAACCAAAGAACGCTACAACCAGTGCACTAACATCGAATGCGGGCATACTTTCGTGACGCATGAAACTTTTGTGCACTCAGTATGCCGACCGCAAAAAATCAGCGCAGCACCGCCTCATCCAAAAGGTATGCAGGAACAATTTGCTTACTAATACTGACCCGCCGCTGGCGGGTTTTTTACGTCTGATGTGCCATAACAAAAGCGCTGTCGCCACTTTGTCGCCACACATGTAGAAGAAGTTATCTAAGTGGTTGATTGGAAGGGGGATGAATTTCAGGCAACAAAAAACCCATCAACCTTGAACCAAAACGGCGGGGTTGATGGGCTCCACAAATTGGGGACATCAAAGAAAAGCAGTGGCAATAGTTATGACTGACGTCTTGAAGAAAAGTTCTGCTTACCTGCAAAAAATTTTCGTTTAAGAGTAAATTTCAGCGCTAACCAAGCCCAGGCCAGACAATGACGATGAGTGTCCCCGCTAATGTCAGCAGTACGTTGGCAATTGCGTAGGTCCCGGCATAGCCTAATGCGGGGATGTTGCTGCGTGCTGTATCGCTGATGATTTCCATTGCCGGAGCGCAGGTACGCGCGCCCATCATGGCGCCAAAAAGCAGGGCGCGGTTCATGCGCAATACGTAAGCACCGAATAAGAAACAGATGACAACCGGCACCAGGCTGACAACCAGACCGGCAATCAGCATTTGACCACCCACGGCACCAAGGCCATTGCCAATGCCGCTGCCCGCGCTTAAACCGACGCCTGCCATAAATACCATCAGGCCAAACTCTTTGACCATGTTCAGCGCCCCCTGTGGGATATAGCCAAACGTTGGATGGTTGGCACGCAGGAAGCCCAACATGATCCCGGCGAATAGCAGTCCAGCCGCATTCCCGATGCCGAAGCTGAAATTACTGAACTGGAAGGTGATCATCCCGATCATCAGACCGATGATAAAGAAGGCGCAGAAGGCCAGCAGATCGGTCACCTGACTGTGAATGGAAATGAAGCCGATACGATCGGCAATGGTTTTGACGCGGCGAGCATCTCCACTGACCTGCAGCACGTCGCCTTTATTAAGCACGACGTTGTCATCGATAGGCATTTCAATCTGGCTACGGATCACGCGGTTGAGGAAACAGCCGTGATCGGTCAGCTTCAACTGGGCCAGACGGCGGCCAACGGCATTGTGATTTTTCACCACAATCTCCTCAGTAACGATGCGCATATCGAGGAGATCGCGATCGAACACCTCTTTACCATTACGGAAGCTGGGATCGAGGCGGGCATGCGCATCTGGATAACCCACGAGGGCTATCTCATCGCCCATTTGCAGTACCGCGTCGCCATCCGGATTGGCCAGAATGCCGTTGCGACGGATGCGTTCAATGTAACAACCGGTCTGGCGATAGATACCCAGCTCGCGCAGATTTTTGCCATCGGCCCATGCCACCAGTTCCGGGCCAACGCGATAGGCACGAATTACCGGCAGATAAACCTTACGGTTGGCATCAGTGTCCAGACCTCGTTCACGTGCGATTTGTTGGGCGCTGGTTTGCAGATCCTGATGCTGAAGTTTCGGCAGGTAGCGCGCGCCAACAATCAGACTGACCAAACCAATCAAATAGGTGAGCGCATAACCGAGGCTCAGGTTATCGAGGGCGGTTGAAAGCGATGTCCCCGACATTCCGGAATGGCGCAAGGTGTCACCCGCGCCGACCAGCACCGGCGTTGAGGTCATCGAGCCGGCCAGCATACCTGCCGTCAGGCCGATGTCCCAGCCAAATAGCTTACCCAGCCCCAGGGCGATCAGCATGGCGCTGCCGACCATCACCAGAGCAAGCATTAGATAATTTTTCCCATCGCGAAAAAAAATCGAAAAAAAGTTGGGACCGGCTTCGACACCGACACAAAAAATAAACAGCATAAAGCCGAGATTTAATGCATCGGTGTTAATACTAAAGTGCTGTTGACCTAATAATAGGGACACCACTAAAACGCCAATGGAATTACCGAGTTGGACTGAACCCAGACGTAACTTACCCAGACACAGGCCCAGTGCCAGGACCACAAATAATAACAGGATGTAATTCCCATTTAACAAATCTGCGACGTTTATATTCACGGAGACTAACTTCTTGTTTACTAGTAAGCTATTGAAAGAAATGGCAATTTACGCTAATGTTTTTGCCAGAAATTAAGGGGCGACAGCTTCGTACACAGCCCCGAATAATGCAGCATAACAATATATGCGGTTAGTTTAATCTCATTACGTATCAACGGCTATAAGAATCGTGTGAGTGTGTTTTTGGCATGGAATGCCTGGTTACTTTATCTGACTGGACGCCTGCGGGCGAAAAGAGTGTTCGATAGAGAATGTGTCAGGAGGAACAATTGAAACATAAGCAAAGTTGGGCGGGTGCGGTCTGCTGCTTTGTGCTCTTTATTGTGGTGTGTCTTTCATTAACGCTGAACGTTAAAGGGGCATTCAGAGCGGCAGGGCATCCTGAGGTCGGATTGTTGTTTTTTATCCTGCCTGGTGCTGCAGCAAGCTTTTTCTCCCATCGTCGGGAGGTGCTCAAACCCCTTCTTGGTGCCATGTTGGCGGCGCCGTGCTGTCTGTTACTGATGCGGTTCGTTTTTATGCCGACGCGTTCATTGTGGCAAGAGCTGGCGTGGTTGTTTAGTGCGGTGTTTTGGTGCGCGCTTGGCGCATTGTGTTTTTTGTTTATCAGCAACTTGTTCAATCAGCATCATCGACGGAAAAAGAACTGAAGACGCCCTCCAGCGGAGGGCGTAGAAACGGCTATCAGGCGAACAGATTCATGTTCTCTTTTGCCCACGCTTCAAAATCCGTGCAGCCGCCGATGTGTTTTTGATCAACAAAAATCTGCGGAACGGTTTCAACTGGTTTACCTACCGTCTTTTCCAGATCGGCTTTCGTAATACCTTCGGCATGGATATCAATGTAGCGGAAGTTAAAATCGTCATGCTCATTGCTTAATTTTTCTGCTAATTCTTTTGCGCGCACGCAATACGGGCACCCTGGGCGACCAAAAATAACGGCAAACATCTCTCTCTCCTCGAACTTATCAGGCCGGATGGCAATACTTGTTATGATGCCGCGATTTGTGACGGATGAAAAGCAGGTTCAGCCTGTTGCTTTGATATCCTCAAGCTATAACTGTTAAACACGACAAGCCGGAACGTTTTATAATGAAAGCCATTTCGCCGGGAGGCCGCTTATGCGCACAATTGGTGCATTACCCAAAAGCGTATTGATGCTGGAAATAATCGGGATGGTTTTGTTATCGCTGGCGCTGCTATCGCTTAACGATTACCTCACTTTACCCGCACCGCTTGGCAGTCCGTTAGCCTGCGTGGTGATGATATTTCTGGGGGTGCTGCTGATGCTTCCCGCCGCAGTGGTATTAACGTGGCGTATTGCTCAACTGGTTGCGCCGCAGCTGATGTCACGAACCCCCGGTGATTCTTCACGTTCAGACAGAGAAAAAAGAGATGACGCCAACCATTGATTTACTTCGTAGCCACCGTTCCATTCGCCATTTCACCGATGATGCCATTTCGGATGCGCAGCGGGAGGCGATTATTGCCGCCGCTCAGGGGACCTCAAGCTCCAGTTTTTTACAATGCACATCCATCGTTCGCATAACGGATAACGCTCTGCGCGAATCACTGGCTACTTTATCCGGCGGACAAAAACATGTGGCGCAGGCCGCCGAGTTCTGGGTGTTTTGCGCTGACTTTAATCGCCATTTGCAGATTTGCCCTGACGCGCAACTCGGGCTGGCGGAACAGCTGCTACTGGGCGTTGTTGATACCGCGATGATGGCGCAAAATGCGCTGACGGCGGCAGAGTCTTTGGGGCTTGGCGGCGTGTTTATTGGCGGTCTGCGAAATAACATTGAGCCGGTCACTGAACTGCTGAAGCTTCCGCAACATGTTCTGCCGCTGTTTGGGCTGTGCCTCGGCTGGCCGGACAAATCAATTCCTCAATATGAAAAAATTACAAAACCTCGTCTTCCCGCTGGTTTAGTTGTGCATGAGAATAACTATCAGACTGTAAACAAAGCGCTTTTACAAGAATACGATGAAGAATTAGCTCACTACTACATGACACGCGCGACAAACAACCGCCGCGATACGTGGACTGATCATATCCGTCGAACCATCATCAAAGAGAACCGACCGTTCATTCTGGACTACTTGCACAAACAAGGTTTTGCTATCCGCTAACCCCTTGCTGTTGGGCGGTGCTTTCGCCGCCCCTTCTAAATACCTGTATCAATCATCTAATACAGGTAACATCATGTTCCAGATTATCAGCTGGGAAATTCCGTAAACTAATATCTTCTAAAGTAATCGAACTTCTCTCCAGCGTGAAAGAGTCATTACACAATTCAATTTCATAAAATGATATTTCACCATTTCGACCAGCTAATGCTTTCATCACTAAAAATTTAGCTGAATCTTGGAATCGAAGACCGAATTTTCTTTCCTCTCATTCGGATTGTGTAACTTTGTCGAAAAGGATTATCTATAGGCTGTTTTATATCCTTGTCTTACTTTTTTCGATAAGAGCATCATATTTTTTTTGATAGTTCATAAAGATTCTCTTTTATTAAGGGAGATTCCACCATCCTTTATTTAAAAGCCCACAGCGATCCCTGTGGAGTACGCAACCTGTGTAGCGCTCGTGGTGGAAACACCTGCTTTAACCGCTACACGGTTGGAAACATTATAGTTAACACCAACCGCAATTGCTTGTTCACCGCTATAACCACCAGTTGCCGCACCTAAAGAGAATTTAGAACCCGCAACAGTAGGGAGGCCAGCCAGCGCCGCAACGCTTGCGATCCCCGCATTTGCTTTCTTCTCGTTACGGTCAACTTTAGCCTTCAGGTCAGAGAACGACTTGTTTAGCCCATTAACTTCCTGTTCAACACCAGTAATACGACCGTCGAACCCTGCAACCTGGCGTTGTGTGGTGTCTGCCATGTTGTAAGCGGTGTTAGCGGTGGTCTGGGCAACATCGGCTTTAACCGTAGCAATATCAACCTGTGATTTTGCTTCTGCTGCCTGGGTTGTTGCCTGGTTTACAGAATCAACAATGCTCGAAACCTGGGTAGAAACTACCTGAATATCAGTTTTCACGTTTTGAACATCGGTTGTGTTCTTATCAACCTTTGCGATCAGACCGATATCACCCGTTGAATCCGTACCCATCGTGGATGTTGCACCGTGCAAAATCTGGTTGATCTGGTCTGCTTTGCTGTGCGCTTCGTCCACGTCACTTTTATCCGCTTTGCCGCTAACAGCTACAGAAAGATTCTGTACGGTTTCTTTATCAGCTTTTTCCAGCATAGTCTTCTGTAAACCGCCTACCGTATCCGCTACGTCCTGAACGGTGTTTTTATCCGCTTTCGCATCCAGATCAGCTTTATCTGCTTTGTTGTTCATTTCCGTGTTGATATTGGTAAGGCTAACTTCGGTGGAGGTAACGCGATCAGAAACAGCAGTCAAATCAGATTGTTCAGCTTTACCGGAGACATCGACCGAAGTCATAGTATCCAGATGATGTTTAATTTGGGTGATATCACTGGTGTTGAGATCAATAATACCTTTGTAATCTTCAACCTTACGCAGCGCTTCCGTCGCGTTGGTGTTCGCGGTTTCAGCGATGTTTTGCACGTAACCAACATCATCAAGAATGACTTGGTTAGTTACTTTCTGTTTTTCCATATCGATTATAACCTGTTCGAGGTCATAACCCATCTGACCGATGTCCACCACTTTCACACCTGGAACAGCTACACCGTTGATCTGATATTCACCATTAACCATCACGCCATTCGCCATCAAGTCATATTCTGGCGTTCCTGGTTGATGCGGGATAATATACCCGTTAGCGTTAACACCAAAAGAAGCCAGAATAGTAAAAGCAACCAGAGTTTTTACAGCTTTCATACAAATATCCTTTTTGATAAATTAAATGTGAGTTTGGTCGGCCCCAAATCCAGAGGCTTTAATTGCTATAATTATTTCGGGTATTACGGGGTTGCTGCTTTTCGTAAAATGAAATCACATTATTAAAATCACCAGCATCATAAACAAGCGTTTTGGTTACGATGCTTGCACTATATTCAATCACGCTGCTGTCTGATGCGAAATTAATTTTTTGCTAAGAACTTCTTTGGTAAAAGCACAGTGTTAATATCAGCCAATGCCATATCAGAAATAATATCTCTGTGTTCTACTTGCGGTAATTAATGCAGAAATTACCAGGGCAATTAATTTAGAGTTGCTCTTCATTTATTTTTTGAGTCCGTGTAACAAAATGTAAATTGGTCGTACCACTTGCGGGGTATTCTAGTGATCTGTGAAAAATGAAATGTTGTTTTAGATCACACATCCTGACGTTACTTTATTACTCGAAACTGAATGATTGGAAAATGAACTGTTGCAGAATGAAACGATATCGATACAACACACCAGGATAAGCAGGAAAGGCGGGATTATCTGGAAGCGGGGCATCAGCCCCACACAGCGTTTCGCTTGTATCACGCCCTCCCAGTTAACCGTTTTGAGTAACTCGACGTGTGATACCAACCCGATAGTGTTGTTATTCGCCACGCCCTCAGGGGGGCGTGATAGCGGATCATCTCCTGTGCGTGGTCAAGAAATCCGACAACATCACTCTTCGCCGCACCATCATTAAAGAAAGTGGTCCCTTTATCCTGGAATATTTGCATAAACAGGGGTGGGCTACGCGCTAAAGATTTTAACGCAGTGTATGATATGCCAGCTTTTACCAGGTCATTCAGAGAGGTGCAGGGTGAAAATTGCCATTTTGTCCCGGGACGGAACGCTCTATTCTTGTAAGCGCCTGCGTGAAGCGGCGATGCAGCGTGGTCACCTGGTTGAAATTATCGATCCCCTTTCTTGCTATATGAACATCAGCCCGGCGGCGTCCTCTATTCATTACAAGGGCCGCCAGCTTCCTCATTTCGATGCAGTGATCCCAAGGATTGGTTCAGCGATTACCTTTTATGGTACCGCGGCGTTGCGCCAGTTTGAGATGCTGGGTAGCTATCCGCTGAATGAGTCGGTAGCGATTACGCGTGCGCGCGATAAGCTGCGTTCGCTGCAGTTGCTGGCGCGTCAGGGAATCGATTTACCCATCACCGGGATTGCTCACTCTCCGGACGATACCAGCGACATGATTGACATGGTTGGCGGCGCGCCGCTGGTGGTGAAACTGGTTGAAGGTACGCAGGGGATCGGCGTGGTACTGGCGGAAACGCGGCAGGCCGCAGAAAGCGTGGTGGATGCCTTTCGTGGGTTGAATGCCCATATTCTGGTTCAGGAATATATCAAAGAAGCGAAAGGGCGAGATATTCGCTGTTTCGTGGTCGGTGACGAGGTGGTGGCCGCCATTGAGCGCCGGGCCAAAGAAGGTGATTTTCGTTCTAATCTCCATCGCGGTGGGGTTGCCACTCTTGCGAATATCACGCCGCGCGAAAGGGAAATTGCGCTCAAAGCCGCTCAGACAATGGGTCTGGACGTTGCTGGCGTTGATATTCTGCGTGCTGAACGTGGGCCGCTGGTCATGGAGGTCAACGCTTCTCCTGGCCTTGAAGGGGTGGAGAAAACTACCGGAATAGACATTGCCGGCAAGATGATCCAGTGGATTGAGCGTCACGCTACGCCTGAATTTTGCCTTAAAATCGGCGGCTAAGCACAATATCGATTGTGATCGTAGTATGACACGCTCTTTTTGCGTAAGCTGTGCCGGTATTTTTTCATCAATAGAGGTCGCACATTATTATGACATCACTGGTCGTTCCCACTCTGGATACGTTGCGTCAATGGCTCGACGACCTGGGCATGAGTTTTTTTGAATGCGATACCTGTCAGGCGCTGCATTTGCCGCACATGCAGAATTTTGACGGCATCTTTGATGCAAAAGTTGATTTGGTAGATAACGTCATTCTGTTTTCCGCGATGGCAGAAGTCAGACCTTCTGCACTACTGCCGCTGGCCGCCGATCTGTCTGCGATTAACGCCAGTTCACTGACGGTGAAAGCCTTTCTGGATATGCAGGATGATAATCTGCCAAAGCTGGTGGTCTGCCAGTCTTTATCCGTTATCCCGGGCGTGACGTTTGAGCAGTTCGAATATTTTGTTCGCCAGAGTGAAGAGCAAATATCGATGGTGATCCTCGAGGCCGGTGCGCATCAGCTGTTATTTAACGCTGAAGAAGAAGCGCAAAACAGCAACGCCGAAGTTCATTTCCTCCATTAATTCTTCCTGAATCTGGACATATATTGCGCAGCCGCTGCCAAAGCGGTTGCGTATTGCCTGTTTTTATTCTGCATTTAACCGTTCATTAAAGAATTATTCACCTCCATTCAGCGACTTCCGCTGTATGTCATAGACAATTCATGCATAAAAAATTGATAAAAGACGTTTTTTAATCTGGGCTATATCCACAAATCCTGGCTAAAGTTATTCTTGCGAAGCTGATCAACGTCATCATTCAAACAGCCCCTTGTGGCCTGACCTGTGGCCACAATGCATATTGAATGCATGGGCGGATAACAGCGCGCAATAGCGGCGTGAGGAGAGGCCTCTCTTTTCATGGGTGCCGCTTGAAAGAATATGCACGTTTCTTGCATATCATTTGAGTGTGACATTTTTGTTCGTTTGTTAACGAACTTTCAGAAGGAAAGAGATTATGACCGCCTTAAATAAACGATGGTTACCAGGCCTGGTTGCGGGTGCTCTGATGGCCATCTCTGCTGGCACGCTCGCTGCTGAACAAAAAACGCTGCATATTTATAACTGGTCTGATTATATTGCCCCGGATACGGTGGCTAATTTTGAAAAAGAGACCGGAATTAAAGTTATCTATGACGTATTTGATTCCAATGAAGTGCTGGAAGGTAAGCTCATGGCTGGCAGTACCGGCTTTGACCTTGTCGTTCCATCCGCCAGTTTCCTTGAGCGTCAACTGACCGCGGGCGTCTTCCAGCCGCTGGATAAGAGCAAATTGCCTGGCTGGAAAAACCTCGATCCTGAGCTACTGAAGCTGGTGGGTAAACACGATCCGGACAACAAGTTTGCGATGCCGTATATGTGGGCAACAACCGGTATTGGCTATAACGTGGATAAAGTGAAAGCGGTACTGGGGCCAGATGCGCCGGTTAATAGCTGGGATCTGATCCTCAAGCCAGAAAATCTGGAAAAACTCAAAAGCTGCGGCGTTTCTTTCCTCGACGCGCCCGAAGAAGTGTTTGCCACCGTGCTGAATTATTTGGGTAAAGATCCAAACAGTACCAAAGCGGATGATTACACCGGACCGGCAACCGATCTGCTGTTGAAACTGCGCCCGAACATTCGCTACTTCCACTCCTCGCAGTACATTAACGACCTGGCAAACGGTGATACCTGCGTGGCGATTGGCTGGGCTGGGGATGTATGGCAGGCGGCAAACCGGGCGAAAGAAGCGAAAAATGGCGTCAATATTTCCTTCTCAATTCCTAAGGAAGGTGCGATGGCCTTCTTTGATGTGTTCGCGATGCCAGCCGATGCGAAAAACAAAGACGAAGCCTATCAGTTCCTCAACTACCTGCTGCGCCCTGATGTAATTGCGCATATTTCTGACCACGTGTTCTATGCCAATGCCAACAAAGAAGCGACAGCACTGGTCAGCCAGGACGTGCGCGACAACCCGGGCATTTACCCGCCTGCAGATGTTCGCGCCAAGCTGTTCACGCTGAAAGTACAGGATCCGAAGATCGACCGTGTACGTACTCGCGCCTGGACGAAGGTAAAAAGCGGGAAATAACCCGATGTACGGGACGTGACCCGGCAGGATTTACGCCTGCCGGGCAGTGTTGATCCCGGACACATATAACCCGGCAATACGCACCACCGTGGTGCGTTATTTGCACCGTTTCTTTGTTTTATGCCGGAGAGCGCCTAATTGAATGATGCAACCCCACGCCCACAAGCGAAAATCCGCAAGGCGCTGACCCCGCTGCTTGAAATTCGCAACCTGACCAAGTCCTTTGACGGTCAGCACGCCGTTGATGACGTCAATCTTACTATCTATAAAGGCGAAATATTTGCTCTGCTCGGGGCGTCCGGCTGCGGTAAATCGACCCTGTTGCGGATGCTGGCGGGATTTGAACAGCCAACAACCGGGCAAATTATGCTTGATGGCGTCGATTTAGCGCATGTTCCGCCTTATCTGCGTCCGATTAATATGATGTTTCAGTCCTATGCCTTGTTTCCGCACATGACGGTAGAGCAGAACATTGCCTTTGGTCTCAAGCAGGACAAGCTGCCGAAGGCTGAAATCGCCAGCCGGGTGAGTGAGATGCTGGGACTCGTGCATATGCAGGAGTTCGCCAAACGTAAGCCGCATCAGCTTTCTGGCGGTCAGCGTCAGCGCGTGGCGTTGGCGCGTAGCCTGGCGAAACGCCCGAAGCTGCTGCTGCTGGATGAACCGATGGGGGCGCTGGATAAAAAGCTCCGTGACCGCATGCAACTGGAAGTGGTGGATATCCTTGAACGTGTCGGCGTGACCTGCGTGATGGTGACGCACGATCAGGAAGAAGCCATGACGATGGCGGGCCGCATTGCGATCATGAACCGTGGCAAATTTGTCCAGATCGGCGAGCCTGAAGAGATCTACGAGCATCCGACTACGCGTTACAGTGCAGAATTTATCGGTTCGGTTAACGTCTTTGAGGGGCTGCTGAAAGAACGTCAGGAGGATGGTCTGGTTATTGAGTCTCCAGGATTGGTACATCCGCTGAAAGTGGACGCAGACGCTTCCGTTGTCGATAACGTCCCGGTGTATGTTGCGCTGCGCCCGGAAAAAATCATGCTCTGCGAAGCCCCTCCGCCAGAGGGATATAACTTCGCGGTAGGCGAAGTGGTGCACATTGCCTATCTGGGGGATTTGTCGGTGTACCACGTACGCTTGAAAAGTGGCCAGATGCTGAGCGCTCAGCTACAAAATGAACATCGTTATCGCAAGGGATTACCAACCTGGGGTGACGAAGTCCGTTTATGTTGGGATGCGGACAGCTGTGTGGTGTTGACGGTTTAAGGAGCGAAGATGAGTACACTTGAACCTCCGGCGCGCGTGGATAACGTGGGGCGTTTCACGCTGTTTATGTCGCGGCTGCAAATGAAGCACGGGCGCAAGCTGGTCATCGCGCTGCCGTATGTGTGGCTGATGCTCCTGTTTCTGCTGCCGTTTCTGATCGTCTTCAAAATCAGTTTGGCTGAAATGGCGCGGGCTATTCCGCCGTATACCGACCTCATTTCATGGGCTGACGATCAGTTATCCATCACCCTCAATTTAGGCAATTTCCTGCAACTGACGGACGATCCGCTCTATTTTGATGCGTATCTGCAATCTTTGCAGGTAGCGGGGATTTCGACTGTCTGTTGCCTGCTGTTGGGATATCCGCTGGCATGGGCGGTCGCGCACAGCAAACCCTCGACACGCAATATTCTGTTGCTGCTGGTGATCCTGCCGTCCTGGACGTCATTTTTGATTCGCGTATACGCCTGGATGGGGATCCTGAAAAATAACGGTGTCCTGAACAACGTTCTGATGTGGCTGGGCGTTATCGACCAACCGTTGACGATTCTGCACACCAATCTGGCGGTCTATATCGGTATTGTTTACGCCTATTTGCCCTTTATGGTGCTGCCGATTTATACCGCGCTGACGCGTATTGATTACTCGCTGGTGGAAGCGGCGCTGGATTTAGGTGCCCGACCGTTGAAAACCTTCTTTAGCGTGATCGTGCCGTTGACCAAGGGCGGGATTATTGCCGGTTCAATGCTGGTATTTATCCCGGCGGTTGGGGAGTTTGTGATCCCGGAACTGCTGGGCGGCCCGGACAGCATCATGATTGGGCGTGTGCTTTGGCAGGAGTTTTTCAATAACCGTGACTGGCCGGTGGCTTCTGCCGTCGCCATTATTATGCTGCTGTTACTGATTGTGCCGATCATGTGGTTTCATAAATATCAGCAAAAAAGCGTGGGGGAACACGGATGAATAACTTACCGGTCGTTCGCTCGCCGTGGCGTATTTTTATCCTGGTACTGGGTTTTACCTTCCTGTACGCGCCGATGCTGATGTTGGTTATCTATTCGTTTAACAGCTCCAAGCTGGTGACGGTCTGGGCGGGGTGGTCAACGCGTTGGTATGGTGAGCTTTTCCACGATAGCGCGATGATAAGCGCCGTCGGCATGAGCTTAACGATTGCCGCCTGTGCTGCGACGATGGCGGCAATTCTCGGTACCATCGCCGCCGTGGTGATGGTGCGCTTTGGTCGTTTTCGTGGATCAAATGGTTTCGCCTTTATGATCACCGCACCGCTGGTGATGCCGGATGTCATTACCGGTTTGTCGCTGCTGCTGCTGTTTGTGGCTTTGGCGCACGCCATCGGCTGGCCAGCGGATCGCGGTATGTTGACCATCTGGCTGGCGCACGTCACATTCTGTACAGCGTACGTGGCGGTAGTGATTTCCTCGCGTTTACGCGAACTGGATCACTCCATTGAGGAAGCGGCGATGGATCTTGGTGCCACGCCGCTGAAGGTTTTTTTCGTCATCACGCTGCCGATGATTATGCCGGCGGTGATCTCAGGGTGGTTACTGGCCTTTACGCTGTCGCTCGATGACCTGGTCATTGCCAGTTTTGTCTCTGGTCCTGGCGCCACAACGTTACCCATGCTGGTGTTCTCCAGCGTACGTATGGGGGTCAATCCGGAGATCAACGCGCTGGCGACGTTGATACTTGGCGTAGTAGGAATTATCGGATTTATCGCGTGGTATCTGATGGCGCGAACAGAAAAACAACGGATTCGCGATATCCAACGTGCAAGACGCGGCTGAAAAAACTAAAATCTGCCAACCTGTCTATACGGCGCAGCTGCGGTGGCTGCGCCGTTTTCATGGAAGACGACGCGTTGGGATTTTTTAAGAAATCATCCACATCACATGCCCGTTTAAACGTCCCTACTTTAGTGCAGGTGGCGGCGCTGGCTATTATCATGATCCGCTGTCTCGATCTGTTGATGATTTTTAATACGCTCGGGTTTCGCGGAACCAGCGAGTTTATTCATCGCAGCGTCCAGACCTGGAATTTGACGCTGGTGTTTCTGGGTAGCCTGGTGCTGCTGTTTATCGAAATTTACTGCGCATTTTCGCTGGTTAAAGGTCGGAACTGGGCACGCTGGGTCTATCTACTGACCCAGATTATCGCCAGCTTCTATCTGTGGGCGGCCTCATTGGGCTATGGATATCCGGAACTGTTCAGTATTGCGGGAGAGTCCAGACGTGAAATCCTGCATACGCTGGTGATGCAAAAATTACCGGATATGCTGGTGTTGCTACTGCTGTTTGTTCCTGCGTCCAGCAGGCGGTTCTTCCGCTTGCAATAACGTGTATAATCTTCGCCCCCTGTTAATTTGTAGGTTTTTGTATGCAGTGCGCACTTTATGACGCCGAACGCTGCCGCTCTTGTCAGTGGATAACGCAGCCTGTCGCCGATCAACTCTTCGCCAAAACAGCCGATCTGCAGAATCTGCTGGCCGCTTATCCGGTCGGAGAATGGTGCGCGTCGGTCAGCGGCCCGGAGAGCGCTTTTCGTAATAAAGCCAAAATGGTGGTCAGCGGCAGCGTGGAAAAACCGCTGCTGGGGATGCTGCATCGTGACGGTACGCCGGAGGATTTGTGCGAGTGTCCGCTCTATCCTGAGTCTTTTGCGCCGGTGTTTGCCGCACTTAAACCGTTTATCGCCCGTGCGGGGTTGACGCCCTATAACGTGGCGCGCAAACGCGGGGAGCTGAAATATCTGCTGTTAACGGAAAGCCGGTTTGATGGCGGTATGATGCTGCGTTTTGTTCTGCGCTCCGATGCGAAACTGGCACAACTGCGTACGGAGCTGCCATGGTTACAGGCGCAGCTTCCGCAGTTAAAAGTGATCACCGCCAATATTCAACCTGTGCATATGGCGATTATGGAAGGGGAGAGCGAAATCTTCCTGACGGAACAACAGGCGCTGGCTGAACGCTTTAACGATGTGCCATTGTGGATACGCCCACAGAGCTTCTTCCAGACCAACCCCGTGGTGGCTGGGCATTTATATGCCACGGCGCGCGACTGGGTGCGTCAGCTTCCGGTTAATCACATGTGGGATCTGTTTTGCGGCGTCGGGGGTTTTGGTTTGCACTGCGCCACGCCGCAGATGAAACTGACGGGTATTGAAATTGCGCCAGAGGCCATTACTTGCGCGAAACAGTCGGCGCAGGAGCTTGGTTTGAAGAATCTGCATTTTCAGGCGCTGGATTCAACCCAGTTTGCTACCGCGCAGGGAGAAGTGCCGGACCTGGTGCTGGTGAATCCGCCTCGTCGGGGGATTGGGAAGCCGCTGTGCGATTTTCTTTCCCGCATGGCGCCGCGTTTTATCGTTTACTCCAGCTGTAATGCACAAACCATGGCGAAGGATATCCGCGAGTTGCCTGGATATCGCATTGAACGCGTCCAACTTTTTGATATGTTCCCACATACCGCGCATTACGAAGTGTTAACACTGCTCAGCCGACAATAACCGACATGCCTGATGGCGCTACGCTTATCAGGCTACGCAGAGATGTTGAAATGTAGGCCGGATAAGGCGCATGCGCTGCATCCGGCGGCAAATGCAACATGCGAAAAAAAAGCCCGTACTTACGTACGAGCTCTTTCTCGAATATGGCGGTGAGGGGGGGATTCGAACCCCCGATACGTTGCCGTATACACACTTTCCAGGCGTGCTCCTTCAGCCACTCGGACACCTCACCATATTGTATTGCTGCCTGACCGCTTGGGGGGCAACGGGGCGCTACTATAGGGAGTTGCGCTAAAACGGTCAAGCAGAATTTACGTGTTAACTCTCGTTTGGTTACGCAATGTACATATTCCTCCGCCCGGACAGGCGCGGAGAATATGATTAGCGCTGCGAGTCCAGTTTTTCGCCGTTGGTCACGACTTCCTGGGCCTTGCTATAGCTCTCGATCAGCAACTGATAAGCCGGGAAGATTTTGGTATACACTTCCGCCCATTCAGCGGCGTCTTCCCGGTTCCATGTTCCCTGAATTTCAGAAGCGACGGCGGCGGTATCCATCGGTATCACGCCAGCCTGAACAACACGTGCCAGGGTGATTTCCTGCGCCATTTTGCTGTAAGTACCGGAAGCGTCGATCACTGCGAAGACCTTGTATCCCTCCGCAACCGCGCTGATGGCCGGGAAAGCCATGCACACGCTGGTGATCGTACCGGCGATAATCAGCGTCTTACGACCCGTAGCTTTGACCGCTTTCACGAAGTCTTCGTTATCCCAGGCGTTGATTTCGCCTTTACGTGCTACATATTGGGCATGTGGCGCATTGGCATGGATCTCTGGGATCAACGGGCCGTTAGGCCCCTGCGGTACCGATGCCGTGGTAATTACCGGCATCTTCGCCAGGGTTGCGATTTTAGCCAGCGCGGCGGCACGCGCACGCAGTTCCGGCATTGGCATATCGCCGACGGTCTGGAACAGCCCACTCTGATGATCGATAAGCAGCATGACGGAATCATTCACATCGATGACCGGACGTGAACCATTAAAGTTTGCAGGACTGGACATATTCTCCTCCTTCGATTCAGATTTGGCCAAAGCGGCCGGAGTTAAAATCGCGGACGGCTTCAGCGATTTCTTGTTTCGTATTCATCACAAACGGACCGTAACCTACAATCGGCTCGTTCAACGGTTCGCCAGACAGCAGCAGCACGCTGGCGTCACTGGTGGCTTCAATGTGTAGCGTTTTCCCCTGCTGGCTTAGCACTACCAGTTGTGCTTCGCCGGCAGGCGTGGTGCCGTTTACGGTGATATTCCCTTTTAATACCACCAGGGCGGTGCTCCACCCTTCAGACTGGGACAACGTCAGCGGACGATTACGTTGCAGGCGCATATCCCAGACGTTCAGCGGTGAAAAGGTGTGTGCCGGGCCTTTCGTATCCTGATAGCTGCCCGCAATCACGCGAACGCTGCCTGCATCATCGGGCAAGGCGACGGTGGGTATAACATCGCTGCTGATGCCCTGATAACCCGGTACGGCCATTTTGTCTTTTGCCGGCAGATTGACCCACAGTTGCACCATTTCCAGTTCACCGCCCTGACGGGTAAATTCCGGGGAGTGGAACTCTTCGTGTAATATTCCTGCACCAGCGGTCATCCACTGCACATCGCCAGGGCCGATAATGCCGCCGCGACCGGTTGAATCACGGTGTTCAACTTCGCCGCTGTAAACGATAGTCACCGTCTCAAAACCGCGGTGAGGGTGTTCACCTACGCCGCGTTTTTCGTTACCCGGCGTGAACGTATGCGGACCCGCGTAATCAAGCAGCAGGAACGGGCTTAATTGCTCAGCATGAGACTGGTAAGAGAACATCGAGCGAACCGGAAATCCATCGCCAACCCAGTGTGGGCGAGGTGCGGTGTAGACGCCTGTTACTTGTTTCATATGTGTCTCCTCAGTGGCGTTGTTTTGATGTGAATAAGCTTATATTCATGACAGCGAGCTGAGTAGTAGCTAAAATAGCTCTCACTGTCTCAAAAATAGGACAATGAAATGACAAGGCCGGATCTCAATGATTTTGCATGGTTTGTGCATGTTGTAGAGGAAGGGGGATTCGCGGCGGCGGGTCGGGCGCTTGATGAACCAAAATCAAAACTGAGCCGACGAATAGCGCAACTCGAAGAGAGGCTGGGGGTACGACTGATTCAGCGAACCACCCGGCAATTTAACGTGACTGAAGTCGGGCAAACCTTTTACGAACACTGTAAGGCGATGCTGGTGGAGGCGCAGGCGGCGCAGGATGCCATTGCCGCGTTACAGGTTGAACCGCGTGGCGTTGTGAAGCTGACTTGTCCTGTTACGTTGCTGCATGTGCATATCGGGCCAATGCTTGCCCGTTTTATGGCACGTTATCCTGACGTATCAGTACAACTGGAGGCCACTAACCGTCGTGTTGACGTCGTTGGAGAAGGTCTGGATGTGGCGATTCGCGTCAGACCTCGGCCATTTGAGGATAGCGACCTGGTGATGCGCGTCCTGGCGGACAGAGGACATCGCTTGTATGCCAGCCCGCAGTTAATTGAGCAGATGGGGGCGCTACACTCTCCGGCAGAGCTGACCCGTTGGCCAGGTTTGAGTCTGGCCTCTGGTAAACATGTGCATCGTTGGGAGTTATTCGGCCCGCAGGGCGCGCGGGCGGAGGTGCATTTCACGCCGCGTATGATCACCACCGATATGCTGGCGTTACGCGAAGCCGCAGTCGCCGGCGTAGGTGTTGTTCAACTTCCACAGTTGATGGTAAAAGATCAATTAGCTGCGGGTGAGTTGGTGGCGTTGCTCGACGGTTGGGAACCTAAGCGAGAAATTATTCACGCAGTATTTCCATCACGCAGGGGATTATTACCGTCAGTGCGCGCATTAGTGGATTTCTTAACGGAAGAATATGCGCGGATGATTGAGGATTAAATACCAGGCTTCAGCCCACAAAAAAGGCCGGTTAAACCGACCTTTTATTATCTGGACGCCATTCGGGCGTTAAAAACAATCAGCGACTACGGAAGACAATGCGGCCTTTGCTCAGGTCGTACGGGGTCAGCTCAACAGTCACTTTGTCGCCCGTCAGGATGCGGATATAGTTTTTACGCATTTTACCGGAGATGTGTGCAGTAACCACGTGACCGTTTTCTAACTCTACGCGGAACATGGTATTAGGTAACGTATCGAGAACGGTACCCTGCATTTCAATATTGTCTTCTTTGGCCATCTAATCCTCTGGGGTATCACTACCGTAATTTGAACCGGCAAGATAATGCCGAAGTTCTTTTAATAAGTAAAGATTTGTGCGTTTAAAACACAGCAAATCGGGTTTGGCGCATTACTCTATCCACACACGGCAAAGCCGCACTTAAAGCGCAACGTGTAAGGGAACGAGGAGATAAACGATAGGCGTTGCCTGACGCGAACTGTTCCTTAACGGCGGCGGGGTAATGGGCTAAACCAACTCTGCGCGACAATTATAACACCCCGACAAAAAATGTGCCGAAAACATTCACTCCTGAGGTGAAAATAACATCCTGGGAATCCAGAAATGGCTCGGTAGCCGCTGCTGGCGCAGTCTGCTCAGGTGCTCAAGGTACTCCCGACGCGGTGTTTCGACGGCGCCCAGCGAGGCTGTGTGGCTATTTAATACCTGGCAGTCGATTAATTTTCCGCCCTGACGGATAAATTCAGCGCAAAAAACAAGCAGTGCGGTTTTGGACGCATTTTCCTGACGGCTGAACATCGATTCGCCACAAAACAGCGTACCTTGCGCCACGCCATACATACCGCCCACTAATTCATTTTGTCGCCACACCTCAATTGAGTGGGCATGCCCCAGTTCGTGCAGCCGATGGTAAGCATCCACCACATCATGCGTTATCCAGGTGCCCTCTTCCCGGTCATTCGCGCAGCCTTCAATCACCTGACCAAACGCGTAATTGAGCGTCACGCGATAAGGCGAATTTTTATGAAAGCGTTTCATGCTACGGCTGAGGTGAAATTTCTCGGGCCAAAGAATGGCGCGCGGATCGGGCGACCACCAAAGGATGGGGTCGCCAGGTGAAAACCATGGGAAAATACCGCGCTGATAGGCCATCAGCAGGCGGGCAGGGCTGAGATCGCCGCCAAGCGCCAATAAACCGTTAGGCTCGCGTAAAGCGCCTTCCGGTGACGGGAAGGCTATGGAATGGCGGGACAGTTGCACCAGGCGCATGACAGCGAAACTCCACTACGCGAGTTTGATCGTTCAATAATAGCTTACAGACGTTGCTTAAACTGGTAATAACGCCCCTGCCTGGCTAACAGATCTGCGTGATTACCTTGCTCAATAATTTGTCCGTTGTCCATTACTATTATTTGATCAAAACGTGACAGCCCACGCAGACGATGTGTAACCATTAATACGGTTTTGTTGCGCATGACATCGCTAATTAATTCAAGCATTTGACTTTCCGTTGTGGCATCCAACCCTTCGGTAGGTTCATCCAGTAGCATCAGCGGAGCATCGTGCAATAAGGCGCGGGCGATAGCCAGACGACGGAGCTCGCCGCCAGAAAGCTGACGACCGCCTTCGCCCAGCCATGCGTTGAGTCCATCATCCTCAAGCAGTTTGTCCAGACCGACGCGGCACAACATCGCGGCTAATGCGTCATCGCCGGCGTGCGGTGCCGCCAGCAACAGGTTATCGCGAAGCGTAGCGCTGAACAGATGCACGCGCTGTGGCACGACGCTGATACTCTGGCGCAGCGTGGCTTCACTAAGGGTCGCAATCGGCTGTTCGTTAATCAGGATCTCGCCACTCTGCGGATCCCATGCGCGGGTTAGCAATTGCAATAACGTTGACTTACCACAGCCGGTGCGACCGAGAATCGCAATGTGTTCACCGGGGTTGGCCTGCAGGGAAAGTGTATCGAGCGCCTTTTGCGCCTGTCCTGGATAGCTGAATGACACATCGCGTAGCGTAAGGGTTACCTGCTCTGAAACCGAGGAACCCGCATCCGGGAAGGTCACTTCTGGCTGCTGTTCGGTCAGTTCGGTGATGCGCAGCGCAGAGGCAATAACCTGGCCGAGATGCTGAAACGCGCCGGTGACAGGCGCTAACGCTTCGAACGCGGCTAGTGCACAGAAGACAAACAGCGCGATCAGTGCGCCTGGCTGGGTGTTACCGCCCACGCCGCCTGAGGCCATCCATAGCATCATAATCACTGCCAGCGCGCCGACTAACAGCATGACCGCCTGCGACAACGCCGTTAATTCAGACTGGCGTCTCTGGGCTTCGTGCCATTGCAGCTCGGTGGCTTCCATTTGAGCGCGGTAGCGTTCACTGGCACCAAAAATGGTCAATTCAGCCTGGCCCTGTAGCCAGGAGGTTAACTGCTGACGATATTGCCCACGCAGATGTGTCAGACTTTGTCCGGTGCTTTTGCCTGCCTGATAAAAGAGTGGGGGCAGAATAAATAAGGTCAGCAGCATAATACCGCCGAGGGTGATAGCCAGCGTGAAATCGAGAACGCTTAGCCCCAGCGTGACCACCATGATGACGACAAAAGCCCCTACCAGCGGGGAGATCACGCGCAAGTACAGATGATCGAGCGTGTCGACATCAGCCACCACGCGGTTAAGTAATTCACCCTGTCCATAACGGGACAGGCCCGCAGGAGAGAGCGGCAGCAGTTTGCTGAAGGTATAAATACGCAAATGCTGCAGCACACGGAACGTTGCGTCATGGCTGACCAGTCGTTCGAAATAACGCCCCGCGGTGCGGGTGATCGCTGCGCCGCGTACGCCTGCGGCAGGGAGCATATAGTTAAAGCTGTAAATTCCGGTGACGCCAACCACCGCAGAAGCCGACAGGAACCACCCTGAAAGCGTCAGCAAACCAATACTTGCCAGCAGCGTGACGATCGCCAGAACGATCCCCAGCGTTAACATCCATTTGTGACGTTTATACAGCGTCAGATAAGGTAGCAAAGCGCGCATTTAGATGTCCTCCTGACGATGAGCCAGTAATGTCGCAAAAGCCCCGTTGGCTGAGCTAAGTTCGGTCCAGGTACCTTGTTCAACGATCTGTCCGTCCTGCATCACCCAGATAGCGTCCCAGTCGGCAAGATCTTCCAACTGGTGCGTCACCATCAACGTGGTCTGGCGGCGAGATGCCGCGTTCAACGCCTGCATCACGCGTTGTTCGCTGTGCGCATCAAGGCTGGCGGCGGGTTCGTCCAGAAGCAGTAACTGACAGGGATTGAGTAAGGCGCGAGCGACGGCAACGCGCTGCGCTTGCCCGACGGAAAGTCGGGCCGCCTGATCGCCGACTGGCGTATCCACGCCCTGCGGCAGCAGCGGTAAAAACTCGCTGACCCAGGCGCTGTCGAGTGCGGCTTGTAGCTGTTCTTCGCTGGCATCGGGGCGAGCCAGCAGAACGTTTTCGCGTAACGTGGCGGCAGGAAGTTGCGGATTTTGCCCGACCCATGACAGTTGTTTACGCCAGGAATCAGGTGACAGGTCGCGAAGTTCAAAGCCGTTAATTCGCAGCGATCCCCGATAAGAGAGGAAACCGGACAGGACATTAAGCAGCGAACTTTTACCGGAACCGCTGCGTCCAACCAGCACTGCGCGATGACCGGCTGCCAGGGTAAAGTTGAGCGGGCCGGCCAGCACTTTACCTTCCGGCGAAGTGATAATCAGATCGTGTGCCTCAAGTGAAACAGCGTCTTTCGTCGCCAGCTCAATGTCGCCACGTTCTGGATGAGCCAGCGGGGTTTCCATGAAAGTTTTCAGACTATCAGCTGCACCAACGGCTTGCGCTTTGGCGTGATAAAACGTGCCCAGATCGCGCAGGGGCTGGAAAAACTCCGGCGCCAGAATGAGCGCGAGGAAGCCTGCTGCCAGCGTGACGCCCGTCCCGTAGTGGCCGAAATCGAGCTCTCCGAGGTAGGAAAAACCGAAGTAAACCGCCACCAGCGCAATAGACAGAGAGGTAAAGAACTCAAGGACACCAGATGACAGGAAGGCCAGGCGCAGGACTTCCATGGTGCGCTGGCGGAAATCTTGCGACGCAGCGCGGATGCTTTCCGTTTCGGCTTCACCGCGACCAAATATTCTTAGCGTTTCCATGCCCCGCAGACGATCGAGGAAATGACCGCTGAGGCGGGCAAGAGCCTGAAAATTGCGGCGGTTAGCATCGGCAGCGCCCATTCCGACCATTGCCATAAATAACGGGATCAGCGGGGCTGTTCCGAGCAGAATAAGGGCGGCTACCCAGTTTGACGGGAATACCGCCGCCACAATCAATAATGGGACGCATACGGCCAGCGCCATTTGCGGCAGATAACGTGCATAGTAATCATGCATATCGTCAATCTGCTCCAGGATCAGCGTGGCCCAGCTCCCGGCCGGTTTGCCCTGTATCCAGGCCGGACCTGCCTGTTGCAGACGGTCAAGCACCTGGCGGCGAATTTCAAAGCGAATATGTTGCCCTGCGTGAAACCCGACCCGTTCGCGTAACCAGACGACCCATGCCCGCAGGATGAAAATCAATACCAGCACGATGAACGGAAGCAGCAGCGCCTCTCGGGGAATATTGGCCATGATCATATGGTCCAGAATGCGGGCCATGAGCCAGGCCTGAGCGACGATTAACAGACCACTCACGAACCCCAACAGGCGTGAAATGTTCAGCCATCGTTGGGAAATTACACTTTGCTGTTTTAACCAGCGGGTCAGCTCTTTTTGACGGGTTTTATTCATTGCACGCTTAGCAGGTGAGTTATTGGAATTTTTGGGCAGGGCAATGTTACAACGAGGCAAAAATAAAGGCGACTTATAGTCGCCTTTTTTACTTTTGTTACTGATTTGTAAAACTTATTTGCAAGCGTCCGCCAGACCGTCGAGATAACGTTCTGCATCAAGCGCGGCCATACAGCCTGTGCCCGCAGAGGTGATCGCCTGGCGATAAATATGATCCATCACGTCACCGGCTGCGAAGACCCCCGGAATGCTGGTTTGTGTGGCATTACCGTGAATACCGGACTGAACTTTGATGTAGCCGTTTTCCAGTTCAAGCTGACCGTCGAAAATGGCAGTATTCGGGCTGTGACCGATAGCGACAAACAATCCGGCAACGTCAAGTGACTCCACATTGTCAGTGTTTTGCGTATCGCGCAGGCGCAGCCCGGTTACGCCCATTTGATCACCGGTTACTTCTTCCAGCGTGCGGTGGGTGTGCAGCACGATGTTGCCGTTTTCAACTTTATCCATCAAACGCTTGATGAGAATTTTCTCAGCGCGGAAACTGTCGCGACGGTGAATCAAATGCACTTCAGATGCGATATTCGCCAGATACAGCGCTTCTTCAACCGCAGTGTTGCCACCGCCAATCACCGCAACTTTTTGGTTACGGTAGAAGAAACCGTCGCAGGTTGCGCAGGCGGAAACGCCGCGGCCTTTGAATGCTTCTTCTGAAGGCAGGCCCAGGTAACGTGCTGAAGCGCCGGTAGCGATGATCAGTGCGTCACAGGTGTACTCTCCGCTATCGCCGGTCAGACGGAAAGGGCGGTTTTGCAGATCAACTTTGCTGATGTGATCAAAAATGATTTCTGTATCAAATTTGGTCGCATGTTCGTGCATACGCTCCATCAGCAGCGGGCCAGTGAGATCGTGCGGATCGCCAGGCCAGTTTTCCACTTCTGTTGTTGTGGTCAGTTGACCACCTTTTTCCATACCGGTAATCAGTACCGGTTGCAGGTTAGCGCGTGCAGCGTAGACCGCAGCGGTATATCCCGCAGGGCCTGAGCCCAGAATAAGAAGTTTACTGTGTTTGGTTGCGCCCATGAGATCCCCATAGTTGTTGGCAGGCAATGAGCAGGATTGTAGGGAATTTACAGGCGTAAAAAAAGAGTATGGCGATTTTGTTAACAATTTGTGTAATAGCAGAAACCGATGAGCGGGGGAATAAGTCGTAATACTATAACGATTTCTACTAAAAATCGGTCAGTTATAAGGTGATAAAATGACGATTTTCCATCACTGCGAATGAATAACTGGCATGTTGTACTAAAAATCGATGTTTTACTTTGACAATCACCTGCTGTTTTGCGAAAACAGTCAAGGAAGAAAAAAAATGTGTCATGTATGTGCTGCATAATCATGCATGTAGATACCATGTTTACCGTGTTAGCGAAATCTACGCATGGTGTGGACAGATGCCATTCGTGATGTCGATAGCCGCCGACAGGCAACGGTCTTCTCACCATAAGCCCAGGCATTACAAACCGAAAATCCCTCTGGGTTGCGGTTTATTTTGATGGGTAGCGACTCTGAACAGTGATGTTGGTAGAGTCAGGCAGGAGTAGGGAAGGAATACAGAGAGACAATAATAATGGTAGATAGTAAGAAGCGCCCTGGCAAAGATCTCGACCGTATCGATCGTAACATTCTTAATGAGCTGCAAAAGGATGGGCGTATTTCTAACGTCGAGCTTTCTAAACGTGTGGGACTTTCACCAACGCCCTGCCTTGAGCGTGTGCGTCGGTTGGAAAGACAGGGTTTTATTCAGGGCTATACAGCGCTGTTAAACCCGCATTATCTGGATGCATCACTTCTGGTTTTTGTTGAGATTACTCTGAATCGTGGCGCCCCGGATGTGTTTGAGCAATTTAACTCTGCAGTACAAAAACTTGAAGAAATTCAAGAGTGTCATTTGGTTTCCGGTGATTTCGACTATTTGTTGAAAACACGCGTACCGGATATGTCGGCGTACCGTAAGCTGTTGGGGGAAACCCTGCTGCGTCTGCCTGGCGTGAATGACACACGTACTTATGTCGTAATGGAAGAAGTCAAACAGAGCAATCGTCTGGTAATTAAGACGCGCTAACACGGAACAGGTGCAAAATCGACGCAGTTTGATTACACTCCTGTTAATCCATACAGCAACAGTGCCGGGGCAACCCGGTGCTGTTGTCCGTTTTAGCATCGGGCAGGAAAAGCCTGAAACCTGGAGAGCCGTTTTTGAGCCAGGAATACACTGAAGACAAAGACGTCACATTGACGAAGTTAAGCAGCGGGCGCCGACTCCTGGAAGCGCTACTGATCCTTATTGCCCTTTTTGCCGTCTGGTTGATGGCTGCCTTACTCAGCTTTAACCCTTCGGATCCCAGTTGGTCGCAAACCGCGTGGCACGAACCTATCCATAATCTGGGGGGAATACCCGGAGCATGGCTGGCAGACACACTGTTCTTTATTTTTGGCGTCATGGCCTACACCATTCCCGTCATCATTGTCGGCGGCTGCTGGTTTGCATGGCGACACCAGGCCAGCGACGAATACGTCGATTATTTTGCCGTTTCGCTGCGTATTATTGGCGTTCTGGCGCTGATCCTTACCTCCTGCGGGCTTGCCGCAATCAATGCCGATGACATCTGGTATTTTGCCTCTGGCGGCGTGATCGGCAGCCTGCTCAGCACCACGTTGCAACCATTACTGCACAGTAGCGGCGGTACGCTGACGCTATTGTGCATTTGGGCTGCGGGATTAACGCTGTTTACCGGCTGGTCATGGGTGAGCATTGCGGAAAAACTGGGCGGCTGGTTACTCAATATCCTGACGTTTGCCAGCAACCGTACCCGTCGCGACGATACCTGGGTCGATGACGAAGAATATGAAGATGAAGATGAGTCTTTCGACACCGCTGATGGCAAACCTCATGAATCGCGTCGGGCGCGTATTCTGCGCGGTGCGTTAGCGCGCCGTAAGCGTCTGGCGGAGAAATTTACCAACCCGCTTGGCCGTCATACTGATGCCGCGCTATTTTCCGGCAAACGCATGGATGATGAAGACGAAATTGAATACAGCGCTCGTGGCGTGGTTGCCGATCCTAACGATGTGCTGTTCTCCGGTAATCGTGCGACGCTGCCTGAATATGACGAACTTGATCCGCTGCTGAATGGTCATTCGGTGACAGAGCCAGTTGCCGCCGCAGCGGCAGCGACAACGGCAGCTCAGGCCTGGAGCGCACCGGTTGATCCGCTGCTGCAAACATCGCCAGTGACCAATACCGTTATGGAACAACCGGCCCCAGCCGTAGCCTGGCAAGCCGTGCCTGGTTTGCAAACCGGTGATGCGGTGATTGCGCCAGCGCCTGAGGGTTATCCTCAGCCAGCCCACTACGCTCAGCCACCGGTGCAGCAGCAGTATGAACCATGGCAGCAGCCGGTTGTGGAGGAGAGTCCGCAGCCGCAGGGATTTACCGCGGAGCACAACTGGCAGCCGGAACCTGCTTATCAGCCGGAGCCCGTGCAGCAACCTGATTATCAGCCGGAATCAACCTTTCAACAAAACGCCGCGTTCCAGCAGCCTGCGGTTGAACAACCGCCTGTAGTGGAACCTGAGCCGGTAGTTGAAGAGGTTAAACCGACTCGTCCGCCACTCTACTATTTTGAAGAAGTTGAAGAGAAACGTGCACGTGAGCGCGAGCAACTGGCCGCCTGGTATCAGCCGATTCCAGAGCCTGCTCAGGAGCCTGAACGTGTTAAGCCGTCTATGCCGACGGCAGCATCCATACCGCCCGTTGAGTCAGTTGCTGCCGTTGCGCCGCTGGCCGCCGGGGTGAAAAACGCCGCTTTAGGGGCGGGTGCGGCTGCCGCAGCACCTGTCTTTAGTCTTGCGGGTAGCGGTGCGCCGCGTCCACAGGTGAAAGAGGGGATTGGTCCGCAGTTACCGCGTCCGAATCGTGTGCGCGTGCCTACTCGTCGGGAGCTGGCGTCGTATGGCATAAAACTGCCGTCACAACGTATGGCTGAAGAGAAAGCGCGCGAAGAGCATCTTGATACAGATGCGTACAGTGACGAAGAAATTGACGCAATGCAGCAAGATGAGCTGGCGCGTCAGTTCGCCCAGTCGCAGCAGCACCGCTATGGCGAGGAGTATCAGGATGATGCCAGTCAGACTGATGATGATTCAGCCGCAGAAGCGGAACTGGCTCGCCAGTTTGCCTCTTCCCAGCAGCAGCGCTATTCCGGTGAACAGCCTGCCGGAGCGAATCCGTTCTCGCTTGATGACTTTGAATTTTCGCCAATGAAAACGCTGGTGGATGATGGTCCGCATGAGCCGCTATTTACTCCAGGCGTAATGCCGGAGCCTGCGCCGCAGTACCAGCAGCCTGTCGCACCGCAGCAGCATTACCAGCAGCCAGCGCAGCCTGTCGCACCGCAGCAGCATTACCAGCAGCCAGCGCAGCCTGTCGCACCGCAGCAGCATTACCAGCAGCCAG